>JAUVXW010000042.1 GCA_030603385.1 Promethearchaeota archaeon | reverse complement strand
ATTCCTATTTATTGTTCTGAAATTACAAAACGACTATTAGAAATCATTTGCGACCTTTCGGATTATGATTTTTTAAATTATAGTTATCGTGAGAAGGGAGAAAGAAGTGATAGGAGCTTTTTTCCGGGTTCTATATATAAAAAGAAAAGCAAAAAGAAAAGATTATTAGAAATAATCGCTCCAAATGAGCCTATAGAAATTCCGGAAGGAAAAGGCATCTTCAAAATAGAGGTTTACCCGGTCGATCATTCGGTCCCTGGTGCGATGGCGTTTAAAGTCACAACAAAGAGTGGAAAGACGATAATATATACCGGCGATATAAGGTTTCATGGACATGACCATGAGAAGAAAAATTCCGAAGATTTTTTAAACAAAGTTGGTTCTAATCCAGACATTTTAATAACAGAAGGGACCAGAATTGATGATGATACAGAAGTCAGTGAAAGTGATGTTTATCACAATATTATTGCTTCATTGGAGAAAGATAAAAACCTATCAAAGAAATTGATAATAGCATCTTTTCCGTGGAAGTCTATTTCGCGCTTTCTTACCGTCTATCAACTTACCAAGGATTTAAACCGAGTTTTAGTAATTCAACCGAAGTTGGCGTATACAATTCACAATTTACAAAATTTTGATTCGTTAATGATAAAAGGAATTTTAAAAGAAGACAATGTGAAGATATACTTACCTCGTAAAAACAATATGATTTATTCTGATGATGATTATACTAAGACTAAATATCATGTATCCTATGATGTTGAATGGACAAGACCACCTTCGGATGTTTTTTATTCCACGGAATATGGCGAGGAAATATTAGTTAAGGCATGTGATATAAAAGAAAATCCGAGCGATTATTTGTTGCAACTTAATTTTTACGAACTTAACGAGTTAATTGACATCTGTCCACCGAAAGATAGTTATTTTTTCAATCTTAAGACAGAGCCTTTTGACGAGGAGGGAGAGCTTGAAGAGAAAGTTCTTATGAATTGGATATCGAAATTCAGTTTACAATTTGAAAGAGAGAAATATCACGCGTCTGGTCATGCTCCGGGCATTCATATCAGAGAGATGATAAATAAAATTAAGCCCAAGAAAATTTTTCCAATTCATACTGAAAAGCCAGAACTATTTAAGTATGAAAATGCTGAGACAAACATAATAAAAGGGCAGAAATATTTCATTTAATATTAAAAGACAAATACATCTACGGACCATCTGCAAGAATCTTGTAATATTCAAATATTAAACATATACATATTGAACATCATCCTATCATTGAATGATTCCAAATGGGGAAGACAGAAAAATCAGTAAGACTCACCTTGTTAGGGGGTGTGAATGAAGTAGGGGGCAATATAGTATTATTAGAAGATCTTGAATACGACGTGAAAGTGTTCTTAGATTTTGGGATTAGAATTAAAAAATATAAAGATGTATATAAGCGTAATCAGTATCCATCATCAATAGAAGAATTAGTAAGGCTCAATTTACTTCCTGATGAAGACCATATTCCAATTGAGAATTTATATATTAAAGAGTTCAAATTTGTTAAACAAAACGTGAAATCAAGGAGTAGTGATGGTAGTGATAATGATCAAATTAATGATAATCATTATCTCTCTAATTTAGATGGGATTTTTATATCACATCCACATAAGGATCATTATTTTGGCTTATCTTTCATAAATCGAAATATACCTATCTATACGGGGGTTGTTACTAAAAGGATTATTCGAGCTTATTGTAAATCTTCTAAGTCATCGATGGAGAATAATTTTAATGGCTTAAATTGGCAAACATTCCGCACTGGAGATATTTTACACCTCAAGAGGATGAAAATAATCCCGTTTCATGTAGATCATTCAGTTCCGGGGGCTTATGGGTCCATTATCTATACTTCTGCAGGCCCGGTGGTGTACACGGGAGATTTTCGAAGGCATGGTCCTTTATCGAGCATGACAGAGGAATTTCTAAATGAGACCAAAACACACAGTACGATCCTAACGAAAGGTGAAACAAATAAAGAGCAAATGGATTTAATTTCAGAAGGGATTAAAGTTTTAATATGCGATGGTACTAAAATTCACAAAGGTATTGTCGAATCAGAGCAGGAAGTTGAGGAAAATTTAGAAAAATTATTCGCGAGCAATCCTTTCGATTTCATTTTAGTAAAATATGATCGAATTGATTGGGACAGGTTTAGAACGTTTTCACTTATGGCGAAAAAATATGGATGGAAATACATTATAACGGAAATGGATGCATATTTTTATTATCTATTGAATAAAAAAGCGGTCCATGAAACTATGAGAGAGCCGAATATTCTTAAAGATGATCATATTTACATCTTGAAAAGAGGAACTACAAGATATAAATGGCAGGAAAAAATCAGGCAAATTATATATAAAAGGGGAAAAGCAGACAGGTTTCTTGACTATCGTGATCTTAGGGGTCTGGGGGGGAAATTTGTTGTTTATATAACTCACTTAAACAATAGGTTGATGGAGAATTTAGATTTTAGTCGCAGAGGCTTATTTATTTCTTCAAGTATCGACCCCTATTCAGAAGAGTTTTATGATAATACACAATCAATTCGTAGAAAGTTAGAGCCTTATGGAATTCCTGCATATCGAGCACAAGCATCAGGGCACGCAACACCCCATGATATTATTAACTTAATTGAAGAAATAAAGCCTAAATTTCTGATTCCAATTCATACTGAGCATCCTAAATTTTTTGGTAAGTTATTCCAGAAATCTGAGATTCAAGTAATTCTGCCGAATAAAAATCAACCAATTGAATTTTAAATTAGACAGATATAATATTTATAATATCTTAGAATCTTAGAAGTTCTCTCTTTATTTTCTCCTTGATAAATGGGATTGGTTACATTTATAATTTTAAATTAAAAGATTGAAATAAGTGTACGGATTTTGTTAAATTAAAATACTCGTACTGTATAGTAATTAATAAACTTTAATACTACTAATTAAATCGTAGATGGATTAATGAGAGAAGTTTACATTTTTGACATAGATGGTTGTGTAATGCCCCCTATTTTTTCTGATTTTACCAACGATGAAACTAGAGAAAAAATAGTTGGAGATGCTGTCCATAATGGTAATGGTATTAAGCTATTCCCTGATTTTGTTAAATATTATAAAAGGTACTGTGTCCAAGCAGAATCAATATTATTTATAACCGGTAGAAAAAAAAGTGAATTTGGCAGACTAACAAATAAACAATTACACCCCTTAGTTAACATCAAAAAATTTAATGTAAAATATTACCCTGAAGCAAAATCACATAAAATCCGTAATTATTTTAATTGGAAAGCAAAAAGTATCAAAGCAATTATTAAAAGTACAAACAATAAGAAACATTTCAATATTTCTCTGAAAAAAAATTTTACATTCAATATTTTCGACGATATGAACAACTACTTTTCGAAAATTAGGAAATTCGGAGATAAACAGGATATTCAAATTCATTTCAAATTGATAGAGGATGAGAATAGTTGGAATCAATTGCTTCAATAGTTAGTTGTTTTTATATAATTTTAAGAAAAAGGAAGTAAAATCCAAAGAAATGTCAGGATTTAAGAAACAATATTTTTACTCGCTTATTTTTATAGATATTAACAGAGCTGAGGTGGAGGAGGAAGTACGAGATTTTTACCTGCCTATTACGAAAAATTCCATGGAAAAACATCAACAGTATTTCCCATCTTTAGTTAACGTTATGGAACCTTCTGTAAACTTCTTTAAGAGTAATGATGGAAGGAGTTGCATGGCAACGCTATACGGCTATGAACGTAGGATAGAAGATTCGGTTGATAAACAGGATGAAGAGGGGCAAAACCTTTGGTTTACTATACTTGAGTTACTGCTCGGTTTTGTAGGCACTATGCATAAATCACATGAATTCGAGTTGTATGCTTATGGTATGACATCTGATGAAGGAGAATTTGGTTGGTTTTTGTATTTTACTGGTAATAAGGTGCCCGCTGAACAGATCTATAATATATTTCCAAAAGAATATGTTACCATCTAATAGTCGATAAAATATGTTTTAATTTGTAATGGAGCAGGAGGGATGCGAGAAATTCATGGTTTTTGGTAAATGCCTCTAACCATTGGATTTCTGTATCAGTTAACTCTTTCATCGTTTAATAAGTAAGAAAGAATGATATTAAATTCTATATCTTTTTATTCATTTAAGTTTAGCAAAATGTATTTAAAATCAAAAATTTAAAAAAAAAGTGTATTTACTTCTTAGATTTCCTCTTGATTATGATTATAGTAAATACAAAAGCTACACCAATAAGAGCGATTAAATCATAACCGGGGATGCCGGGAGGGCTTGTTCTTGGGGTTGTTCTTTTTGTTATTGTTATTAAACTTTGGCCAACATTACCGGCTTCATCTTTCGCATAGAATCTTAGAGTTATATGTCCATCTGAGAGACTATCCCAAGCATTCTGATCTATTGCTCCCGTTAATTCCGAAATAGTATAATTAGTTTGACCATCATCTAACGAATACCAGAATGAATCTAGGGAAGTTTCATCTATAGTAATACTATAAAGTGGAGAAATATCTACAAATACTTCTCCGAATTCAGGTTCGTTGATTGTAACTATGGGGGCAATTATATCTGGTCCTAAAGTATTTAAATATTTCATAAGAAAAATGTCATATCCCCCAGCTCCTAAACTTTCCGTCCACCCTGCTAAATATAAGTTATTCTTGGAATCCAAATTAATACATGAGGCAAGTTCAGTATCTGGCATTCCCCACGTCTTATACCAATTTTGATTTCCTGATGCGTCGTAACTAAGCAGTATTACGTCTCCTTCACCGGTGTAGGGTCCGTGAGTTGATGTATAACCACTAATAAAGATTTCATCATTAGAATCAATTGTAAGTCCCCACCATGAATTACCGATTACTCCGTCAACACCCCATATCCGTTCCCATTGATAATTACCATTAGTATCATACTTAACTAAATGACCCTTCATGCTTGAAGCGGGATTCCCAAAAGTGTGACCCACGAAATATATATTATTATTAGAGTCTATAGCAATTGCATTACCTCTTTGAGTCCAGCTAACACCCCAATCCTCGTCCCAGATAAGGGTTCCTGAAGCATCATATTTTAAAACCATGACATCCGATTCCCCAGGTGAAGGATCAGCACTATATGACCAACCTACAATGCATATATGTCCATTTGAATCAATTTCCATACTAGTAGCAAAATCTGCATCGCTTCCTCCCCATGTAACGTTCCATTGCTCAATCCAATTACTATCAAACTTGACTAATATCGCATCCCCATCAACATCAGCAAAACTCCTTGTTTCACCTGCAATATAGTAATTATTAAACGAATCTTTTACTATTGCTCGAGCCTTATCAAGCTCAGTTCCCCCCCAAGTAAAATTCCATTGCTGATTTCCATCACTATCGTATTTAATTATAACCATATCCCCATCAGGATCAGCATAGCTAGTCGTCATTCCCACAACATAAATCTCATTTGTATTATCAATCAAAATCGAATTACCCTCGTCCGAAGCTCCACCATCCCAAATTTTTACCCATTGTTCAACTCCCTGAGAATCACACTTAATAAGCGCAATATTATAATTTGAAGTACCAGTGGTATCTATCCGACCTACAAGGTATATGTTATTAAAAGAATCAATAGCCATTGCATTATCATAATCAGTAGCATCGTTATATATACCTCCCCATGTTTTAATCCATTTATATTCATAATCGCTCGCAGATGTTTCGTATACAAGTATCAATTTATCCTCGTTTACTATTTCTTTTTTTCCGCTATAAGAATCAACATAACTATCTTTGGTTGCGAGAGCAGAAGATGTAGAAGATGTTTTAAAACTAAGACCAATAGGTAGAAATGATAATATAATTAAAAAGCAAATAAAACTAAACAAAATAATATAGTTTCTTCTCATTTTGATTTCACCAAATAATTATTATAATATCGGGTTATATTTCAGAAAGTAATTTCAATATATATATTTAACATTTTTGTCTATTTCCATTAATTTGTAATAAAATCTTTAACATTTTCGTAAAAAAGTATAGTCTCGATTTTCAATTTAGTCAAAAAAATTCATTTATTTCCAGCGATTCCGTTGCCCTATGAAACCTCTCAAGAAATAAAAAGGCCACACATTTGTCTCCTTCCACGACATATACATTTTTTTCAATTTCAATTATTCTTCATTGAGAATTAGCTTAATTGTTTCTTTTAATTTAGGAATATGATTTTCAATTTTATTCCATTCGATTTGTTAGAAACTTGGAGATTTTAGGAATATGATTCGCAATTTTATTCCATTCGATCTGTCTATATTGTTCACATACTTGTTTAGGAATGGTTTTTACAGCTTCTCCAATAATCTCCAAGCTTCTAACAAATGCTCTTTTTAGTGTTTCATCTTTAATAAACTCATCATGCGTTAATCCTTTTGATTTGATTGATAAATAATTAATCTCATTATTTATATGATTGATTTTGTCCACATAATCGTTAGATTGATTCAAAATAAGCCTCCCTTAAGATCTTGGGCTTCATATAAGGACTGAGAGCTTCGATCGTGAGTAAATCAACTTTTCTCTGCAAAAGACGTTCTAATAAAAAGGCTAATTCGATAAAATTATCATAATTTTTTTTCCCATCCTCAAACTCGACTATAAAATCGACATCACTCTCATTAGTATTATCTCCTCTCAAAACGGAGCCAAATATTCCAATCTTTAAAACATAACACTTCTTTAATTTTTCTTTATGTTGCTTGAGAAGCTTGAATATCTCTTCTTTATTTAAAGCTTTCATGTTTTTCTCACTCAATAGGTATTATTCATATTTATTAAATATATTCATCCTAATAAATTAAATTTAGTGGGTGGGGTCTTTATCGAGTTCAGCCTACATGGGATATTGAATATTCCTCTTATCTACAATCCAGTTATAATAAAATAGATTTTTACTTGCCTATTACGAAAAATTCCATGGAAAAACATCAACAGTATTTCCCATCTTTAGTTAACGTTATGGAACCTTCTGTAAACTTCTTCAAGAGTAATGATGGAAGGAGTTGCATGGCAACGCTATACGGCTATGAACGTAGGATAGAAGATCCGGTTGATAAACAGGATGAAGAGGGGCAAAACCTTTGGCTTACTATACTCGATTTATTACTCGGTTTCGTAGGCACTATGCGCAAATCACATGAATTCGAGTTGTATACTTACGGTATGGCGTCTGATGAGGGGGAATTTGGTTGGTTTTTGTATTCTACTGGTAATGAGGTGCCCGCAGAACAGATCTATAATATATTTCCAAAAGAATATGTTACCATCTAAATCTTTTCTAGATATTTTCTCTAATATTTTTTTTAAATATTTTCGTTCCATTGGCATTGTACTCTAATTCTTGACATTACTAACTGTTTTAACTTTTAAAAAATTGCGTATTCTTTGAATTCAAATGGTTTTCAAACCCGCTTATATAATCAAGGTTAGGTTATATAAATCTTATCAGAATTCAAATAATTAAAACCTAATGACATTTTATGTTTTATTGAAGATTTTCTTCATATTTTTTCAGATCGATAAAGAGAATAGAGGTATTCTTCCGATCTCGAAACCATTCAAAACCCATATTTACTTTTTCTAAGTAATAGGATTTAATATCCAAAGTAGTTTCTACCAACAATAAACGACAAGCAATGATTTTACTTGCTTCTAATGATTTTTCTAAGGCGATATTTATCAATGCTACACCTAGTTTTTTATTTTTATAATTATTATCTACCCCTAATCGTCCTAGAAGTACTATTGGCACTTTATCAATCCCAAATATCCTTGCATCTCCTGTATTTAACTGAGAAGCGGAAAGTGTTAAAAATGCAATTATCGTGTTAGAATTTTTCAAACAAAAAGTATAGGTTTTTGAAAGTTTTTGTTCTTGATTGAGGAGAGCTAGATTATTCAAAAAATTGTTAATAGCCTGATCCCCACAATTAAATGTTTCAATAATTACATCTCTATCTAGTTCTTTAAAAATTAAATCAGTCAATTGAAAAATCCCTTTTATAATTTCTCAATTTCTTCTAATGATATTGAATATTCATTTTCTTCCAATCTTTTAAAAAATTGGTGAGAGGACTTAAAATAAGAACGAGTTTTATCATCAATTTCTCTATTTTCAAGTTTTTTTTCGAGATCTTGTATCTCTTGCTCAGTTAATATGATCTCTTCAGAATCATCAAAGAAAAAGTTTTCTTCAGATACTTTTTCTTCCTTTTTCACTTCTTTTTCTTTTGGTGTTGTCATCATTATACATATGGAATTATTACTATAAATGATTTATGACAATACCTAAGTTACCTCTTTGATTCTAATATATTTTTGGGTGAAAAATGATTCCAGAGTTCGATAAATTTGAAGGTTTTTGGTTTGGATAGTAATAATGAACAGATTAATGATAATTCATGGGACAAAAAGGAAGGTAATCTAAGAATTTTATAATTTTACCATTTTCCATTAATTTCCGTGAAAAGAAGGACAAACTGGTTAAAATATCACAATACATTTAAATATCAATGTTTCTTTTTGATTTCATGTATCAACTTTATACAAATTTGGCGTAGTTATGAAAAAGGTAGAAAAAGGGTTGTGGGTAGGTATATTCAGTTTAGGGGGTATTTTCACACCGGGGATAACTATATTATTAGACTATAAATAAAGAAATTCGAAAATATTCAAGAATCATTCGCAACATTAACACATATAATGTTAAATAGAACGACGATCATGAAAACCGAAATTCAAAGTATTAGAGTTTAACAAATTCGTTAAGTTAAACTGTTTCTGGGAGTTATAGGAATTTCACTCCCACTTTTTATTTTTATTAATTGCATCAAAAAGATTCTTTAGATTTTTCAAAGCTACTTTCGCAAAATCACCCCATATTTTGCCTTAACTTTTTTTCCCATGTTCTTACATTGTCTACAATATTTTAATCAAGTTCTGCTTTTCGCAATGATACAAGGTGTTTTGTATTTTATTTCTGATTCTTTAATCTTTTCTAATGTAATAACATGTTGTATATCATCTCCAAAATCATATACATACTCCAATTTATCTTCCTCAGACAACCCTAACTGATCAATTTGCATTTTAACACCCGCACCTTGGCTTCCCGGCTCAATTTGACCAAAATCTTCTGATTTCCATGCACGGCCAGAAAAAAACATGCTTAAATGATCCCATGAATCATAATTGAATGATTCTCGAATAATTTCATCAAATTCTCCAAGTGTTTGATCTTTTTTAATCTCAATTTTACGCCATAAACCTTTCCGATACTTTAAAGCAACCTTGAACACATAAATTGTTTCCATAATAATAAGAAGGTTTTTAAAAGTAAATTTAATTTTAGTAGTCTCTTAATAAACCTAAAAATTTTTAACAGATTTCCTAAATACGCGAAAAACAACCTATTTAAAATTCTTTTATTAGTAAATTATACATAATAAAATCCTTACCATAATGTATATTAATTTCATTAGAATTTAGAGAATCTTACCTCTTTACAATATAGTTGAAAATAACGATTTCGATGGCGGAGTAGAAGCCAATCTACAATGATATCAGACGCTATAACACACGTTGGGAGATTAAAAGAGACCCAACTATTATATAATTAATCCAAAGGAAAAATATTATTTTTAACTTCTTTTATATCTTTAAGCCCAGGATCTGTAGAATAAATTATTAAATTGTTTAGATCTGCACAACCACTTATATAAGCATCTACTAGTGATAATATTTGAGGATATTTACATTTAAAAATTCCAGATCTTATTGTTAATTGGTCATTTATATCAAGAATTTTTATTTTACTGTTTCTAAGAGAAATATTTCTAATTTGGGCGGTTTCTTTGCCTAATTTTTCACATGTCTTATAAAAAATCTCACATAAATTTAATTCTAATGTAAATGCTTGAATGGTTTCATTTTTTATTTGGTTGAAAATCTTTTTGATGGTTTGATTACCACTAAAAAATAATTCAAAAATCCCTGTATCTAAAAATATACTTTTCATAATTTATTTATAATTCTCATTTTCATTTTTTCTCAGTTTCCTTTATTCTTTCTTTTCTTCTATCTTCATGTATTTCTCGTATCATTTCATAACCTAATTCTTTAGAATCAACTCCAAATAAATCTTCTAATTCTATGATTGGAATATATAATAATCCTAGTTTATGTTCTTTAACGATGAGTTTAGACCCATCTTTTATATTTAATTTTTTCCTTAATTTTGAAGGAATTGTAACCATTCCTCGACTTGTAACTGTTACTTCGTTTTTCATTTTTATCATCAATTAAAATTATAATTTACTTGTATTTATAATATTTTTCATGTTTAAAAAAGTTTTTCATGAATAAAATTATAAAATAATGCAAATATAATTTTTGTATTATAAAAATCCTATGCTAAAAATTAGATTTAAGAATAAAGAGGAAAAATGGTATACAATAAAAATTACAAATATAAATATAATAAATGCCAGAGTCAATAATTTACATAAAAGAGTCACATTATATTAAACTGGACAATTTTGCAAAAGTTATAGAGATTATAACCGAAGCTTTGAAAATTGAGCTTGAAAATGAATCTCTTTTGAGAAATTTAGGATTTGCTTATTTTCATGCTGAAGAATATGAAGAAACAATAAGAGTTTTTAAAGAATTTCACGAGCTTATTATAGCTCTTTTTAATTAACAAGAAAAGAATTTATAAATTTATTCTTAAAAATTAAATAGAAGTCCTATTTGTATATAGTTAGATATTTGTAAATGTTAGGTTGATGTACTTATATCCAAACATATTTAAAGATCATAATATTAAGATGATTCAAAAAATTGGATATCTTTTGTTCTTTCAATAATTTCATTGTCGAAAGTGATTAATGGGAAATTTAATTCAAATGCTAATTGAACTATGATTGCATCCATTCCCTTTAATTTAAAATTGATTCCGCGATTTTGAGCTTCAAGCATTCTCTTTTTATTCAGTTCGTGAATATTAATTTTTTTCTCTTTAACCCAATTTTGGATTATTTCTTGACTTTCCTTTGCTTCTTTTATTCCCACTCTCCTTGCAATGGCACAGCATATTTCAATAGGGGTTATCATAGATACATGAAAATTTAATTCACCATTTTCCATCCTTTCAATAATACTAAGGCTGTTCTGGTGAAATTTATCATTTTTTATTAAAGATGCAATAAAGACATTAGAATCTACAATTATGTCTTTCATTTTGTTCGATCCTCTTGAATCGCTTGTACAGAAGAAATCCCTGAAGGCCATTTCTTACTTACGTTCTCTTTAAGCCTCTTCCATTTTTTAAATGAAGATTCTATAGGTTTTATTAATATACCATCTTCAACTTCGATTTCCTCGATAAGTGAACCTGGTTCTATGCCAAATTTCTCTCTTATTTTTTTTATCAAGGTAACTTGTCCTTTAGGTCCAACTTTTAATTTGGTCATACTAGAGAAATAGTAATACCTCGATTTAAGTCTTACTTAAATAGTGCAAATTCTTGAGGGAAAGATTGATTTAATTAATGATGTACGCTTTTGTCTTTTTCTGAATGTTCAAACGTAATTCATGGTCTATAAATCACTAAATTTATAATATGATTTGAAGCCCTTCTTCTTTTAATTTTTCTATGCTCTCCGGCATTTTAATCCAGAAATTTGCTTTTAAATTCAGGGATTCAAGACAAGTCAAAATTCATGATTTTTCGCAAATGCTTCTAACCACTGGATTTCTTTATCAGTTAATTCTTTCATTCCCATTATAATTCAATAACTGTTATTTATTACCTCTTTTCTAAATAAACAGCTATTATCGTTCTTTCTGTGAAATTGATGATTAGAACTATAGGATGAGGATAATGATTGGAAAAATTAAAATTTTAAAAATTTTCGTTCAATTCATTTATGTCATGTGAAAAACTGGCAGAACTGTGAAACTTATATAGTGATATTATTTCTTATTATGTGAGAGAGAAATTTAGATTTCAGATTTTGCTTTTCATTTTACCCTAATAATAAGTTTTCAAAAATTCATTAAAAATGATGGATTACGATTATACCTTTAAAATTATGGTTTTAGGAGAAGAGTCTTCCCAAAAAACCGCCTTAATTAATAAATATTTTACTGGGTTTTTTATAAAAGATCTTAAGCTAACTATTGGCATTGATTTTTACTCTAAGATCGTCAATTTTGAGGAGGAAAAGGTGAAGATGCAGATCTGGGATTTCGGAGGCGAAGAGCGTTTTAGATTTTTACTATCACAATATTGTAAGGGGTCAAATGGGGCAATTTTTCTTTATGATATTACGAATCGAAATACACTCAACCACCTTTCTGATTGGAGTCAAATAATGAGAGAAAACGCAGGAGATATCCCAATAGTATTAGCTGGAAATAAATTAGATTTGGAAGAATCTCGCAACATCTCCTATGATGAAGGGCTCCAGGTATCAAAGGATAGTAAATTTAGTGGATTCCTGGAAGTTTCGGGTAAAACAGGAGAGAATATTGAAGCATTATTTAATTTGGTTCTTCACTCGATGTTTCAGCCCCACACCTCAAAAATCAGGCAAGGATTAATTAAACCAGAACGCATTAGTGGACTTGAATTCAAAGTAAATAAGCATCTAGAACTTAAATTAAAAAGCGCTAAAACTAATATATATGTTGGAGGAAAGCTGTTTAATCAATGTAAATTCTTGTTGTTAAACATCCCTAATGATAGAATTAGAGATTATGATGAAATTGAATCTATTGATGAGGCTGCAGAAGAGTTAGATTCTTCAATGGAACCAGGCAGGTTAAAAAAACATTACTTATCTCCTGATACCGAATTTTGGGGGCATTGCTCTAATTTACAAGCGTGGTATGAAAATGATTACGATACACGTATTTTACACAGAAATTTAGCATTCACATTGTTGAAGGCTCTTGTAGAAGTAGGAGATTCTCTTGCAAGAAAGGTATTTAAAGAAGAAATTGCACTTAGGCTCGAAAGCGGTTATCCTTCTGTGGTTATATATTTAATAAACCAAGGTTATTTGAAATATTTAAATAGCAAAGAAATGAATTTCATTTTAGAAAATCCAAAATTTATAGGAAACTTATCAAAATGGTTTAATAATTTTAAAAATATTCCGAAATGGTTCTCTGATAAAATTAAAGCGAGATTAAAAAATCTAAAATGTCATTATTGTAGCACAAAAATACAAGAATCTTTGATTCAACGATTTCTTCAAGGTCAATTAATCAGATGTGAATACTGTTATACAAGTATTTTTAAAGAAGAGTAAGCCTGAAATCAGACTTATGTTAGAGAGAAAAAAAAGCGGAGGAAACTCAACAGTTTTTTTTTGTAATTTTTTTAAATAATTACACTATCAATAATGTAGAAGCCAATAATATTGATTATTCGATAAATGCAGTTTTAATTTGTAATGGAGCAGGAAGGATGCGAAAAATTCATGGTTTTTGGTAAATGCCTCTAACCATTGGATTTCTGTATCGGTTAACTCTTTCATCGTTTAATAAGTAAGAAGGGATGATATTAAAAAATTTCTTAAAACTTCGCGAGGAAATTTGCTCAATCCACACTTAGAAAGACTTGTCCCGTGATTACACAACTATAATCCCAAAGTATGCTAAGAAGTATATAGAAATAAGTATGACAATAATGTAAAATTTAAATGGTTAAATTTGTTAATAAAATTAGAAGGAAAAGAAATTGAATCCTGACTTGAAGATGTTTAATTTTAGTATTTATAAATGGAGAATTTCTGCATAGAAATGGGATTATTAAGAAAGTGGAGGAAAAAAAGGCAGTTAAGATACATTCCATCAGAGTTTATTTATGAGCCTTTATATAAAACACTTAAATCTTTTAATGAGGATATACCTGGTAGTATTAAAATCTCTAAAAAAAAATATCCTAAAAAAGAAAAGGTTCCTATCGCAAAAAAACTGATTAAAAAAAAACCAAGAGTAATTAAAGATATAGTTTATAGATCACATTATGGGGGATTCTATGATGCTACATATAAAGTTGTACTACTCGGTGATCCTGGAGTAGAAAAGACACAATTATTTCAAAGATTTTTAACTAATTTGTTTAAATCAGATTCAAAAATGACAATAGGCGTCGATTTTGAAGTCAAGAGTCTAAAGGTTTATGATAAAAGGATTAAATTACAAATTTGGGATTTTGGTGGGGAAGAAAGATTTAGATTTTTATTTCCTACTTATGTTAGAGGAGCTAATGGAGCTTTATTCATTTATGATGTTAATAATTTTAGTTCACTTGTCCATATAGATGATTGGCTGATGGTGATTAGAAAAGAAATAAGACAAGAAGACATTTTTCCCATTCTTGTTGTGGGAATAGTACCAGAATTCGAAGAAGAACGGCAAATCTCAGCAGAAGAAGGAATTAAAATCGCAAAATCAAGAGGTGTAGATGGTTTTGCAGAGTGTAGTCCGAGAACAGGTGAGAATGTAGAAGAAACTTTCGAAGCATTAACAAGATTAATGCTTGCTAATTCAGGAATTGTGTAAATATATGAATTTCAAAATAGAAATCTCAGTTAACTCTTTCATCCTTTAATAAGTAAGAAAGACTGATATTAAATTCTATATATTATTTATTTTGCTATAAACTTCTATATCATTGCCTTCAGTATCTTTAAATTCTAAAACCCAATTATCACGTATTTTTGTGAGAGGAAATACTATTTCTCTATCTAATATCTTGAGTTTTTCAATTTCTTTATTTATATCATTAACTTCAAAGCTTGGCAAACAATTATCTCCCCAAGTAACATTTTCATTCACTTCACCATTATTAAAGAGGCAAAACCTAAAACCTTTTATATTAAAAATGCTGAGAATTTTATCCTTTTTAAAAACGGGTTGTTCAAAAAAGTTTTCATAAAACTTGATTGCACGGTCCATATTCTTGACACATATATATAAAGAATTTAGAGTTATATCTAGCGTCATTCTATTTACCTGGTTTTTAAAATTACATTATCTCATATTAATAAGCATGTTATATGGATATTTTTTACTCCGTTAATTAATAGAGTGGTAAAGTAATGAGATACACATTGTTAGGATTAAGGTTCTAATGTTAATAAATGTAGCTAAACTTTTTCCATTTAACATAATAAAATTCATGGTATTTGTTAATGCCAACTTAGCAGATTATACATTTATATATTTCAAATTCCACTTAGTTAAAAAAAGATAGAGAGGAGAGTTTTCAGAAATCATATATTAGATAAAATATTTAATAGTTTAAGTTTAAAGGAAATATTAGGGTAAAGTGATATATAATATCAAAACTAGTTATGCATGTTTTATTAAAAAATGAAGAAGAAAACTATTGTGCTAAATGTTGCAAAACAGTAAACATTATCGAGCGGATGTTTGCATCGATACCAGAATTTAAAGAAAAGATCGAGGTGAGCTATGAGGATGTTTATTCGAGTGATACCAAAAAAAAATTTGGGGATTTAATCCCGCCAGCAATCTTATTTCAGGATCAACTTCTAACGGAAGGGCATGTTCCAATTATTAAAAAACTCGCACAGAATTTGTTTAGATTAATTAAACCTGCTTAATTAAATGTGTGAAGCGATTTTAGAAGAAGCTACAAAATAGTTTAAGAGTATTAGCGTTTGTTTTCTTTAAATATTGTCGGTATTATCCCTTCCTACCAATCTAATACGTTTATGTAAGCAAAAATTTGCTAAGGTTTTAATGGATTTTGGAGTTTAAATCATGCGAATATAATACATTTAGTATCACATGAATTATGTATAAAAGATGATCCCTAAGTTCTTTAATTAAGGGTCCAATTGAAATCATTCAATATTTTCACCTATTTTTAAATCCTAGCATACGATTCTTGCATACATTATCATACTCAAAATATTAAAATGAAAAAAGTAATAATTCCAATAATTATTAGAAAAATGTACAAGAGACTCACAATTTTCCCAAATACATTATATGTGTTATGATATATTCAAACATTGAGCTAAACATCGTTTGACACAAGCATTACAATTAATACATTTATCAGGATTATTAAGATCTACTTTTTTATCTTCTTCATTAAAACTATACAAATTTCTAGGACAAACATCAATACACACATTACAACCTAAACATTTATCTCTTTCAAGGTTAATTTGTCCATAGGGTTGTAATTTATATTCTCCAAAAAGGAATTTAAAAGTTTTATTACCTTTATTCCACAATCTTTCTCCTAATTCACTTTTGTAAGTTGGAGTTAGTCCATTAAAGTCCTCAGCAACAATTAGAACTATTAAACTTGATAAAATAATACTCCAGATTAGAAAGAAGGTATTGTATATCTGAAAAACATAGAGAATTATAATAATAGATAAAATGATAAGTTGGTAAATAAATACCTTCATTTTTCCTGTTTTTGTGGAGATGCTTGGCAATATTATCAGAGACCCGTATATTATTACAGTGATGATTAATGTACTATTTATATAGAGTATTAAATCCAAAAAATTTAAGAAAATAGAGACTACCCAATAAATACCCGTAAGAAAAATGAATAACATAAAGAAATATAAATTAGCCATTTCAGCTCTTTTTGACAAGGGAAATCTTATTTTTCGTTGTTCTTCAGTTTTTTGACAATTATTTTTAATATATTCAGGAATATCTTTAGCGTATACTGGTCCAAACTTTACATTCCATCCCGTTTTATTCTTTATGATTACAGTATCTATTCCAGGGGCACTTAACTGAGGTAAAATTAGGGTTCTATGAGAAACAAGCGCGTTGATCCCACTTGTTTTAATTATTGATAAAATTGAATCAGTATGGAAATCATCTCCACAGGCTCCACACCATACATTTATGCCTCTTGAAGGCGCAACCAATAAATAACAATTAAGTCCTTTTAATGCTTTTAAAACTCTTTTTACCGTGATATTGAAATTACAAGTTAGAAAAACCGGGCTCTCGTTTGTTGGATTTCCAATTTTATTGACATCCGGTTCCACTGGAAAGCCGATCCATCTAAAAAAATACCCGCCAAATAATTTTAATTTTTCTTTAACACTCATTTTAGTTCTCAGTTTTTTTTTGCTCTAACTAATTTCAACGTATCTAATAGATACAAATGTTCTTCTAAAATCAAAAAATTATATGCTTCTAATTTTTCATCAAAATTTTTTAAAGATGAAGTTGAGACATGTGCTTTAAGGAAATTAATAAAAGCAAGTGGAATCCTAACAAAAAAATACAGGATTTTCTTCCAAATAATTTTTGGTTTAACCTCATCAAGTATAATAAATTCTCCATTATTTTTTAAAACTCTATTAATTTGAGTTAAACAAAAATCTTGTTCTTTTTGATAAAATTCACTGAAAGAGAGGGTTGCTACGACTTTATCGAAGGATTTATTCTTAAATTTTTCATCCATATCTATTACAGGCATTTTAATTATTTCGATTTGTTCAGACAAATTTTCCTGAGTAATTTTATTTTTCGCAACCTTTAACATTTTTTCAGAAATATCTATTCCTGTAACTCTCACTCCTTTTTGCACAGCTAAAATTGCGAATGTGCCTGTTCCCATTCCTATATCTAATATTTTTTCACCTTCATTGAGATAGTTATCTACAATGAATTGTTTTATTTTAGGTAATTTTCCTAATGTAATTGACTTGATTCCCTTATCATACTTCTCTGCCTTATGTTCTAAGGATTTCATATAAATATAAGATATAATCTTGCACCTTTATTTTCTTTAGTTAAATAAAATTTATCTCCTAAATAATGTTTAATAATATAGTTTTTATGAGTGTCACAAACCTCTGCAACAGATTTACCTAGTTAATGTTTTTTTGAATGAGAATTAATGAATAAGGACGCTAAATACTGTGGTAGAATCATATTCTTAATAAACGACTCCCGTGAATTATTGTAATAATCTCAACGTACTTATTCATCTTTCTATATATAATCCGATAATTTTGAAAAATAACTTCTCTTACGGAGGAATTACTAACTTCGGGGACTACTCTACCAATATTTGGAAAATCCTTTAATTTTTGGACAGTCTCGTAAATTTTCTTAACAAAAAGATTTGCATAATTTTTTGAATCACGAGCTATATAATCATGTATCTCGTTTAGGTCTTCTAAAGAGCGATCAGTCCATTCTATTAGAACCATTTTTCGATAATTTCTTTAGCATTTTCATTTGATACTTTTTTACCTTCATCGGCATCCTTTAAACCACGAAAAATTTTTTCCCTAACGTATAAATGATACATGATATCTTCTAATGTTACATCCTCTGGAAGTGATTTTATAAATGAAATGATTTGGTCTTTAATTTTTTCAGTACTCATTATTATTATAATGTAAAATGAAATATTTAAAGATAATTAAAAAATTCGCACGGCTTTATGCTTAAGAAAGCTTTCTTTTGGAATACCATTTTCTGTTTTTCTCGTATATGTGAAGATTTTATTTAATAAAAGATAGTAAAAAAAGAGGAACATTTTGTCTAAAAAAATAACAATAATGTAGCATCTATTTATAGTAAGACTTTCTCATTTATCCTAAGACTTTCACATAATAGAAATGAATTATGATAGATTTGGAACAGACACATAAAAAAGAGAAACAAAAGCCTCGGTTACAAGTGGCATTGGACTTTGAGACCTTGGATGATGCACTGGCGATATCGAGGGAAGTGGCTCCTTTTGTTGACATTTTGGAAGCCGGAACGCCGTTAATAAAATCCGAAGGTGTACGAGCTATTCAAGCGTTAAAAGATGCACACCCAGACAAGTTGGTTTGTGCAGATTTAAAAACGGCAGATGCGGGATACCTTGAGGTAAAGATGGCAGCTAAAGCGAAAGCAGATATTGTTACAGTTCTAGCCGATGCTTACGATATTACAATCATAGAGGCTTTACGTGCTGCGCATGATTTTAACGTTGAGATTATGGCAGATCTTATCACGTGCCGATCACAAGTTATCAGATTAGCAGCCCTTATAGACCTTAATTATGAAGAAACAAAATTACATTATACTCTCGTACATAGTGGCTTAGATCGCCAAGCATCACGACGAACCCCTTTTTTAGAATTAGAATCTGTAGTGCGGTTAAGAGAACATCCAAAATTAGCGGTAGCTGGTGGCATTCGTGTAACCGACATTCCGAAGCTATTAACTTATCCATTGGATATTATTATAGTAGGTGGAGGAATTACACGTGCGAAAAATCCACATAGCGCTGCAGAGAAGATACGAAAAGCCATTGATAAGTATCCTGGGTGAAGAAAATCATCTTACGATTTCTTCTTAAAAATTGCTTTCCCTCAATAAGTCGTGTAGTATTCAGGTAGGTTAGATTTCACTTTTAAAAATTATTTTTATAATATTTTTTTGCTCAATTATAGGTCAAGAGATAATTCTAAGCTGGAAATGTTCAAGAAAGTTTTCTCTTGAGTTATTATCGTACCTTAAATTTTAGTCAATGATATCAATTTACAAAGATGTAAATATTTATATAGAGAGGGATCAAATTATAACTTGCTTTGAAATCTATATTTAAACAAAAAAATCAAAGAGTTGAAACATAGTATTAAGGTATTTTTAACGCTTTAATACTGTTTAAAAAAAAATGAGGAAAAATTAAATGCAAATTAAAAAATTGAAATTTTATTCTATAGCATTTATATTGATTATTGGGATTTTTGCGTTTGCAACTACAGGAGTTTCTTGTTCTTATGGACATGGTAGACATCGACATTACAAGCCCAAAGTACCTTCTGAGGATGAAATATTTGGTTGGGTAGAAGATATATGGGAAATAGGTGATCACGGTCGGTATGGTTATCGAATGCCAGGAACAGCTGCAGATTGGGAAGGAGCTGAATATGTCTTACAAAAATTCGAGGAAGTTGGATTAGAAGATACATTTCTGGAGCCAGTACCTGCATCTATTTGTTTTCCAGATGAATGGGGTCTAACGATTAATACAGATGGAGATGATGAGGATATACCATGTTATTTCTTACGGTATGCCGCCTTTACACCTCCAGAAGGAATTACAGCTGAGATGGTTTATGTAGGGACGGGATCACAAACAGAATTCGATGCTGTGAGCGGAAATGGTGGGGTTGAAGGTAAAATAGTTCTTGTAGACATAATTGCTGCACCATGGCCCTATACAGGTTTTCTTGATAATTTTGTTTTGTTTGAGTATGATCCAGATAATACTATGGGTAGTGGTGAAATGGCTACGGAAAATTGGCCTTTAGCTAACTTGGAAAGTTCATATAATCTAGCCAATACTTATGGAGCTATAGGTTATGTGGGTATTCTTACTTGCATGGCTGACGATGTTAATCAGTATCTTCATTGGTATGCTGATGGGTCACTCCCTGGATTAACTGTGAGTCCTAATGACGGTGATTATTTGAGATTTTTGTTAAGTTCTGATTCGGTGGAAGCAACCATAGTTTTAACTGGAGAAGAGGGATCTGGAGTAACTTACAACGTTTATGGGTCACTACAAGGGAAGACAGATGATATAATCGTTGTTTTATCTCATCATGATGGATGGGCAACTAATGAAGCTTCAGGGTCATCAGTAATTATAGCTTTGGCTAAATATTTTGCTCGAATTCCTAAATATTTTAGAGAAAAAACATTGTTATTCGTTAGTTTCGGAAGTCACTTCGGTAAAAAGGCAGCTTGGAATGAGTATGATTGCAAAGTATACGATTTATTGCCCAAAGTTGCGTGTGCTATAAATATTGAGATGATTAGTAAACAAATCAAGGTAATCGATGGAGAATTTGTTGAAACTGGGCTAGTTTCTCCAAGAGGCTTGTTTCTTTCAGGACCCTTTATGTCAGCGAATGAATACCTGCTTTCTTACACTTCTGAAGCGATTGTAGAAAACGATATGGAACGTACATTTTGTTTACCGGGTGCTTTCGCTGTCCCAGGTGAGGGAGGAAAATTCCATGCACTCGGAATACCAACTATCAACTTTATCTCTCATAATTCTCCTCAGTTCACTAAGTATGATACACCAGATACAGTAGCAAAAGACGCCCTGGTACCAACAACCGAAATGTTTATTGATATTATCAACGATCTTGACGAAACTCCTGCGGCTCTATTGAAATGGGTTAAAACTGCAGATGGAAGGGGAATTAAGGCTTATCCTGATTTGAGAGAAGATGTTTGGGAAATGAAAAGAGCACCTTATGGACCTTATGATAAAATAGGTGTACACAGATTAGTGAAAGAGGGCATTGAACCACATGGAGTTTATTTCATGCTACCCGGGACATGGAGTAGTGGTGAGCAAATGATTTCAAATCCACTTACAGACACACATACAAAACACGAAAACCATAGTCATGCTATCTATCTTGCAAATAGGGGTTGGGAAGTTTACTCTATAGATTACAGAACTCACTTTGTAGATCAGCATCTAACCCATAGTGATCTCTCGTTCATGGTAGATTGGGGATGGAACCAGTGGTTAAGCGATATAAAGGAAGCTGTGGATCTAGCAAAAGCAGTGTCAGGAGAAAAGAGAATCTACCTTGCTGGTGATAGCTTCGGTGGAAGTGCAATGGCAAACTACGCGTCAATGTACTGGGAAGAAGATCTAAAAGGAATAATCCCACGCGATGGTGGAACTGTGGCAAAATACCCAGAATTAGTGGATAATGAGTATGATTTACCTAGCATGATAAGCGGATTAACAGCTGAAAATTGGTCTAGAGAAGTGGGCAGCGCAGGAGCAGTATTCTTATATCAATATGCTGTTGAAAATCCTGGCGCACTTGCTGTATTTCCACCGTGGGAGCCATGGTACCCATGGCCAGCGTTTATGACAGGACAATTTCTTCCGGGTGCTTACCCAGGGCTTACTATTTTCGAATGGGGAGCATATGGATTATTGTCAGTTAGTAACATGGGAGAAGGTTTCGGAGATCCCGCCATAATGGTTTACTTAATGTCTAGGTTTGATAGATACTGGCCTACAAGGTTAAGTTTAGATTCTTCCGCCATAAGAGACTGGGACAATTGCCCATACGTATCTACTGGCTTGGTACCATATGATTTCGATGATTATTACAATGAGATTGATGTTCCATCTCTTGGATTTCTAGCTGATAGTTATTATACAGGTGAATGGAGGTTCAGACATCAAATTGCAAATCCAGACTTCACTGGAATAATGCTGCCGGGATATCGTCATTTAGACGTATATTCGGGAGAATTTAGTGTACAAGATGTTAGTCAACCTACCTATGAGTGGTTAATGAGCCATAAAATGCTTGTTGGGTTTGGTAAAATTTGGCATGATGGAGGTTGGGTCTGGGGTGATGCAGCGATCTATATTAATGCATCTACAATTGAAATTAGAATTGATGAAATACGTGTATCATGGGATATTCTTATTCACCACGTTTCTAAAAAGCATGAGATTTACAAAGGAAAGAATGATTTCGGTAGAATCACGGTTATAATTACTAAAAAGGGATTAGCAATTGCTAGTGGTCGTAAAGTTTTCTTTATAGGGTGTAAAGTATAAAGAAACTTTATTTAACAATATTAAATTCTTTTTTTTTTTATTTTTGAATAGGTTAGATAATTCTTTTTTTATGGTCCTTTAAATTTGGAGGAGTGATTAGTGGATAAAGCTCTTTATTTCTTTAATTTAAGAATTAAGCATTTAGTTATAGTTTGAAGGGGCATCAATAGTTGCCCATTAACTACAATCCGACCTCAATTTTATTAAAAAAAGACTAAAACAATGATTATAATACCTAGAGCTGATCCGCAAGCGATTGTAACTACAGACCAGCTTATCGGAGACCTTTCCGTATGGGATAATCGATCTAAAAATGGAAAGATGGGCTTATATATTGCTGTAAGCAAAAGACTGAATACAATTGAGGAAAAAAAGGCAATTAATCTATTATCCAACACATTTAAAGCAAATATAGAGGTATAAATGACTGATAATAGGAAATAAACCGAGATAGATGTTGTTATTAGGTATCTTCTCCAGAATAAATCACGATGAGAAATGTTTTCCAAAGGTAATAGAAGGAGCATAAATATACTCCCTATAGTTATAAAGACAATACCCATAATTCCGATAATAACGGGTGATACACCACCGATAATAATTACTTTTCCCCAATCTGTTAAAATGGGTAATCCCGCAATATCCATAAACATTGCCACACCTTCAGCAATGTATGCTGTTCCAGCCCACATTAATAGAGGTAAGAGTTTAGGATTCCGTATACGCCATAATGAGAGAGAGACAATAGTTGCACAGACTACATTAAAAAGTGGTCCCATACTCCCCGTAAACGGCAGTACTTCTGTGGGACGTAAGCCAGAGGAACAATGAGATAATGCAAACGGATGAACATGTATTTCTATATCAGTAACACCTACTATCGTGTAAGCGAGAGCATGTCCGATTTCGTGAAATATGAGACCCAAACAATAGCTAAACATATAAGCTCCAAACACAAGAAGTATTGATTTCAAGACGGATAAATTAAATATTTTTGAAGATTGACTCATATTTTCTACATTTTTGTTTTTCATCCTAATAATATAATTTTGCATATGTATCTTAAAAAAAAATTAGGAGTCCAATACTTAATTATCAGTATTGTTTTTATTTCTAAACTATCAGCTTATCCACTGGATGTAATTATTTAATGCGTTAGAAATAATTTATGTTATCACTTAAAACGTTTTTTAAGAGTACCAAGGAAGCCTCTTCTAAGGGGAGATGGTTTGAACCAAAAATTTAAGATTTTATAAAATTATAAATATAATTTACATCTATATTTCTATAATGACACAAAAAACTATTTCATTACCTGAAGATGTATACAATGCGTTAAAAAAACAAAAACGTAAAGGAGAATCCTTTCCTGAACTCATCAACCGGTTATTACAAGAAAAACATGTGAGAAAGAAAAATCTAGAAAAGCTTGCGGGTAGTTTAAAAGAGGATGATGAGTGGGATCGCATTTTGGAGGATATTTACGAAGATCGTAAAAAGCCAGCACGATTCAAGGGAGAATAGATAATGGTAGTACTTGATTCAGACTTAATTATTGCTTTTTTAAGGGGTAGAGATAATGCGTATGAAGTTTTTCAGGATTTGAAAAAACAACAAGAAAGCTTAAAAACAACGGTATTTAATGTTGCAGAATTATATAAAGGGTGTTACGCTATGAGAAATGTCGCAAAAGGTTTACTAAAAGTTAGAAATCTTATTGAATCACTTAATAATATTTTAGATTTTAATGAAAAAGCAATTCAAGAGTATGCAAAGATTTCAGCAGATTTAAAGAAGAGAGGAAGTCCCATTGGGACTATGGATGAATTAATTGCTAGTATATGTCTTGCAAATAATGAAATTTTCTATACGCGAAATAAAGATCATTTTGAAAAGATAGAACAGCTTTCCATAATAAATTGGTATGAAATGGGTAAAAAGCTAAAATTGAATTAAAATCCCTTTTTTTTCAATTATGATATAGTTTTTCTCTTAGATCTTTGTCAAGATTTAATCAAACTGCTGAGAAAAAATAATCCAAATAAGGATTTACCTATAGATCGTAAGCAAATTGCTAAATTAAATAGTATAGCTAAAAGAATTCATTAAAAATGTAACCCATATGACTTAGGATTTTTTTAAAATATATTTTATGAGTTTCAAAAAAAATAACTATAATATAAAATGCCTGAAGAAAATAATTTCCTAGAGGAGTTAGAAAGAATTTTAAAAAGGTTATTATCAAATAATCCTAGTATTACAATTGCAACAATTTCATCAATTGAAGGACTCCCAATTCTCTCATTAATCCCCCGAGGATTTAATGAAACGATAATTTCTGCTATGGTTGCTACGTTGCTTTCCTTATCTGAAAGAGCTGTCATTGAAATGAAAATTGGCGAATTCAAGCAGTTGTATATCAAAGGGATTGAGGGGTATTTATTGGTTTTTGAAGCTGACTATGCCGTGTTAGCGGTTTCTACTACAGATAAGGCAAAATTGGGTCTTATTTTTCTTGAATGTGAGCGTGCTGCACGTGAAATAGCAGAAATAATAAAAAGATAGTATTTATACCCGGGGCATGATCATCAATATTTAAATCAGTAAGTGAATATTTGTAATTTGTGAAAGTGAAAAATCCAATCATACTGTTATTGTCTTAAAAATGAATTATCGAACTACAAGAAGGGTTGCCTTTATAATTATACTTGTGTTTATAATTTTTTTTTTGTTGATCAGTTCATTTTCTCAAATAGCTTTTGGTTATACTAAAAATATTAGAGTTGATAAAGATGCGAGTGTATATGAGTATTCTCCAGATACTAATTACGGCAATGATACTCGTCTTCGTGTAGGAAATTATCATTCCGGAGAAGCCAGAGCCTACTACCATTTTAACGTCTCTTCTCTTCCAAAGGGGTGGTCAGAGGCAACTATCGTAGTGTATTTCGATTATGCTTCAAGTATGGTACATGTTGGAGCAAATCTGACGTATGATAGTTGGGATGAGATGACTATAACATGGAATAATAAACCGAGTGGAGGGAGATATAGGGGCCATATTTATTGCGATGGTTTTGATTTTAATATTCCTCTCAAACCAGAAAACTTTACCAATGACGAGATAACTGTGTGTTTATATGGAAAGGGGGGAGAGGGTGATGGATTTATACAAGGAGACTCAAAAGAAGGGGCATCAAGTAATAGCGAGGTTCCATTTATTAAGTTAACTTATGATGATAAGATTGAACCAATATTTATTGTCATTTTAATAATTGCGTTAGGGATGATTGGTTTAGCTACAGGTTTAGTTATACTAGTGGCTCGAAAATTAAAGAAAAAATCAAAAGAACGAAAGAAAAAGACACTTAAATTAGTGCAGGGTGGTTTATATCAGAGATATTATAAAAAACCTTCAAACCTTGAGAAAAAGATTAATGAATATATCACGCTCAAGTTAGTGAATGGAAGGACTTATATCTTTGTAAATGGCAAGATGTTCATTCAATGCATCCGTTTAATCCTAAACATTCCAAAAGATGATGTGCCTTTATATGATGAGGTTGATTCAATAGACGAAGCAGCTAAATTGTACAGTACCCATATACACCAAAACAGAATTATTGAGGGCCATATGGGCGCGCGTGGACCAAATCAAAGACATAATATTACTCCTGAACAAGAGTTTTGGGGCCATTGTTCAAACATTCAAGCATGGGTTGAGCATGATTATGATACAAGAATTCTAATGAGCAATATTTCATTTCCATTGTTAAGAGAATTGACTAAAGCTGGAGATCCCAAGGCAAGCAAAGTTTATAAAGAAGAAATTGCTCTAAGACTTGAAAGCGGATACCCTTCTGTAGTTCAGTATCTCCTTACTCAAGGATATATACAAGTCTTTAGTCCCTCAGAATTCAAAACTATATTGGAGTCGACTGACCTTCTTAAGAATCTCTCCTCTGAACCTAAGATGTTGTCTCAGTTTTTAAGATCTTGTGTTTCTAAGTTTCCAACTTTGCTTGAAGACATTCTTTTACAAATTCTTAAGCTTCCTGATGGTAAAAATATCTTCTTTTCGGTTATTCAGATAAAACCTAGAATGTCCGCTTTTAGACCTTATTTAAGACATAACAACCCATACTTTTTATTTACTCTGAAAACCACATTAGAGAGTCTTTGCTTACGAGTTGATGAAAAAACAGGTGAAGATATTATAGATTGTATTCAAATAATAAATAATAAACTTGAAGGACAGGCTCTTAGTACCCCCAATATATCAGGAAGGAGTTATATTGAAGCTATTAGGAACAGGTTTATTAATAATGTACCTTTAGATGAGTTAGATGATGAACAGAAATTACTTTTTAAACAGAAGATTTTTGAACAAATTCGGAGGAGTCAATCGAGATGTTCTTACTGTGGAAAACTGATTCTAAAGGGCCAAGACGTCTGTAAGTGGTGTGGACATAAAAAAGATGATGATGAAGGAGGATTTTTTCCATATCCATTTATCTTTAAGCCTCCTGGAGGGGGAGGAGGGGCAATAAAGGGAACAATAACGGTTTCTGTCAAAATTAAATCTTAATCCTAATTATTCCTATTTTCTCAAATATTTAAATGGATTATCTTGAATAACTATGTCAATTCTAAAATTAAATCCAAAATTCATAATCTTTATAAATCAAATTAGGATAAAGTAATATAGATCCAAATCCATTCTAACAAAATTAATGAGTGATGTTAATGAAAAATTCTAATTTTTTAATTGTTTCTATGATAATTTTTCCTTATTAATGGGTGTATATTCAAATTTTTCAAGATTTAATGAGGATAGTGGAACCCCCATATTTGAAATTCTTAATAAAAAAATAAAGAAATTCTCTAGCCTAGTGTTATTTTAAGTCGATTAAGCATTGTTATTACAAATAGAGATGTGTCCTCACTTATATACAGTGTGTTCTTTAGATAATTCTGAAGTAGCTCTTTCAATTCTAAATAATAAAATTCTTTATCTAGAGCACGGGGATCTTCCTTAATACTTGCTTTATTTAAATGAAGAGACACCATTTCTTGAAAAATTAATTCCATTGTTAATTCAATATAAGTATTTTGTAAAAGTGCTTCATCTTTTTTAATTAGATCGTAATACTGACCTATTGTTTTTTCTCGAATTCTAATAAGACTTATTATATTCTCTTTTAATTCGTAGGGAACATACAATGCCCCAATTTTGGCGATAATGGTGTCTGGATCAATCTTAATCTTCAGAGATGCAATGTATTTCTCTATATAAGCTAAAAATCTTATTAAAAATTTAAATGAATCAATCTGAGAATCAGTCTTCCACATCTTATACAAAAAACCCCATTTGGATAGATCTAAATCATCTAAAGCCTTTAACATCCTCTGTTTTAGGGCTTTTATTAGATCTGTGTTATAATAATGGGCTTCCTTATAGGGTTTTTCAAGGTTATAAAATTTATATTCATAACGCTTTCCATCTTCTTTGAATTCTCGTAAGTGAAGGATGGATTTCGAATTATGGTCTAAAAATTCCTTTTTACCCATTTCAGCTGCAAATTTAATTATGTAATTACATTCGGGACAAATGGTAACCCAAGAACGACTAACTATATTCGGAGGTTGAAACCCTCCATTTGAAAACTTTAATTTAAATTTATTTATTATGTGAACTGGAGCATTTACTTCGAATTTCAATTTCTCGCGATGAAAAAATCTAGGTATGAATTTAACACTACATAAAGGGCACTTTATTTTCTTCTTTTTCATACCACTTGTTTGCTGCATTTTAAATTCTTTTAAAGCTTGCTATACTATGATTAACCCAAGTATTCTCAAATATTAAAGAATAATTATTATTGAAAAAATAAAATAATCTGAAATCAAGGTTAATGTGCGAGCTAACGAATTTTTAATAGAGTTTTAGAGTTATTTACTTAATGAAAAGCAGTTAATTTTTAATAAAGAATGAGTGACAGAAATTTATATTCATATATTTATATTAATAATATGAAAGAGGGAAATGGGCGGTTCATGATTTAATAGAAGGAATGAACATATTTTTCAGATTTCCTTAATAATGAATATATTGATAAAATGTCTGATTGTGATTATAATGTTAAAGTAGTTCTCATTGGCGATGATACTGAAGGGAAGGCATATCTCGCAAGCAGCTTCAGCAAGAGTTATTTTAAAACCGATTATAAATATACTATTGGTGTAGATTTCCATGTTAACACTCTAGGCGTGCTCGGAAAAACTATGAAGATGCAATTATGGGATTTGATAAGCGAGGAAAGATTTAGATCTTTAGTTCCTATCTACTACAGAGGTGCCATGGGTGCTATAATAATATTTGATATTTCAAAATCTAATTTTCGAAATAATATTGATGACACTATTCAAATGATTAGAGAACAAGCAGGGGATATCCCTATAGTATTACTTACCTTTAACCATCATTCAGAAGAGATTCAAGCCGTTTCAGGAGTGGAAGTGATGTTAACAGCAGATAATTACAATAGTTCAGCATTTACTGAAATCTCTTCAAAACCTAACCAAAATCCAGAATTAATTTGTAACAAGTTGGCAGAACATATAATTGAACGATGTAAGATTTTACCTCCTCCAAGACCATTAGGGAGGCCACTCAGTACTAGACCTGAATTCATAATCAATAAGCACCTAAAGCTAAGATTAGAATATGGTAATACAAACATATATGTTGGGGGGAGATTATTTAAGCAATGTAAATATCTATTGTTAGATATTCCTGTTACCAACACCACGGATTATAATGGAATCGAATCAATAGACGAGGCTGCTGAAAAATTGGATCATTCGATGGAGAGAGGAAAACCAAGAAAATATCACCTATCTCCTGATATCGAATTTTGGGGGCATTGTTCAAATCTCCAAGTGTGGTATGAAAATGATTACGACTCTCGTATTTTACACAGAAATTTAGCATTCCCATTATTGAATGCTCTCGTAAAAGTGGGAGATCCTCTCGCCAAAAAGGTATTTAAAGAGGAAATCGCTTTAAGGCTCGCAAGTGGGTATCCCTCAGTGGTACAGCATTTAATAAATCAGGATTACTTGAAATATCTTAATAAAGAAGAAATTAATTCCCTTTTAGAGGATCGAAATTTTATAAAAAACTTACCAAAATGGTTTAATGATTTTAGAGATATTCCAAAATGGTTATCAAAAAGAATTAAAGCGAAATTAAATGATTTGAAATGCCCACATTGTGGCTCTAAAATATCACATTCTTCAATCAAAAAATTTCTTGAGGGAAAATCAGTGAGATGCGAATCCTGTAATGCAAATATAATTAAGGACTTGAGTTAAATCTCCATTAACAAAAAAGATTATTAAACTTCCTCTCTTAAATCATTTTATAATTTTCAATAATTTTATAAATTATATGTAAAATCTAGAAGGAGGATTAAAAATGTTTGATAAAGAAAAATGTACTCTTTGTGGAGAGTGTTTAATGAAGTGTCCTTATTTAGCATACCCTGAGGAAAAGGCTAAAAAGGAGTTTAAAAAATTGATAGATGGTGACCCAACTCCCGTTACGGCGGATTGCATTACATGTGCTGCTTGCAATATGTTCTGTCCTGAGGGTGCCAATCCCTTCGATTTAATTAACGATAGACAGGAGGAGACTGGAACTTTTATACTAAATGAACAGACCCAAAATTTTTTTAAGGCATTTAGCCGAATGAAATCTGAAATTATAGAGGGAGAGCCTGGAAAACCTGTCATGAATCTCTGCATTTTTGGTGATATGCTTCCAGGAGTTATTGAAGGACAGCTTTTTGAGGGATTAACCCTTCTTAAAGGAGGAGATTACTTCGATTATTTTGGTTTGATACACGCGGGAACACCTAGCGTAATTAAGGATAATGCCCAAACCTTTGTAGATAACCTCGCTAAGATTGGTGCTAAGGAAATTATATGTTATCATGATGATTGCTACGCTATGCTAGTCAACAAAGTTAAAGAATACAAAATAGCCTTGCCATTCAAACCAATTCATATCATAGAATATCTTCGAGATTATGTTAAGGAACACGAAAATCAGATAAAAAAACTGAATATTAAAATAGCATATCAACAACCTTGTGCTTCAAGATATACTTTCGAAAAAGATACGATTCTTGACGAACTCTTCGAATTAATAGGAGCAGAAAGAGTAAATAGAAAATATGACCGATTAGGAGCTCTCTGTTGTGGCGGAATTCAAGGATCTATGGTTAATGTATCTAAAGAAGTAGAAGAAGAATGGAGAATGAAAAATATAATGGATGCAAAGGATGCTGGAGCTGAGGCGATGGTGTTTTTGTGCCCTATGTGTATTTTAGGTCTTAGAAGCAGAGGAAAAGCCCAAGGATTAGAGCCTTACATCATTAGCAATCTTGTACGTCTAGCATTAGGAGAGAAACTCACTCACGGAGGAGCAGGAAAGGTTTTTGAATAATTTTGTTAAGTCTATTTATAATCCTTTAATTTTTATATTTAATACTTTTTAATTTACTAAAAAATCACCCATAAAAGGCTCTCTTCTTACGTGACCAGAATTATTCTGTCAAAATCCTTAATTTTTTATTTCAATTCCTTTTTTTCATATGAAAAATCGACCCAATTGTAAGGTTTATATTCTAAGGTTATCTTATTACTATTAGGGATAAGGTATTTTTAGAGAAAATAATTCACGTTTAATACAAAATACATTTAAATTATGAAATTATTCTCAAATTTATATAAAATCTGGAATAAGCTAATTTCCAGAAAGAAAAGAAAGGTTGTTTTTAAACCACCTTTTAGTTATGATTATACGTTTAAAATCTTGCTCGTTGGTCTACCGGGAGTAGGAAAAAGAAACTTAACTCAAAGATATTGCTATGATGTTTTTGATCCCCAAGACAAGTTAACCATTGGGGTAGATTTTCATGTTAAAACAGTAGAAATACATGGAAAAAGAATTAAATTACAAATTTGGGATGTAGCAGGTGAAGAAAGATTTAGATTCCTCTTACCAACTTATACTCTTGGAGCAAATGCTGCTATGATCATTTTTGATATTACTAAGTTTAAAACGATAGATCAAATATATAATTGGATTCAAATTATAAGAGAAAAAGCTGGTGATATTCCAATAATGTTAATTGGTAACAAACTTGATTTAGAAGATTCTCGCAAGTTAAAGAGAGAAAAGGGAATTGAAATTGCTAACGAATTTAATTTATCTAGCTATAGCGAAATCTCAACAAAAACAGGTCAGAATGTGGAAAAGATATTTGAAGCTCTAACTGAATGTGTAATAAACAATTTAATGTAGCAGAGTTTTGTTATTTTTTTGAAATAAATCAAATAAATGAATAATAGAAAGAAAAAAAATCGCCATCATTAAATTTTTTCACTTCTTTTTTAATACTAGCATACGATTCTTGCATACATTATCATACCATTTCTTATCTTTACGAAATTCCTTAATAACATTCATGCACATAAATTCCCTGTAATCACTGTATTTCTCTGGTAATTCAATCTCCAATAATGGCATTCTTTTTATAACCTTTCTTTTTGGTCTATCATTTTCACATACGCTACATTTTACTTCCATTTCTTCACCTTCTTTTAAAATATTCTAACGTCCATTCTGTATTAGGACACGCTTTTTTTAACACGAATTTCAAATTTTTAATAAACATTTTACAGTAATTAAAAGAAATGGTAAATAAGAACATTTAAACTTTTTAGTTAAAAATTAATGTTAGTTAAAATCTCTTATATTTATCAAGATTTTAATTTCAATACCTCAATTTAACCCTATTATTCTAAAAATAACCAAGATCTTTTCTAACAGAATTTTGAAGTTAATTTTTCATAATACCAAGGTTTATTAAATTTAAAAATATATCTTACATACTTGAACAGAGATATTTCAAAGTTTCAAGTATAAAATTAAAATTTGGTGAAAGTATGTCTAATAGAAATTATGGCAATAGAACGATGCACAAAGCCACATGTGCCGACTGTGGGAACGAGTGCGAAGTTCCATTTCAGCCTACTGAAGGCAGACCTGTTTATTGTCGAGAGTGTTATAGAAAGCATAGAAGATAATTAATTCTATTTTTTCTAAGTTTTGGTTACAACCAAAAACTTATTTTCTAACTTATCGAGTAATGATTTATTTTTTTTTTTATTTTTTTAGCCCCTAGATCTATAAAAATAAACCTACACAAAATAATTAAAGAACCCGTTTCATGTTTTCATACCCTTCAAATTTAAATATTAGAAAATCTCAAGGTCAAGAAAATTGATTATTAAATTAAGTCAAAAAACAAATATATATATAAAAGGCTCAATCCATTATCATTAATATACTCGTTACATTTGAGATTATTATTTTATGAACAAGAAAGAAGAATTAAACGCAACATCACATCTGATGGAGAAAATTAAAGAGAATAAAGAAATAGAGAAAAAAGCAACGCATAATTGCGAATTTTGTGGTAAAAGCATCGTGGGTACTAAATGGAAAAAGGAATATCATCATATTAATATCACTCAAATACCTGAAAAACGATTTTTTTGTTCCCGTCAATGCAAGTTAAAATGGATTTTTAAAAATTTCTGATTTTATTTTGTTGATATTATGTGACATTTAGAGGGATTTTTGGTTACATGGTTTTAGTAGAAAAAGAATAAATCTCTAAAAACAATAATCCCCCGGTATTTGCGCCTTCTTTTTTATTATTTTATGCAATAAAATAAAATAGGACAATTATTTTCTTTATAAATTACAATGTTCAATCGTTAGAAGTTTGGAACATGTTCGCAGCCAAGATTAAATGATTACAATTTTTTGACTAAATAAAGAATCAACATTTAATCTGAAGATGAAAAGTAATTGAGTGTAGAAATATATCTTAACAAGGGTATTAAAGAAATTATTACAGAATTTCCTGAAATTGAGCAAATTCTAGAGGAGTATAGTATTGGTTGTGGTACATGTGGGGAGGGTTTATGTCAATTGAAAGATATTTTAGATATTCATTATTTAGAAGAGGATTTGGAAACAGAATTAATGGCAAGGATTTCACAGGTTATATCTCCTGATAAGAAAATTGAGTTTCCAAAAAGGAAAAGAAAGCGTCAGAGTCCTAAGAAAATTAAATATTCACTCCCTATGAAAAAGATAGTTGATGAGCATGTTTTGATAAAGAGATGGTTGGCTTTAATACCGAAAGTAACTGAAAGTTTAGACTTAGAGACTGAGGAAGGTTTACAGCTTATTAACAATGGAATTGATTTTATCCGTAATTATGCTGACAAATACCATCATGCAAAAGAAGAAGACGAGGCTTTCAAATACTTTGATAAAAACTTAGATATGATTAAAGTTATACAGAATGATCATACAAGAGTTCGTGCTCATGTGAAAGAAATGCTCCAGGCAATTAAGAATAAAGATAAAAAAGCTCTTGCAGAACATTTAAAAGCTTATAGTAAGATTTTGCCTGAACACATAAAAAAAGAGGATGAGATTTTATTTCCTTGGATGGATAGAAACCTGTCAACGAAGCAAGTAGGGCAATTATACTCAAAATTCAATGAAATAGACGAAGAATACGGGAAAGCGCCTCAAAAGCATAGAAATTTTATCGAGATGTTAGAAAAAAAATTTTGTTAGAAGATGAGTTAGAAATTGTAATTTGTAAATCACAATGTATTTATGATGCTAACCGTTTAAATTAATAATGAAGACAGAAAAAGAAAAAGACGACGATGAGTCGTGCCAATCCACACAAATAATAAACACAAATAATCCCAGCGAGTGGAAGGGAAGAACAAT
>JAUVXW010000002.1 GCA_030603385.1 Promethearchaeota archaeon | reverse complement strand
CAGGTTAATATATATCGTTATTTCATTTTTTTCCGGTAAATCTTTAATCACTTTTTTGTCTGCTTTTAAACGTCTCAATATGAAGGGATCTATAATTGATTTTAGTTTTTTGATTTTTTCAGCATTTTGGTAATTCTCAATGGGATTGACAAATGTTTTCCTGAACTCTCTCAATGAACCTAATAGTCCAGGATTTAGAAAATTAAAAAGCGACCATAATTCATCGAGACGGTTTTCTATGGGCGTGCCACTTAATGCGATTCTAAAAACCCCTTTTAATTGGTAAATGGATTTGGCTCTTTTGGATTTAGAATTTTTAATATTTGTCGACTCATCAATTATGATGCCATTAAATTTTATATCTTTTAGGAAGTCTATGTCGTTTCTTATAACCCCGTAGGAGGTTAAAATTATTTGGTGAGCAATAAGAAAGTCGTCTCTCTTATCACGGAGATTCCCCCTATTCGGACCATAGAATTTCAGAATCTTTAATTTGGGAGAAAATCTCATTATCTCATGCTCCCAGTTAGTTAATAAGGATGTAGGACACACGATTAAAATGCTACCTTCTTCATTAGGATAATTCTCTAATCGGTATAAGAGATAAGCTAGAATTTGTATGGTCTTACCGAGGCCCATATCATCTCCCAAACATACGCCTAACCCCATATCACATAGCATCGCTAACCAAGAAAGTCCCACTTGCTGGTAATCCCTTAGTTCACCCACGAAATCTTTCGGGGTCGTTATTAGTTTAAAATCTAACTTATTCTTGATATTTTTTATTTTTGTTCTAAGATCTCCTAAAATTTTAATTTTATAATCTCTTCTTAAAAGTAAATTCTTGTATTTACCAATTAACTCTAATTTTATTACTTCTGTTGCCTTAATTTTACCAGAAAATCCATTACTCTCGTAAATCCTTTTTAAAAAATCTAGATCTTCCTTGTTAATGAAAATCCATTTATTATCTCTCCATTTTATCAACAGGTTCTCCATTTTCGATAATCTTTTCAATTCCTCTAATCCTACAGGTTTTCCGAAAAGTATAATTTCCCATCTGAAATCTACTAGAGAATCCAAACTAAAATCAGATTTATTTTTAAATGATTTGGACACGATCAATAATCTGGCCGATAAACCTCTCTTCTGTGTCAATCTTAATTTAGCTGGGTATTGAACCTTAAATCCAATATATTTAAGTAATTCTATCGGATGGGTAAGAAACTTAGAAACCTCAGAAGAAGTCATCTCAATATTATGGGGGTATTTATTCTTTAAAGCGCGGTTTAATGGCGGAAATACTTTAGTTGCTATTCTCATCGAATCCAATAGCATGTTTAGAAACTTCTTTTTTTTTAAAAGAATGCTCTCAAGCTTTTCACTAAATAACTCGTCATAATTCCACACATCAGCCAATGGTGTAAAAAAGTTATCATTATGGAATTTTAGATAAAATTTAATTGGCCATCTATTCGACTCGTTTTTAGGCAATTCTATCGAGATATAGAACTCCACTAATTTATGAAAGATTGGCTTAAGTTTTGCTTGAAATTTAGGATCAAACTTCTTATTATTCGAGAAATCTTCTATAAACTCCAACGATGATGCATTCCTCCTTCAAAATTTTAATTGTTTCTTTCAACTTATCTTTTTCCATTTCTCAATATAAAACTTAACGCGTTTCCTAAAGATAAGATTTGACATAATAAAAGCTAAAAATGATACAGAAAAATTTGAAGTTTTTCAAGCCATTTTTAAAAATGCAAAAGAATATAGTAGAAGGCGAAAGAAATTAGATTATAAATTGAATGGATGCCTATTAATATATATTATATTTAAAATATTGTTGTAGAGAGCGTTTTATACTATAATTACAACGTAATGAAACGAAAAACCAATATTGGATTATGAGTTCCTTGGATAATTTAGAATCTATTGTTTTTAAATTAGTAAAAGAATATTTGACGAAAAAGACATTCTTTTCGATTAATGATATTGTAGAATTTATAAGTAACCGTGTCAGATTAAATCCCGAAATCAACCGAAATAAAATTGAGTTAATTATAAAATCGTTAATAAGAAAAAAAACGATTATTCCTGGAACGAGATTAATGAAGAATAATATCATTGAAAATCCAAAAAGGAATGAGATCTACAATTTCATAAAAAAGAATCCCTCTAATATTAATGAGATAATGAGAAATCTAAAGATCGGAAGCAATCAAGCATTATGGCACCTATCTTGTTTAGAAAAATTTGAATTTGTCAGATCAAAAAAACTCAATAACCATCGGATTTTCTTTGAGTTTGATTCAAATCCAAAGCTTGATAAGTTTTACTATTATTTGAATAAAGACATAGTTCTAAAATTAATAGAATTTCTGAGTAGAGAAGGTCGGCCATTCAAAATCACTGAAATAGCAAATGGTATGAAAAAGAATCACACTACTATAAAAAAGTACATCACCATTCTAGAAAATCTGAAATTAGTAGAAACTGAGAAAGACAAAAATAGAATATTATTCAAATTAGATATTAAAAAGTATAATAAGGTTAGGAAATCAATTCAAGGCGGATGAATTTGTTAAAATAAAAAAGTCTGTTCTATACCAATGGTATTTTTAAATTAGAAAAAAAATTAGAAAATTAGAAAAAAAATTTAACTAAAAAATTATGAGGAAAAAATATAGAACATTAAGCGTTATTACTCTCTACGCTATTTTTGTTTTAATTTACATAAGTTATTTCCTATTTGGTATAAATAATACCCCGTTATTTCTTACACTAACAATTGGGAGTGTTGCAGTTCTCTCAACTAGTACAATCTACACAGTTATCCAATCTAAAGGTTATCAACATGATAAAATAAGAGATAAGAAATATTCACCGAAACCTAAGTCTATCCATAATATAGACGAGAAAATTATTGATGATTATCTTGAGGCTTTGCCTTCAATAGAAGAATATCTTGATTCAAATGAATCTTATGAGGATATACCAATAATCAATAAATATATTTTTTCAGTTTTTAGTAAGGAAGAATTGGGAAAAATAAACTATCTTGGATTGTCAAAGCTTGACAAAATACTATTTATTAGAGAAATGCTCTATTTTGATGAAGATGAGCGAAAAGTATTAATCGACAACATGCTTAAGAACAGAGATAAAACTGATGAGGAGATATTTTATATCCCCCCAAAGAATACAGTTAATCTAAACGATCAGATCCGTGTTTATATAAGGTCTTTAGCCGAGATCGGCGAGAAAACAAAGATAATAATTGTTGATACAACCGAATTAATAAAAGCAGTCAAAGAAAAGGTTGGAGTTTTATTCAATTACGATTTAGATGATTTCCTTCTATCTTCGGGGGGTATCTTGTTATCAGAAGGAAAACGAATCCAAGACTACGATATTGATGACGATGACGAAATTGCTCTGATTCCCTCTAGAAAGAAAAAATAATTAAAAAAAAGAGAATCGGATAATAAGAAGCAAAATTTTTTCTAAATAATTTAACCAGCAATACTTGCTGGAATTAAAAGTATATCATCTCCGTCATCTACATAATAATCTTTTAAAGGGTTCTGTTCATCCATTGTTACGCCCCCAGAACTTAAATAAAAATCATCTGGATCTAAACCAAATAAATTTGCTACTGTTTCTTTAATATCTCCAACAATATTTCCAGAATTTATGAGTAATTTTTGTTTTTTCTCACCAGGACCAATAGTTGACATGAAATATACTGAAATCTTTTTCCCCTCAGGAACAGCCTTCGCAACAGGAGTTTTTGAATTTATTTCTTTCCCGGGGATTTGATCCATTTCTTCATCCAGATCTTCATCAAGTTCTAATTCTTCATCAAATTCATTATCAAATCCCATTAAATATACACCATTGAATTGGATATTTAAATTCTATATGTAATTTCTACGATCTTTTTTATAATAACTACATGAGAATAATGTAAATTAAACTATATAAGTTGAATTAACAAATAAATGAAATTAAATTTAAATTACAAACACTTTAGAGTTAAAATTCATATGAATTTATTAGTAAAATAAGATGATAAATGAACGCCTATGAATGATAAACCTATTCCTAAGTATCAAATTCAAGAAAAAACACCTGATGAAGAATTAGATTCGATTTCAGATAAGAAATTGTTAAAAAAAATAAAAAAAGAAAAAATTGCTTTAGATAAAGAAAAGAGTGAATGGGAAAGAGTTGTTAATCAGATTGAAAATTATAATGATAACATCAAAGATCTTGAAAAAAAAAGAAAAGATATTGAGCTCGAAGTTAAAAATCTTATTGAGCGAAGGGATCACTTACGGAGTGAATTAAAAAGATCGAAAAATGAGCTAGAACAGAATAGAAATGAATTAGCTATTAAAGAAAGGCAATTTAAAGAAAAATTCATGAGAAAGAATGAAGATTTAGATCAAAAAAATGCTCAATTAGAAAAATTTCAAGCTAAATTAGATATACTACGTGAAGATATTAGAAAGGAAAAGAATAATTTAGAGAGAGAAAAAGCAAGAACAGAAGATCGAGTAAAGGAAATTAAAACTAAACTACCTGGTATGGAAAGAAGAGAAAGTGCTTTAGAGAGAACTAATAAAGATTTAGAAAATCAATTAATGGATTTAAGGAATGATGTTAAGGCTTTAACTAAAGAAAAAGATAATTTGGAAAGGGAAATTAATAATAAAAAGAGGGAGATTACTGATGAAAAAAATCGAATCTCTGATGCAAAGAGAAAACTAAAAGAAGAAAGAGAAAAAACACGATATACAAAGCAAGATTTAGAACTTAAAGCTCGTGAAATTGATAAGAAAAAAGCAGATTTAAAACATTATAAGGATAAGGTTGAAAGAGGTGTAAAGGATTTAGAAAATAGAAAGCGACAGCAAGAAGCAAGGTTTAAAGAGTTAGAAAGAAAAATTCCTCGAGCAGAAGATACATATTACTCATTAACGAAAAAAATTCCTAATTTAGAGGAAAAACTTAGAAAACTAAATAATGAATATAAACAAATAGCAAAAGAAAAATCATTATTAGATAACGAAAAAAATACCATTAAACGTGAAAGAGAAAAGCTAGAAAAAGATAAACAAAGATTTCTAAATGAAAAACGAGATTTTGAAAAAGAATTAAGAAAGATTAAAACTATTCCAAAACATAAAATTAAAACTAAGACTCCTTCAAAATACTAATCAATTATATTGTGACCTTTATGAAAAATATTAAGGGAATTGAAGGAGATTATATAGAAACTAAGGATCATAATTTATTTTTTGATGTTAAAGGATTATTTCATCCAAATGACAGAAAGATTTGTTTTTTAAGGTTCTATCCTCATCCCGAAGGAGATAGGATAAAAAAAGGTATCAAGTTCAAAAAAGTATATGATTTAGAGGAACGCTATTCTCTACTAAGAATTAAGTATCCTAAGTACCTTTTTTATTCTGAAGAGCTTGATTTAGAGGTACAAGGGGTAAAAAATCAAGATATTAAAAAAATTTATACTCCCAGAGAGTGCTTAAATAATTTGGAAAAAAAAGAAAACCTCTCCAACGTGGAAAAATATTCTAAAAGTTTGTGTGAATTACTTATAAATAAAGGAGGGATTTCTAAGAATTCAATAGGAATTACTGGGTCTAGTATGGTTGGTTTAGATAAAGATGACTCTGATATTGATATAATAGTCTATGGGACAGAAACCGGCCTTAACTTTCAAGAAAATTTAAACCTATTATTAGACGAATCGAATAATTTTAGAAAATATAATTTAAAAGAATTTAGATCTCATTATACATGGAGAGTTGGAGGATCTGACATCTTATTTGAAGATTTTATGAAAAGTGAGCAAAGAAAACTCCATCAAGGTAAATACAGGAATTGCGATTATTTTATCAGATATGTAAAAAGTCCAGAAGATTGGAATGGAGATTTTTATGATTATCAATATAAAAATTTTGGAAGAATTAAACTTAAAGCAAAAATTTTAGATTCAAAAGATTCAATTTTTACTCCTTGCTCTTATAAAATTAAGCCTTTGAAAGTTCTAGATAAAAAATCAGTTTTAAACAAAGTTAAATTAAAAGATATTTTAGTGATAAATTCTTTTCGGGCACGCTTTTGCGAGCATGCTAAGGACGGGGAGATAGTTTTGGTTGAGGGAAAAATTGAAAAAGTCAATTATAAAAATCGATTAGAGTATTATCGAGTTTTATTAACCGATCAAACACAAGACAAAATGCTTATTTTAAATTAAAATCAAATAATTAACAAATTATTAAAATCTTTTTATTGAATCAAGGTTTATAATAACTGATGGATATATTTTGTGCTGATCTCCACATACATAGCCCCCATTCAATAGCAGTATCGAAATCATTAAATTTAGATACTATGTTGGAGACTTGTAGGAAGAAAGGTCTAAACATTCTTGGTACGGGTGATATTTTGCAACCAGAATGGCTTAAATACATGGAAAGTAATTTGAAAAAGGAAAGAGATGGTTCATTTTCATACAAAGATGTTTTTTTTATCCTTCAGACAGAAATAGAAGATATAGAAAGTATACATCATGTAGTATTATTTCCTGACTTCAATTCAGTTAAACAAATTCAAAATAAATTAAAATCACACTCAAAAAATATTTTAGATGAGTGGGGTGGAAGACCCAGAGTTAACTTATCACCCCCCGCATTAGTTGATATAATATCAGATGCGGGAGGTATGATTGGTCCTGCACATGCCTTTACACCCTTTAAAGCAATTTTTCGTCAAGGTAAATTCGAAACTTTAAAGAATTGCTATCAAGACGCAACTAAAAATGTCCATTTTTTAGAATTAGGATTGTCCGCTAACACAGATTTAGCAGACAGGCTTGAATCTTTAAAAAATGTGTCATTCTTAAGTAACAGTGATGCCCACTCTCAAAATCCTCGATCTTTGGGGCGAGAATTCAATAGGTTCGATATTGATAATCCCTCTTTTGAGGAAATTTCATTAGCTCTAATGAGAAAAAATGGGAGAAAGATAATTCTTAATGTTGGTCTCCATCCTAAACTCGGAAAATATTATAATATGTTTTGCTACAAATGCAGAAGAAGGATTCTATTTAGGAAAGCGAAAAAGCAAGTAAGTACAGTCTTTAATCAATACTCAATAACAGACAATTTCGTTATATATTATTCAAATAATCCTAGTTCTTCAAGAAAAGACTATATAGAACATGTTTCGAAGAATAAGATGAACTGTCCTGCTTGTAAAGAGGAAAAAAATAAAAATTTTAAAATTAAGTTGGGAGTTAGCGAAAGAATTGAAAAAATATCTACATATAATGAAATTAAAAATCCAGATCATCGACCTCCTTATATCAATGCGGTTCCTTTAGTAGATGTAATCCGTTCAATCAAAGGTATCAAAAGCACAGCAAGTAAAACAGTTCTAAATGAATATAATAAAGTTATAAAAACACTTGGAACAGAGTTTGAGATTTTAATTGATACTCCAATAAGTAAAATTGAAGAACATGATCATACTCTTGCCTTAGTTGTAAAAGCTCTTAGAACTAATGAAATTAATTATACTCCTGGTGGTGGAGGCACATATGGGAATATTGATTTGGATCTCTAAATTGAAGATTTGAACTTTGAGGCTTTTAACTTAAAATATGATAATATTAAAAAATTTAGCTCTTAATTACTTAGATTTAAAAATTAAAATCTAAATCTAACTTTAAAAGGTCACCACACTTATTACAGGTTAACCACTCAAATACCTTTACAGCTACGATAAGTAATTCCAAATCTTTCCTAAGAAATTGATTTCTAAACTTCTTCTTGTAGCCACAACTAGGGCAGCTAATGGTAGCTCGCACTTGAATTGGCTCATCTTTTTTCGAGCTTTCCACAGATTCTCTGCTGTTATTTTGAGTATTATTGATTTCCATATAATTTACCCTTAATAGTATGATAATCATGAAAATATTGACTTATAAACTTTTTTCTCCAACGATTTGTCATATATTTCAGATGAAAAAATTGATATATCTATTAAAATTTAAAAGTTATTTCATAAAAAAATTATGTAAGCTCTAATAATTTAAGGAATATAATGCAGATATAATATGCGTATTATCTTCATATTACTTTCCTATATTATTCTGATATTTTTCTCGTATTATAAAAACCTCATTTCGTTAGATGAATTTTATGAGTATTGATGATATTATAGGAATGGCAAAATCTCGAACATCAGTAAGAGAACGATTCAATGAAATAGCTCAACATAATCAAAATCCTAATTCCAACCCAAATTGTGACGATGATAAATATTTAGCAGATTTATTGAAAGTTTTAAAGATTAAATCACTAGTAGTTGGAGTAGGGGGCGCGGGGAATAATACAGTTTCACGTTTGGAGGATATGGGTATAAACAATGCTGAGACAATATGTATAAATACTGATGCACATGACTTGTATTATTCAAATGCTAGCCAGAAAGTTTTAATCGGTAAGGAAAGATGTCGAGGTTTAGGTTCAGGGAATGATCCTTTAGTTGGAGGGGAGGCAGCTGAAGAAGATCGCGATAGACTAAATAAAATACTTAATGCTGATATTGTTTTCTTAACATGTGGTTTAGGTGGAGGAACTGGGACTGGAGCAGCACCTATTATAGCCAAAGAGGCAAAGAAGAATAAAGCTATTGTAGTTACCTTTTGTTCACTTCCATTTAAATCAGAAGGAGTTCAACGAGGGGTAAGAGCAAAATTAGGGCTTAAAAATCTAGCAGAATATTCTGATTTTTTAATAACTGTCCCAAACGATAACCTTTTGGGTATTGTTGGAAAGATTCCGATGATAACAGGGTTTAAAATAATGGATGAAGTCTTAATTAGAAATATTGGGGAAGTTGTTAACTTAATTAACAATTGTGGATTAATTAATATAGATTTTGCTGATGTGAAAAGAATATTTGTTAAGAAAGAAAAATATCCAACTGGATTAGTTGGTATAGCTGAATCTATGGGCGATGACTCAGATCTAATAGAGAAATCAAAATTAGCTCTTAATAATCCTCTTTTACAACCTGATACAAGCCAAGTTCAGAGATGCATTGTATCCGTTACAGGGGATCACACTCTTTCTTTATCCAAAGTAAATAGCATTGTATCTACTATTACGAATGGAATTCCTGAAGAAGCTCAATTAAAATTTGGAGTTCAAAATAAACCAGATATGGGTTCCAAGGTAAAAATCATGGTTCTAGCAAATGGACCAGTATCTCCTTATGTACAAGCTGCCGTAGATTCAGATAATGATTCTAAACCAATTAACGTTGTTGGATTCTAATTTGGATTTAAATCTTTTTCTACTCCTTTTCTAAAATTTATCTTTATCTATTCATTTTATATTATAATTAAATTAAAGAGGTTCTTTGAAATGAATAATAAGAAAATGCCAGAAGAGGAGTTAAAAAGAGAAATTAGAGAGTATCTAGAAAAAAGAAAAGTACTTGTTTTGTGTACCTGTAGTAATAATATCCCTCGTGCGACCCCTATGGATTTCTATACAGAGAAAGACAGTTTTAATATTTATGTTGGTCCTGCTCCTGGGAGAAAGGTAAAAAACATGGAAGAAAATCCTAACATAAGTATAGGGATTTATACACCTTTATCTGAAGGAAAAATACAAGGTATGCAAATCACCGCTTCAGGGAGAGATAGATTGATCTTTTTAAGAGAAGGAGATGAAGAATTCGAGAAGGCTCAAAATATTGTACGAGGAAAGCGAAAATTATTATTACAGATAATTCCAGAAAAAATAGAATTACTCGATTACGATTTTGCAAAAAGAGGATATTCACGACTTCAAATATTAGAACTTTAAAAAAAAAGGATTGAATGAGAATTTTTTATTTTAGCAGTTCCAAAGCTTCAGATGCTTCCATTACTAGGTTTACTTTGTAGACATAACCTTCAAAGTTAGTATAAGCGGAGAAACGTTTAGCAATTCCCTTCATACCTTCATATAATTTATCATCAGGGATTTCATAAATATTAATCACCTTAATAAGATAATCTGAATATGCTAATTGGTGGATACGTTTCACATAGTAGGAAATTACTTTTGAAAATAATCCCTGAAAAAATTGAATTACTTGACTATGACTTTGTTAAGCTAGGTTACTCGAGACTTCAAACATTAGAATTTAATAAATAAAACTACAACCAGATTTTATTAAAGAAAAAAAAATTAGAGATATATTTTATCTTTTATTAATTTCAATTGCTTCAGATCCTTCTATTAAGGGTGTCATTTTATATTTATAACCTTTAAACGCAGCAATCTAATCAACGCTTCCTGTCGCGTGTCACAACCATTCTTACCCTTTAATCAAATGAAGGATGCTCTAAAGAAATCAAATGATGTAGGGGTGGTTTTTAACTATCTTCACGCGCATTCGAATCAACTGCTCGATCTCTTTTAATTGTCGGTGTTGACCCTTTTCGCAGAATGCAAAGGCAGTCCCTCCTGCGCCTGCTCTTGCCGTCCGGCCGATGCGATGCAAATAGGTTTCCGACACATCTGGTAAGTCAAACTGGATGACATGTGAGATGTTATCTACGTCTAGGCCGCGCGAAGCAACATCGGTAGCTACCAACACTCGAGCTTTTCCGGTGCGAAAGTTTTTAAGCGCATTTTGACGTGCAGATTGTGATTTATTTCCATGTATCGAGTCGGCGCGTATTCCCTTCCTTTGCAGTTTCTTAACGACTCGATTCGCGCCGTGCTTGGTGCGCGTAAACACTAGCGCTCGTGTAATAGTTGAATCGGCGAGTAAATATTCCAACAATGCTTGCTTTTTCTCTTTCAATATAAAAAATGCAGCCTGTTTAATAATTTCCAAGGTGGGTTCGTCGGGAGATATATTTATTTCGACGGGATCATGCAGAATATTTTTCGCGAATTTAATTACCCCACGAGGTATTGTAGCAGAAAAAAGCAAGGTCTGTCGATTCTTTTGTGGCACCATCTTGACGATAGAACGAATATCGTGGATGAAACCCATATCAAGCATTCTGTCGCCTTCGTCCAAAATCAACACCTCGACATGGCTCAGATTTACATGTCCTTGTCTCATCAAGTCGAGTAATCTACCAGGTGTGGCAACCACAATATCTACTCCTTGGCTTAGCTTTGCAACCTGTGGATTTTGTGAAACACCACCATAGACAACACAGTTTTTTAGTCCAGAGTATTTTCCATACATGCTGAAACTATTCGCAATCTGGATTGCCAGCTCTCTCGTGGGCGAAAGTACTAACACCCGTATTTTACGTATTATTTTGTACTTGTTATTATTTATGATATTCAATCTTTCCTTGCCTGGGGTATTCATCAATCGCTGCAGAGTCGGAAGCGCAAATGCTGCAGTTTTACCCGTTCCAGTTTGGGCACACCCTAGCAAATCTTGCCCCTTCAAAACGATAGGAATTGCCTGGGCTTGAATTGGTGTCGGGTCTACATAGCCAGCATCTCTTATTGCTCGTAATAATTCTGGCTTTAGGTCGAGATCAGTAAATTTTATACCAATACCAATTTGATCAGACTGCAGCAACTCGTTTTCTTCTGTGAACCGTTTTGCTTCAAGAGCAGCGGGTCCTTTTTCTTGTTTTTGGATTGTAAAAGTAATTCTATCACCGGTGACGATAGGTACATCCTCGTGTGGTTGCAGTGCAGTATGGTGTAAAAAAACATCTTCACTGTTCATATCGGATGTTATAAATCCAAATCCTTTCTTTTCATTATACCATTTGACCGTTCCGGTCATTCTATGTGTTTCTTTTAACATTTTTATTCTCATTTTTCTTTCTGTTGTGGGTTTCTCCTTTACCTACGCTCATATAATTCGTCCTGCTTTTATTTTGGAAAAATACATGAGCGGGTTTCATCATTAAAATAATTACGTACCCCATCTCAGAAGAAAAAATCATAATAGATGCAACTATTTAGAAAGCATCTAAAATGTCTTATTATTCGACGAATAAATATTAAATATTTAGAAGTAATAATTACTAAAAAAAACCCCATTATTTAGTAAAAAAGAGTTACATTGCCTATATACTCTTGGTATTTAAAGAATTAAAAGTTTTAAAAAATAATTATATTTTACTAGTTTATTGTTTAGAGCTAATTATTTCTTTCACCCGCCCAATTTCACCACTCCTCAACCGAACCTTAATCCCAAAATGGTGATTAGGGGAGTTTGTAAGCACATCTTTGACTATGCCTTCGGTTAACTTACCAGATCGCTGGTTTTTCTTTAATACGATTAAAACTCGCATGCCTGATTTAATATCTGCTCGCTTTGTTCCCTTCAATTTAATTACTCAAGTCACTTGTGGGTCTTTTTGAATAAAATAATAGTTCCCTTCATTTTATCTTTTGCCTTTATTTCCTCATTATTGCTAATTATTCAAGATCATATTACCTTCGGGAGTTACTTCCACCCACAAAAAAGCTCTTAATACTTACTTAAGTTTTTACATTTTTATAAAAACTTGATTAAGTACAAGCAAAGTAAAATTGCATAAACAACTAAATATTAAAAGAAAATATTATAGAATGACCAATACTATTTTTAATTATTAATATTTGAGAATTTGAACATTTAGAATTTGATTAAAGTGCTCTCAACTAAAGAACAGTTAGGAATTAAGGATGCTCAAACAGATAAAGAGTTAAAACAAGTATTCAAAAAAATTACTTCAAGAAATCCAGATGAATACTTCCCTACTAAGGAACTTAAAAGTTTGGGTTATATGAGAAAACTTTGTGAATGTTGCGGTAATTGTTTTTGGACAACGCTTAAAGATAGAGAGGTTTGCGGAGATCCTGTATGTTCAGGAGGATTTCAAGTTGTTATTGATAATCCCTCCCAAGTAAAATTGTCTTTCATTGGTGTTTGGGAAAAGATCGTTGAGATTTTAGAACCTAGAGGCTATGTTCCCATTAAAAGGTATCCATGTGTAGCTCGATGGAACCCAACTTCAGAATTTACAATCGCATCAATTTCGGCATTTCAGCCTTATGTTATAACTGGTGAAGTTGAACCTCCTGCCAAAAAACTTATTATTCCACAATTCTGTTTAAGGTTTAATGATATTGAAAACGTTGGGATTACAGGGGCGCATAATACCGGTTTTGTAATGATTGGGCAACATCAATTTGTGCCTCCTGAAGAATGGAATCAGGGTGAACTTTTCATGGATATACATGATTTTATCCATGAGGGTGTCGGCTTAGCTAAGGAAGAGATAACTATTCATGAAGATTCTTGGGCAGGAGGCGGCTCTTTTGGCTGTAGCCTTGAGTTTTTTAGTAGAGGGGTTGAATTATTTAACCAAGTTTATACAATGTTCGAACAAACTCCAGAAGGCCCTCGTGAGTTAAAGCTAAAGGTGTTAGATATGGGTCTTGGACAGGAACGTGTAGCATGGTTTTCTCAAGGAACACCGAATATATATGAGGCAATTTTCCCTTATGTTCTATCAAAATTAAGAGAAATTACAAGAATAGAATTGGATTTAGAATTATATAATAAGTTTTCTCAATATTCGGCTTATTTGAATATTGATGAAGTAGACGATATGGACAAGGCTTGGCAGCGAGTTGCGAAAGATCTAAAAATAGATGTAAAGGAACTTAGAAATAGAATAATACCGATGACAGGACTTTACTCTATTGCTGACCATGCTCGAAGCTTATTATTTGCAATTAACGATGGAAAACTTCCTTCAAATGTTGGAGGAGGGTATAATCTTAGGGTGATTTTCAGGCGAGCTTTTAGTTTTATTGCCCAATTTAAATGGGATATTGACATGGCAGATGTTTGTGTTTGGCATGCTGAAGAATTGAAAGATATTTTCCCTGAAGTGTCAGAACATTTAGATGAGATTAGAGAAATACTTAGTGTTGAAAAAATGAAATTTTATACCACTAAGAAAAAGGCAGGAAAAATTTTAGAGAAGATAATTAAAAAGGGGAATATTTCTACTGATACTTTGATTGAACTGTATGATTCCAATGGAATAAGTCCAGATATGGTGAAAGAAGCTGCAAAGAAATTTAATGTAAAAATTAAAATTCCTGATGATTTTTATGCCTTAGTAGTTGAAAGACATGAAAAGGTGGAGCAAGTTCATGCTACGGAAAGAGAAATAGAACTAGATTTAGAGGGAATTCCTGAAACAAAATCTCTTTATTATTATGATTACACAATAATCTCTAATGAAGCTAAAGTTTTAAAAATAATTGACAATATGGTTGTTTTGGATAAAGCAATTACATATCCAACATCGGGTGGCCAAATTCATGATATTGGGGTTATTAACGGGCAAAAATTCTCAGATGCTTTTAAACAGGGCAACTATACAGTTCATGTTTTAGATGAAAAACCTAATTTTAAGGAGGGAGATATCGTAAAAATTGAAGTGGATAAAGAATGGCGGAAACAACTTTCTCAACATCATACTGCCACACATATTGTGAACGCTGCCGCTCGAGATATTTTAGGTAGCCATATTAATCAGGCTGGTGCGAAAAAAACAATTAAAAATTCTCACCTCGATATTACACATTATGAACAAATTCCAAGAGATGAAATCATGGAGATTGAAAAAAGGGCAAATGAAATAGTGGAAAATGGAATAGATCTCAACCTCCGTTTCATTCCACGATCAGATGCTGAGCGAAAATATGGGATGACAATATACCAAGGAGGAGCTGTGCCAGGTAAAAACTTACGTATTGTAGAGATTCCGGGAATCGATGTTGAGGCTTGTGGTGGGACACATTTAAATAATACTTCAGAAACAGGTTATATTCATATTACTAAATCACAAAAGATTCAAGATGGCACTGTCAGACTTACATTCACAGCAGGGAAAGCTACAGATAAGCTAAAAGAAAAGCATAGGGAAATATTGGATGAGCTGAAGGGAATATTAAGTGTAGATCGTAAACAACTCGTGGGACGCGTAGAAGAGTTACTTGAAAAATGGAAAAATGTAAACAAATCACTCAAATCTGGTAAAATAGATGAGAATGATTTACACTTAACCTCTTCTGAATCATTTGAAGGTGATGTCCTATCAGAAATTTCTCAATTTTTAGGTACTATAAAAGATGATGTGCCAAGTAAAATTCAAAAATTATATTCAGAGTGGATAGAAGGAATAAAGAAAATTAAACAGACAAAAAATTTCTTAAGCGTAGAATACATTGAAGAGTTAATTACAAGTAGTCAAGATTATGAGACATTTAAGCTTGTTATAGAAACTTTTGATGACTTAACTCTAGATGATCTTAAGAACTTCTCAATAAGAATAATGAAATATAATGATAATGTGATAAGCATATTTTTAAATAAAACCAATGAGGGAGTCATGATTTTAGCTATGGAAGGAGATAAACCACTTAATGAGTCAAAATTGAATATTGGGAGCCTTGTTAAAGAATGTGTAGAAAATTTTGGTGGAAAAGGAGGAGGGAAAAAGGATTATGGGCAGGGTTTTATTAATGATAAGAATTTAAGTATAGATGATGTCAAGAGTTATATTATGAATAAACTAAGCATCATATAAGTCCTACTTTTTTTTCTATATAGACTATATAGACTTTATATAATATGACGAAAGAGCTTAAATCTCTATATTTTTTTATAATAATTAAGAAAAAAACGAGTAACTATATATTTAAAATACAAATTTTAGAGGAACAAAATTATTATGAAACCTATTTTTAAGGAGTTTAGCTGTCCAGAATGTGGGGAAATACGCCACATAAATGTTAATGGCATTTGTTTTGATTGTAATAATAAAAAAACTCTTGCAACATTAGCAGAACAACGAAAATTACAGCATAAACTCAATATTTCAATCAAATCTCTCAGTTTAGAGAGTTATAACTAAGGTCTTTTTTATTTTTTGAATTAGATTTCCATTTTATACACTTTTTATTTAAAATTTTTTATTGATTAAAAATATTTTAAACTTAACACTTATTATTAAATTTATAAGTAATAGAAAATCTCTTTTAATCTATGAACTTAATATGAGAGGGTGTTAAAAAATTGGTAGAGATAATACAAATAAGTGATTTACATTACGGGTCGGAATTTGTTCCTGACTATATGGAAAACATAATTTCATATATTAAAGACTCCAAACCTGATGTAGTGATTTGTACCGGAGATATTATACATAAGGGAAGAGTAACTCAATATAATGAGGTTCTGCCTTATCTTAATCGGATAAAAGAGGTTACTAAGTTCTTAGCTGTGCCCGGAAACCACGATGCAAAAAATTCAGGTATAGTATTTTTTGAGAAATTAATTGGACCACGACGTTCAAGAATGATTCTTGAAGATAAAGATACTATTATTGTTGGTGTTTGTTCTGCGAAAGATGATTTGGCGTCGGGCGAGATCGGGGATGAACAATTAGACTGGGCGGCTCGTCAATTTAATAGAAATTTGGAAAATCGAATAATTGCATTGCATCACCATTTAATCCCTGTTCCAATGTCAGGACAAAAGTTTACTACTGTACGAGATGCAGGAGAAATTCTAGAATTCACCCAACTATTTGAAATAGATTTAGTATTAATGGGACACCGCCACGTCCCTCATGCTTATGTAATATCTTGGCAGAATTCATCTACCACCACTTTTCTCTATTGTGGTACTTCAACTTCAAATAAAGTTCGTGCCCAAGATTCTCCCAGCTTTAATCACATTTATCTCGATGAGGGAGATTTAGAAGTATATATTATTGACTCAACTAATCTGGATAAAAATCTGTTATTAAAACGAAAAGAACATCATACAGAATTTATAAGACCAAGAAAAACAAGAATTGAACATTTACTTGCTTCATCAGTTTGGGATGAATAAAGTAAGGAATGAAAAATAACTATAAACTGTAATCAAGTATGCCTAAACCTACAACTCCTTTATTGACCGTAGATGCTGTTATTTTAGTTAACAATAAAAGTGCTTTAGTTCTAATTCGACGGAAAAATCCACCCTTTCAAGGGGAATTAGCATTACCGGGGGGATTTGTAGATGTTGGAGAAACCGTGGAAAATGCATGTATTCGCGAAGCAAAAGAGGAAACTAATATCAATATCAATATAATTAAACTTATTGGTGTTTTTTCAGACCCTAAACGAGATCCAAGAGGGCATAATGTTACTATCGGCTTCCTTTGCGAACCACTAACAGATAATGAGAAACCAAAAGCTATGGATGATGCAGCTGCATTAGAGATTATTCCATTATCAAAAATCTCTTCTTTAAAATTAGCCTTTGATCATAAAGAGATAATAGAAAGCTCTGGAATTCTAAAAAATTTGAAATAGGTTTAGATTTCGACTATTTCTCTTTTATTTCATATAAATTTCGGAATCCATCTTTAATAAAAAGATAGTAACCATTGCTATCCTTTCTTGGAACTTTAACTAAATCATATCCCATTGAAGAAACTTTATTCATAAACTCATCTCGATTTTCTATTAATAAACAAGAATGAGTAAAAACATCCTGTGCTCTGCTATTATCATCGGTTATGAATACTTCGAAATTTGAATCTTGTTTTCCATATAAAACAAATTTAGACTCTCTCTTTACACTAAAAAATTTCTTCATCAAATCTTCTGGAACTGATTTTGATCGGATTTTTTTCAAACCAAGCAAGTCAATGAAAAATCTATCCGCCTCTTCTTCTGAATTGTATCCTACAGCAATATGTTCAATTTTCATTTTTTTTCTAATCTTTACAAACTTATTTAAATACAAATGTATAATATATTTTTATTTAGCATCTTAGTTAATTTTTCACTTAATTATATTATACTAAAAATTAAGTATAGAATAGGGTGAATCAAATTATGGAACTTCATGAAAAATTAAGAATTACTGCGGGAATTTTATGTATTGTCGTTGCGATATTACGGGTTGTTTTATTTTTTTTTGATTTAGGAGGCGCTGTTGTTTATTCTGCTATTTTTATTGATTATAATGAATATGTAAGCATAATTGAAGGTTTAGTAAAAGCTCTTCTTGCTTTTCTCTTTACAATTCTTGCTACTGGGTTTGCCTTTTTAGTGTATCTTATCCTAGGTGGCATAACTATTGCTGGAAGAAGACTCAATGTTATAACTATTGTGTGTAATATCATCACAGGAATAAGTATAATCTTATCTATACGAGCAATAATTATATACACAGATCTATTTGGAACCAGTATATTACTAATCATTTTATTGATAATCTACATAGCTATCTTCTCAATGTGCTTGATTTCCTATATTAGATTTAGAAAAGAAGGATATTATTCTGGAGAAGTTTAAATTTTTAAATATTTTTTTTTCTATTCTAAATAATAAAAAGGGATACGTTCGATCTGTTTTAACAGTATTTATATTGATAATAATTAAAAGAAAATATTTTTCCAATCATATTTTAACCAGAATTTTTATCTAAAGTTTAAAATTTTTGGATTCTAATATTAATTAATTAAAAAAAATTCAAGTAATAAGGTTAAGGTACTTAGTGGATGACTGAAGTTTCTGAAGAAGAATTTTTAAAAAAGCTTTTGGAGGTTATTCATAAACTCTCACATATAGCCAAAACACAATCTTATCGATTGAAGAAAAAATGGGATGATTATCTAAAACCATTGAATGAGGAACCTCATACAATCCGCCAAATACCTTTAAAAAATCAAAAATTCCTAACTGACATTGAATATAGGATTAAAGTATTAAAAAATGTTGAACAAGCTATAGTCGATGGATTCCATTCTATAAAATCTATTTTGCAAACATTATACAACTCATATTTTGATTCCGAACTATTTAAAGAAGATTTCTCCGAGGATGATCAATTAATGCTAAAATATCGAATAGCAAAAAAAATATTAGGAGATTTAATACAATATAACAAAATTGATCATGAATCAGTTCCTATGAAATACAATATTATGGCAAGAAATTATACACTAATAAAACTAAAAGGTCAAACAGACAAAGAGATACTTAGTAATTTAAAGAAACTTAACATTAAAGATATACAATTAGCTGAATTAATTAAATTGATGGAAGAAATAAAATCAGATGGCATTATCAACATTAAGAAGAAAGGTAAAAATAATTTCTATGAAATAGAAAAGGAGTTAGAGTTAAGTCAAGAAGGTAAAGCTAAATATAAAAATCTCTTAGCTCCAATCGTTGATTGGCCAACAGGTTTCTGGCGTAGTTTTTACAATATTAGAGAATTGAATGTTTCACCAGATGACAGCTGTAAACATCGTGATTTTTTACTTAAAGTTTTAACTAAATCCGCGACCCAAGGATACGCACCAATGCATTACGTTTTTAAGAATTTAGTAAAATATTATGAGAAGAAGAAAGAAGAAGCTAAGAAGAAGAAAGAAAATGATGATATTTCGTAATTTTCTTGTTAACAAACAATTCAGAAATCTTTAGTCTTTTTAATAGGAATATCGAACTCTTCCAATAATGGAATTAAATGTTTTTTATCTTCTGAATTTGTACCTTTCCAATCTATAATAAAATAATCAACTTTTTCAAAAGTATTTTCTACCATTTTCCGTATCAAATCAATATTTAACTCTTGGATATAATACTTAGGGCAGATAAATGACATTGCTATATTTTTATTCCTTATTAACCTATGATAATTTGGAGCATAATGTGTCCCTCCGAAACCCAAACCTATTTGTTGGTTATCATTCTTTTTATAATCTAAAAATTTAAAAATCGTTGTAATAATTGCCGTCGCTATTGATTCACCAGCATCACTAATAACCCATTCTCTTTTACTACTTCCTAATTCCATAAATATCAATGGTTTCTCTAATATTGTAGGACCATGATGGGTAACTTCAATATCAAGGGAAAAGTCAGAGAGATTTGTTATAGATTCTTGTTCAGTTAGTGAAATGAATCCTGCCTTATGAAGTAAAGCGCTTGCCCATGATAAATCTTGAGGTTCACCTCCAAAATCAGTATCCTTACTCCAATTTCCAGTTGTATGCACTAAAAATGCTGGACGGGCTGTTTTTGAAGTATGCCGACTTGCAAAAATAAGAAAATCAGGTTCGATTTTTGTTTCATCTAATTTTAAATCATTTAAAAAAATGAGCGGTTCTTTAGTTAATCCAAGAAATATGTCGGGTTTTGTTAAATTGGATAATTTCTCATTTTCAGAAGGTAAATCCGTCAATTCAAAGATAGGATGCTCATACCATATAAAATTTGTTTCTTCAAAATTATAAGATTTTGAGCTTAAGAGCTTATCACGAATGTTCATTGAGGCTTTATCTTCTGTTGATGTAATAATTAAGAATTGAATATCTTTTCACCTTGGAGGTTTACATTTCTCAATTTATTAATCATAATTAACCTAAAATTTATAACTTTCTAGTTCAAGCCTAAATATTATAGTTTATTTCTAAAAACTTTAAAAACTTCAAAAATAATAACAATAGTAATGACTCTTCACGTTGTAATAGTAGTTATTCTCGCTTTGGTATTCGGTTGTTTCTTCTTTATGGCAGATTACTTTGAACATAGACTTATTCAATTACATGCCTCTTTTATCGCAGGTATTTCAGTTGTTTACTTTTTCCTCATCGTGCTCCCTGAAATTTCTAAAAGATTGCCAGAATTTCCTTTTGAATTAGATTTATTCGAATATAGCTTCGTTTTAATCGGCTTCGTCTTTATACACATAACCGAAAAATTTATTCTGCAGAAAGCTGAATCAGGAACCCAGAAGAAAATGCGTAAACTCATGCAAAAAGAAAAAACCCTGGAAATTGTAGAACATAATATGGAAAATATCCTTACTAGAGAATTGAAACAAGAAAAATTAGATGAGGCTGCTTTAAGAGATATCGCTCGGACCCTATCAGAACTAAATGCCCAAGAAGAAGCTATGAAAGTTGAAATAAATAAATACAAGATTAAAATTCAGAACCATGTGAATGACGACTTACGAAAATTTAGATTTATCACGGATTATATCTATCATTTTCTCGTAGGAATCATAGTAGTAGGTTTATTGATTATTGAATTAGTGCCAGGAATTCTCTTCTTTTTTTATGCCTTCTTTAGAACACTTGTATCTAAAAGATCTGAACGTCATATTATTTTTACTGATTTGGAAATCTATGAAGATGTAAAATTTGAAGAAGGCTCCATTATGAAATATATATTAGGAACTTCCGCTCTAACAGGAATAGCTGTTGGAATCGTAATTAATGTTATTTTGCCTGAAAATTTAGAGTTATTGTTTATCTTTTATTCTATCATATCTGGAGTAATTCTATATGTAATTGTACGCGAAGTTATTCCTGAGAAAGAAAAAGGAGATCCAATAAAATTTATAATTGGGCTAATAGGCTTTACAATTATTATTCTTTTAATCAATATCTTTACAAATGTATTATAACATAACACTCAATTCCTGAAATAGTTAAATATCAATTAAACAAATTTAACAAAAAATTATAAATTAAAAAGGTTTAATTAATTAAGTTTATCATTAATAATAGTTTTTATTTGTGTGTTTTCGTTTATTAAAAGTAAGTTTAAATTCTTTAAATATTATGATTAGAAATGGATATGAAGAAAAAATCGTTTGACGAGTTACTGGGCATTGACTCTGCAGATAAGAAGATTATCGAAATGATGGAGAAGGACCCTGATATTACCCACAGTGCCATTGCAGCAGAAATTGAGAAATCTCAACCTGCTGTAGGTGCCCGAATCATCAAGCTAGAAAGAAAGAATCTTCTTACAAAACAAGTTGGTTTCAACGTAAAGAAAGTTGATATTAAGGTTGCTATCGTATATCTCTCTACTAAAGATGTTGATAAAATCGTCCGAAAGATTGAGAACTGTCCATTTATTAATCACGCTTTCAAAATTAGTGGGGAGTTTAACGTTCTCTGCTTTATCGCGGCATCAGACCTTCAAACCATTGAGAAACTCATTGATCTATGCTTTAGACGTGATGAGAATGTAATAAATGTAAAAACAAATATCTTAATAGAAAGCATCCATGATTTCGTGGTTCCGATAGATTTTCAGATTGAGAATTTTGATGGAAGGTACTGCGGACCTAACTGTACTATGGCAAAGGACTTACCAAAGTTCAAATTCAGCCAAGAAGATGAAGACTAAATATTAAATTTACTTTTTCTTTTAAAAAATCAATACGACATAATCGAAATTTAGATTTCCGTATAGGTAGAGAAGCTTTTAAAAAATTTTTCAAATTCTTTTGACTTAAAAATATTGACTCTCAACATGATTTTGAATCTCTACTAAAAATGTTGATAAAATTGTTAAGAAAATTGAGAATTGTCCCTTTATAAACCATGGTATCAAAGTTCACAAAATTCTTCTAACTCAAAAACACCGGTTAATTGATTTACCCAAATGTTGTTATATCTAAAAGAGTAATCGAATTATTATTTATCGTAGTTAGCAGTTCTTTTCTCGAGAGTAGCAAAAACACCTTCAAGAACATCTTCTGCATTAATACAAATGACTTGAGTTCTGTTTTCCAATTTTGTAGCAGCCTCGAGTGAGGGTGCGTCGACATTCATATTAAGAGCATCCTTTGTAAACCTTACACCTATCGGGCTTTTTGTTAATATCTTTTTTGCGATATTCAGCGCTTCATTGAGGATTTTATCGTCAGGTACGACTTTAGATACAAGTCCGATTTTATCAGCTTCTTGAGCATCAATAACTCTCCCAGTATACATAATTTCTGCTGCTCTTGAAAACCCTATCAATCGGGGTAGCCAATAAGAGCTTCCGCAATCAGCCCCAGAAAGACCAATATTAATAAAAGCATTACAGAACTCAGCACTTTCTCCTGCAATTCTGATATCGGATGCTAAAGCGAAAGCTAAACCGCCACCGTATGCCGATCCTTTTATTGCTGCTATAACGGGTTGAGGAATTCTCCTAAGTTGTACCATTAACTGAGAAATTAACTTTTGTACTATTGTGGTTCTTTTAATTTTGTCTTTTAGTCGAAGGTATTCGAATTTTTGAAGATTTTCAGGTACTTTTTTTTTAAAGATTGCTTGACCCTCTTTTAAATCCAGCCCGGAGCAGAACGCACGACCTTCACCAGTTAGAATTACGACCTGAATACTTAGATTATTTTCTAACTTCTTGAGATAATCTTGCAAATCTTCTACAAACTGGAAATTCATTGCATTTAACCTATTTGGGCGGTTAAAAGTTATAATGGAAATACCATCTTCCCGTTCTTGAACTTTTATTGTTTCATATTCTTCCATTTCTCACATCTTCAATTTTAATGTTTTATTTTTATTTTTTAATAATTAATCTTGATATGTTATTAAGTCTTCTTTAACTTTTGAAAAAATTTATAGAGATAAAGTTTATAGAGAGATTTATTTAATGAAAAAGAAAATCGAATTATCGTTTTGGAACTAATCCCTTAGCTTGGGCAATCTTGTACTTACATTTATCACCACAACCATCCTCGAGAGTAGGATCATGATTTTCTGAATCAAAGTCAATAGGTAAAATAAAATCCTTAGCAATATCAATTACAATTTCCATTGAGACATTTAAAATATCAGGATTATTTCGAAAATGATAATTTATGATGTTATCAAGCTTTTGAAGCTTAGAACTGGCAAGAAGGATGCACAGATTATGTTCTCCGCTAAGTCTGAAGGCGTTGAGCATGAATGGGCAGAACTTTGCTATATCCATTATAAGTTCAGGATTTTTAGTCTTTAATTCAACAATTGCTAAATGCAAATCTACTTTCTTAAAATTAATACCTGGCTGAAATTGTAAAATTCCATTTTTTTCCAGTTTTTTTATTCGCATACCAACTGTTGGTTGCGATCTATCTATCTTTGTAGCAATCTCCGTATGCGTTAGAGACGGATTTTCCTGAACAAGCGAAATTATCTGCTTATCAATATCGTCAAGTTTTAATTTATCTGATATCATAATATCTCTCTTAAAATTTAATTTACTAATTATGTAACAATTTTTACAATTTATAAAATATTAGAAAGAATTTATAGAAAATTAGTCTTCATTAATTTCAGTTTTAAACATCAAAAAATGAACTTTTTTTATAGTACCTTAATTAAAAATCCGATAGTGGAATTATTCCATGAAAATAGATTGTTTTTCCATCAAAACTAATTTGAACCGGAATAATTCGAATCCCCTTTTTTCTTGCTTCACTTAGATTATTAGAAAATTTAGGATCCATCTCCCAATTTGGAGCAAAACTTTTAGCCTTGCGAACAACTAAAAATAGTATAATTCCATTATGCTCAATAATTTCTTTTACATGTCTTGCGCCCCGTTCTGTAGGAGCGTCAGGAAAAAGTGCAATACCATCTCTAACCAATGACGCGCCTTTTACTTCTAACGGAACATTGTCAAGAACAAAATCAATTCTATTATTTCCAATTTTTACCTCCTTTTTAATTTCCTTTACATCAGAGAATTCTGGCAGAAACTCAAAAACTTTCATAGCAATTTTAGAGTGTAGAGCCGTGTCTATAAGAATCCACTCATCATCAGTACGAACGGCTTTAATGTAGTACTTTAATTTGCCTCTAGAATATGTAAATAAAACCTCAGCACCTTTTACGAGTAATTCCTTTAATCTACCGGGATCGTGAATATGAGCAGTTTCAAGTTGCCCTCCATACTCAATTTCTCCTATAAATCTATTGGGCCTTGATAAAAATATACCCTTCATCAAGTCAGGTATTTTAAAAATTTGGAGTTTTTCAGGAGCCATAAAGTAACTAATTTCTCAAGTTTCTTTAGTAGGTTAATTTATCTGTATAAATTAAAAGGTTTTGTTATAGAGTATAAACTAAACATTTTTTTGATATTTTATATTTGGGTGATTATGATGAGTGAAGCAAAAAATCAGAGTAGCATCGAGAGCTATAAATTTCATCACATAGATGTAAGTAAATGTAGCATATGTAAAGAATTTTCATGCGAAGAAGCCTGCTTTAGAGGTATTTATGAGGTTATTAATAAAGAATCTACACCTAAATGTATAGTAGTAGAAGATAATGAAGATCGCTGTGTAAAATGCCATATCGATACTACTGCCTGTAAATTAAGGGCTATAACTATAGATTAAAATATTGAAATTGAAGAAATTAGATTTTAAATAAATGGATTAGAAACTTAACAATTACATTTTCCACAACAACAACTTTTTATTTTAAGTTGTCCGTATTCGAGATTTAGATCTATTGGTAAAACAAAGTCATTCACAACATCAGCAATTATATCAATATGGACACTGATAACATGAGGGTCGTTTCGAAAATGACGGTTCACGATATGATCAATATCTTTAAAACTTAAACCTACCATTAAAATACTCAAATTTGAATTTCCGCTCAAAAGGAACGCGTTAAGCATAAAAGGACAATCCTTAACAATTTCAATAGCCATTTTTGGATTTTTAGTTTGAAGTTCAACTCTAGCAAAACAGAGATCTGCGACTTTAATATTTATACCTGCCTGAAACTTTAAAACTCCCAAATTCTCAAGTTTTTTAATTCGCATCCCTACGGTAGGTTGACTACGATTCACATGGGTTGCAATTTCAGTATGTGTGAGGTTTGGAGCTTTCTGAATCAGATCCATTATTCTACAATCGATTTGGTCAATCCCAATTTTTTCACTTATCATTTTTTTTACCCTTTTTTGAGCATTAAGTAGGATTATTATTCTCATATCGCGGTATTGCGATATAATAATATTACGATACAATAATATTTAAATCTTTGTGATTTTCGTATTATTAAGAAAACATTAATATTCCATTAAAATAAGCTTTAAAAAGGTATAAAAACACATTCTTACAAAACACAATTCTGGAGTTTCATGAGTGAATTAAGAAAACTTACAGTTGAGTTCTTGAAGGTATTGGCAGACCCTGTTAGAATAGAAATTCTTTATCTTTTGGAAAAGAATAAATTAAGTTCTTCAGAACTTCAGGAAGAATTAGGCCGATCACAATCAACCATTTCTAAACACTTGAATATGCTTGCTGAGAATAACCTTATAGCTTTTGAGAAGAGGGACAATGTTAATTATTATAAAATTAAAAATAATGAAGTTATCGATCTAATTAACGACATAACTACAATTGTTTTGAATATTAATAGAAAAAAATTAAAGGACCTACAAGATGCAGATATTCGTGATGTCTTGTCTCCTTAAAGGAAAAACTAATATCTTTTTGATTAGAAAAAAATGACTGCTTCAAACAGTGATGGTTCAAGAGAAAATCAAGTAAAAATCCTCTTAGTAGGGTTAGATAATAGTGGGAAAACATCAATATTAACTTGCTTAAAAGGAATTAAAAATATATCTGCATTTAGCGCTCTCCGACCCACAAGAGGCGCTCGTTGGGAAGATTTTGAAGCATTAAATAAAGCATATTTAGTTGTGGATCTCGGTGGTCAAAAGGCATTCCGTAATGGATATTTAAATGATTTCACGAATTTTTTAGCTGGAACAAATAAGATAATATATGTTATCGATGTCCAAGATAAAAATCGCTATGATGAAGCTCTCGAATATATGGATAGAGTGATAAAACAATTATGTAATCCGAATACTATTGACTTTTCAATTTTTCTGCATAAATTTGATTCAGATTTCGAAATCGATGAAAATGATATTGATAAGTTATTTAGAACGATAAAACGAGTAGTTCCGCCCAATTTTAATTATTCAGTGCACAAAACATCAATATATGCTACTTTTGAGAAAATTATTATAACTTGATGGATTTTTGAATGATAAAACTCTTAATTTCTTAATGGTTTATTATATTTTTAATAAAAAAACTTAGAGTAGATGCCAGAAAACGATAATCTTGAATCTAAACGAAAAGTAAACTATGAAATATTAGAAATAGCAGTCTTTCTTTTAGGGCTATTTTTCGTTTATTTAACAAGTTTCTATAGATATTTATTATTCCACAGTATTGCTGAGCTATTTAGTATAGTAATAGCTGGGGGAGTGTTTTTAGTTGGCTGGAACTCGCATAAATATATGAAAAGTTCTTTTTTTTTAAATCTTGGAGTGTCATCTCTCTTTATTGCTGCCATTGACTTAGTTCATACGCTTTCTTACACAGGAATGCAAATCTTTATAGAATTTGATTCGAATCTTCCAACATCATTATGGATTGCTGCTCGGTATCTTCAAGCTGGTGCTTTCCTAATTTCATCACATTTGATTAGAAGGAGTATCAAACCTAGATATCTCCTTTCTTTTTATTTTATTATTACAGTTTTATTATTCGTCTTAATCTTTAATGGTTTTTTCCCAATCTGTTATATTGAAAACTATGGTCTAACCCCTTTTAAAATTATCAGTGAGTATTTAATTAATCTAATACTACTTGTTTCTCTCTTAATGATTATTAAAAATAGGACAGAATTTGATAAAAAAGTCCGAGCCTTGATTGTCAGTTCAATTGTATCTACAATGATTGCAGAATTAGCCTTCACGTTTTATGTTGGTGTATACGATCTTTCTAACTTAGTTGGGCACATCTTTAAGATAATTGCATTTTATCTTCTTTACAAGTCAATAATCCAAATTGGGATTGCAGATCCATTTGATCTTTTATTTAGGAAAATCTCGAGGAGTGAATTAGAGTTACGAAATATTATTACGCATTCTGGTGCAAGTATTACAATGCTGGATGAGAATGGGAAGTATATATTAGTAAATGAAAAGGCTGCAACTGAATTAGGTGGGAAACCTGAAGATTTCATTGGGAAATCGCTTTATGATGTTTTTCCAAAGAAATTAGCCGACGAATATTTTAACAGCAACCGTGAACTATTACAGAAAGGAATTAATCGAGAATATCAACGAACCTTTGATTTACCATCCGGAAAGAAGACTTATTGGATAGTGGAACAGCCATTAAAGGATATAGATGAAAAAAATTACTCTCTTCTTAGTCTTGCCACAGATATTACAGAGAGTAAAAAATCGGAGGAGTTACTAGAAGAGGCGGAGCTTCGATATCGGACTACGTTCGAACAATCTCCTGATGGTATTATTATTTTAGACCCTGAAACTTTTAAGGCTGTTGAATTTAATGATGCAGTATTAAAAATTCTAGGGTTCACGCGTAAAGAATTTCAAAATTTGAAGATTAATGATTATGATTTTATAGAAGATCCTTCAGAGACAAAAGCACACGTAGAAAAAGTATTAAAAAAAGGCAGAGATGATTTTGAGACCAAATTTATCACTAAGAATAAAGAAATTAGAGATGTTTACGTAACTGCAAAAGTAATCAAATTATCCGGAAAGACTTATTTTCAATCAATTTTTCGAGATATCACTGTCCAAAAGAGGGCAGATGATGCATTAAAACGGAGAGAATATGATTTAAGAGAAAGAGTAAAAGAACTTTCATGCCTCTATAATATATCTAAATTAGTAGAACAGATAGATATATCGATAGAGCAAGTTCTTGAAAAAACCTTAACTTGTATTGGACCAGCATGGCAATATCCAGAGATTACATGTGCGAGAATCATTTACAAGGAGTTGGAATTTAAAACAACAAATTTTAAAGAAACAGAATGGGTTTTAAAAGCAGATATTAAAGAATATGGAAAACCAGTAGGGCTTATTGATGTCTCATATTTAAAGAAAAAACCAGAGAATTATGAAGGACCATTCTTTAAGGAAGAGAGAGATTTAATTAATGGTATATCTGAGATGTTGAGTCTTTTTATCGAACGTAAAAAAAATGAGGAAAGGATACATAATTTATCTAAATTTCCATCTGAAAACCCAAATCCCGTTTTAAGAGTAGATTATAAACAAGTAATTTACACTAACAAAGCTGGAAATAAACTATTTAATGTTCTAGAAGGGAGTATGGTTCCGAAAATGTTAACTGAATCAATCAATTATACCATAAGTAAAAACAAAATTCAGGAACTTGAAGTAAATCTAGATGGTCGGACTTATACATTGGTCATCACTCCAGTAGAACATGAAAATTATGTCAATATATATGGAATGGATATAACAGAACGTAAACAAGCAGAAGAAAGATTATCACAATTAATTTCGACCGTATCACATGAATTGAGAACACCCATTACGGTTTTATTAATGTCTATAGAATATCTTACTAAGAATAGGGACACCCCTAATGAAGATTTGGAAGAAAAACTGATGGATGGAATATCAAGAAACATCCAATTGTTAAATCAATTAGCCGAGGATATTTTATTGATCTCAAGGATAGATGAAAAAAAATTGAAATTGAGCTGGAAAGAATATAAACCTTTGGAAATTCTTACTGAAATCTTATATCTTATGGAACCTATTGGTAAGGAAAAGAATATAGAATTTGAAGTCGATGTGGATGAAAGTCTTCAATTACGAGGTGATGCAAAGAGAATAGATCAAATCTTTCGAATAATTATCGATAATGCAATAAAATATTCAAGTAAAAATTCAAAAGTAGAAATTCGAGCAATAAATAATTATGAAGGTAAATACAATTTGAATGGAAATCCGGGAATTCTCTTTCAATTTAAGGATTATGGTCGTGGTATTCCAAAGGAGGATTTACCTAAAATTTTTGAACGATTTTTCCGTTCTAGCAATGTAAATGAAATTGCGGGAACAGGATTAGGGCTTGCTATCGTGAAAGATTTAATTGAGGCACATAAAGGGCATTTTTTTGTGGAAAGTGAATTAGGAAAAGGAACGACATTTAATTTGTTTTTACCTCAAATTGTTTGATATTGAAAAACTATATATATTAAAAGTATTAATATTATTCTTGCTAAACTAGTGGGGAATTCTAAGATGCCAGATTCCAAACCGTTATTAATGGTTGTTGATGATAATAAGGACATTCTATTTAATCTAAAAATCTTACTCGAAGAAAAGGGTTATGACGTCATAACTTCCATCAATGGAGATAAAGCACTTAAAACGCTCTCCACTCTTGATGCCATTCCTTCTGTCATCATCTCGGACATAATGATGCCGAATATGAACGGTTATGAGTTCTTTGCTGCTGTTTCTACTCATTCTCAATGGAATCATATACCCTTTTTATTTCTGACAGCAAAATCTACTCCTGAAGATATTCGATTGGGTAAAATGTTAGGGGTTGACGATTATATTACTAAACCATTTAACGAGGAAGATCTAATTGCGTCAATCTCTGGGAAAATAGCTCGAAATCGAAAATCAAATCTCCTTGATAATAAAGTTAAGGAATTACTAACCTCCTTTCAAATAGAAATGCAACCATCTATTTCTGAAGACGATACGTTACCCTTTTGTCTATTAGTAGTATTCTGGGATGATATTTTAGGACCAATGTTAAAGAATAGTCATCCCCCTGAGGGGACATGTCATATTTCAATTAATAATATAGGTAAACAGCTATTCCATGCCGCAACGTCTATTTATGGACAGGATAAGATTACGCAAGCTCAGGGAATCCTTTTAAACATTGAAAATATAAAAAAAAAGGGATATGTATTTTTTGATGCGTTTCCGGATAAAAATGAAAGATACGGAGAAAAGCAATATATGCTATCTATAATCGCTCCCAATATAACTTATTTCGATTCACTTAAAATAAGGGAAATATTGAAGGAAATCTCTGAAAAGATAAAAAATAACCAGGATTGGGAAATAGAAGATTATTGGGAGATAATTTTAGAAATATTATCAACAGGTTCGCTTTTGCTGAAACCTCAATAAGAATATCTCATTCTTCGAATATTTTAGACATTTTATAATTTAAAAACAAAATCAGTTTTCATTTTAATCTTTAAGTGAGATTTGTTTTTTTCTTTGATAGTTTATAGAGAGAACCTTTAAATCAAGTATTTTGGATGGAACTAATAAGATATCAAAATATAATATAAAATTTTTAAGTGAAAAATATGCAAGAAGTTAAAGAAGAAGATAAGTTTTTAACCTCCCCCGAAGTATGTTCTTGGGCTGATGATGATAATGAAACCTATAAAATCGAAATACAGCTACCTGGAGTAGAGAAAGACGCTATTAAACTTAAAATGCATGACGATAGTTTCTTTATAAAAGGAGAAACTGAAGATACTATTTATATCGGATCCTATTCTATTTGTTGCCCTGTAAAACCAGAAGAAGCTAAAGCAACTTATAAACAAGGTCTTCTAAAGATTGATGTACCTTTTAAAGAGCCCGAGTATCATAGTATAGATGTAAAAATTGAATAAACCTTTTTTCTTTTTTCTATTTTTTAATTTAGTTTATGGAAATGATTTTGAAATAAGAATTTTTTTTAGTAGTTAGTATTCAATATTCACTTCTTTGACATAATCAAAAGCAGAATAAGCAGCAATTACTCCTTCAGACACTCCTGTAATTGCTTGTTTAAAAGGAGCATCAGCAACATCTCCAGCAGCAAAAATACCGGGGATATTTGTTTCGGATTTGCGATTAATAATGATTTCACCCTTCTCATTTGTCTTTACTCCAATTCTCTTTGCCAGATCTGATTTTGGTATAGAACCTATTTCTATAAAAACCCCATCAACCTCAAACTCTTTTCCATTATCAAAAACAACAGATTTTACTGTATTATCTCCTTTAATTTCGACGATATTTGTTTTATAAATAATTTCAATTTTATCATTCTCATAGACTCTTTGCTTATTAATGGGTTCTGCTCGTATTTCTTCACCACGATAAATAATATAAACCTTTTTAACATTTTCAGCTAAAAATAATGCTTCCTTGGCAGCGGAATCACTTCCACCAATAACACTGACAATTTTATCCTTGTAAAAGGGTCCATCGCATGTAGCACAATAAGATACACCTCTTCCAGCAAAGTCTTCCTCTCCAGGGACTCCAAGCTTTTTCCTTTCTGAACCTGTCGCAATACAAATTGAAGAGGCCTTAAATTTTTGAAAGAAAGAGTTGAGCTCAAAGTGATCATCTACTTTGTTAATACTCCGTATCTCATCTGATATGTAGGGAATATTAAGTGAGTTCATATGTTCTCTGAACATCTCCATAAGCCCTTGACCACTAATCGAGGTAATAGCAGGATAGTTTTCAACAATATGCGTTGTAGCAATTAAACCTCCGAAAGTTTTACCAATAACCAGTGCATCCATAGCAAATCTCGCGGCATAAATAGCGCAACCTATTGCCGTAGGACCCCCTCCTAAAACGATGAGATCATAGGTTTTTTCTAAATCAATGTTTTCCATATCAATATTGAACACGAATATTCCCTCCTATCAAGGCTCTTAATATTTCAGGAGCTCCAACCATCCCTACAAGCGTTTTTTTATCATTGATTATTGTGTACGGAACACCTGCAGCATCATAATACTGACCAATATCGGGATTTGCCATAATATCGATAATTATTGATCTAATTTTTCCTCCAGAAGCAATAGCAAAGTTGTTCACGATTTGTGCAACTTGTGGACAGTATGGGCATGTTTCCGTTATCATTACTTTTATTGTGGATGGCTCGATACGGTCTAAATTCTGTCTTATCGTCGCACCATAATAATTGGGTGCCCCCGCAAAAGCAAATATAGCTTGAACAAACGGTTGTATTTCAGCTCCCTGTGGAGCCGCTAAGTAACGAATAATTTCTCTTCCTTGATCATCGATAAATAAAATTGTAGGAACTCGTGTAATATCATACTTTTTAGCAAATTCAGGATTTTCATCAATACACAATTCCTCAATTGTTAACATCCCATTAGAATTTTCTTCATAGACTCGTAATAATGCCATAAACTGCCCACAATCCATGCATTCTCTTATTTGACTCCCATTTGGGAGTTTTTCTTTACATGTGAATACTCTCAACTTTACTGGCTTTTTTAACTTAGCCATTTCTGCTTTAATTATTGCTTTATATCTATCATCTTGAGACATTTTTTCAATTCACCTCGAGTAAATTACGCGTACATTCCTCCAAAATCTCTTCCTTTCGAACCAACTAGTTTATCTAGCAAATCTTGAGGTGTAAACATTCCATGGATAACATCTTTCTCATTTATAACTGTCATTGGAACACCTTGAACTTGGTATTTCTTACCCATATCTGGATTTAAATTAACATCAATTACTTCTGAGGAAATCTTCCCTTTAGAGACTATAGAAAATAGAGTGAGGACAGGCACAGTTGCAGGACAATATGGACACGTTGGAGTAATAAAGATTTTCATATTTGACTTTTTTATCTTTTTAAGATGAGTAATAATTTGATCCGCATAATAGGGCCTTACTCCTGAAAAATATTGTATACTATTAAGAAAAGGTACAAATTCAGATCCAGTTGGATGTGCAAGATATCGAATAATTTCCTTGTCATTTTCATCAACAAATAGAATGGCAGGAATCCTGGAAACCTTGTATTTTTCTGCTTCTTCCTCATTTTCTTCGGTTGATATTTCTTCAACTTTCAATTTCCCATTAGAGAATTCTACTAATGTTTCTAATAATTCATATGTTCCCTCACAAGACATACACTTTCTTAATTTACTTCCATCTTTTTGAGTTTTGAAATCAGTAAACAACTTTAAGACTACTGTATTTTTTAGTTTACTCATTTCTCTTTTAATATTATTAAGTTCGTTTTCAGAGAACATTAAAAAACCACCTTCTTAAATCATTCTATTATGAATATCTGAATTAGAACTTAAAATAATTTTCTGTTTAAAATATAAAAGAAACTATTAATTTTTCATTTAAAAAAAGAATTATACAAAATATATTAATAATTCAAAAATGAAAATTTAGAACCTTTTATGTATGTAGATTTAATTTTCATCTTCTTAAACCAAATCATAAAAATATTCAAATAAAATTAAATTTCTTTAAAATATCGGCTATAATAAGACTTTATCTCTTTACATAGATTTAAATTTATTTAGTCTATCATATTTTCAGAATAAGAGTTATCAGATAAATCTTAGGTATTAAATAGCTACTCCCTTATTACTAAGACAGTAGATTACTCATTAGCAGTGGAGAATAAAGTGTCGTTAGAAAGCAGACTGAATTTTGAAAAAGTTATATCATCAATTTCTTCTCGATTTGTAGGTAATATAAATCTTGATGATGTCATTAATTCATCTTTTCAAGATTTGGGACTTTTATCCCAAGCTAATCGTGTTTCACTCTTTCTTTTTAATGGTGATAAAAGATTCATAGATAATACTAATGAATGGTGTGCTGATGGGATTTCTTCTCAATTGAAAAATTTACAAAAAGTTGATGCCAGTAAAATCTCTTGGTGGAAAGAACAAGTTGAAAAAATAAGTTTTGTTAATATAAGAGATGTTTCCTCCTTACCAGAGAGCGCTAAATCGGTAAGAGAATTTATGCAAATTCAGGATATAAAATCATTTCTAGCTTTTCCCATTTATGTTAAAACAAAAATTGCAGGATATGTATGTTTTAGTAAAGTTGTGGAGAAAACTCAGTGGAAAGGTAAAGATTTTGCTATTTTACGAATTTTTTCACAAATTTTAGGCGACGCAATTGAGCGTTTAACTGCAGAAAACGAGGTACGAGAAAGCAAAGAATTATTGAGGGCCACGTTTGAAGCAACAGCTGATGGGATATTAGCGATAAATGACGATGATATAATAACCAACATGAACGCTAGATTCATCTATATGTGGCGAATACCAGACAACATCGCTGAACAAACGGATTTTAAGAAGTTATTAGAATATATTATCGATCAACTAAAAGAACCTTCAAATTTTTTATTAAAAATGTATAATCTCAGGAAAACATCAGAAGACGCTTATGACATGATTTTTTTTAAGGATGGGAGAATTTTTGAACAATATTCTTGTCCATTATTCCATGACGGGAGAAATGTGGGGCGAGTATGGAGTTTTAAAGATATAACTGAGCATCAACATGCTGAACAGGAATTACGTAAATCAGAGAAAAAATATCGTGATGCCTTTGAAAGAGCTGAATTTTATAAAGATATTTTTACACATGACATGAATAACATCTTTCATAATATACTGTCATCAGCCGAATTAATCTCAATTTTAAGAGAAAGCTCAAAAGATTTAGATAAACTTGAAGACCTTTTTCAAATCATAGACAATCAAATTAATCGGGGTGTAAAATTAATTGATAATGTGTATAAACTTTCAAAAATTCAAGAAACAGAAATTAACTTAAAGAAAGTTAATCTTTATAAATCCTTAGATGAAGCAATTATTTTTGCAGATAGAAGTTCACGAGGAAAGAAACTGGATATTAAAATCAATAAAACAGGTGAAGCGATCATTGTTATGGCAAATGAATTTTTATTAGATGTATTCGAAAACATCCTACATAATGCAATTAAATATAATAAGAATGAGACTATAGAAATTCAAATTAATATCTTTAGAGAAGAAATTAACAAAAATAAATTCATTAAATTAGAATTTATGGATAACGGTATTGGAATATTTGATGAAAATAAAGAATCAGTATTTCAAAAAGGCTATAAAAGAGATAAGAAAGTTAGAGGGATGGGTATTGGCTTATCTCTTGTGAAAAAAATTATCAAAAGCTACAATGGGAAAATTTGGGTTGAAAATCGTATTAAAGATGATTATGAACAAGGTAGTAATTTTGTTATATTGATTCCAGAATTGAACTGAAATAAATATATTCATAGTAAGAAAGAATAAAAAATATTTTTTGTTAATTAAACTTATTTATCTTTTTTTAGTTTGACATCTGTTCTTTGAATTCCAACCTCTTTATTACTAGATATTGGAACTCCACAGTTGTCTCGTTTGGCTTCATTTTCTTTAAATGATTTATCGAGTTCCTTCTCTAACTCATCATCAGTTATTTCATTATCTGGCATATTTAACAAAGAGGAAGTGCAATATTTAAAAATATAGATTATGAAATATTGATATTCTGATTCTACATTTTAAAGAAAAAAAGAATTGATATATCCGAACTAATTTACTTATCATTGTTAATATATTCCAGCACTGCATTTTCTTTATCAATAGGTCGCCGTTCTGGAACTACGATAAAATCGACATTTTTTTCATAGAAATCAGAGCTTAAATATAGATTACAATAGCATGCGCCATATTGTTTTATATCAGGGGGGGCATAATCACATGGGCAAATAAGATCTCGATCTAAATCTCTCTTACCACTTGCAAGTCGACATGGGCATGATTGATATCCATACGATTTCTTGTTATCAACCAATCCCTCTATTAAATCATAAAAAATTTGTTGATCTTTATTTAAAATCCAAATATTTGTGTCTGCTACTAGTTTCACATATTTTTTCATTCCTTCTTTTGTTTCCATATCCACCATAATCCCCTCAATTTTCTAATAATTCCACATATTTATTTGGATTATATCCAGCTACATAACCTTTTTCACAAACAAGAAAAGGATAGGATATTCTCTCTTGATATGTACTTTTTAAATAATCAAGAATTTTCGATTTATCTTGTAGTTCGATTTTATCAACTTCAATATATCTATATGTCATATTCCGGTCATTCAAGAAACTTTTGCATTTTTTACACCACATACAGGTTGATAAAGTGAAAACGAGAATGTTATCATTAACACCTTTTTCTCCATTGATTTTTTTTGCATGTTTCTCAAATAATTTTTCTACTGACATTATAATCAACCTTACTCATTAAAAGAATCTTAACTAATAATAATCTAATGTTAATATTTTATTAAGAATCCTTAGAATGAAAATTTAAAACTAAATGAAATTAAAATGAGTTTATTAATTATTAATTTTTTTTTTTATTTTCTTGAAATGCATAGTATTCATTATGTTTCTTATTACAACTTATAGATGAAAATTTTATAAACTTATTTTTCATCTTTTAATTATGTCTAAAGCAAATATTCCCATTATTATTACAAAAGAGGATTGTCACAGATGTATTGAACTCAAAGGGTGGATGAAAGAGAATGATGTTAAATATATTGAAAGAGATATTGACGATGAGGAGTTTGTTCATGAATTATTACAAGATAAAAATTTTCTGGGGACATTCTGTGATGCAGATGGATGTATTGTGAATACTCCAGCCATTTTACATAAGGGAAAATACTGGTTTAAGGAATTATGGGGCATAAATGGCCTCAGAATAAAGCAAGCGAAGAAATTATTTGACGTTAAGTAATTTTTTTTCTATATATTTTTTTTTAGTTCAGCTAATCTTTTTATAACTTTTCTGATTGTTTTTAATCCTTCTACATCTTTTTCAACGCCATCCTTTCCTAAATCTCTAGACCACAAACTTGCTCCTAAATTTGCTCCAAAGGCACCCCCAGAAACAGGATGTATATGATTCTGTTGAAAAAAATCTAAAATACTCCGAATAGCAATTTCTTGACCACCAGATCTATCACCCCCTACTGCTAACGCAGCTCCAATCTTATCTTTGAATATATTAGCATTCTTCGCAACCAAGGCACGATTACGATCTAAGACCGTTTTTAGTTGTCCTGATAAGCTCCCTTGAAATACTGGAGTCCCAAAAAGAAAGAATTTTGCCTGTTCCAATTTAGGATAAAGGTTTTCCATATCATCTTTATTTACACATCCTTTCTTCTCTCGAACACAATAATCACAATGAAGACAGAAGTTAATTTCTTTATTTCTTACAGTCCAATATTCTGTTTCAAATCCAAATTTTTCAGTAGCATAATTTAAAGCGTATTTAATGGCGTATTCTGTCCCTTGTCTTCTTGGACTTCCACATATTCCAAGTAACAGATTCTTCCTTTCTATCATAATATTGCATTTTACTTGTTTTTATTAATAATTAATCATTACGTATAAAAAAAAGTTTTAAGATCTAAAACATTTATATTTAAAGATGGATTCAAGCAAACCAAGTTTAGCAAGAGTAAAGATTAAGTTTCCAGAACAGATATGGATCTCGGAAGTATTTAAAAATTACCCTGATATTAAAATGGAAATTTTACATTTTCTTCCATATGATCTTGAGAAATCTATTGGAAATTCTGCAATTGAGATAATGCATTACAAGATAGATTCAATTATAGAAGATATTAAGATTCATCCTTCTGTTATAGAGCTAGGTGTTTTGGAAAGGGAGGAAAATAGAGTTAAATTTAATGTAAAGACAAAAGATCCTTATCTATTATATGCTATAATTAAGTGTGGCGTCCTTGTTGACTTCCCTATAAGGGTAGAGGATGGATTTGCTTTTTGGAGATTAATATCAAGTAGAGAACGTATAGATCAATTATTAACTCTCTTTGAACAAAAAAATATTAATTTTGAATTATTGAGAATTGGAAATTCTCCATATAATATAAAAGATGATAAAAATAAGTTAACCTTGGATGAATTGAATATACTTGACAAAGCAATTTCTTTAGGTTTTTTCGAAATTCCACGAAAAATTTCATTAGAAGAATTGGCTAATCAAATGGGGAAATCTAAATCAGCTTTGTCAGTAATGCTTAGAAAAATCATTAAGAAAAAAGTATTGCTCGAAAAATAATAAAAATAATAAAAAAAATTATAACCATTCTTCTTTTAAGATATTTCCTTGTATCCCTACAACTATATACTTAATAGGTACTTTACGGTTTGCTCGTTTAGCACCTTCTTGAGCTAAACCTAATAGCCCTGAGCAACAAGGGACATCCATAATAGCAACTGTAAGAGTGTTTATTTTAGCATCGTCAATCAAAGATTTAATCTTTTCAATGTAAATTTCTTTACCTTGATCAAGCTTAGGACAAGCAATCGCAATCGATTTTTGCTTTAAGAAATCTCTATGAAAATCGCCATAGGAAAAACCAACGCAATCAGCTGAAAGTAATACATCTGCACCTTGATAATATGGTGCTCCAGGATTGATTAAATGCATTTGAACAGGCCACTGTCGTAGAGCTGAAGGAATCTTTCCCACTAATTCTGTTTGCACCTCAGGCTCATCAAAAACCATAGTTTGGGCTGAAGGACAACCACATTGCTGGGCATGATCAGCAACAATTTGTCTCACTTGTTCTGTTTCTATGGATTCTTTATGATTTAATGATTCCAACCGTTTTTCAACTTCTTCTTCATCAAATTCTAAAGCTTCTCTTTCGATTATTTCTAGTGCGCCTTCGGGGCATTCTCCTATACAAGCACCTAAACCATCGCAAAAAATATCATTGACTACCCTTGCCTTTCCATCTATCACTTCTAATGCAGCTTCAGCACATGCTACGACACAGTTACCACAGCCCGTACATAAGTCTTCATCAATTTTGATGATTTTTCTATTAGTTTTTTTTAACTGTTCTACTTCAGTCATAGTTAAATCAAATAGAAATGGCTTTATATCTTTAATTTCGAACATGTTCTTTTTATGGTAATTCTGCAAAAAATTTAGAAACCATAATAAAAACCTTAAAATAAGATGAATAAACTTATAATTCTATGAAGGTTGTGATCATTGGAAATAATGTCTCTGGTACTTTTACTGCCCAAAATATAAGACTTCTAAATGAAGAGGTAGAAATCGAAATATATACACAAGAAAAGTATCCCTATTATACAAGAGTCAATTTACCTGAACTTATCTCTGAAAAAGTTAAAGTTGATGATTTAATTGTATTTAAACAAGATTGGTATGAAAACAAGCAAATTAAATTAAATCTAAATTCACGAATAAAAAAAATAAATCCAAAAAATAAGACATTAGAACTTGATGGTAAGGACCATCTAATTTCCTATGATAAGCTTGTTTTGGCATTAGGAAGCACACCTAATATTCCTCCTATTAAAAACGCTGTAAAATTGAAAGATGAAAAAAAAGGCGTATTCACATTACGTAGTATTGATGATGCTTTAGAAGTAAAAAATTTCATTCACAATAAGAATATTAAGAAAGCAATTGTTATTGGGGGTGGATTACTGGGTTTAGAGCTAGCAAACCAGATAAAAAATAGTGGTTTGGATACAACAGTAGTTGAATTTTTTCCACGTTTATTACCAAGGCAATTAGACCTAGAATGTGGAGAAATGTTAAAAGAAGAAATTGAAAGTAAAGGGATTGAAGTTGTATTAGATGCAGCTACAGAAGAGATTATAGGCAATGGATCAGTAAAAAGTATTATACTTAAAGGAGGAAAAGAATTATTTGCTGATGTCGTATTAATTCAAGCAGGTATTAGACCAACAATAAAAATAGCACACGATGCAAATCTTAGAACAAATAGAGGTATACTAGTAAATGAATATTTACAAACAAGTGAAAAAGATATATTCGCCGTAGGAGACTGCATCGAATATAATAATCAGATATGGGGTATCATACCGGCATGTATGGAGCAATCGAAGATTGCAGCTGCATCTGTTCTTGGATTGCAGAATGTAGAATACCAAGGTACAACACCTAAAAATACGCTTAAAATTGTAGGTTTAGAATTGACCTCAGTAGGAATTATAGATACACCTAAGGAGCAAGGTGGTGGTTGGCAAATCTTAAAGAAGGCAGATAAAAAAGACTGTTGTTATCAAAAATTAGTCTTAAAAGATGGTAAACTCAAAGGAGCTATATTATTTGGAGATACTGATGCAGTTTCATTCGTATATAATAAGTTGGATAAGAATGTAGATAAAGATGAGCTTAGGGAGCTATTAAGATTGTATATCTACATCTGTAAAAACTGTGGGAAAAGATATGATGAAGCCGTAATGACGACTCTTTTTAGAGATCTTCCAGAGAATTTTAAATGTCCTGGTTGTAATGCTCCTAAAGAGGATTTTAAAAAAAAAGAGTGAAAGAATAAAAGACCATGGAGATTTTGTGGTGACAATTCATAGATGTAAAAGATGTAATTATCTGTATGTTGATGAAGAACAGAAGATACCATTCGAAGAAGTTGGAGATGAATGGAAATGTCCCAAATGCCGTTCTTCAAAAAAAATTTTTGTTGAGAAGGAAATTCCTCAAAAGAATTGAACTTGATTTTTCTTTAAAAAAAACCCATTATCTATAAAAACGGAAATATCTAAATCCTAGTTAATTCAATTAATTAAATATCAAATAATCGTGATTCTATATGGGAGAAGAAATGGTAATTGAGCATTCGAAACTGAACATGGCTTCGTATGGATTTGGTAAATTCTTGACAGAATTTATGGAGATGGCATTTACTGTATGGCTATATTCTTTTTATGTGAGAACCATCGGTGTTGATTCATTAATCATCGGATTAGCAGTTGTAATCTATGCAATATGGAATGCCGTTAACGACCCATTAATTGGGTTCCTAACCAATCGTCCTTTTAAATTTACTAAAAAATGGGGAAGACGATTTCCATGGATAATGATTGGCGGTATCGCATATATTTTGAGTTATATTCTAATATTTACACCTCCAGACGTAGATCCTCATTCAGGAGCTTGGATTTTTTTCCTATGGTTCATAGCCTCTACTTGCATCTTTGATACCTTTAATTCAATATTTTTCGTCAATTTTGCCTCTCTTTTTCCTGATAAATTTCGCTCTGTAGATGAGCGGAGGAAAGCAACAGGAATACAAACTCCAATTGGAATAGTTGGAGTAGCTCTAGGTGCATTATTGCCACCTATGATAATAGATTATAACACACCTCGGACGTTTGTAATAAACGCAGGGTTCGTAGTAATTATAGGAATAGTTATGTTAATGCTATCTATCCCCGGTAGCAGAGAGGATCAAGTTACAATTGATCGCTATCTTGAAAAACATGATATTAAAGATAGGGAATCCTTCTTTAAGACACTAAAACTTACGCTAAAGCAAAAATCATTCTTGTTCTTCATAATTACATATACACTTTATAGATCACTTGTAATATCTTTCCAGGCATCGATCCCATTTTTTGTTGAGTTTATACTAGAGGAAGAGGTTCAAACGTTACTATCTGCAGGCTTTCTTGTAGGAGCGTTAATTTCCTCGCCACTATGGGCATATATCGCCCAAAAGACTAATAATAATAAGAAAGTCATGCTAATAAACAGCTTTCTGTTGACTATATTCACAATCCCCTTTATATTCCTTAATAGTGTTGTTATGGCATTAATTGTAATGATTTTCTGGGGTTTTGGTCTTGGGGGTTTTTGGACGATGTTAGCACCAGTTTTCGGGGATGTTATAAATGAGTCAGTAGTTAATAACCAGAAACGTCAAGAAGGCATTTTCAATGGATTTTTACAATTCTTTGGACGATTAGCCATATTAGTACAAGCCATTAGTTTCGCATCAGTACATACAATCACTGGATTTGTGGAAGGAAGTGTAATTCAACCAGGATCAGCAATATGGGGCATACACATTCATTTTGCCTTAATTCCAGCAGTACTTATGCTCATAGCTTCGATAATCTTTTGGAAATTTTATGATCTAACGCCAGATAAAGTAAAGCTAAATCAAGACAGAATTATAGAACTTAATTTATGAAATATTGACTAACTAATCATTCCTTTTTTTTTCAATTATTAGTAAATTAAATTGAATCTCTTTTTAGTACAATTTATAAAATATTAAATTAATATTTTTAATATACATTCAATTTCAATCCATAAAATCAAATAACTCAATTTAAAAATAAAAATAAGTGTTGAATATGGGAAAATGGGAATGCACCGCATGTGGATATATTTATGATGAAGAAGCCGAAGGGACTAAGTTTGAAGATTTACCTGACGATTATACTTGTCCAGTATGTGGCGTAGGAAAAGATATGTTCGAAAAAATTGAATAATAATAACTTATCATTCCTTAATTTTTTTTTTGCTTTGGTGTATAATTATTCTAGTAAAATTATTCATTTTTTCCTAATTTTCAATGAATCTTATATTCTCACAAAAATTTTATAATCGATAGAATATAAGTTTTTAACTTGATTTGTATTAATATTAAAAAATAACTTTAAAGATATAGTAGAATAAGTTAATTGAAAAAATAGGTTAAACGGAGATTAAGAAAATGGATTTTATACTTTCAGAAGAACAAAAAGCTTTACAAAAGAAGGCGAGAGAGTTTGCAATTCGCGAAGTTTTACCAGTTGCGAGAAAATATGATGAATCTGAAGAATTCCCCCTTCCTGTTATTAAAAAAGCTTGGGAGGAAGGATTATTGAATTTAGGAATCCCTAAAGAGTATGGTGGTCCAGGTTTCAGTTTAGTAGACTCTTGTATTGTAGTTGAAGAAATCTCATCTGCTTGTCCTGGTATTGCGACATCTGTGTTTGATAACAGTCTTGGTGCAGAACCGATAATTATTGGGGGTAATGAAGAACAGAAGCAAAGGATTCTGACTGAACTAGTTAATGAGTTTAAGTTAATTGCATTTGCAACATCTGAACCAACAATGGGTTCTGATGTAGCTGGAATGAAATGTTTAGCAGAAAAAGATGGAGATGAGTTCATTTTAAATGGGAATAAATTTTGGATCACTAATGGGGGTTTTGCTGATTACATTACTGTATTTGCAACAGTAGATCCTGAGAAGAAACATAAAGGAATTGCAACTTTTATAGTGGATACTAAAAGCGAAGGAGTAAAATTAGGCAAACACATTCCTAAACTAGGTCAAAGATCATCTAACACTGTATCAGTGGGTCTAAAAAATGTAAGGATCCCTAAGGAAAACATACTTGCTAGACCTGGAAGAGGTTTCATTCTAGGTATGCAAACATTTGCTCATACTCGTCCGGCGATAGGTGCCTTTGCTATTGGTTGTGCTCGTTCTGCTATGGAATATTCTATAGATTATGCCCAGAAGAGAGAAACTTTTGGAAGACCAATCGGAAATTACCAAGTTATTCAAGAAAAAATAGCAAATATGTATAAAGATATTGAAGCCGCACGACTTTTAACATATAAAGCAGCTTGGGAGGCTGATCAAGGTATAGATAATAATTTGAGTTCAGCTATTGCCAAAGCTTTTGCGTCAGATGTTGCTATGAATGTAACAACTGAAGCAGTTCAAATCTTTGGAGGTTATGGCTACTTGAGAACATTTCCTGTTGAAAAACTATTTAGGGATGCTAAGTTATACCAAATATACGAGGGAACAAGTGAAATTCAAAGAATTGTTATTTCAAGGTTTGTTATGAAAAGATATGAACATGCAATGCCTTACTTAGGGAAGAAAAGGAGCTAATATCTTAAATCTGGGTAAAAATTAGAATTTAAATATATTTCATTTTTTTACTTTTTATTTACAACATTTTCAAAATATTGAAAAATCGTCAATAATTTTCCGAAATTATACTTTAAATTTTGCTTAGACAAGTGTAATTATTTTGACTCATAAAAGTACAGAATTGTTAGAAAATGGAGCTTCCGAGATAGTACCTTTAAAGGAAAAATTATCCTATGGCTTTGCTCAAATGCCAGGTACTTTCTACGGTGGAGTCATGGGTGTAATCCAATCTTTTTATTTTGCATGGATGGGATTATTAAATATATGGATATTTATTGCCCTGATTGTATATGCCGTTTGGAATGTAGTAAATGATCCAATTTTTGGAAATATAATTGGTAATACTCGATATTATAACAAGAAGAGAGGAGAACTTCAAAGATATATTCCTTTTATTAAATTTGGGGCTCCAATTTTTAGTTTATGTTTTGCTCTGGTTTTTTTTCCCCCAGATGCTTGGAGAGGCCAAACATCAGATCTTACAGTTCAAATTTGGCTTTTTACCTGGTATCTCATTACCCAAATTGCTTATGATACGCTATTTACACTTGTTCTAATTGCTCACGTTGCTTTACTACCCCAAATGACCTTAAATCAACGAGAACGAGAAAAAATACAATTGGTAGGCACTATTTTTACCTTACCTGCAATTATAATAGGATTTATTGTCCCTGTTATATTTTTAGCAAATCCAACTAGAGAAACGATTACTCAATTTCAATGGCTTGTAGTAATTATCGCTATTTTTGGGGTATTTCCGTATTTAATCTTATCAAAATACGTTCGTGAGCATAGTGAACATATACCTGATGAAAAAACCCCATTATTAAAATCAATAAAACTTGCGTTCAAAAATCCCTCTTTTAGAGTTTATATAATTTATGACGGAGTTTCAGTATTTCTAATCAATATAGTAATGGTGAGTTTACCTTTCTACTTAACTTGGGTTCTTGATCAAATGGAAGGAATTAATATTATCTTATTTTGGATAGGACCAATACTCTGCTTACTTATTTCAGTACCACTTATTCTGAGAATTGCAGCAAAAATCTCAACAAAAGCCTCCATAACATATTATCTCGTGATGTTAACTGTAGGGAGTTTTTTTAGCTTTTTTGCGGGACTATCAAAAAATTGGATTCTTGTTTCGATAGGGTTTTCAATTTTTATGTCTGGTTTTGCGGGAGATTTTATTCTGCATAATCCAATGAGAGCAGATACAATAGATTTTGATTATTGGAAAATCTCAGGAGAGAGGAGAGAAGGACTCTATGCGGGTGTGGGTCCACTGCTAAGTAAACCTATGATAAGTGTAGCTTTAGCAATCCCAACCGCATTGATGACTATATTTGGGTTAATTTATGTGGATGCTGTAGATGGATTAGATGCTACGAAGGGGATGTTCTTGGCTTCTTTAGGAGTTAATATAAGTATGACCCTTGTACCAGGAATAGCATGTTTAATCGGTTTGCTTGTTTGGGTGAAATTTTATCCATTAACAGGAAAAGTAGTAGAAGAGATGAAAAAAGAATTGCTTATAATGCATGAACAAAAACGTAAGGATTATGAAGAGAAGCGCCAATCATGAATTTATATCTTCCTATTTAATTCTGCTTGTTTTTCCATTTTTCTCTTTTTTAGAAAATCATAATATATTTTAAAGTATTTACGCTGACATAGATTATCACAGAAAATTTTAAAGTTTTTATCTAACCACAATTTTCTTAACTCGTGGATTTTCAAGTAGTTATGAAATTTGCTAAATTTATAAATATCTATTAGAGCATTACACTTCAAACAAATTCGTGTAGGTAATTCTTGCTCAATTTTTTTGAGCTCATCAATTTTGAGATTTCTAAAGCATTCACAGCAATGGAATTCTAAAATAGGTGTTTGCCATAATTTTAAGATATATTCAGGAGTAAAATCAACATTATCACTGAGAAAATCATAGATATTGAGATCTTTACTACATTCCCAACACACCCTTTCCTTGAAATTATGCTCCAATTTGATAAACTCTCTTAATTTTTGAATCTTTTTCCACATTGCAGCATTATTCAATTTTCTGTAGTACATAACAATCTCAAATTATATTCATACCTAATATAATAAATGATTAAAAGAAATTTAGATTTTTATAATGATCGTTTATTAGTGTTAAGAAAAATGAGAATTCTAAAAACCTGCTTTTTATGATTAATGAAATGTCATAATTTCTTTCGCTGCAGCCAAAAAATTATCACTTATTATTGTTGGATTTATTCCGAGAGATTCCAATTCATCTAAATGTTTATTACCATGCCCAGTAGTGAGGAAAACTGTTCTACACTCTCCATTTATCCCAAATCCTATATCAGATGGATGATCACCTACCATCCATGATTCTTTGATGTCAACATTAAATTCATTAATTATTTCATTAATATATTTTGTTTTGGGTTTCCTACAATCGCATTTATCCTCTTTCAAATGAGGACAATAGTAAGTTTTAAGTATTTTGATATCATTCTTATCAAGAATTTCTAATAAATGAGTGTTGAACTTCTCAAAATCCTCAACAGTATAATATCCTCTCCCAATACCGGATTGATTTGTAACTATAAAAAATACGAAGTCGCTCTGAAGATATTTTAAACCTTCAATTACACCAGATAATATCTCTAAATCTTCGATCTTATAGGCATAATTTCGATCTTCAATTAAAGTACCATCTCTATCTAGTATTATTGCTTTTTTCTTACTCATTATTTTATGAGATCCTTATTTTTTGTTCTATATTTAGAAGTTTTCAAAAGAAGATAAAAATTATTAAGGCAAGATAACCAATTCCTAACATAATATGTAATAAGGCAAAAAGCCCTCCAATCTTTAATAATCTTCTATAATTCAAATCATCAACACAATATTTAGTAGAAAGTTCCAAAGTCATCATATCAGCTGCACTACCTTGAGGCAGGAAATTCCCCCCTAAATTAATTCCTAAAATAAACGCTATCAACAAGGGAATTTGTGAAAAGCCAAGCCCTAATGGGTCAATTAAAACATTTATTATCGGTATAAAAAGAACCGTAACTGGAATATTATCAAGGAATCCTGAGAGAACAGACGTTAAAATTAATACGATTACACATAGTAAGAAGAGATTGTCCGGTGCTATGGTAACCACAAAATCTGCTATAATACCAATAAGCCCTACTTCTTCAAAACAAAATATAAGAACAAATAGACTTATAAAAAAGAATGGTAACTTAAAATCAACTTTAGTAAAGTAATAGGAAATGTCTGGTTTCTTTTTACCTGCTTCTCCCCTACGCGGATTAATAAACACAAATATTAACATTCCTAAAAGCCCAACGAATAAAATATTTGGAATAACCATTAACAATATAAAAAAGAAAAATAAAGCGATTAAATTGCGATAAAAAATCTTAGAATTAATTGACTCTTCTAAGATTACCAACTCATGCTCTTCCAAATGTTCACTTTCTAAAGGCTCATCATATTCTTCACAATGTGGAACCCAAATTTCATTTAAATGTTTTCTGAGAACAAAATGATCTAAAAGAAAGAGTGTCAGGAATGTACCAATAATGAAATATACTAATAAATTTGTAAAAAACCAGCTGGTAGATAAGTTAAATCTGTTTGCTATCAATATATTCTCTGCAGAGCCAAAAGGGGTTAGAGTTGAGGCAAGGTTGATACATATAGTCATTCCTAGAAGAATTGGTGCAGGGTTAATTCTCATCTTCTCACTTGTCCTAATAATCATGGGAATAAATATAACAGCTACAGAGACATCTTCAATAAAAGCAGCACTTAAGGTGGAAATCAAACAAATCACCCAAAAAAACTGACGAGTGTTTGTACTAAATTTTTTCGTTATTCTTAAGGATATCTCTTGAAAAATTAGTTGTTCTTCTAAAATAACCACAATTGTAAATAGAGATATTAAGAAAAAAATTATTGACCAATCTATTGAAAGGATAAATTCATCAATAGAAAAAGGCTCTGGTGAAAAGATAAATGTTGCAGTGGCTGCAGCAAGCATAGCTGCAACACTATAAGTTAAGAAATCCGTTTTTTCACGAAAAAGCGCAATGATGACAATAACAAAACAAAAGATTACAAATAATTGTAAGAATAAAATCATTCTTCCTTTAAACAGCAGAGAAATTATTTGATTTTGATATATTTAATTGTGGTTAAACATCTTAAAACTTCATTATTTTAAAATATTTAAAAAATAAAAATAAAATAAAAAAAAAGAATTTAATTTATTCTGTCCCAACCCAGAGTCCATGGAGATTACAATATTCCCTGGCCTTTAACCCGCTTGTATCCGCAACAACGAAAGTTGCTTTAGGTTCCATTCCAGGGGCTAACATTTGCCTTTTATAACAGTTATCTTTACAGATAAGCTCAATCCACATGATATAGTGTTCTTCCGTCATAGGATGTGGGGTTCCCATAGAAATTCCAACATCGACAGTAACTTTATTACCATCGATAGTGATCTTAGGAACATGCTTCTCGCCCTTCCAATCGGCAGTCTTCTCCTCCATTAAAACCATTGGTTGTCCACAACAAATCGTTTCAGGAGCTGCTGGGTTAAGAATTTCAATAACTTTTCCACATATATTACATTTCCAAACTTCTTTCTGTTTCATATTTAATTCACAGATTCTTATTCTGTTGTTCTTTAAATCATCTATTTTGATTTTTAAAAACTTTGATTTTAAATTAAAGATTTATTGCTTTTTTTAGAAATCTTCACATTTTTTCCTGAAGTATGCTCTACTATGTCCACAGCTAGGACACTCCCAACTATCAGGTAGCTCATCCATTTCTACTTCAAAGCCGCATTCTAAACATATCCAAACGACCTTTGACCCTCGTTTAAAGAAAGCATCATCACCGACTAGTTTCAAAAGTTTCCCATATCTCTCAGAGTGATGTTTTTCAGCAACCATAATAGCGCGTACTCTTGTGGCAATATCAGGATATCCTTCTTTTTCGGCAGTCTCAGCTATATCAGGATAAAGTGTTTGCCATTCCATGTCTTCTCCCGCCATCGCAGATTTCAGATTTTCAACTGTAGTTCCATGGGTTGTTGGAAATTCTGCATCGGGGAGTACCTTCATTTCATCAAAGGATTCTTCCTTCTTGAACCCTTGAAGCATCTTATAAAACCAGCTACCATGTTCCTTTTCTTGATCTGATGTTTCGTCAAAAATTTTTGACACTAGTATATATCCTTCTTTTTTTGCGATTTTAGCAAAGTAGTTATACCTATTGCGGGCTTGAGATTCTCCCACATATGCGGTATATAATTTTTTAGCAGTTTCTTTCATAATTTTGTACCTCTTTTTTGTAAATTGGAATTTTCGATTTATATGAATGTATTTGGATTTAAATTATTTCGCCTTAATTTTAACTTTTTCACTTATAAATTAAAGAAAAACCAAAATAGGCTTCGTTTAATAATAAGTTTCTACCATTCTACTTTCTTCTAACTCGATGGGATATCCTTTTCTATGCCACATCATCATTCCACCTGTTAAATTTCTTATATCTTTAAATCCCGCTTGAGCTAGTATTTGAGCAGCCATCATAGATCGAGAACCAGAGTGACAGATTGCGATTATTTCCTCTACTTTAAAATCATTTATAACATCTGTATTACTTAAAAGCTCTCCTAATGGAATCAATTTGGCATTTTTAATATGACCAGCGGGACCATTATATTCCTGTGGTGTTCGAACATCGATTAGAAGTGGTGGCTCATCCTCAGTATCAAGGCGTTCATATAACTCATCAACACTGATATCTGAAACTGGAGGAGCATCAAGTGGTCTTAATTCTTTCCTAGTTTTCTTTTTTATAGGTGTTATTACTTCCACCGTAGGTTGGACTTTTTCTAAAATAGCCACTAATTTTCCTTGTTGTTTTCCAAGACTTAACAATTCTACAGCGTCATTTAATTTGGAATATGCCTCAACGCTAGATTTAAATCCGGGGTCAGTAGCAAAAATCTTTAATTTTTTATTTTCAGGTAATGTATCAAGAGATTTAATTAATGCATTAAGAGGTCCTGGACAGGATAATCCACCTGCATCGACTTCTATATAATCTTCGCTTTCAGTAGCTTTTTCGTGAACAAATTCTTCGATAACATTTTCGGATCCTCCACATGCAGCCATTATTTCTTCTGTTGTAGCATTTGCCATCTCAAAGATTTTAAATCCCCCTGTTAATTCATAGACTTCATTATACCCACTTTGCAGTAGAATTCTTAATGCTAAATAACTCCTATATCCTACTTCACAGTAAACATAGATTGATTTATCATTAGGAATATCATCTAATCGGTTCCTAATTTCCTCAATTGGTATGTTTATTGAGCCATCAATGGTTCTAGCAGCAAATTCTTCTTTAGTTCTAACGTCCAACAAAACACCCCCATTATTTGTAATATCAGGAAAATCATGCCAATGCCAAATAGGCATATCTTCTTTAAGATAATTAGCAGCAACGAATCCAGCCATATTTACAGGATCCTTTGCGGAACCATATGGTGGAGCATAAGTCAATTCTAATTCTTCCAAATCAAACACTGTGCCATTAAATTTTATTACAGTTGAAATAACATCAATTCTCTTTTCTGTACCTGGACCTCCAACAGCTTGAGCTCCAAGAATTTTACCACTTGGAATTTCAAAAATTAATTTTAGAGTTATTGGAATAGCTCCGGGATAGTACCCTGCATGATTATTGGGATGAATGTATATTTTTTCATAATTGAAATCTAACATTTTTAATTGTTTTTCTGTTAATCCTACAGATGCAACTGTTAAATCAAAAACTTTTACGACAGAAGCCCCTAAAACCCCTTTATATTCTGAATTTCTTCCAGCAATATTATCTGCTGCTACTCTTCCTTGTTTATTTGCTGGGCCAGCTAATGCTAAGGATATTGGTTTTTTGGTTTGAAGATGTTGAACTTGAACAATATCACCTACAGCATAAATATTTGGATCAGATGTTTGCATTATATTATTGACATTGACATAGCCTCTCTCTGTTAATTCTAAACCAGCATCTTTAGCTAAGATATTTTCTGGTCTAATACCAATAGATAAAATAATTAAATCTGTTTCTATTATTCGACCACTTTTAGTTTTAACAAAAGGTTTATCGTCATCAGTCCTTCCGAAAGAATCAACTGGATCTTCTAAAACAAGACATACTCCATTCAATATTAATTCTTGATGAATAAACTGTGCCATTTCTTTATCAATAGGGGGCATAACCTGATCTAACATTTCAACGATTTTTACTCTAATGCCTTTCTCTGCTAAGTTTTCTGCCATCTCTAAACCAATAAACCCTCCACCAACAATAACAGCATTTTTTATATGAAATTTTTCAACATACTCTCTTATTTTTACAGCATCTGGAATTGTCCGCACAGTAAAATGTGGAACATCGTCAAGACCTAAGAAGGGTGGAACTATAGGTTTTGATCCAGTTGCTAAGATTAAGTAGTTATAATCGAGATCATACTCTTCATTTTTCTTTAAATCTCTGACTTTAATCTGTTTTTTCGCTTTATCTATCGATATTACCTCGTTGTTTACCCGTACATCAATATTGAACCTTTCAAGAAATCTATCTGGAGTTACTAGTTCTAAAGACTCACGATCCTTTATTATATTCGATATATAATATGGAAGCCCACAGTTGGCAAAGCTAACATACGGGCCTTTATCTAACATGACAATTTCAAAATCTTCTTTTAATCTTCTTAAACGAGCAGCTGCAGAAGCTCCACCTGCAACGCCCCCAACAATTACAACTCTCATCATAATTAACCTAAAATCTTATTTGAATTATATAATTATCTTATCCTATTCTTAATAAAGCGTATAATTTAAATCTGGTTACTATAAGTTAGAAAACTTAGTATATAATCTAATATTAAGAAAAATGATATCACCATGGATGAAAACAAAGTTATAGAAGAAATAGAAAAATGCTTAGATTGTAAGAATTGTTTAGAAGTATGTGATACTTATATCGTTACAAATGATCTTTTAAAATCTCCGAATGGAAGATTAAAGATTGCTCAAAAAGTGTTTAATAACAATGAAATCTCTCAAGAAGAACTTACTAGTCTTTATACTTGTACTTTATGCGCATTATGTGATTCGATTTGCCCCCAAATGATACAAATATCAGAGGTTATCTATTCATCAAAAGTTAAGTTAGTAAAGGAAAATAAAGCGCCGTTAGATATCCATAATAAAATTATTAATGGAATTATTGAGAAAGATAATTCTGTTAATGGAAATCCAGAAGAAAGATTGAATTGGTTAGCAGAAAATTATAAAGAAACAGAAATGTTTGAAAAGAAGAATTCGGATACACTCTTATTTTTAGGATGTATGTCTTCATTTCGGGTTAAAGAAAGTGCGAGTGCACCATATGAGATTTTAAAGCTTGCAGGTTATGATTTTAAGATTTTAGAAAATGAACCTTGTTGCGGTGAATATGTATATTCTGCCGGAAACATCGATATTGCGAAAAAAATCTTTAAAGAAAACATTGAGTTATTTAAGAAAATTGGCGTAAAGAATTTGATCGTAACTTGCGGTGGTTGTTTATACGCTTTCGATAAGGTTTATCGGAAATACTTTAAGGATTTTGATTTAACTGTGAAACATATAGTTGACGTTATTTATGATTTAGAAAGAGAAGGTAAAATTAACTTAAAACCCTTGAATAGGACAATTACTTATCATGATCCATGTCGACTTGGGAGAAAATACAAAAATGGTCCTCTTTTCTCTGAGCCTAGAGAACTTCTAAATAAGTGTGGTTTGGAGATAAAAGAGATGTCATCTAACCCTAAAGAAACACCATGTTGTGGATCGGGCTCCGGAATACGAGGTGTTGATAGTAGTATTTGTATTAGTATTGGCAAAAAATTATTTAATAAAATGGAAACAAAAGAAATAATCTCGTCCTGTCCTCTATGTGTTTTCAATTTTAGATATGTGAATTATAAGAATCAAACAGACAAAGATAGTAAATATATAACTGACTACATTTTAGAATCTATGAAAAAATAGAGAGAAAAAGTATTAATTAAATCTTTTGAAAACCTAATCCTTAATTTTCTTCAAGAATTATTACTACATCGACAAAGAGCTCATAATTTTCATCTTCATCAAAATCATGCAGTTTAATTTTTTCAACATCATCTGTCCCTATAACTTCTAAAAGTTCAGATTGATGTATCATCTTTACATCAGACATTTTTATTTTTTTCCGTAAGTTTTCAGAACCGGGTATAGATTTCGCAGACGTTACCGCAATGACTCTACCTGTATGATTCGTCAATTCTAAAGCATATTCTAAAGATTCATCCCCTGTATCAATCACTAACACTCTTTTATTACTAAACTCGGATAAATCTTTAACTTTCTTCTTATAAACCCCTTTACCAAGAAATTCATCAATACCTAGAATTACCTTGAGTTCTGATGCTTCGCAGGTTCTATGTTCTACCTCTACATATGTTTCTGCCTTACCTCTATAATTATCAATTGCTGCTTTTAGAGCATCAGCGGCTAAATTAGAACAATGCATCTTTATTGGGGGTAGTCCATCTAATTCTTCAGCAACATCTTTCCGAGTAATTTCATAAGCATCATCAACTTTCATTCCCTTAGCCATTGTCGTCACCATTGATGATGTGGCAACAGCTGACCCACAACCAAAAGTTCTAAATTTTACATCATCAATTATATCTTCACCAGCTTCATTTTTTCCAACTTTGATGTAAATATCCATTAAATCGCCACAAATAGGATTTCCAACGCGTCCATACCCATCAGGCTTCTCTATTACTCCTACATTTCTAGGGTTACGGAAATGTTCCAATACCTTTTCGGAATATTGGGTTCCTTTCATTCTATTCATTCACCTCATTATTTTTTTTTATTAAATCAGGAGGAGTTAGGGGAGATAATAATCTTAATCTTTTTACAATAACTGGCAGTTTATCTAATAATTTATTAACATGTTCTTCTTTCGTATCTCGACCAAAAGTAATCATTAAGCTTCCATGAGCTTCTTGATGCAACAACCCCATGGCAATTAATGTATGAGAAGGCTCTAGAGTTTTTGATGAACACGCAGATCCTGTCGCAGCCGCAATTTTCTCATCTTTTAAACCTAAAATTAACGATTCACCCTCAATATAGTCAAATCTAAAATGAGCATTATGAGGAAGTCTCTTTTCTGGATGACCATTTAAGTACGACTTTGGAATTGTTTCTAATATCCCTTTAATTAATTTATCCCTTAAAACTTTTAGTCTAGCCGCTTCTTCATTTATTTCTGCTTTCATTATCTCAGCAGCTTTTCCAAATCCAACTATACCTGGTATGTTCTCTGAACCAGATCTAAAACCTCTTTCCTGACCTCCACCAATTATGATTGGATTTACTCGTACACCTTTTTTCAAGTATAAAGCACCGACTCCTCTTGGTCCATAAATATCGTTTGAAGATAATGTTAACATATCAACTGGAATTTGTTGAACATCGATTGGCATAACACTTTCACTAGCAACAGCATCAGTATGAAATAATATTTTATGCTTAACTGCGAGATCACTAATTTTTTTAATAGGTTGAATGGATCCAACTTCATTGCTTGCCATAGAAATCGAGACTAGTATTGTTTTATCAGTAATTAACCGTTCAAGCTTGTCGAGTCTTACAATTCCGTATTGATCTACTGGAACTCTACTAACTTCAAAACCTTGCCGTTCCAAATACTTAGCAATATTTAAAATCGAAATATGTTCTATCTCTGAAATTATTATATGATTCCCTTTCTTTTTATTTCTCATTGCAGCCCCGATTAAAGCAAGATTATTAGACTCAGTTGCTCCGGATGTGAAAATTATAGAGTCTGGATCTGGGGCGTTAATAAAATCGGCAACCTTACGTCGAAATTCGCTTAATGCATCAGTAGCTTCGTCCCCATCACAATGCAGTGATGCTGGGTTAGCAAATTTTTGATTTAAATAAATTGTCATCTCTGAAATAACCCTAGAATCGACAGGCTTCGCTGCTTGATGATCTAAATAAACACTCATCCTTTTATCCTCTCTTTTTTCATTTCATTTTCTTAAAATAGAATACTAAATCATCGCCATCCTTAAGGAATTCAACTAATTTAGTATCTGTCCTCTTAGCCCATCTCTTTAAATCTTCTTCAGCAGCGGGATCATCTGCGAGTACTTTAAAGCATTGTCCAATTTCAAGAGTCTCACTTAAATTCCTAACTTCAAATAAAGGTTCCGGGCAGAAAAGCCCTCTAGTGTCGAGGGAACTATCATATTTAATTTCATTTTCAGTCAAAATTTAATCCTCCATATAATTTTATACTACTCGTTTTATTTTATTGGTTCTTAGGACATAAACGAATACTAAGAAGTATAAATATTCTCATTATAATTTAATCAAATTCAATAATAAACATAAAACAGATATAAAATAGTTAAAAAAAGGAACTTATAATCTATAAATCAATAATCAAAACAATCTAAAAAAAGTAAGATTATGATTAAAATAAAAATAGCTTTTTAGTAATTTTTTTACTTTTTAGCTAATTCTTTGATATGCCTCACTCCATCTACTGCGTCATCAGCAAAATCATCTGCTCCAAGTTTTTTAGCAAGTTCCTCATTTAAAGGAGCACCTCCGACTATTAATTTAACACTATCTCGAAGACCAGCAGTTATTAAAGCTTCGTGAACGACTTTAATTTGTTCTACCGTCATTGTAAGTAATGAACTTAATGCTATAATAGATGTACCTATTTCTTTAACTTTTTCTACAATTGTGTTTTCATCCACATCCATACCTAAATCATGAAGTTCAAACCCAGAACTTAATAGGAGAGAGCCAAGAATATTTTTTCCAATATCATGGTTATCTCCCTTAACAGTAGCTAGAATTACTTTTACTTTTTCTGAAGATGTATCTGCTGCGGCTAACGCAGGCTGTAAAATAGCAAATGCTTCTTTCATGGTTTCACCAGCTAGCACAAGTTCAGTTAAATAGTATTCTTTTTCCTCATATCGATGTCCAACTTCATCCATTCCCTTCGTTAAAGCGTTTAATATATCAAAAGGATCTTTATCCTCACCTAATGCTTCTTTTACAGCGTCAGCAATATCGTCAACTTCTAATTCAATTACTAGTTCAGTTAATTTTTCAAAATCCATAAAGATCTACACTTTTAATTATTAATATTCCCTAATAAAATTATAATTTGTAATTAAATAAATCCTTTAAAGTTTATTTTATAAAAAAGATAGTAAGGGTCAATCTCTAATGAATGCGATAATTTAAGAACTAGAATGAGGGAGATGAGAAAAAATTAAAATCTTAAAAAGGAAGTTTAAGATTTCACAACAAAATTTATTTAGTTACCATTTTAATTAGGAAATTTCCTCACATTTAGTGGAATTCACACATGTATAGGGGATATTTTTTAGTTTCTCAATCTCCCTCAAGAATATTATGATACTTTAATATTTAAATTTATTTTAAAATCTAACATAAATTATTAAAATACAATATTAATTCTTTACATAGAATTTTAAATTATTCGTCATTTTCATCAAACATCTAAGAGTAACAAGATTAATGTTAACAGATTCGTGAATAAACTTACGAGTAGAACAAAATAGCGTTGAATTAAAAATGAAGGAAAATTCCGTTGAAGAATATCAAGAATTAGATAAAATTAATTTGGCAAAGGAACTTACTGAACAAGGTATATTAATTTTTTGCAAAAATCTTGTTAAAAATTATGAAATTGGAGATTTTATTGTAAAGGCAGTTGATAATGTATCATTAGACGTAAATGATGGTGAATTTGTTGTTATTGAAGGTCCGAGTGGTGCTGGTAAGACCACATTATTAAATTTAATAGGTGGTTTGGATTCTCCTAATTCAGGAACAATTTATAACCAAGGAGTCAAAATTACTGATATGGATCAAGAATCTTTAGCTTTATTTCGTTTAATAAATTCGGGATTTATATTTCAAAATTATAATCTAATCAGTACTCTTACAGCCGAAGAAAACATAATGTTCCCTATGAATCTCTCTGGTATGAAATTTGAAGAACAGAGAAGTCATGCTGTAAAACTGTTAAAAAAAATGAGATTAGGTGATAGAAGAGAACATTTGCCATTTCAGTTATCTGCTGGTGAACAACAAAGAGTTGCTATCGCTAGAGCGTTGGCAAATAATCCTCCAATCATTTTAGCTGATGAACCAACTGCTAATCTGGATAAAAAGACCAGTCTCTTTATTAGAGATCTTTTTAAAGAATTAAAATCAAGCGAAAAAACCATAATTATTGCTACTCATGATGATGACTTAATAGCATTGGCAGATCGTATAATTTCATTTGATGAGGGGAAAATAGTAGAAGAAAAACAACAACCAAATTAAAAAACAAATTTTAAAGTCTGATATGTCATCTTTTGATTTTGCCCTAAAGGATTTTTATCGTAAAAAGAACCAAACAATTCCTTATTTAATAATCATTACTTTAGTTGTAGCCATAACAGAATTCTTAATTTACTTTACATCTTCTTTGGGTTTAAATGTATTTATTCAGTCCGATTTTTCAAATGAATTTTTCTTCTCAGGGAGTATTAGTATTGTTTATAAACAGTTCATTACAATAATCCAGATTTTATTAATGATATTGGCTGTTTTTATAGTAGTCGCGATTTCTACTACTCATATTATTAATAAAAAAAAGGATATTGGAATAATGAAAGCTTTAGGTACATTACCCCGTAAGCTTTATAGTTTTTATCTTCTCGAGGTTTATATCATTTTTTTCATTGGGTTCTTCTTTGGTATAATGTGTGGAGTTCTTTCCTTTGGAATATTTAGTTTAATAATGAATTCTTTCTATTTTTCTATTGAGTTTCAAATAGATGTTATATTTACTTCAATACTATTTGTTTCTTGTATTTTTGGGATATTTTTTGTATCAGGGTATGCCTTAAGAAGAATAGGGAAAGAAAAAATAATAAAAACATTTTCTAAAGATATTCCTCATGATTACGATGCTTCAAAAAAAATTCAGTTCATCCCAAAATGGCTTTCTTCATTAGGAATTAATATCAAATTGTCAATAATTAATACTTTAAGAAGAAAGGGTGAGTTTAAAAGATATATTATAGTGTTTTCATTAATTTGTTTAATAATATTCACACTTGGATTAGGTACAATCGTTTTAAGAACATCATCGGAGGAGTGGATTCGTAAGGCGCAAGGTGAAAATATTGTAATAATCGGTCATGAAGATGTGATCCAAAATTATTCACTGATGTATGAGATGTTCTCAAATCCAAGAATTGTTATTAACCATACAGATATTAATTTTACAGATTCAAAATACTTATTTAGTATCAACAATGTGAGCAATATTAAAGAAACTGTAGGCGATATCGAAAAAGTTGATGAGAGATTAATAAACTTCTGTGATATAGAAGAAATGAGCAAAATTGTTATTGTTGATGGGGAATATATAACTTATGGAAAACATAGGACAGAAAATATTCCTATTATTGGAGTAAATCTGAGTAAGATGATCCAAAATTTTGAGATTGAAGGAAATTATTCTACCCTTGATTATGAGATGATTGTAGGGGATGGTTTAGCTTATAATTATTTTGATAAAGCATTAATACAAAATCTTAAAATCAAAAATATAGGCAATGAATCTCATGAATTTGAGATAACTGGAGTAGTTATTGATAGTTTTTATAATGGATATGCGGGTTATATAAGTTTAGAGTCTTTTCAGAATAAATTATTATTCTCAAATCAGGCAATTAATCTTGTTTTATTAAAATTGAAAAGTGGGTCGTATAACAACATAAAAACAGATTTAGAAATCTTTATTGAATCTAATTTGGGAACTGACTTTGCTCATATGAAACTGGATGGAGTATTTAAAAAGAATCTGAATTTCTTATTAAATTTATCATTATACCCAATGTTTTTAATGATTATTATAGCAATTCTTGGGATCTTATCCCTTTATAATTATCAAAAAAGTGGAATAATGGAAAAAGCAAGAGATTTCTTAATTATGAGAGCTTTGGGCTCTAGGAACAAAGCATTAAAAAGAATTCTTTTCTTGGAATCTACTTTTGTTATCATTCCTTCACTTTTAATAAGTTTTAGTATAGGTATGATTCTAAATTCAATTGTTATCTTTGGTCGCGTATATTTGCCCCCATTATACATTCCATTTACTGTTTTTGCTATACTGTTAGTTACTTTTACTTTTTTTAATTTTCTAAGCTTATTCCCTATCATGAGAAAAATCAATAAGTTTTCGATTAAGGATTTTGAAATATATTAAGGATTTTTAACTTATTGTGAGATATTATTAAAAATAATGAGTTAAATTTTAAAATCTATAATTTTATTAATAAATTAATTAATAGATGATTGTTCAATATGTCAGAAGCTGCATTAAAAGATAAAATCAGAGAATTAGAAAAAAAAATCGGAGAACTAGAGTTAAAATTAGAGAAAACAGATAATGAAATCGACCAACTTGAAGATATCATCGAAGAACGCGAAGATAAAATTATGGAATTAGAAGCTATAAAAGAATTAGAAGAAGGAGCTAAATCCAAAAGTAAAAAAATACAAGCTGCAGAATCTAGATTTGCATATGAACTTGGAGAGAAAGATAAATATATCCGTGATCTAAAGAATAGTATGGGCATATTAAGAAAAGACTATACTCAACTCCAACAGGAGTTTGAAAAATTTAAGAATAAACATAAAAAAACATCTGTTATTAGAGTAGAAGATTTAAGGGAAAAACCTCCACTAAATGCATTAGTAGCAGATTTACAGGATAAAGTAAACAAACAGAAAGCAATCATAAAAAAATTAGAATATCAACTCAAAGTTGCGGAAGAATTTGAAGAAAAATTAAATGAAAAAGATAATACAATTGAAATCTACAAATCAGAAATCAATGAATTAAACCAGAAAATAAATGAATTGAGTTCTGCGTCCCAGAATGAAAGTAGTGATTCAATAACGAAAAAATTAATTGAAGATCTTCAAAAACAATTAAACAAATCTAAGAGACAAATACTTGATTTAAAACAAAAACTTACGAAATATGAGAAAAAAAGCAAAAAAAAAGATAAAAAAGACGTAGAAATTGAAAAATTGAAAAATGAAATAAAATCTTTGAAAAAAGGAACAATTACCACAGATTCAGATCAAGCTGACATGGCATCATCAGAAATGATTCATACATTAAAAGATGAATTACAGAATAAATTGAATAAATCAAAATTGGAAGTAAAATCACTCCAAGAACAACTTAAGAAATACAAAACTGGTGCTTTATCAGAAACAGGTGAATCACAAAAAGAAATTGAAGGAAAATTAAAAATGCAAAGAGAGATGGCTATATTTTTACAGAAACAATTAGAGGCTAAAGAGGGGGAAATCGAAACAATAAAAAACGAAGCAGTGCAAATTAAAAAAAGATATAGACAATTGGAAAACCAATTAAAAACAAGAGATCAAAAATTTAATGACTTACAAAAACAAATAGAAAGCCATACTCTGCGAGCGCCAGCTCAAACTCAAGAGAATCCTCATTTAGCACTAAGATTGAGAGAACTTAAAGGTATTATTGATGACTTACAAAAACAGAATACTGAACAAAGAATGGAACTCGCGCAATTACGAAAAAAATAAGCACTATTGCTAACCTTTACTGATTAGTTACCAGAAAATTGACTATTTTTCTTGTTATTTTTGAATAAGAGAAGGTTATTTTAAATATTTTAATAGGTTAATCTAATTATGGAACTCACATTGCATATTTTAGGAAGTTCCGCAGCTACTCCTACTAGAGAACGCAATTTATCTTCAATTGCAATTAGGTATCGAAATAAAATTCTCTTATTTGATTGTGGTGAAGACTTCCAACGCCGATTTGCTGAAGCGGGATTAAAATTTAATAAACCTTTAATGATTTTTATATCCCATTTTCATGGAGATCATATCATTGGATTGCCTGGATTTTTATTTCGATTAAGCTTAAATGATAGAACCGCCCCGATTGTGATGTTTGGGCCGAGGAATCTTTTTCTTTATCTACTTCTTCATAGAAAAATCCTTGGTCTAAAAGCTAATTATCCAATTAAGATATATGAAATAGATCATTTAACTAAGGAATTGATTGAATTTGAAGGATTAGATTCTGAAGAGCCTAAGAATAAAATCAAGATTCAAGATAACATAATTTATGACTCCAAATATTATACAATAAAATATGCCTTGGTTGAACATTCTGTAATAACTTATGCCTATGCATTCATTGAAAAACCTCGTTTTGGAAAATTTGAACCTGAAAAGGCAAAAGCATTAGGGATTCCCGAAAGTCATCTCTGGAAGAAATTACAGGAAGGAGAAATTATTGAGTATCAAGGAAAAAAGATTGATCCTATAAAAGAAGGGATAATTGGGCCAAAAAAACCAGGAAGAAAAATCACCTATTCTGGAGACTTAATACCAGGCAAATCTATAATTGAGCTAGGAAAAGACTCTGATATTTTAGTTCATGAAGCAACTTTTGCCAAAAAGTTAGCAGAAACTGCCCAAGAAAAGAAGCATTCAACTTCTATTGATGCTGCACTTGATGCTAAACAAATGAATGCAAAACAATTAATCCTTACACATATATCATCTAGGTATCAAGATGACGCATCAAAACTTCTGGAAGAAGCAAAAGAAATATTTCCTAATACTATTTTAGCTGAAGATCTACTAAAAATTGAGCTAAAATAGTTAACTGATGGTATCTAAGTACACTTAAAATGAAGAATAGAATTTTTTTTTATGTTAAGATCCTCCAGCTAATGTCCCACCAAGTTCATCTCTTTTTCGTAACAAGGAAATAGCAATTTTGTTAATTGATTTCTTCTTTAACGTAAAATACAAGAAAAAGATATTCTATAGACGATTTTAAATATAAATACTAATGTATCTTATATTTCTTTAATTAATCTAATAGTTAATTTGAAAATAAATGGAAAAATCAAAATATGCGGATATAGCTCTTATTTTGGCTCTTTTAAGCTTAGTAAGCCCTATATTATCAATTTTAACTAGCCAAGAAATACTACCAAAAATAGCTATTCTTGGTACATTTGCAGTAAGCGGTACTGGGTTAATAGGGTTAATATTAGGAATTCTTGGATATAACGAAACAGAACATAAATGGAAATCAATTACAGCTATAGTTATTTATATAGTAGGTACAATTTTTTACTTCATTTTTGGATACGCAGTAATGGTTGATGCTATGCGAGACATAATGTCGGGTTTAATGCCTGATACATATTAAGAATTTCTTTTAAACATTTTTATTTACTAAAATCTTGCATTTCTACGCATTTTTACAAGCACCAAGAAGATGCGTCGAAAGTTCTTGCAGAAGCAAAAGAAATATTTCCTAATACTATTTTAGCTGAAGATCTACTCAAAATTGAACTAAAATAAATCATCCAAGAGAGCACTATTTATAAAAAAAGAGAAAATCAAAAAAACTAATTATTTCTTTATTATTAACCGCCAGCGATGTGTGGAAGTATTATAACCTCCGACTTGGGGGATATATTAGTCTCTGGGTCCGCTTTCTTGCCATCTACTAATATTCCGAAGAATTTTCCTTCTAAATTTAATTCTTTTAGTAGATCTGCAACAGTCATAGATCTCTCGGGGCTAAATGTCTCATACAATCCGGTATCTAACAATTCTGAAATTTGTTTTATAACAAACACCTTTTTTTTAATTATTTATATTATAATCTCGATCATATTTAACATTATTTCCTTAGTAAAATATGTCTCCTATAATCTTAACTACATAATTTATGAAGATGCATTTTCAATTTAGGACACAAAATCACTAAATTTTTTATTTTCAATTTAATTTCTCTACATAGTTGTTATTTTTTTCTGAGGAGATCATAAGATTATCGAAGAAGAAGAATTCATTGATTATGCAGAGTTTTTAGAGAAAATCAGAGCTTCTGAGTCTAAAATTAAAAGGATCGATGATCCAGTAGAACGGAATAAATCAATAAAAGAAGTAATCTCGGCATCAATTAATTTTTCTAAAAATATTGCCCAATCAGGGGAATTTTTTGATGCAGGAGAATTTTTATATTCTGTAGCAGTGATAATTGAAGATCTTGATTTTTCAGAATCACTTGATTTATATAACCAAATCATAGAATTATATAAAAAACAGATTATTGACTATAAATTGCAGGCAAAATTACATGAAGTTGCTGAGTTGTATTTAAGGATTGCTGAGATTTTTTTCGAGAAATTTCAAGATACACTTTCAGAAAAAAAAAATATCTTAAATAGTATTAAGTTCCTAAAACAAGAAAGTACTCTTTTAAAAGAATTTGATGAGACAAGGAAACATGCTCAAAACTACCAAAATATAGCTGAATTGTATTCGAAATCTTCTGATTTTAAAAACGCTATTAAGTATTACGAAAAAGTTATCAAAATTTCAAAGTCTCATCATTTTTATGATATATTATCTTTCTCTTATCAACAAATCGGTACGTGCTATGAAGAATTAGATGATTATGGCAAATCCCAGGAATCAATTTTGGAGGGAGTAGAGTTTTTCTTAAACTTAGTAACTACCTTAGAAGAGAAGAATGAGAGCTTAACATTAGCTCAAATATATCAGATATTGAAAAATCTTTATAAAATTTTAGCTGAAGACGATCAATATATAAATTACTCTAAAAGAGAAGCTGGAGCTTATATAGATTTGGCAGAAAAACTTGAAAAGATAACAGAAAACTATCATAAAATCGCTAGATATTATCGTGGTGCTGGATTATGTTATCAAGAGATAAAAAATAATTTAATTGAGTGTGCTTCATGTTTTTTATTAGCTGGAAACTTTTCAGAAAAACTAGAAGATTTTAGTCAAGCAGCGATGAATTTTTTCGATGGTGCAAATGTATTTAAGGAATTGAATAATTTAGAAATGGCTTATAAACATTTTGTAAAGGCTGGAGATAACTATTGGAAGATAGGGCGTATAAATGAGTCTACGGAGAGTTATTTGAATGCGTATGATATTGCTATAGAAGGGCGTTTAGAATATAATAGGTTTGGGATATTTAGTCAAATAATAAGGGGATTGAATAAAATTGCCAAAGAAGGTCTGAAAAACAAACAGTTTTATACGGCCGCAACACTTATTTTGGAGAGTATAAAATTTTATGAACAGCTTGATACTGCCAAAGACTTTCTTTTACGAGAAATGGTTAATAATGTTTATCGTTATTATTATCGAGCAGCCAATTTAAAGAAAGTTGGGTATTCTCACATTGTTCTTAGCTATGTTTTGGCTTCAATATCATGCATTTTAAATGGTAAATTAGATAAAGCTTGGAAAGTTATATCTGAGATTGAATATGAAGGCCCAACTGTTAATAAATACAAGGAAATAATAAAAATAATGATCGAACAAGTATCTAAAGGAAACCAAGTCGAGTTAAACAATTTCCCCTTTCCATTAAGAAGAATAATTGAGAGATCTGAAGAAATTATGTTTCTTTTAAAATTGTTTAAAGGATTTAAAATAAATTGAAACAAGCTAGAGAAAATGAGATCCAGACTCTAATTGTAAAAAAGGTTAAAAGTATTACAATTGATATGATTTATTCACTTTTATAAAATGCAAGTTCGAATAAATATAATAAAAAAAGATAAAAAAAGAATAAAAATCTTTATTTCTCCCAGGATTCATATTCTTTCATGAATTCCTTAGGCTTCCATAGAGTGTCCATATATTTAGGAATTCCTGAACTATCACGAGGCCCAACAACTACAAAAGCATCTGCTTCATCTTCTAGTGCTCCACTTAATCGAGCAGCCATTCCAGGAAGAATAAGAACTCGATGTTTTACATTTTCAAAAGCCTTGAATTCTTTAACTGCTTCTGCTATGCCTCCAGCATTAAATTGCCCTCCTGCTACTGCACTTTCAATCCCAATACCTTCTGTGTCGACCACCAAAAGCCAGCAATTCAAATTTGCGCCCAATAAATCTTGCTCAACAGGAATTTTTGTCATTCTATAATTACTTGTAACAAAAATTGGTGCCATTTCATCTGGTTCTCCAATTTTATAAATACCAGCATCAACCGCAGGATAAATTCTAGGATCGGAAAATACACTCTGACGCAATGTCATTAGAGCTAGAAGCGCCCAAATTTCTTCTTTTTTCTGCCCTGTGTGTAAAACTATTAAATTCGTATCTATAGATTCCATAATTGCCCCCATGATTATTTCTTGAAATTGTTGTTCCCAAAGTTCTTTATCATCCCCAATTTTAACTAGATTCCAATAAACTGCAGGAACACCCATTACTGGCCATCCCGCATTGACATCCCCTTTATTGATGGCAGCAGTTCTTAACTGCATAATCTTATCATATGTTGCTGAGAGATTACCAGGACCAAAAAACGTCCCTGAATCTAATATCATTTCTTTAACTCCCAGTTTCTGTAGTGTTGCACTTAGAGACATTAATTCATCTAATTCGTTTGAAAAAACAGCTACAGGCAAACTATTTTGCACAGCAAATTTACCGATTTGTTCCCAAGAATCTTTTGTTACGGCATATAATAAAGGTTTTTTGTTTTTAATTGCTTCCGCAGCATATAGCAAAATGTCGACATCAAAAGTACATAACATAATTGGAAGATTTGAGAGTTCTGCTATTTTACTCGCAGCTAATTTGAATTGCTCCTTATCTCCAGATACGTTTCTTAATGCAATGCCATCTAGAGTAAGTACATCACCAATCCGTTCTATCTTTAGATCTGTAAGATATCTAACAATTTCCTCTAAATCACCATCATCATCTGCGATTTCAATAAAAATTGATGTCTGGTTATAAAAAGTTAATTGATGACGGTAAAATACTTCCTCACCCCCGATTATAGCAACTCTATCACCAGTGCCAACAGTTATTGGCCTTTGAGGAGGTGTTATTAGTTTTATCAATTTCTCTCGATTCTTTGCCTGCTTAGGATCTTGCACTAGATGTATGCAATCTTGAACTATAACCTTCCTTTCCAGGATATCTGTCGCAAAAGCCATGCATGTATCGTATCCACACTCTTTACAATTGCTTTTATCTAAAAGTGCATAGACTTCTAGTGGACTTGGTCTTGCCATTTTATTTTCTCCAAATAGATTATTTTTTTCATTGAATAAGTATGTGTAGTCTAATTGTAAATTAAATTAAAAATTTGGTTTTTTCAGAACTATTATGAATCAACACCTAATTATCTCTTAATTTTTCGTACTAGAAAATTATAAAAAAATTTCTTAATTTCTTGTAGTTAATGGCCATGGATCAAAAACATTTTGAGGATCTAACCTCATTATTTTACCCTAAAAATATTGCTTTTATTGGGGCATCAGAGAACTCAACCTTAGGCTCAATGCTGTATTTAAATGTCTTCAAAGAATCTAAATGGGCAAACAATTTTTATCCAATCAATCCGAATCATGAAAAAATTTTAGATTGGAGATGTTATCCATCAGTTTTAGATGTGCCATATCCTATTGATACAGCATACATCTCTTTAAAGACAAAATTTATTCCGAAAATTTTGAAAGAATGTGTAAAGAAGGGTATTAAATGGGTAATTATATTCGCATCCGGGTTTTCAGAAACAGTGATTCTCAGGGAAAAGAGCTAGAGAACGAAATATTAGATATAATCAAAAGTTCAAATACAAGAATAATTGGACCTAATTGCTTAGGACCCATAAATGCAGAATCAGGGATGGCTTTTTCTTTTGCTTCTCAAAGAGGGAATTATGGTGGAGTATCATTTATGTCTCAATCGGGAGGTCATTTAACTCAGTTAGTGGATGTTGGGTTTAAACGTGATATCAGATTTCATTTTGGTGTGAGTTTTGGTAATCAAATTGACTTAAACTGTGTTGACTTTTTTAGATTTTATCGGCAGGATCCAAAAACAAAATTAATAGCAGCATATTTAGAATCATTTGGATCGGCTACAGGTAAACAGTTATTCTTGGAACTTAAAAGAACTACAAAAATTAAACCCGTAATTCTGTGGAAGGGAGGATATACAAAAGACGGATTAAGAGCCGCCTTTTCGCATACAGGTGCAATTTTTTCAGATAATCGCTTATGGAGATCAATGGCTAAGCAAACAGGCACTGTTATTGTAAAAGATAATGAAGAATTTTGGCATGCCATAAAAACTTTTGAATTATTATCTCCAGATCATCTTCCTAAAGGACGAAATATTGGAATAGTAACTCCTGGTGGTGGAGCTTCTGTGAATCTAACTGATTTATTTGCTAATCTAAATCTACACGTTCCTGAATTGACATTAGAATCACAATCTAAAATTGCAAATATTCTACCAGATGTGAATGTAAATATTAAAAATCCAATTGATCTTGGCGCTTCAGGTTTCATTTTAAATATTTTTACTGAATGTATAGAAGTTGTAATTAAAGATCCTAATATTGATATTGTTATTATTCCACTTTGGTCTGAACATGTATATCGCCATGTTTTTAAACGATTGATTAACATTCGAGACCGAACTTCAAAACCTTTTGCCATTTGTTTACCCACTTTGGCAGATAATGGAAATCTTGCTAAAAGATTTGATACAATCAAAAAATTTTTACATAAAAAACGAGCTTTATATTACTTATCTCTAAGAGATGCTGCTCAAAGTATGACTCTATTATGTGATTATTCTCAATTCCTAAAATCCTCTTATAAGAAATAATAAATTAAATTCTCTTTTTAATTCAATAGGCAAAATAATTAGGATTATATTCTATTTTCAAGAAAAAAAAAAAGAAATTGAATTTTGATGATTGAAATCAATAGTATTCTGTTTTTGATACTAGTAATGCGAAGAAGCTGTAAAAAACAATATTTACAACACAGCTAATTATAATATATATTAGAATTAATTCAAAACCAGTCCAGTTATAAAATAATTTACCAAATTCTAATTCTAAAGTTGGACTTAAAAACACTCCGATAACCACTGCGACTGTACTAACAATAACAGTTAATAGCCATCCCGCAAAACCTTGAAATTTACTTTCAGCAAATTTTCCAGCAAGAATAGCTGCGATTATCGGTGCAACTAGATAACCCAAACTGAGTATCAAAAAGGTATTGTCTTCATTAAAAAGAGGTTGAACTATTGCCCAATCCATGTTATTAGATGGCACACTCGTAACTGAACCGAAAAGATAATAAATTATCATTAAAGGAGCATTTTGAATATTATCCATTAAAGTATCAAATCCCACATCTAATGCAAAATACAATATTGAAACTATAAAATTTAATCCAATAAAAGCTACTAAACTTAATAAGAATGATTTTCCAAATCCCATTTTTTTCAAACTCGTTTTTTAAATGATCTTTTCTATTAATTATATTTGATTAAGAATGCATTTTATTATGATATAAATGTAATTTATTTTTAAATTTTAGTGTAGGATAAAAGGCAAATTCACGTTTTTTGAAATCAATGTTCAATTTCTTGCTAAATCAAAGATTTAATTAATTTCTATTTAAAATTATTCTTAAATATCCATTTGGATAAGGGCTTTATAGTATTAAAATTCAACTTTACCCTAACACACTAAAAAAATATATTGAAATTATTTTAATATTTTAAAAATGTTAGAAGAGAATTAAATGGACGATTATCACATTTCAAATTACACCTCCAAAATTTAAATATTTATCTTCTCTTATTATATTGACCAATTAATGAGAAGAAATAGTAAAAAATTTGCTCTTGGGAAGCTTAAACATGAATATTTAGTTAAACTACTTTCAAATTTAGAAATTAATGACGATAGAGTAGTATTAGGCTCTAAAATTGGAGAAGATGCTGCTGTTATTGACATACCCGGTAATAACTATTTAGTTGCTAAAACTGATCCAATTACTTTTGCTACTGATCAAATTGGGTATTATGTCGTACATGTTAATGTTAATGATGTTGTTTGCACTGGAGCTAAACCTAAATGGTTCCAGGCAACAATTTTATTACCTCAAAAAAATACAACGAATAGCCTAATTGAGAAGATATTTAAAGATATTCATGATACTTGTAAATCTATGGGAATAGCTGTAATCGGGGGACATACGGAAATTACACCTAAACTTGATAGGCCAATGGTAATTGGTTCTTTATTAGGAGAGGTTGAAAAAGAAAAACTTGTTCGAACATCTGGAGCAGAGCTAGGGGATGCAATAATTCTCACAAAAGGTATTTTTATTGAGGGGACTTCAATAATTAGTCGTGAAAGAGAAAGTAAGCTCAAAGAAAAGGGACTTAATTCAACTTTTATAGAAAAATGTAAGAAATATCTTTACGAACCAGGAATAAGTGTATTTAAAGAAGCATTATTGGCTAATAAAAGCTTTAATATTAAAGCCTTTCATGATCCAACTGAAGGGGGACTCGCTACGGGCCTCGCTGAAATGGCCATCGCATCAAATACAGGAATATTAATTGAAAGAGAAAAGGTTACTATTCTCCCTGAACCTTCAATATTAAGTAAAATTTTTGATTTGGAGCCTATGGGTACCATTTCATCAGGATCACTATTAATTGCTATAGATGATGATTTAAGTCAGGACTTAATTGATTTATTGAGAAACAATCAAATTAATGCTGAAAAAATTGGCAATTTCATCAATAAAGAGAAAGGTTTGATGATTAAAGAGAATGATGGAAAGTTAAATCCATTATTTTATTCTGAAACTGATGAGATAACAAAAATTTTTTAAATTATAACAAAATGGACCTATTTTAGTACAATTCTATCATTAACCAATATTTTTATTTTCATATTTTTATTTTATTAATAATTAACTTTATTTTTTTAGGGTTATATAGTTTCGAATATATATTGAGATTGAATAAATAAATGATTAAATTTGGTTAACAAAAAACTAAGCGATATCTTAGATTTCCTAGAAGAAAAAATTAAAGGTCAAGATTTTGGCCTAAGATTTGAGACAAATGTGTTTTTGGAAATATTAGAAAGGAAAAAAGAGAAATTTAAAGACTTTCAAGATGATATAAGGTTAAGATGGGATGAATTTAATCAAAAGAACCAAAAAAGAGTAATAAAAAAAACCTTTACAACTTTTTTCTATGAAAATTTTCATGATTTCTTTAGATATTTTCTACAATTTTTTTTTGGATTTAACGAGAGCTCATTAGAATTAATCATAAAAGAGAAAATCTCTGAGAAATTTTTATTTTTAGAATATAATTATTTCCTATCCTCTGAAGAAATTGACTATTTTGATAAGACTTCCAAAGATTTTGAGGGGGAACTTCTTAATGGATTTACATTTCCTACTGGTTACTTTTATTTCATTGTTAGAATCTTAGGAATAGTGATTAGAAAGACAATTCAAGAAAAAATCTTTATTTTACTTGATGGTGTTAAAGTTGAGAAAGGTAATAATAGTGAAACTCTAAATTTTATGATTATCATAAAGGATAGTAAGGATGAAATTTTCCACAAATATTATAACATGGTCCTCTATTACTTCTTAAGACGATTTAAAGGCATTCCTGAAAAATATTATAAAATATTACTAGAAGGAAGAGAAAAGTTATATCAAACAGCTTTAGATGAATATATATATGCTAAGGAGAAATTGGTTGATTTACTTTATTATTTTTACAAAAAATGCATTTTGCTAGAAAGTTTTTCACCTCTGTTAGACTTCTTTAATTTTGTTGGATCTAGAGTAGAAGATTCTATCTTTTCTAAAATTGATATTATAAAGAAAGGATTTTTAGCCAATCTGGACGATTATAGTGAAACTAAAAAGAATTCTCTACTTAAATTTTTTAATTATCTTGATAAAAAATCAACCCTTTATTCAACATTTCAAGCAAATAACCTCCCATCTCCGAAATCTCAATTAAACTTATTCTTTCTATATATGAAATATTATTTTGGAAGTGGCTTAGAAGCGTTAGAAATAGGAGATTTACTTTTCTTACCTAATAAGTTTAAAACTAATTTGAATAATCATAATAAGAATATTGAAGATGTTATTAGTGCTAATTCGATTAATAATATAAAAGAATTTCTCGACTTCTTCTCTACTTTATCAAATATTAAAAACATTGATCTATTTTTTCATAAATTATTTAATAAAAATATATCAGAGCTTAACTATGGCTTTTTTAAAACTTTTTTAAAGAGCTTCAATACAGATTTTTCAATGAAACTTGATAAAGAAAATACCATCCTTTCTGAAAATCCTGAGAATACACCTTTCTCATTCAATAAAATTGTTGATCATATTTGTAGAATTCTTTATGTTTTAATAGATAAGATTTTTCTTAGATCTAATCCAGATGATGCTTCTTCAAACTTTATCGATCCCCGGAGTCGTTATATTGGTAAAAATATTGCTCTAAGAGTATTAGAGTTATTTGTTTTCCAAGATATAAACTACTCAGATGATGTATGGCCTGACTATATAATTAGTTTAAATAAAGAATATCTTAAGAAGGAAATGGAAAAGTATAACATTATGATTTCAGATGAACATTTTTACTCTGATGAAGAGCTATTGCAAATTATGATCACTTATAATATTCAATCATTTTCAGATCAACCCTTTTTCGAAGAATGGCTAATTTATGAAATAATTATTCCATTAAATAATTTTATCTTAAATATTAAAAACGCTGTTAGATCCTTAAATGAGATCGACGTATACGAAAAATTAAGTGAATTTTTCATATCAGATATTGAAGATGAGCAAACAATAAAAGATTTTAAGTTTGTTTGTCAACAAATTGCTCCTTTTTGGAAAAAATTTGCATAATCTTATGTTATATTAAAAATTTCTAAAAATCTCTGAAAGTCTTCTTCTATATTAATAATAGGTACACCCAAAGTTATGTTTTCAATAACATTTTTTCCACAAATAATTCCAGAAATCATTTTCACGTTATCTGTTAATTGAGGTTCAATCTCATCTATGTTGCTTATACATAGAACTGTGGGATGGTTCAAATCCCTAAATCCTTCAGTAAACATTATATCAATTTCATAAGGACCTCGATCCAACCAATTAATAAATTCGTCTAATCTAATCTCTTCTGCATTTAAAAAAATAGCCATTTCTTTATTGAGGTTTTGAATTATTGAATAAGATGCTCCAGATTCTGTGAATATATGGGAATCCTTTCCTTTCTTATCAATTTGATGGTGTTTAATATTTTTAATTACTGTAACGTTATTACCCAACCTGTCTTTGAACAATTTTATCGCATTCTTAATAAAGTATGTCTTCCCCGTGCCAGAATATCCTATAACATCAATAATTCTAATAATAACCACATTTGTAAATTTAATCTACAAATAAAATTCAAGTTTTCTTAATTATTTTTATTCTTAGCAATAAAAAAACATTATAATATTTTACTATTTAATATATATTTATTTAATTAAGATTTTTATGTAGAATTCAAAATACTATCGAGCGCAGATGCCCGACAAAAAAGAATACGTTGTATTTGATGCTAATTTCTTCATTTGTATGCTTCAAATTAGAGCTCGAAATATTTTAGGAAATTTAGAAAAAGCAGCGAAAGAGTTAGGTTATGAATATTATATCTCTGAAGTAGTATTTAATGAAATAAAAGCTCCGCACACCTATAAAGACAAACTACGGCAAATGTTGAATGTAAAAGAGATATTACCTATAGAAATTGATGATATAAAGAATGATCTCATTCCATATAACATAAGATTTCCCGCCCAGGATCCAGATCTTTCATTGGTTTACATTGCGAAAAATTTAATAGATGATGGAGAATCCTTTCCTATTCACCTAGTAACAGACGATTTTAAGCTTGTAAAAAATACTAGCTTACTCTACAAAGGAAGAATTAATATATTATCTCTTTCGAGTTTCCTTCTAAAGATACAGAGAACAACCACTAATTCTCAAATGAGAAAATATTTCAAAGATATTTGGAAGAGAAGTCTAAATTATACATTATCCTATATGATTGAACGTTCTAAAACCTATCCTGCTGAACAAAAGATTACTTGGCTAATTGAAAAAGCAATTACGGTTACCGAAGACTCGATATTGACGCAAGATGTTGAATTAGAGAACCCAGATGTTGGTATGAAATTTGAAATTGGTGCCTCTAGGTATTTAGAAGAGATTAATATTGCTGAAAAGTTTATCACTAACCAAGATCTCCCCAAGAGTGAAGAAGAGCAAGTACTGGGTATTATAAAATTCCTTGAGAATTTAAAAATTTCTAGAGAATACATGAACAGAGCAAAAGACGCTATCGTAAAAAGTGAATCAAAAGAAGCAGTAAAACATTTGAAAAAGGGAAATAGGTTTTTAATATCGTTACTTCAAGTTGCGTCAGGGCAGTTAACAAAAACTAAAGATTATGAAGTCGTTGAACAACTTATTTGCTCAGAGATCAGCAAAATGGAGTTTTTACGAGCATTTTTATTAGTATCACTTGGTAGAATTAATTCGGCTATCAGCTCACTTGATAGAGCAGCTTTATTTTCAACAATTATCCATAATCATAAAACATGTTTAACTCTTAATTATGTTAAAGCTTTAATCTACATTTTTCACGGATTGTATAGAAATGCAATCATGCAATACAACTTTACCGAGGAGTTAGCAGAAATTTATGAAGATGACAGATTAAAATTAAAATGTTTAATAGGAAAAGCTATAGCTCTATACATGCAAGGTGAAGATAAAGAAACAGCAATGCTAATAATGGAAGAAATTTCAAACATGGATCTAGATGAAAACTTTCTTGATGCTATTATAGTATTTAGTGAACTCGGTGATTACTTCTTAGCTTTAGGACATTCTCAAATTGCGGCAAATTTATATAATCAAGCATTAGAAGTCTCTATTGATTATAAATTGACATTAAAAAGCGAAATTTTAATTGAGAAACTCAAGAGATCATATATTGCCACCGTATTAGCCGGTTATTCAGCAGAAGATATGGTTGATAAGTTGGATCTTTTATTAGATAAGGCATATTCAATTAAAGATGTGGAAAAATATAATGAACAAATAAAAAAAATCTCAAGTTTTAATCAATTATTTTATACACCATTCCCTTATATCACCGGGAAGAAGAAAGTTATCCCCTTTTCAAAATTACCTAAAGAACTTAAAGAAGATTTCCTTGAAGTAGTCTATTTTGAAAAAAGCTCTAGTAATCAAAACCAAATACTTTTTATAGTGTCTCATTATGAATTAGGTTTATTAGGAGTTATAGTAAAGACAAATGAAAATGTTACTGGAATAGCAGAAAATTATACTCTCAAAATAAAACCGACAGCAAAAGTAAAAATTTATGAACCTGATGAAGATTTGAAAAACGATTATTTAATCCGCGCTATTATTGAAACTACTCAAAAAAATCAAGTTAAGATTAACTATACTCTTCCAACTTTCTTTAAACAATTGAATTTGTGAAAAGTTTTTCTGTCAAAAAAAGCAATAAAAAATAAAGTTAACTTTATAACTGTTATTGTTTTCTTAAACTTTTATCTCGTTGGCTTATTTGATGGCTGTGAATTGCGCAGCTAATACAGTAGTATTTAGTCGAAGAAGAACCCATTATTATTGTACCTGCTTTTTTTAATTCAGCATACATTCTACCATCAACTAAAGATGTTCTTCTTGTAACAGCTTTAGCTTTACTACGAGCAACAAATCGACCACATTTATAGCATTGAACTTTATGATCCTGGCCCTTCCGGCTTCCTGTTTTTCCGCCACTTTTTCTTTTTTTCGGAATATAAATCAGCTAGTTTTAATTTTATCTTATTATTTTTAATATCTCTAATGAAATTGAATTAGATAAAACTTAAAAAATTTATCCTTAAGCATAGTAAATTTCGAAAATGAATAGGAGGTAAAAAATTTTATAGATTTGACTATATCTTAGTATGATTTGGATTTTAGCTGTCTAAATTCTTAAAAGTATAACTTAATCTTTGTAGGACCGTATAAATTAAGGTAAAAGTATAAATGATTATGCTGATAAGAAAAACTGGTGTGACTGCTACTCTAGTGATAAAAGGGATAGCAATTGTTATAGGTTTACCTAATGAAAGGGATGTTACAAAATAAAATATTAGTTCTCCAATTATAGCAAAAAGTAAAAATAGGACCCGTTCAGCTCGTTCCATAAAACCGATTCCTTTCATATTAACACCCTCATTTTCAGCTCTTGAACGTACATAAGAAATCATAATAACTAAAAATAAAATAATATAACCTAATAAATAGTTTAGCAAACCTCCATAAATTAAACCCAAAACACAAATAGCATCAGAAAGTCTATCTAAATTCGAATCTAAAAATGCACCAGTTTGAGTTTCTTTATCTGTTCTTCTTGCTACTTCTCCATCAAATAAATCCATAGCACCACCTATTCCCATTATAGAAGGAATAATCCAAGAAAGCCATACAGAAAAATACAATCCAAATATCGCAATTAATAATGATGCAACTATTGAACAGATGAATCCTATATAAGAAATCTTATTAGGTGTAATATTATGTTTAATTAAAAATTCCACTGGGCGATTAATAAATCTACTTGAAAATTCTCTCTGTCGAGCTCTTTTATTTGAATCTTCTATCTCATTCAATTCCTTTTTGAATCCTAAAATCCTATAATTTAGATTAATATTTTTAAAATTTCTCTCTAATAAAAAATTTATTATAATAATAATATGTGTAATTTCAACAACCTAATAACTGAAGAAGCTAAATATGATTGATTTCCAATACTTATGGTTGGAATTTTTAATGCTAATAATTCCTTTGAATTAAGAAATTCATCTTCCTGACTACCAATAATAAATAAGATCTCCCTCTTCTCTTGAATTTTGCTTTTTACCTTGAAAAAATCATTACCATCTTCTTTTAAAGCAAATATCCTATAATTTATTTTTTGAAATTTTTTTATAGCTTCTATAATACTCATGTTTGATGTTATAACAGAATTAAGTGGATTATAATTTGGTTTTTCTCCTAAATTTGATTTTAATAGGAAGGTTACAAAATGGTCTGTTAACATTAATTCAGTTTTAGGAAAATTTCTATAATCTAATAATTCTGGGTTAAAAACGAATGTACCATAATTGTCTAAAAAGACCCAAATTTGAATTTTTTTTTCAAAATCTCCTGTACTTAGTATAGCCGCTAGAATACACCTTGAAATTACATCTAATCTGCCAGAAGACCCTGGAATATCTTTAATAGTATAGTTATCGAGATTAACTGTTCCAGATTTAATAAAAAATATTAAATTCATCGAAGGAAATTAAAGTAAATTTTATTATATTAACAAGAATTTTCTTATTAATTAATTTAGATATTTTAAAGTTGAATATAGGGCTCTAAATTATTCAATAATATCTTATTAATTATTAAAAATAAAAAAAAGAAAGATAGAAATGAAACCTAAGAACCACAATTCAAATTAAGATCATGCATTTTTCATTAAATCGTGAGAAGCAGACGAATTATTTGTATTCTTTTTTTTATATCGGATGATTAAGTAGAAAGTAGAAGATATTATAAGAATAGAAATAACAATACCTATAATTGCGGCACCATAATCATTTGTAATCCAACTTAATAGAGGTATCCACGGAGATGCTAAATTATCTAACCATGATTCACCATTTTGATCGATCAATACACGTTCTAATCCATCTGGCGCACCAGATAATATCCCAATAGTGAATCCAACTGCTATCATCAGCATTAATAACCCAGTAACAGCTAATGTTGAAGTAATAGGTCTTTTATATTTAGAAATATTGATAAGTATAACTTTATTCATCATTATTGGTTCTGTTGTAATAAGATCTGGTTTCACTCTATAAATATAGAATATTATTAAAGAAGATATAATTGCTTCACCAATGCCAATCAAAAGGTGCCAATAAACCATTGCAGGAATTGCTATCCCATAAGGGACTGCTCCAGAAACACCTAATTCAATAGCACATATAAACGCAGCTAAAATGATAGAAATATACGCACCAATCGCTGTTGCAATAGAAACTTTTAATTCTTTTCTAATAGATGTTTTATTTAAGATTTTTACAATAAATACAACAATATAGAATCCAACTATTCCCCCAATTATTCCCATATTGAAAGCATTTGCTCCCATGGCAAGAATTCCTCCATCTCCAAATAAGCTCTGTACAACTAAAACCAAGAAGAGAATTATAACAGAAGCCCATGGTCCCAATATAATAGCAATAAGTGTTCCTCCAATTAAATGACCAGAAGTTCCTCCAGGAACAGGATAGTTAACAAATTGAAATGCAAAAATAACTGCTGCCAATACTCCAATATAGGGAACTAATTTTTCAGAATCTTCTTTCTCAAAGATTTTCCCTATTTTAAAATATCCAAGAATCATTACCACTATAACAATAACCCAAAGGAAAATAATTGTGGTTGGATTTAATAAACCATCTGGTATATGCATTTTTAAAACACAATAGTTAATTTTTTTTGTAATGATATATTAAAATGTTACTATATTATAAAAAAGTATGAAAATTATTAAATATTACTTTTTTTAAAAAAAAGTATGAAAAAGACGGATTGAATTGTTTAAATTTTTTGTTAAGTTGATTAAATTTTGAAGATAAACTTACCTTTTAGACTTGAAGATGAGAAAATTTATTTAAAAAAAAGTCACCCTTTAACTCGTTTAATTTTACCGTTTATTTTTGTAATACCTTTTATCATTATAGATGATATTTATCTGATAGTTTCTATTCTATTAATTATTTTTATTATTGATTTAATATTTAGATTAAACATAATAGAAATACTCTCAAGATTAAGAATAGTCATTCCCTTTATATTTCTACTAACGATATTCATTCCTTTATACGTTGGAGATATTGTTCTTTATCAATTCAATATGGGAATTACGATAACAATTTTTAAGGAAGGATTAATTTTAGCTTCTCTAACAATTTTAAGAGTTCTTGGGGCATTATTTGTATTTATGTCCTTTTTCTCAACTTTAACTTATTCTGAATTCATAGAAGCTTTAACAAAGTTAAGAATCCCATCCATTTTTGTAGGATCCTTAATAATTATGTTGCATTATATTCCAATCTTAGCAAACTCAAATAGAAAGATACTAGAAGCACAAGAAATGCGTGGTAAAAATATCGCATCATATTATCAGAAATTAAAATCACACGCTTTTATTATGGGAAAGAGTATTGTAATAAATATGGAGAAAAGTGAAAAACTATACGAAAGTTTGAAAATGCGAGGTTTTACAGGTAAAATAACATTTGCTCCTAAAAAATTTACATTAATTGATTTAAGTTTTTTTACTCTTTTCAGTGTAATCATGGTTTTTATGATTTTTATATTAAATTTGCAATCAATATATCAAGGTGTAATTACATTATTTTTGCCGTAGAAGTTGAAAATCTAAATTTTAGCTATGATAATCGGTTTAAAATTAACGATCTCTCTTTTAAAATTGAAGACAACTCAATTTATGCATTAACAGGAAATAATGGATCAGGTAAGACAACTTTATTAAGATTATTAGTAGGATTATTGAAACCAAAATCTGGTTCAATTAGGATTTTTGAGAAAAATGTTACAAGAAATAAACGAGATCTATGGGAAATTAGACAATCGGTTGGTTTTTTATTTCAAAACCCAGATGATCAACTTTTTGCGCCAACTATTGAAGAAGATATCAGCTTTGGAGCAAGAAACTTAAAATTAGGTGATGACGAAGTAAAGGAAAGAGTTAGCTGGGCTTTGAAAGCAGTTGATTTAGAAGATTTTAGAAATTATTCACCATTTAACCTTTCATGGGGTCAAAAAAAGAGAGCAGCATTAGCAGGAGTTTTAGTAATGAAACCTAATTTGCTAATATTAGACGAACCTTTTGCTAACCTTGATTTTAAATCGATATATAATCATTTAAAAATTATTGAGAAGTTAAGAAAAGAGAATAACATTACAATTTTCTTCACTACACATAATCTATTTTTTGTTGAAAATTGGGCAGAGAAAATATTGGTTTTAAACGATGGTAGGATTGCTTTTGAAGGTACTCCTCTTGAGGGATTAAATAATTCAAATGTTAGGGAATTACTGGGTTCATACAATGACATTCTCTCACTAATTAAAAAAGAAAAATAAATTAAGATAATATTAAAAAATGGCATAGATTTCGCCTAATGACACTAACACTATATTCTCATTTTAGGGAAATACCTTTAAAATCAAACATGTTCTCTCGTGCTAGGCAAAAATCTCTATGCGCTATTGGGAACATAGTCATGTCTCCTGCGTACTGACTCAAGCTTCATCGCTTTGGTAATCACCTTTGCTAGACTAAGAGCCCATTTGTACAGGATTATAACGGACTAATTAACTCCGAATTTTCGCGTCACTTTGCACTGCATACTCATTTTTTAGTCGTATGAGTCCTCGAAAACGCAGTTTATTCCATCATTGTTCTCCCATTATTATAATAGGAAAATAAGATTATAAAGATTTTCATTACGAAGAGAAAGGAAACGGTTCTTTTTTATCTACTCCTTTAATTTTATCTTCTATCCGTAATATAAGACTTGATACACAGTTAAAAAGAATTTTTCTTATTATTTCATACGTCATATCAATTTCAATATCATTATCGTGAAATTCATCATCTTTATAAAAAGCTTTGTACACATTTTCAGTTTTTAAGATTTTATACGATGAATCTACTAGAAATGCATAAAATTGAGAACTTTCATATTCTTTCTTTATTATTAGGGAGAGCATGGCATCCTCCTTTTCCCCACGTGCCCACTTAGACGGAATTTCGAAATGAAAATTGATAATTTTCTTTTTCTTAGTAATAAGGATTATTTCGAAGAAGGTCTCATCAATTTCTAAATCAAAAAACTTTTTTAATTTATTTATGAGATTTTCCTCTAACAATTCATCAGGATAAGATAACAAAACACTTGGTCCTAATATTTGGTTAAAGTAAGTTATTACTAAGTGAATGACGACTCACCATAAGTTTATTAGATTATTGGGTTATAATAACCCTACAGTATCAGATCTAAACAGTTCTTTAATCTCTTTACTCAATTCTCCTTGGTCGTCTTGTAAATATCGATTTAGAATCATTGTGATTTTTAGAGCCCACTTTTTCATCGTAGCAATAATAAATCCTATTTGAACTTTCTTGTCAGTGCTTATACATAATACTCCTTTGCCAACTTTCATTGAAAATATCATTCCTTCGAAATATTCAGTAATTTGTAGTGAAATATTTCCATATCCTAGAATATGACCTTGCTCCTCACCAGCAATAAAAACTGCTCCACCTATCGCACCAATTTTTTCTACCGAAATGTTATTTTTTTCAGAAAAAGTAAATTTTGATTGACTCATAATAGTTATTCCTGTATCATCAGTTAATATCGCATACTTTAATCCAGGAGTACTATTTATAATAGCACTAAGTATTCTCTTTAATTTAATCTCATCTTCAGAATAACTCAAATATCAGTCAACCTATTAACTATTATATCTTTAATTAACAGTCGTTTTTAGATTATAAAAATAGTTATTTAAACTTAACTTTATATTTTTAGCTCATACCTATTTTAGTATTAGAAGAAATTAATTGTATAAAAATTTAAGTAAACTGATTGTTTTTCTACTGTTCGCGATAAAAAATAGTTTTTCTTAATTTCTATGATTTTTAAACCTTAGAAAAGTTCCTGTGCTTTAATTAGGTTTTTCAGTGGCTTTAAACGACTTTTGTAATCTCTTGATTTCTCAAGTAAAACTAATAACTTGTAGTTTTTATTCTTATCTAAATCACGCTTTATTTTAATCAGTTTTGAATCTTCTATAAAGTCGCGTTTTTTTGTAATAGCAGATAATGCTAGAGTGTTTTCTAGAACCCACAATTTCTTTGAAATCTTTGAACCGACAGGAAATCCATGTTTATCTGTAATAATTCCTGCTACAAAATTAGGGAAATTTTTTTCCACCCTATATAAAAAGTAATTAACTTCATCTTGATTTAGTATATTACCCAATTTTATAACACCTAACCAACCAATTTTATCAAATCGATAGGATAATTATGAAGATAATATAACATTAAATGATATATTATGAAGATAATATGTTTAGAATTCAAGATTAATATATAAATTGGATTTAAAATTAAGAAATTAAAAACACTGTTTGAGAAAAAGTCTTTCCTATCACTGTTATTTAGTACTAATCTTTATTTATTATTCCTCTTTAAAGATATGCCAAGATTTAGATTCTCTACAAGTTCACTAAAACGATTTCGGACTGTAACTTCGGTCACACAACTAACTCGAGCAATACTTCTCTGAGTTCTACGTTCATTTGATAAAATACTTGAAGCATAAATTGCAGCTGCACATACTCCTGTAGGACCTCTTCCTGAAGTTAATCCTCGTCTTTCTGCCATTCTAATAATCGCTTTTGCCATTTTTTGGCAGTTAGATGTTAGTTTTAACTCTGAAATGAATCTAGTAAGAAAATCGATTGGTTTAGTTGGGTTTAAGTTTAATTCTAGTTCATTCGAAATAAATCGAAAAGATCTGCTGATCTCCTTTTTATCTACACGAGCTACTTCAGCAATCTCGTTTAATGTACGTGGTACTTTAAACATTCTACATGCAGCATATAAACTAGCAGCGGCCACCCCCTCAATGCTTCTACCGCGAATAAGATGAGCCTCAACAGCATCACGGTAAATTTTTGCAGCACATTCTCTTAAATTTTTTTGAAGCTCTAAGTTTGAAGCCATTCTATCAAGTTCACTTAGTGCAAATGTAAGGTTTCTCTCAGTAGCATCAGAAACTCTGATACGACTTTGCCACTTTCGAAGTCTATATATTTGACCTCTCAATTTAGCAGGTATTTCCTTACCAAAAATATCTCTATTTCTCCAGTCTATCATAGTACTAAGACCCTTATCATGTATCATATATGTCATAGGTGCACCAGTTCTAGTTCTCTTCTTTTTTTGATCTGCATTAAAAGCCCTCCATTCCGGACCTCTATCAATATGTTTCTCAGAATGTACTAAACCGCATTCTTCACAAACTAATAAACCTCTATTTTCATCAAAAAATATAGTGTTCCCGCATTCTGTACACAGATTAGTCTGTATACTCAAAACTTCATCGGATTCTTGTTTTAATTCTCTCCAACTTGAAATAGATTACACCTTCTTTTCTAAAATTATTCGTTTGTTTCAAAAGACTTTTTTGAGAACTAGGCTAGTTTAGTATAAACCTTTACATTGCGGTCAAATAGTTGGTTAGGCAAGGCTTTGATTGAAATGAAAGGTATGTTAATTGGACCAAATATATCCTTAATATAACCAATTTTTTCATATTTTTCATTATAAACAGGTTGTTTGAGTATTTTTTCAAAGTTACTATTCCACTGTTTTGCTCTAAAGATTTGATGTTTTTTAGATTTTCCAATATAGAATAGATTTAATTTAACCCAGTTTTTTTTCAAGAGATTCCCTTACTTTGGGGGTTGAAAATTAAAATAAAAGATGGTAGGTAATATTTAAACATAATGGTTTTTCTTACAAAAATGGCAATTAAGACATAAATGAATTCAATAGTCTTCTCAAATCAAAATAAGCTCAAATTAGAATGAATTTTTTAAGCAAAACTTAAATTTATCTTGCTGAATTCAAAGAGAATGGTGTAAAATCTTAATATAGGGCTTTCTACAAACATTATTATAATTCAATGAAATAGTTTTTCAAATGGATATTGTCTTTTACACTCACATTCAAATTCTGATTGATCTAAAGTAGTTAAATCTTGAGAAAGTACAAAATTTCTAAGCGTTTTTTTAGCAGAGACCTCACATTCCCTTTTTAAGCAGTTATGAATACCCTTTTTAGTCCCTGCTCCCGATGGATCTGATACTATTCGTACATACTTTAAATCATCTTGATTTACAGATTTTTTTAAGACTTTAAAGAGTGAATAGTACCAAGGAGGTCTATATCTTTTTTGTAGATATAGATATTCTAATAGAGTTCCTTTTTGAATATTTACTGGATTAATTGATATTGTGTTTACTTTTAAATTTATTAAATTAGTAATAGAGTTAATGCAATCATCAATTGCTCCTTGTTCATTGAGAAATGGTGGTTTCAATAATAGATAGGACTTCACACCGATATCATTTTCTTTACACATGTTCAAAACAGTTTTAAAATCATTAAATAACATTCCTTTATTGATATAATAATTCCTGATATAATCGTTTACAGTTTCAAGCCCTATTGCGATCTCTATATGTTTTTTTTTAAGATTCTCTTTTAACTCTTTAAGTTTTTCAAAATTTATATATTTTAATCGACTTTCTATAACAAACTCCTTTATATTTTTAATATTTGCAACTTTTTCATAAATATGCATTCTAATTTTATCAGATATCTCATTATCATCGAAAAAACTTCCAGAATTGAATATTTTTAAGATATAATTCTCTTCATCATCTGTTATATCTTTAATTTTGTTGTTAAATGCATAATCAAATTGTTTTATGATTTGGTCTTGATCAACATCTTCAATAGTTGCATCTTGTATATATCCACACATGGTACATCCACCAGATTCGCCTAATGCCCAACTGCAACCTTTTGTCCTTAGAATAATGGTGAATTCCTTTCCTATTTCATTGACTAACCTATCTTTTTTTATCCAAAAACTAATAGGTCGTTCTAATTGGAACGTACTCAAGTTTTTCCTTCTTTTTAAAGCCTTTTGCCTCATAGACTTTATTCTCCCTAAAAACCATAAATCATGTTCAATAGGATTGCTAACTTTTTTCATAGATTTCAACAATTCTTCCAGTTTTAGAATTTTTAATAAAATTTGTTCCAACTATTAGTTTTCCAACACCTATTATATTGCTTTTTTCTTTATTAATGATAATAACATGATTATTAGGGATTAAATTTATGCTATAATCTAAAACACCGATTCGAAATAAGGTATTTCCTCGAATGCTTTGTCCATCAAAAACTATAATATTTGAATCTATGGAAAACGGTTTTTGAGCTAATTTTTTCGATCCTGTAATGGTTAAACCTATTTGACCTGTTATGTCTTTATAAGTTCCCAATTTTTCCTTTGTCTTAAAATCTACTAAATCAATTTGAGAATTAGATTTAATTTTTCTTATTACTAAATCGTTAGTAATTATCTTCTTTCCCGATCCTATACCAAATTGATAATCTAATATTTTTATAAATTTTCGTATCCAAGTTTTTAATAAATAATCACCTTTAGATAGAATTTTTTTTGGTTTAAAGTCATTCTTGTGCTGTTGTATTAATTTTTCAAGCGACTCAAGAGCTTCTTTTGAAGTAGGTTGACCTTTAATATCTGAGAAAAAAAAGCTATGAGGTAATTTGGATTCGAGGTTTTTGATAATTTCAAAATACTCACCTTCAAGATGACAAATAATAGGAATTGATTTATTATATTTTTTCAAAAGGTTTGTAAGCATATTTGAAGTGATTTCTTTTTCTTCATTGTCCCATTCACCAGTAACAGAAATATCATATGACTTCACTGGATAAATATTTTCCAACTGTCTAGGAATTGCTCCAAGAGGCGAAGTTATAATTATTTCTTGAAAATTGGGAAATTCCGGAAATTTTCTAATCGCTTTGTAAAATAATTTATGTGATTTAGAGCTAGAATAAGGTTTTTTCGCAGAGCATGGAATTAAAACGATTAAAGTAGTCCATGCTTCTGGTTCAAAATTTTCTATAGTTCTCCCCCTAAATTCTCTAAAATCAGGTCGATCATATGATGTAGGACCCAAACATTTAATTTTTTTGTCTTTTTGAGTAATTGGAGTCTCGTATCTAATAAGATTAAAATATTCTCTATCTAAGATTTTTAATGTTGAAATTATTGTCGTATCGTCAAGAGATGACTTTTCAACAAACGCACGATAATCCTCATATTGAAGATACTGTTTTATTTTCATCATATAATTATTCGCCGATATCAAATTATGTAAGCTAAGTAAGTCTATTTTCTCTGATGAATGTTTTACTCCATATAATTCTTTTAGATTTCCTTTACAAGCAACACAAGAACAAGGTAAATATTTAACTTTGTAGATTGGGAGTAAATGTTCTATTGTATCATAGAAGTTTTTTGCAGATAAATATAATAAATATGTGGAATCAATTAAATCTACACCTAGATAAACCAGAATAGGGTAAAATTTAGGAAGGATTCTACCAGAAGCCATTATAACAAGATTATTATCTAAATTACTTTTTAATTTTATTATCGTACCAATAATTTTCCTAAAATTACCAAAATTATTAAAAATTTCAATGAGGTTAAGAACTTTAATATTTTCATTTCCCTCAATTACAGGAAAATACAAATCAATTAATTCTGAATAATTGAAAAGTCTTATTGACAACCCAAAGTTAATATTTGGATATTTTTCCAATATTCTAATAGCATTATTTAGGTAATTTTTAATCTCTCTCTCTGCAAAATTTCTACCAATAGTAGTGGTAGGGATATTGAATGGAATAATTGATAAGATATTATCTTTTGTGAAAATTTCTAAATTCCTTTGCAAAATGCTTTCAAATTTTTCTAAAGTTCCTTGATGTGAAAAAACAAATCCGGTATCTTTAAATTTTTCTCGAAGGAACCCTATTTTCAAGAATATCTCTTTGGAAATAATAAATAGCTCATGATCTTCAAATTCCTGTATAAAACTAAACTGTTTCATCAAAACATTTTTAATTGGAATAGTAACATTTGGAGTTCTTATAAAGAGCTTCTTTTCTTTAGATAAACTCATCCGTCCTATTCTTGAAAAACCAATTCTATTTTCTAATAATTCAAAAAAATTGCTCATTCTTTTCAATAAGAAGGATTAATTTGTAGAATTAAATTTATTCACTTTAAGTTCTCTAATAACCCAAAATTATTAAGAATTTAGTAAATACTAATTTGTAGAAAATCTTAAAAAAATCATAGTCTTATCTCTATTTCTCTACGAAATTATGAAATTTGTATAGGATATTAACTCATCTAACACAAAATTCGTATATGTATCTTCTATTTCTTCCGAAATATATAGATCCCTGATAAAATTCGCATAATCTTCAATCTCTTTTACTCTAACAATAGTAAATAGTCCATATTGTTCGCCTATTCGAAATAAATCGGTAATATTTCTATTCATACTCAACCTAAAGGCAAGTTCGTTGTATTTTGACGGATCTTTTGGTTTAATTCGAAGCAGATATTTTCCTTTAAAACCTATTTTTTTTGGATTAAAATTTACAATATAATTTAAAATTACACCTTGTCTTTCGAGCTTTTTAATTCTGTTATGAATAGTTGATTGTGAAATTTCCATTTTAAGTCGTTCTTTAAAAATTTTTCTTATATCATATGTAGATATTGGTTTAATTCCTTGACCATCACGTAATATATTCAAAATTGTATAATCGACATCGTCTATGTCAAAGGATATTTCTGACTTCTTCATATTAATCCCATTTGTTTTAAAAACCTTAATAGTTTCAATAATTTGATATTTTTTAAAATATGATTTAGCCATTATTTTATCAATTGTATTTAATATCTGATAATATTCTTCAGGGGATTTGAAGATAAATAAGGCGAATAGAGAAAAATCTCCAATTATCCCATCCAGCATTCTTAATTGGGGGATCTCAAGCAATTCTTTGACCAATTCAGGTTCTTTTGGGTTGGTTTTAATTTCAAGCATTACATATTTCAAGTTATTTGGGCGAATGTTTGGATTAATGTTTATTGTAAAATTTGTAATTATTTTTTGATCTCTCATACCATCAAGTTTGTTTTGATACGTTTGTCTAGAAAGTCCTATAGCACGTGAATTTTTTGAAACAATAAATTTGGTTTTTCCACTTAAATTTTTTATATAGCGTTGGGATTCTACTTGATCATTAATATAACTCATATTAGTACAATTTTGCAAATTTTTTAATCAATATTAATTAAATGTTAGGTTTTACATATAAATATTTGCACTTGACCAAAAATAGCTTTATTAATTAATTAAAATTATTATTCTTATAAATTGAAAAGTGAAATTAAATGACAAATTATAAAGTAGCAGATGAAAGTTTAGCAGAGAAAGGAAAAGAAGCCTTATACCTCGCAGAAAGTAAAATGCCGGTGACCGCTAAAGTTATTCGTGAAAGATTTCAAAAAGAAAAACCATTAGATGGCATAATAATCGCTGGTTGTTTACATATAACAAAAGAAACGGGTATCCTTGCTAGAACCCTTAAGGCTGGTGGAGCAGAAGTATATCTCTGTGGTAGTAATCCATTATCAACTCAAGATGATGTAGCAGCAGCATTAGTACAAGAAGGGATCAATGTCTTCGCTTGGCATGGTAATACAGATGAAGAATTCTATTGGTGTATAAGACAGTGCTTAAATGCCAAACCAAATATCTTAATTGATGATGGTGCTGACATGATTGTTACTGCTCATCAGGAATATGAAGATCTAATAAAATTGGGAACCATTATCGCATGTCAAGAAGAAACCACCACAGGTGTTAAAAGATTCAAAGCTATGGAGAAAAAAGGAGTTTTAAAAGTACCTCTATTCCCTGTCAATGATGCTCGATGTAAAAATCATTTTGATAATGAATTAGGCACAGGTCAGGGTATTGTCTCCGCAATTTATGGAATGCACGTTCTTTTTGCTGGCAAGAGTGTTGTTATTGCAGGATATGGTCATTGTAGTAGTGGTATGGCACTTAGAGCACGAGGATTGGGTGCCAATGTTACTGTAACTGAAGTTGATCCAATTAAGGCGCTACAAGCTAAATTTGCTGGATTTAATGTCATGCCAATTGCTAAAGCACTTCCAACCGCAGACATTATTTTGACCGCTACAGGTTGTAAACATGTTATAGCACCTACTACAGAAATGTTTAACTTACTTAAAGATGGGGTTATTTTGGGTAATTTAGGGCATTTCGATATCGAAATTCCAACAAAAGAACTTTACGAATACGCCCAAGAAATTAAACCCATTAGAAGTAATGTGGAAGAACTTATGTTTCCCGATGGCAAAAAGGTTTATTTATTAGCAAAAGGGCGTCTAGCAAATTTAGTCTTATCAGAGGGGCACCCTAGTGAAGTAATGGATATGTCCTTTGGTTTACAATCTCTAATGTCTGAGTATATAATTAAAAACAAGACTAAGTTAAAGCCAGGTATGGTTGACGTTCCAATTGACATTGACGACAAGGTTGGATTTCTCAAATTAGAATCAATGGGCGTTGAGATGGATACTTTAACGGAAGAGCAATATAATTATATACACGGATATGAAGCGGGCACATAATTTAAAAAAATTGAGTAAAGTGTTTTTCTAATTTTTGTTTTTTATTTTTTTAATTTCCTATACATTAATACTTCCTACCGAACATAAAATCCGTATACTCGAGATGTTTCTGCACCATGGGTCTCAGTAAGTGTATAGCGTACACCCTCTACCACCTCACCTATGCCAACACACACCTGTCGCTGGTAGTTCCCTTCCACTACTCTAAACTTGTGCCATTCCCCGTCTTTCATCACGTCGATGCGAAACCTACGAGGTGTTTCTTCGGGAATATGTGTCATCCCATGATCCCTGTAGTGTAAACTGAGCGCCAGATCTCTATCCATTGCTGTGTCGAGAAGAAGCTTCACCTCTGATACATGGGACGGTGTTTCAAACAGATAAGTAATCGAGTCACCTGATCGAGCTGTCCATGCGTGAGGATCATCACCAATTTGTCTATTCCACCCATCCCGCACTGGCTCAGGATCAACACCATTCGATGCCTTTAGTCTTGCATTTATGGTTAGGGACGAGAACTTCTGCGGAATCCACGGTAAGTAGCAATCGTCAAGCAAAAGCAGTTGCTGGAGTTCGTTTACACGTTCACTCACTTCGCGTGGTGTCAACGAGTGACGCACAGCCATTGCTACCGCCGTACCCATAGCCTGGCCCATACTGATGCAGGTACCCATAACACGTGTTGAACTAAGAGCTGCATGCGTCACGCTTACATTCCGTCCCGCGAACATCAGGTTACCCACATTGCGTGAGTAGAGTGAGCGATAGGGAATGCCATAGGGTGACGGCGCCGGGTGGTAAATCGTAGGGGGAGAACCAAACCTCACTGCTTCGAAACCCGCTGGGTGATGATCATCCATCGACCACCCCCCATAAGCCACTATATCATCGAACTTACCACCCTCCTCGATATCTTGTTGCGTAAGGACATAATCACCGATGTATCGCCGACTTTCCCGCTTACCTGGGAGAAATTGTAGCCATTCAAGTCCCCAATTTTCCGCGCCATGATCACCTTGGTTTTTGATGTGATCCCATACCCCAAGGGCAATCTTCAAAAGATCACGACGCATCCGCTCCGTGTCATGGATGGAGTGACAAACTCCTCCTAATTCTACCCACCAATATCCCAGTCCCCACCACTCCCCATGGTTGTGACCTCTGGTTCCGTAGGGAAGGTCTTCGTCCCGTGTATAAATATTAGCCCATTTAGGGGATTTAAAGGTCTGTGGTGTACCGAAATCACGAGCTTGAAAGAGGCATGTCATCCCCATTGTTCCTGCGTCTGCTTTTTCTGGAGCGATCGTCTCACCTGTTTCATCACGTCCCTCGCGCCCCATACGATATTCTGCTCCCGTGAGAGGGGCAAGTACTGAGTCTCCTGAGCAGTCAGCAAAAATCTGTGCCCACACTGTGTGGCGAGTCTGTGATGTAGTTTGCCAACCCGATATAGACTTGATATAATTATCATCCAATGTGGCGTCCATACATGAGCAGTTCAGCAATACTGTCAAGTTTGATGTCCTCTCGGCTAAATCATAGAGCACCATATCCCATACTGAATAATTGCGATTTGGGTTGCAGTGCAGATTCTCGAGGCGGATCTCCTCAAGAATACCAGTCTCACGCATGTTAGGAATCCGGTTATGACGGTCGGCCCCGCAGATGTGAATACGACATTCACTTGAAGCGTTACCACCAAGCACGGGACGGTCATGCATAAGAAGAACTTTAGTTCCATGCCGTGCAGCAGCTATAGATGCAACAAGTCCTGCCATACCTCCACCAACAACGCAAAAATCCACTTTATGTTCAATATGCGGGAACTTATGTGAAGAAAGAGGCATTTTTATCGTTCCTTGTTCTTTTAATTAGGTGAATAGACATTTTGAGGTGTCTAAAACATGCAGCTCTATTAGAATTGTGAGGTGCAATTAACCCATTAAACCTCAGTAATTCTATCCTAAGTCTCATGTTTCTAATAAAATTTTCTGTACTTATTAACCTTAGGGATTTAAAATATCTTCTGCCTTTATAGATTTTCCATAGACTTCGTATGCTAAGGATTTAAGTCCATTCAAACCAAAAGGTTCTTTTTCAAGCCGATTTGACTCCCATATCTTTAAATTACTAAATTCATTTCTTATTTTTTCAACGTAGTTAAGTTGAATTGATCGAATGTTATTACAAAAATCACATTTTTTAGATTGAGGTGTTATCATATTAATATGAACTCCTTCAAGTTTAATATATTTCTTAGTTAAGTCTCTAGCTCTTTTAATTTCTTCAAAACTTGGTTTTTCTGCAATAGAAACAAGTCTTAATGACCCTACCGTATGAATTAATTCAGTTATTCTTTCTCCTCTCTCTTCAAGATCTACCAACATTTGAAAAATCTCTTTCCCTAATTCTTTTCTTTTCTCATAGTTATCAAATGGCTTAATTAATGTTCTAAACATTTTAGAAAATTTTCTAACTGCCTCTTTAATAGAATTATAAAAATTTAATGAATACTTTAGTAGTACTTTTACTTGGTCTTCGGGAATCTCAAAAAGAGTAATCATATTTGCCGTGGGGGGGAAATCTGCGATTATTATATCAAATTGCATAGATTGTCCACCCTCAGCATCTAAAATTTCTTGAAAAAACATAGCATTTTTCAGTGCAAGTGGGATAGAATCTGCTGTAAATGTTGTATCCATAAATTTCTCTAATTGTGGAATTAACCCCACTATTGGCATTTCTTTCATTAAAGCTTTCATCTTAGTTATTAAATTATTTGTGTATTTCTTGGCATATTCATTAGGATCTGGTTCAATTGCCCAAAGATTATCAGTTATAGGTGTTAGTTTATTTCCAATCTCAGAATTAAATAAATCGGTAAGGTTATGTGCCATATCAAAGGATATAAGAAGTATTTTTTTTTCAGGAAGATGATCTGATAAGACTACAGCAGTGGCGGCGCTTATTGTACTCTTTCCTACTCCTCCTTTCCCCCCAAGAACTATAATTTTCTCCATAACCTAATTAAATAATTTATATAGTTAAAATTTATATTGCAAAAACAAATATGACATAAAAAACTAATCAAAAATTCTAAAAATTAGCAAAAAATATATTGGTTAATTAATTAAATACATTATAATCATCAAAATCAAGATGATTTTAAGTTCAAATTTACAAATAAAAAATAAAAAATATTATATAAATCAAAATTATCCACGTTATTATTTAACTCTCACAATAGAAATAAGGAATCAATGTATAAACTTATCAAAGATTATCATTAACTAAATTAAATAACTAATGGAATAAATCAAACAACCAAATAATAAAAATTATAATCAGTTCAGTAAATCAAAATTGTTGTTCAGACTTATAATAAGATATAAGAAGTAGTGTAATAATCCAAGTTTAATAAAAATCATAATATTTTATCAACAGACTAAATATTCAAGCTTTTAGTTGGAAACAATTAATTTTGTAATGTTTCTAATTAAAAGTGCTAAATTCTACTTCTATTTTATAAGTTCACCCTAAAATATTGATTTATTGAAAATATAAAATAAATAAAAAAAAAATAGGATGTGGTTAAGATTACAAATCAAAATGAATTCACAACTAAATATATTATAGAAGTAAAATTTACAATTAAAGGCGTGGTTGAAAAATCAGACATCGTGGGGGCTATCTTTGGGCAAACAGAAGGTCTTCTTTTGGATCTAGATTTAAGAGATCTCCAAAAATCCGGACGAATTGGACGGATTGAAGTAGAAAATAGTTCCAAAGAGGGAATATCAGAAGGGAGTATTAAAATTCCATCCTCTTTAACAAGAAAGGAGACTGCACTATTGGCGGCGACTGTTGAAACTGTATCTCGAGTTGGTCCATGTGAGGCTGAAATTTCTCTTGTTGAAATTCGAGATGTTCGCGAAACAAAACGTCAGCAAATTATAGAAAGGGCTGCTGAACTTTTAAAAGAGTGGGATCAAAAATCGTTAGAACAAAGTGAAATTGAAGAAAAGATAGATAAAGATATCAAACTTGGAGAAATCATAGCATGGGGAGCTGATAAACTTCCAGCAGGTCCAGAAGTAGATAAAAACCCAGATCTCATTATTGTAGAAGGACGAGCTGATGTTTTAAATTTATTACGAATTGGAATTAAAAATACAATTGCTGTTCAAGGAACTCAAGTACCTAAATCAGTTGTAGTTTTAGCAAAAAAGAAAAAAACTGTAACATGTTTTCTTGATGGAGATCGTGGTGGTACTATTATTTTAAATGAATTGATGCAAGTATTAAAGTTAGATTATGTTACTAGAGCACCTGATGGGTACGAGGTTGAAGAATTAACTAGAAAACAAATGATTAAAGCACTACAAAACAAGCGACCAGCAAAACAATTAAAAAATAATAAAAAATATTATGCAGAAGAAAAGAAATATGATCGTAAAGAGGGGTCGCTTCAGAAATATTTGAAAAAAGTAAAAATAAAAGATGAATCAATAATTATAGAGGCAATTAATACTATAAAAACAGGTCATAGTATTGGTTTTAATAAAAGTCTTGAGAAGTTATTTGATATGCCTGTTGGTGAAATTTTTGAAAAGATTAAAAACTTTAAAAATACTCTATATTTAATAATTGATGGAATTTTAACAAAAAGACTTCTTTCAATCTCGGTAAATATGAAAATCAAATTTATTGCATGCAAAAATAAGGAAGATGATCTAAAGATACCTAATCATATTGATATCTTTTATATCTAGTATCTATTTTATGTTAGATTTTAAACCTTAGCGATAGGTAAAGTTACAGTGAGGATTAATTGTATAACAAATGATAGAGCACCTAAAAGTAAGAGACCTATTCCACAAATTTTAAAAACCAGAAAATAATCCTTCCGATTAGGTTTATTCGCTATTTTTAGAATTCTTTTGGCATTTCGAAGGAAAGTTATAAATCTTTCATAAAGGCCAGGTTTCTTTTTCCGATCTAGTTTTGAATACTTCTCATATTTTGGGTAGCTTGACACATCTAATTAAATTAAGAAAGCTATTTTAATTTATCTACCTAAAACAATATTAATTCATATCTTAATTGATGTCAAGAATATTTGAAAGAAATATATCTCGATCAAACGGCTCTAAATCATCATAACCTATCCCTGTTCCAATGAATAGAATCGGCTTTTTAGTTTCAAACGAAATTGATAATGCAGCGCCACCTTTCGCATCTGCATCAAGTTTAGTTAAGATATTAGCGTCAATTCCAACGTGTCTGTCAAATTCTCTAGCTTGGTATAAAACATCATTTCCCGCAAGGCTGTCTCCTATGAAAATTTTAAGATCCGGATTTGTAACTCTACAGATTTTCTGCATTTCCAGCATTAAGTTTCGGTTTGTTGTCTGCCTTCCAGATGTGTCTACTAAAACTACATCTATTTCTTTAGCCTTAGCATGCTCAATTGCATCATAAGCAACTGAAGCAGGATCAGATTTATATCCATGCTTTATAACATTAATTCCAACATTATTCATATGTTTAGTTAGTTGTTCAATAGCTCCAGCTCGGAATGTATCTGAAGCAGCTGCGACAGAACTGATGTTACTTTCTTTTAGGAAATTAGCTACTTTAGCAATTGTAGTGGTTTTTCCTGTTCCGTTTATTCCAAAAAAAACAAATACATATGGTAAACCTAACGACTTTTTAGTTTTAATTTCTTTAATTATATCAATTTCCTTTTCAGGTGTTAAGATTTCAATCATAACTTCTTTTAATGTATCGAATAGCATTTTTTTAGTTGATGTTAATCGAGTAATTTGTTGACCTTTAAAAGATTCAATAATACTTTTACAGATTTCATCAGCAGTGTCTATTGCAACATCATTACTAATAAGGAGTATTCTTAAATCATTTATGGCCTCATCTATCTTTTTTTCTGTCAAGCTCTTTTTAACAAAAGTAGAAAACACATTTTTTAGCTTTTCAAGCATTTATTTCTCCACAAAAATTAGCATTGTTTAAGGAAATTTAATTATATTGCCCAAATAAGATCTATTTTTGAAGATAACCTTTCTGAATGGTTTGAGTAGTTTTTTGTAAATTAATCTCTATATTTTGCAATTGAGTTCTTATGAATTGGATTTCCTTATCATGCTGTTCAATTCTCATATCAAGAAGTTCAATTGCTCCATCTAAATCTTTTTCAATTATAACATCTTGAGTAACTGCTAGTAAAATTTTCTCAGGATCCTTAATAGAGGCTTTAATATTTGCCATTCCTCCAATAGGTATTAAAATTTCATCATTTACTTCTACGCCTTCTTTTAAATTTTCAATAGTAATCTTTGTATTCACTATATTTGCTCGAGACACATTAAGAATTTCAAGTTGACCTTGGAATATATCTCGTTGTTCCTTCAATATTCTAAATATTTGTAATTGCTCCTGATAATCTTGAGAAGATTCCAAATTCTATCAAATCCATTTAAAATATTAATTATTCTGATAATTCCCTTATAAGATAGTCTTGTGTTTCATCTAAAGTTATTTCTTTAACTTCTTGAATATTAATTTGGCGTCTGTAAATTCCTATAGATGTTATTTGGCTTAATACTTTTTCAAGAGCATCTTCCTCTTTCAAAGCACGAACTTCTTTACGGAATAAATATTTCTTATGATTTTTATTGTAATTACCAATGATTCTATAAATTTTAATCTCTGACATTGCTATTTAGATCCATTGAATCAAAGCTTTTAAAAAAGGATAATATTTAAGAAATTATTAAATTTTGCTTTTTACAAATACATAGAATTTCTTTACAATTGTAGAACAGTCGTAATTCGTATTAATTCTGGTCCCGTACAACCAACTCCAAAAATTCCACTCTTATCATTTACAATTGCTCCTGAACTTAAATATGGAACACCACGATTTACTGTTGAAACATCAACCTCATCAACTTTCAAAATAGAAGATATAAAATCAATTTCATCGTCGGTGGAGAGAGGATGTACAACACAACCATTATTATTAACTAATGAAATTGAGCCAGGAAGATAATTATTAGCAAATTCATAAACAACAGTCTCAACATTCAAAGTATTTTCGATATCTTCTTTATGATCTTTTAAAAATGAACTAATAATAGCTCCTTTATCATTACAAAGAATCAAGTTTCCAAATGCATTATCTATGGATTTTAGAACATTTACTTGAGAAGAGTTGGTTCCCTCTTTTAAAAATTCTTTTAATTTTTCTAATTCGTCATCTTTTATAATGTGGGGGACTATTATTCCATATTTATTAGAAGCAGTATACACACCTAATAGATCAGAACTATTGATTGTAAGAGGATGAAAAGGTTCAATGAAGGTGTTTCTATACTTCTTAAGTAATGGTTTTAGTAATGTAGGAGGATAAAGGACGTATGAGTTATTAGCAGCGAGATACACTCCAATTAAACTACGTCCAAAAACTTGAGATCTTAAAATTGCCATTCGAAGCTTTGATAAATCTATACCTTTTCCAGTAATTTATAATAAAAAAAGAATACAAACCTTAAAATTAATTAATAAAACATTATGCTAAATATACGACACAGAGTCCATCTATATTCTTTGTCACCCTGACTTTTAATTTCCTCGGTGGTTTCTGAATTCCACGTTCCCATATTCGTTCATTTACTTCTTGAGAAATTATTAATGATTCGGGTTTAAAATGGCGGGTCATGAACTCTCTTAAATATCGAATTGATTTCTTAGCCCATTTGTTTCTAGGTCCTTTTCTTGCTTTCGCAAGAGGTATAATATAAATCCTCTCATCAATAATTTCTTCTTTAGGGGCTTCTTCTTCAGCTTCTTCAATAACCCCAACTTCCTCTTCAAAAATTTCACTTATTTCTTCTTCTTCAGAAATTTCATCTAAGCTAAATTCTTCAATTTCTTCGATCTTTTCTTCAATTTCTTCTTCCGATTCTCCTAATTCCTCTTCTAAATCGTCTAAATTAATTTCTTTTTCTTTTTTAGCCATTTTCGTTCAGATTAATTTTTATTAAATTAATATATTTAGTCTCGCTTTAACTTTGCATTCCTCCATGTTCTTCTGGAATATGGGCTAGTTCTAACCTTTCCTGCGGTTCTCTGAATTACCCAATTAGGTACTGACTTATTTTTTTTCATTCTATTCGCTCTACGCAATTTTGATGGTAAATCTTTATTACGAGCCATTTTAAATTCCTTCTGTTATAATTATTTTTTGATTTTAAATTCTTTCTTCCTTTCGAATGTTGTTAACTGTTCTAGGAGCTTTTTAAATGCTTTATCTGGTAGAGGTGTTGCTCCTTTTAACTTCCCGCTTTGAAATAATTGAATTAATTGTATTTCTATTTGTTCAGCAAATTGTGGTTTGACAATTCGAATATTTTCTAGCCTTTGTCTCCCTTCGACACTTAAGATTTTTCTCATTATTAAATATTTTTTTTCTTCAAATTCTTGTTGTTGAGCTTCTCCAATTTGTTGTTGTGCTGCTTGTTGTCTTAATTCTTCCAACTTTCTCCTTCTTATAATTTCTAATTCCTCGTCGTTGCTCAATCTAAACCCCTAAAAATTACACCTTTTGGTATTATTAATCTTTACTTCTCATAATCACATATGCCGTTCGTTCCAATAGACTAGTTCCTTCAGAAGAAAGAACTCTTCCTTTTTTTTCTTTCATTTTAATTAAGTTTGCTTTTTCAAGCTGTTGAAGTGCTACTCTTATTATTTTTCCACTACCTCTAGCAGAATGATGTAAACCTTTACCTTTTCTATTTTTTCCTCCATAAAATTTTCGAAGTTTACTAACTCCAATAGGTCCAAATTTCTTCAATTTTCTAAGCAAAGAGGCGCATCGGATATACCAGAAATTTTCTGAATCACTAGGAGCTAATTCTTTAAAAAACGCTGTCTTCCAAAATTCTGAACCCTTAGGTGGTGAAATTTCGGGAAATTCCTTTAACTTTTCTGCAATAGCTTCAACTAGTTTTTCTGGTTGAACGACATATATTGAAATTTTTTCACACCATTAAATAAATAATATATAATACGTTTTTGAAGCTAGAATAAATTAAAAATTTTTGTATTTTTTGAGTTTTGGGACGATGGATTACCAAAAAGAATTTAAAAAAGCGTTACTATCACAACCACGTTGTACCTTGGGAAAGCGTGGAATAACTAAGGAGTTTATACTCCATGTCACCAAATTATTAAAAAGATATAAGATTATTAAAGTCAAGACATTAAAAACAATAGCATCCAAATCAAATATTAAAGATATTGCTATTGAAATTTCAAAACTAACAAATTCTTATTTATTGGACGTTAGAGGAAAAATTTTCATTCTCTCATTAAATCCCATTAAAAAAGGTAAATAAAATTATAACTAAAATAATTTAAATGGTAAAGAAAAATCGAAATTATAGGGTAGTAATAAAAAAAATTGCGAATAATAGGATAATCTATTTATTTCAAAGAGCTCATGAGATCTTCCCTGATAATAAATCATTAGCAAATAGATATACTTACTTAGCTAGACGCTATGCTCAAAGAGCAAGAATTAAAATCCCTTATGAATGGAATAAACGTATATGTAAAAAATGTAAAAAATTTTTATATCCTGGATTAAATTATAGAATTAGAATGCACTCCCATAAGGGAAAGGGCTCTCATGTTTCTTTAACATGTTTTGAATGTAATAATACAACCAGATATTTTATTAAAACTTTAAGTGTTAAAAAAGAAATTTCTGAATTAAATTAATAAAACTAAGAAAATTATGCCTTTAATTGTAATTTTAGTGGAATGTGGTATGGAATTAATACCCAAAGAAATTAGAAAACATTCTGCTGTCAGAAAAAATTTGTCGTCACAAATATACGCCTCACAAATATTAGATAATGCTCTACATCATAGTGCTATGAAAAATTTGAAAAATTCAGAAAAGAGGGGCCGTCCTGACATCACTCATTTATGTTTGCTCAATGCTTTAGGATCGACTTTAAACAAAACTGGTAATCTAAGCCTATTTATTCATACTATAAATAATAAAATTTATGAATTTAATCCAGAAATAAGGATAGCGAGAAATTATAATCGATTTAAAGGATTAATGGCAAAAACTTTGATTGATGGTAATATCAAAGTAAATGGCAAGCATTTAATCTCTCAGTTTGAAGGAAAATTACAAGATTTAATTAATAAATTTAAAAATCCAGAAATTATTTTATTTTCAAGTAGAGGAAAATTAGTTAATGACTATAAGAATTTATTTTTAGAAGCTCTATCTAAAAATATAATAGCTATTATTGGGGGTTTTCAAAAGAATACCTTCTCGGAAGAACTTTTAAGATTATCTAATAATTTAATTTCCATTTCAGAATATTCTTTAGATGCATGGATTGTAACTAATAAAATTATCACTTACTATGAGTTAAGTCATAATATTCAATAAAATCACTAAAGTTATAAGAAATGGTGATTTTTATAATATTAAGCGCCGCTAGTCTAGGGGTTAGGATTCTGGCCTTCCATAGTCAGAACCGATTGAAGTCAGCCAGTAACCCGGGTTCGATTCCCGGGCGGCGCATCTCAATTAAAAACTTCTTTCATTTTTAATTTGTAGATAAAATTATATTTATATTTCAAAATTTATAAATTTCTTAAAAAACTTTGAGTAGTTTTTTATTTCTTAATGCAAAAAAATATATTTACAAAGTTGTATGATCTATTTGAAAAAACGCCAACTAAATTTTTTCTTTCCATTTCCATATTAGATCACTTTTTTATTTAACTGGCGTTTTTTCCTATTTTACTCATAAAATTTTATTTGTCTTCTATTTTAATAATCTTAAATTTTTAATTTTATTATTGAGGATACAAAAATATTACTTTTAACCATGGTTACTTACAAATATAAAGAGTTCAAATCTGTCATAAACAAATTAAGATACCCTGATTCTTGGTTTTGGTCACGCTATACTCTGAACACATATTCAGGATGCACCCATGCTTGTATTTATTGTGATGCGCGAAGTCAGCGATATTACCTAAAAGATTTTGAAAATGAAGTTATAATTAAGACCAATTTTGATAAAAAGTTAGATCTGAGGTTAAAAAGAGCTCGAACACTATTACCTGATATAATTGCTCCAGGAGGAGTAAACGACGCTTATCAACCGATTGAGCAAGAGATTGAACATACAAGAAAAGTCTTGCAAGTTATAGCGAAACATAAATTCCCTATAAATATTGCAACTAAATCAAAATTAATTACTCGAGATATTGATATTTTAAAAAAAATCGCAGAAGATACATGGTGTACTGTAGGATTTTCAATAAGTACTACTAACGAGGAACTTGCTAAATTTTTAGAACCTTATTCATCATCCCCTTCTGAAAGGTTAGAAGCATTATCGGTTATAAAAAAGAAATCACCACATATTCAAGTAGGTACCTACTTTATCCCAATTATTCCATTTTTATGTGATGACAATCAAAATCTAGAGGATGTAATAAAACAATCTAAAAAAGCTGGAGCAGACTTTGTTTTATTTTCACCTGGTTTAACGATGCGAGATTCTCAAGCTGACTACTTTATAAAAAAACTAAAAAATAGTAAGTATAAATATGTTGTCAAGCCTTTACTCGAATTATATAAAGGTGAGATGTACCCATCTGCCCAATATGTCAGAGAATTACATCCTAAATTATTGAATTTATGTGAGAAATATAATATAGCAGTAAGAGTAAAAAGATGGATTCCTTCAGATTATCGTAAATGGAATTATAAGATCTCTGAACTATTGTTAAATAAAGAATACTTGGATTCATTAAAGACAGGAAAATCTAATAAAACTATGATGTGGGCCGGTTTAAACCTTAATAATTTAGAAGAATCAATTTTTGATGTTTATAAAAGGGGAAATTTATCTAAATTGAAAAATTTTAATCAGCAAATTATTGATTATGTTGAACCTTACTTAGAAAAAAGTAAAGATCTAAAACATAAAACCGGAATTGATAGATTCTTATGATCGAGAATGTTATTCAAGAGATTAGAACATACTTAAAAAATAACTCTACTCATTTGACCTTTGAACAAAAGTCTCGAATGTATAAAATTTTAAATTCTGATAATCCTAATTTTGTAGCATACGGGAACAAACATTCTGACATTGAAAAGTTTATTAGAGAACTTAATAGTAAGTTTCAATTAAACTATGATGAGGCTTCTGAAATTTTTAAAATTTTGATAAAATCAGATGTGCATGATGAAAAAATAGCTGGCATTTTCTTATTAAACAGATTTAAGAAGGATTTTAATAAAGAAACAGTTGATATGATTCAAGAATTAATTCCTAGCAATTTCGATACGTGGGCGATAACAGATACAACTATGATTAGAGGTATTGGACCGTTTTTAGGAAAAAAAGGAAATGAAGAATTAACTAAAAAAACTCTTGCAGTCTGGTCAAAATTTGATAACTTATGGATAAGACGTGCATCCTTAGTAATTTTGCTTAAATTTATAATGATAAAAAAAGAATTCGATGAGGATTTTGTATTTGAATTCGCTGAAAAAATGATGACATATCCAGAAGATTACATCCATAAGGGAATTGGATGGCTCCTAAAAACTTGTTCAAGATATAACCCAGAAATAATATATCAATACTTAATGAGAAATAAAGGTAAACTTCCTCGTTTAATTCTTAGATATGCTAGTGAAAAATTACCTAAAGAAAAAAGAACACTAATCTTGCAAAAGTAAAAGATGTATATGAAAAAAATTTAAATGATATTTTTACCTTTCTAAATTACGAATTTTGATATTTTATAAATCTTAAAAATTCTAAATTCTCATCCGCCAAGGTGGCGTAGCCCGGTTCATGCGTTAGAGCTCCTTATTGTAGGGTAAGAACGCACCAGATTCATCGGAGTTACCGATAAAGGTGAAACTGAAGATCTGGGTATCGAGGGTTCAAAATACACCAGCAGAACGCATTTGTATGAAATTCCCTCCCTTGGCATAGTTCTCTTCCCCTTTTAATATTGTAGTATCGATTTTTTTAAACTAAGAAACTAACATTTATTATTATAAAAGAAAAAAAGGTATAGTTACTTTCTTCTTATATCATTTTTTATAAACCTTTGAAATAAATTATTATCCTTATCAATGAATTCCCAGAACTCATTATAGATTTCTTGTAGGTCTAAGTTGGTATCTGCTGATTTATACTCCTCTGTATGTTTTTTCTTATCTTTATATTCTTGTTTTTGATTGGGATTATATTCAAGATAATTTCCTTCTAAGATAAGATTTTCAAAAAGCTCATCGTCATTTGTTTTATTCTCTCTATTTTGTAATCTTTTTTCTTCAGATCTAATTTTTTCAAATTCGAAATCTACTCTCTGGTAACCACGAACCATATAATTCTTATCGACAAAGGCTTGAAATTGGTGCTCGCATACTAAACCCCTTGCGATCGACATGGTAGATAAACCTTTTGCTTGAGTAATAACAGATTTAGGAAATTGCAAAACTTTCTCAGCCTTACAAACTGGACAGATAAACTGAATTTTCGCTGAGTTATCTAAAGGAGTGATATCTGTACTATGAGTAAGTTTAGTAATTGCCATAATAACACTTTCTTCTAATATTAAGAAATTAAACATAAAAACACCTATATAAATCTTAAGAGACTCAAATGATAAGTAAAACGTCTCCTTTAGAAAAAATATACTTTTATGGGTTTTTTGGATCAAACTTTAGATTCATATTAGTTTTATCCAATTCAAAATTAATTATAAGGTTCGAGACGAATTCACTATCAATCTTGAAAATGTGTTTTCCTTCAGTTAATGTGTTTAGGGTTTCTGTATCTAATTTAATTAAAATACTAATACTATCACCTAAGGCTATAGTTCTTCCACTAAATTTACCTTCAAGGATATCACTTAGTTTAAATGATTCTCCCTTATGATAAATTAAGAATCGATCCTTTATTGTTTCAAAGTTGAAAGAATCTTTTGAAACGTTAATCGGTCTATCATCTATGAACAATGTTACATATTCCGAAATATCAAAATTTTGTACATCAAAGCTCTTTAAATCAAAATCTCCTAACTCAATATTCTCAGGAACTACGAATGGAAATAGTAGATTAATTACTTTTATTTGTATAGAATCTCCTTTTCCATCTCCTGTAGTATCTACAGTGAAAACGCTTTTTTTTGGTGGAAAAATCTTCTTAATTAATAATTTAAATGCAGATAAATCAAATGATATATGTCATCAACCCATTAGTCTTTTACTTGTATCATCTATTTATTATGAAATTAAAAATTTTGCTTAAAATTCTATAAGTTCGTTTTAAATGTTATATGACAATTTCAGAAATCTTGACAGGACGATTCTCTTCATATGATTTTTGGGCAGCTATTGCTATTACAACATTTTGAAAGCCATCTTCTCCATTTGGTGATGGTTCTTTGTTATTTCGCAAACATTCGAGGAAGTCTTGTAATTCTGCAGCGTAAGAATCCATATATCTTTGTAAGAAAAAGTATGGGATGTTATCCTCTTTTATCTTTTCAGCGGTATATAAACGTACTGTATTCGATGGTTCATTGTCCGCAATTACACATCCTTTTGAACCAAATACTTCAACACGCTGGTCATATCCATATACTGCTTGACGAGAATTATCAATCATTCCAATTACACCATTTTTAAATTTCAAAATTACCACAGCAGTATCTATATCTCCTGCTTTACCTATTTCAGGATCTACAAGAACAGCACCGCTTGTATAAACTTCTTCAATTTCACTTCCTACTTGAAAACGGGCCATATCCCAATCGTGAATTGTCATATCAAAAAGCATCCCTCCAGATGTCTTAATATATTCAATGGAAGGGGGAGCAGGATCACGAGCAGTAACTTTAATAATGTAAGGGGTCCCTATTTGACCTGAAGTAACCATCTCCCTTACTCTTTTGAAATTTCTGTCAAATCGCCTATTAAATCCAATCATAAGTTTTACGCCTTCCTTTTTAACAATTTCAAGGGTTTCTTTGATACGTTTCAGGTCTGTGTCAATAGGTTTCTCACAAAAAATATCCTTTTTTGCTTGCGCAGCTTCTTGTATGAATTTGGTATGAGTATCTGTGGATGAGGCAATTATTACTACATTTATCTCAGAGTCATTTAGAATTTCAATTGGATCTTGAGTGAGTTTTGGAACACCTATTTCATAAGCCCATTTTTCTAAATTATCATCTATCTTAATATCAGCAACCAATTTTAACTTTAAATTTGGAATATTGTGTATAATATTTTCAATGTGTATCTTTCCCATTCTGCCGGCACCGATTACTCCAGCAGTAAAAGTGTTTTCCATTAGATCTCACTTATGAATCTTTATAATTGTAATTTTTCTAAATAATTGATCTAAATTCTAAATTATACTATTTTATGTTTTTTCTAAGATATATTTTTATAGAAATAGAGCAAATGTTTAATCATATCTCATTAATTAAAAAAAAGATTGATTTTATGAGTGATAACGAATCTCGAAATATCTCACTAAAAAAGAAAATTGCTTTTGCGTTCGGAGAAATAGGAGATAATACAGCTATGCAAACATTTACATTTCTAATTTTCACTTTCTATTTTGCAATTGTAGGAGTTCCTATACTATTGATTGGCGGAGGTTTTATTTTGTGGAGTTTATGGAATGGTATTAATGATCCACTAATAGGATATCTTTCTGATCGAACAAAAACTAAATGGGGACGAAGAATACCTTGGATGGCAGCCGCTACTATACCCTTAGCTATTACAATGATACTACTTTTTACACCTCCAGTTGATCTTAACTCACCCACAATCAACTTTTTATATTTTATTCTTATCCTTATCTTATTTGATACAACTTATACAGCTTTTAACTTAAATTATAATGCTGTTTTTTCTGAAATGTACGTTACAGTGAAAGCTCGCAGTTCAGTTGGAAAAGTTCGGATAAGCTTCGTTATGGTTGCACTGATTTTTGCGTTTCTTATTCCTACACTCATTATTGAAAATATCCTAGGTGTTATTCCAGATACAGACCCCCCCATATCAGATCCAAATACATTAGGACAATATCAATTAACAGGGATTATTGCTGCGATAATAATCCTTGTGACATATTTTGTTCTCTTGAAATGGGGTGTAAAAGAACCTAAGCATATGTCTAAGGATGCTGAAACGGCAATGTCTTTTACTATAACCCTAAAAAATACCTTTAAAAATAAATCATTTCAATGGTTTTTGATACCAGCTTTAGGGACATGGATTGTTATAAATATTTTACCAACATTAGCACCTCTCTTTATGACACATGCTTTAGATATTGAAGATCCGATTATTATTGGCATTCTCCTTGCGTTAGAATTCATTGTGGCAGCAATCTCTACACCATTATGGGAAAAAATACGAATTTCCAAAGGAGCTCGTATGGCAGGATTAATAGGAATAGCGGTATGGATATTTCCCATTATAATTTTTGCATTCTCAGTTAGTATTGAAATGGCTTTTATTGTGCAAATTTTCAATGGGATTGGTCTTGGTGGTGGATTATACTTTTATGATCAATGCATCGCAGAAATCATTGATGAGGATGAAATTACTCACGGAACACGACGTTCTGGCATATACTACGCAATTTTTAATTTCTTTATTAGAATATCAATGATTATTAATTTCTTCTTAATTATGATTGTTTTTAGTACAACAGATTGGTATAATTACACACCGAATCCGGGAGTAAATACAATATTAGGACTCCAAATTTTAATGGGTGTTTATCCTGCTATTGTTCTTATAATTTCTTGGATTGGAATGTATTATTATCCGATAAAAGGAGAAAAATTAGCAGAAAATAGGAGAAAATTAACAGAATTGCATGAAAAGAAGTTGAGTGCTCTAAAATAAATATTAAAAATAAATCAATTTTTTTTAAAATTCTTTTTAAGAGAATTGTTATATTTTTCTTAAAAGATGTCAAAAGTAGTTGGTGGTTTAATCTCTCATATTTTTTTTTTACGTCCTCTTTTTAGACAAAACTTTTTATATAACTTTCATTTATTTTTTGTTATTCTGTAAATTTTTGGAGATCTGATTAAGATGGATGAAAATGTTAAAGATGCATTTGAGGAGGAAGAAAAAGAGACTGAATTAGATATAGAAAAAGAAAAAAAGGAACAAGAATTAGGCTTAAAAAAGAAACAAGTTTTTTCCCTAAATCAATCAAAGGATTCAATGATAGAAATTTCTGAATGGGGCTCATTTAGAATTAGACCTACTGAATCTTTAGAAATTTTAGAAATTGAATCTTTTTATAGAACTCCTTTGACAAATATAATCGAAAATGAAAATTATTATAATCTCCTTATTGAATTACCAGGTTTAGACAAAAAACATGTCAATATTACTCTTCAAGACGGTGTTTTAGAAATCATTGGTGAAAAAGCTCTAAAGTATAAAGAGGAGAAAGAGGATAAAAAAGAAGATAAGGAAAAAAAAGAAGATAAAAAAGATAAACATAAAGACAAAAAGGATAAAAAAAAAGAGAAGGGAAAAAAGATTGAAGGAGATTATTTGAGAAGAGAATTCAGATCAGCAAGCTTCTTTCGAAGCTTTCACCTACCGGAAGAGATTAACTTAGAAGGGATTGATGCAAGTTTTAAAAATGGGGTACTAAGACTAAAAATCCCTAAAAAAACTTCTGAAACTGAAGATAAGAAAGTAATTGAAATAAAATAGAATGAAATCAAATTAGTTTTTATTTTCTTCTCATCATCAAATAATTATTCAGATAGTTGATAAAATAAAAAAAATGTGTTTAAATTTTCCCACCACAATATGCACAATATTGAGCTGATTCTTTAGTAATAGGAGTGCCGCAATTAGAACAATAACTGGCTCGTTCTCCTGGAGTTGGTTCTTTTTCTTCTGTTAATAGATGTTTAACCTGACCAGTTTTTGAATTGAATTTTGCTCTTAATTGACCTGATGCCTTCAGATCTAAAATAATTGCTTGTATATCTTTTGCGGTAATTCCTGTACTTTTACTCACAAGTTCTACTGTTGCTTCCGGATTTTCCTGAAAATCAGCTAAAACTACGCTTCTTAACTTGCTTCTATTAGTTATCGCTAAGATTTGTGAAACAAGAATAGCTGTACCAATTCCAGTTGAAATAAAACCCCACCATAACCACCCATCCCATTGTATTAAACTACTTATCCCCCAATATAAAAATGCTCCCGCAATAATTAAAGTACATACTGAGAAGGATTCGGAATATTGGTTTTTTTCATACTTCATTTCATATCTTCCTACAATGTTTTCTTAATTTAGTAATTCTGTAAAAAGATTTATAAAAATTTGTTTTATTTTATATAAAATTTAATTTTATAAAGGTGTCTCTTTAAAATAAGATAAAAATACTAAAAGATCCTTAAAAATTAGTTTGTATCGATACAGCTATTTATAATATCAAATATTCGAGAGAAATCGAGTTGGTCTTCCACCAAAGTAATTATTATCTTCCCTAAAATTTTAATTGAAAGAATATAGAAGTTATCAGAATGGATAACATTAAAATCTGGATTATGTACTCCAATTTCCGAAGTAATTTCTTCGGCTAATTCATACAATTGAGACATATTCAATCCTATTGAAGTTTTATTAAATTCTTGGTTAATATACGACTTAATTATTGCTCCATTTTCAGTACAAATCAGTATGAAATATAGCCCACTCTCACCAAACTCTTTAATTAAACTATCTAGAACTAAGTCAACTTCTAGAGTTGCAGTCATTGTGATATTAATTATTGGTTTGTTTATATATAATTTTTGGTGAAATTTATTATTTCTATTCAAAATCTCACAATATTTATACTTAATTAAAGTTAAATGATTTAAAAGACATTTTTTTTTATTAATTTTAATATTCTAAATCTCTGCAAAAATAAGTTACATCTCAAAATATTGATCAATTACCATCTCAAAACAATGGAAAGGACTCAAATCGCCCTTAAACTCTACCACATGAGAATAATAATACGTGTTTAAGAACTTCTCTACTACTAGTTCCATGCATTTTTCAATATTTTCAGTACATTTATGTTTTTCAACTATGTATGTGAAAATTAAGTTGCCCTTAGTTTTAAAGAACATATGGTAATCACCAAGATTAATATCTTTAAGTTTTATCCCTGCGTCTTTACCGCCAATAAGATCATGTGAATAAATCAATATTGCCGAAATAAACCCTGCAATTTGAAAAATATTTTTTGCTAAACTTGTTCTATTTTTTGTAACTTTTGAAAAATATAATAAACCTGTCTTATCTAGAACTAGAAACCCAATCAACCCTTTTGCTCTTGGAACCATCTTTTCCAAATTAAAATCTTGGTAATTATCGTCTGAATTTATCATTTAAATTATATTAGATTTGTGCTAGATTACATTTTTGTACTAATAAAATAATCACTTTACTAGTATTTAAATCTTTTTTTGATAATAATTAGCTTTTTTGACCACAAATAATGCTTTTATCTTTCAAATCGAAGTTGTTGATAAAAGATTAATCAAAATTAAAAAGTCCTAAAACTCTTCTTTTGTTTGAATTGAAACGAGAAGGATTTTTCTATTAATATAGAAAAAATTATTTTCTTGCTTGTTATGCTAATAAAAACCTAAAAAATTTAGTATATGTTATAATTATGTTGCTATTTTTTTTCCAAATACTTATAAATCACATCAAAATCAGTTAAATTAAAAGGCTTTAAAATTGAACCTGTAGCTCCTAAATCTAATGACTTTTTCTCTACTTCTACACTTGGTATAGCTGTAAGAAAAAATACAGGAATGTCTTTTAATTTTTCTTCTGCTCTTATTCTCTTTAATATCTCATATCCATTGATATCTGGAAGAATAATGTCAAGTAAAATCAGTTTTGGTGCATATCTTTTTAGTTCTTTTAGCCCTTTAAAGCCACTTAAAACACCCTTGCATATTATATTTATTGACTCGAAATAACTCGTCAGTAAGTTAACAGTCTCCTGGTCATCTTCCACTAAAAGAATATCATATTCACTCTTTTGATTTATACTCTCTTCTTCCATTTCAGTCTCAAATTTATCCAAATATTCTACGATTTTATTCTCTAAGATCAAACATTGGTTCAGTACATTTTTCAATGTAGATATTACATTACTTTCTATTGATTTTCCATATGTTTCAATAATTAATTGTAAATACCCTTTAATTGAGGTTAAAGGTTCTTTTAAATCATGAGAAAGAGTTGAAAGATCTAATCCTCTACATTGAATAAAGAATCTTAAAGCTTCCCTTATCAGTTTCGATAAAGTGGAATAATCATTATTTTTAGCAAAAGTTTGCCATTCTTCTTTAATATCTTTAGATACATATAAAGAAATTCTTTCTTTATCCTGGTTATAATCGGTTATGTTCTACACCTTCAATAAATGAGTGCAATTAAATTAATTAATGAATAATTGTTCATTTTTTACATATTTATACTATTTTACACATATAAATACTTTTTTACACTTAAGATTAAATAAAAAAAAGAGCTTATCTATAAAAAGATAAACCCAAGAAATTCAGAATGGTTTAGGGTTTGCGTGATACAAATCAAAATAAGATAAAATAAAAACAAAAAGAAAATAGAAATTTAATAAAATTATTTGGTATTAGCTCTTATATTAGTGTTTACTCCTCAGCCTTTAAAGAATTTTTTAATTCTTCTGCCAAAGTACCTAACTTATGAACATGTTATAGGTACCATCGTCCCTAAAACGGAAACTACTGGTCGTGATTTAGAAAAATTAATGGAAGATATCTGTAAAGATCCTGAAATATATAAGAATAATGTAAATGAAAATATTACAAAATATGGAAAGAAAGTATGGATATCATGGACAAATAAAGCAATAAAAGATGATAAAGGAAATTTAGTTGGAATATTATCTGTGGGAAACGATATTACTAAACAAAGACTTGCTACGTTAAAAATTTCTGAGTCTGAAGATAAATTTAGAACTATTACAGAACAGTCATTCATAGGTATCGCAATTTTAGAAGATTTTAAATTCAAATATGTTAACCAACAATTTTCTGATACTTTAGGTTATACTCCTAAAGAGATTCTAAAATGGAAATCTAAAGAATTTTTAAAACTCATGCATCCAGAAGATAGAGAAAGGATTATGGAGACCGCAGAAAATATATATTATGGAAAAAATGATATTTTAGCGGATATACAGTTTAGAGCCACTAAAAAAACAGGGGAAGTTATTTGGCTGGAGATTATTTCTAAGACTATTCCTTTTGAGGATAAAATAGCAAATTTGATTGCTACATTAGACATCACTGAAAAAAAAGAAGTAGAAAGACTCGTCCTCGAAGAAAATCGTAAATTAGTAGAGCTTAATAAAATGAGAAAAGACATTATTACTAGAGTATCCCATGAGTTGAAAACACCATTAACTTCCATATATGGTGCTTCTCAAATTCTTTTAAAGCATTTTGATGGAAAAATTGATGAAGATGTGTTAAAATTTATTGAGATTTTTCATAGGGGTGCTTTAAGGTTAAAAAAGTTAGTCGAAAACTTAATAGATGCTTCAAGGATCGAATCTGGTAAATTAGAACTAAATATTAAGATGGATGATCTCGTTAAAATTACTAAAGAGTGTGTTGAAGAAATGAGTTACTTATTGGATAGTCGTAAACTTATTGTGAACTTAAATCTCCCGGATGAGTTGGAATTTAATGTAGATAAAATTCGTCTTCAACAAGTAATTACCAATCTTCTATCAAATGCTATGAAAAATACACCAATAAGCGGAAAAATTTATGTCAACCTCGTCGAAAATCATGATTACATAGATATACAAATAAAAGATAAAGGTGTTGGAATAACCGAAAAAGAAAAAGAGCTTTTATTTGAGAAATTTGGAAAAATGGAAAGATACGGGATGGATTTAGGCGTAGATATTGAAGGATCAGGTCTAGGGTTATACATTTCAAAAGAAATTGTAGAACTACATGGAGGTCAAATACTTGTAGAGTCTGAAGGAAGAAATAAAGGCTCTACCTTCACTATTAGGTTATATTAAAAAATTTAATTATTTTATGATTGGGCCAGGCAGGATTCGAACCTGCGACATCCCAGTTTCTTCTTTTTCTTCTTTCAGAGAAATCCGAAGCCGGGCACCCTATCCAGGCTAGATTACAGGCCCTAGTTTTAGGAGAATATGCTTTAAAATAAAATTACTAGCTTATAATATTTTCATACTTTATTTCAAAAAAATGTTTGCTATAAGCAAGAAATAAATTGTTTAAAGAAAAAGTCGGGCTCTAAAGCTTTTTTATCCCATTATTAATATATTTTATAAACATCCTAAATAACTTAATAAATCTTAAACCCTGAGTCAGATCTCCATCTACTTTGATTTTTCCTTTCATATAAGCATCCGTTCCATATATTTCCCGTTTAAGAATTTTAATAAATATATCTTTTCTATATCTAACTCTAAATGAAGCCCCTCTATTAATCCCCTTTTTGTACATTATTGTACCATTAGATACTTTAAACCAAAAGTTAAAATTTATATCAGTTATTAAAATTTGATAGATATCATCGTAATCTATGATTTCTTCCCTGAGTTCTCCAGTATTCTTGATGATACTTACCCCATGTCTTATAATCCTATCTAACGCTGTAATAAATTCCTCAGTATTGTTTTCTAAATCGTGTACAACCGATCTAAAACCCTTTGAATCAAGCATATATACTTGTGGCAATATATTAAATAAATTATACTGTTATACCTAAATATTCCTTATTATCCACATCGTCTTTAAGAAATATAAATCTTCCTATTCAATGTAATAACAAGCTATTCAGAATAAAATTTTTATATTCTCATTTATTCCTTTAGTTAAATAACTAAAATTTTTAGCGGCTATAGTGTAGCCCGGTCTTTAAGTATAACAATTCTGTTTATTTATCGGAAAGCATTCGGGACTGTCACTCCTGCGACGCGGGTTCAAATCCCGCTAGCCGCGCCATACTAAATTAAACTTACTAAAGTTTTAGTATAAATTCTTTTTGTTAGATTGTATTATACTTTGAGATTTAACATTAAGACTATTATTTATAAAAAAATTAAAATTTAAAATTTTAAAAAAAAAGAAAAATTTGCTACGATGGTCTTTTTCTTTGCTCTAATCTTCTATGAGGTCTTCGTAAGCTTCAAGCGAGAGTTCAATTATCTCTTGAAAGGCCATCGCATCCTGAAGATTTCCCTCAACTGTGATATCTCCTGCCATATAAGCGGAGGTCGCATCTACCTCACCCATCACAATGCCCGCTCCAACTTCGAGCGTGGAAGATAATGTGAATGAAGGATTTTCAACGTCTCCTTCACCAAAATCTAAAGCACCTTCTTTAACTGTGAGCCAGAACTTTTTGTCTGCATCTGTGAAGACTAATTGTATGGCAATTTCCATGTCCTCAAGTTCTTCTTTAAGATCTTCATTTTCCCCCGAGATTTCTTTCATAAACTGCAACATTTTCGCAATAACATCAGGTGTAGCCGCGGACGCGCCTCCATCCTGAGCAGCCTTTATTTCTTTTAATAATGATTCGTCAACCATTTTATTTTCAACCTTTTTATATAATTTTACTCTTTTATTTTGAAAATTATTAAAGTAAATAATTTTATTATGTTATTTATTGAATATTTTCTTAAAATAACAATATTAAAAGGTTACAATGATATAAAAAGGTTATATTTCTTTTTCCATGTTTTTTAGAACATATTAAAGCACATCTTTAAAAAAAATTATCTATAGCCATTTATACAAGATTAAAAAATTGAATAAACAGATTCATTATTTCATTTTCCATTTTCTGCTAGAAATTATGGATACGATTAGTAAAAATTGGAGTTCATTAATATATTATTCTTATATTATTAAGCCTTAATAGCACTAATAGAAAAGAATTAGGTAAAAGTGCAAAAAATTAAATCATTGTATTTTTACTAACTGTATTAAGAACAGACATAAAATTTTATTTATCGGTGATTTGCGATCGGAATGATTTTGGAACAGCTATATGATGCGACGAATAATTTAATTAATCAACAGTTTTACAAAGATGGTCAGGATATAATTATTGGCAGAACACCTGAAGTTTCTGTAAAAATAAGTAATTCGGGGCAAATTATAAGAAAATTTAAAGATCTGTTTAATCGTAATCTGCACTTATTTCTCGATGGTAAATATCTACAATTCTTAAATCTCTTCAAAAAAATTAAGGGTATAGATGAGAATTATATCAATGAAATTTACCAAGATCTACAACTCAAATTCCACAATTTAAAGGACACGGATAACATTGATATCGTTGTTTTATATGCTATAGTGCTGAATTCTCTTATCTCAAGTATACGGGATATTGACTTTGATGATGCTCTTACTGAGATTAATAAAAGGGTAAAAAAAAAGAAGAAGATTAGCGACAACAAAATTCAGCGAGAATTAGATATGCTTTTCATGAAGAATAATGACAACGTCTCAATTTTATATAATCTTTCCTATCTAGATACATTAGCAGAGTCTTTTAATTATAGAAAGGTTGCTCACATTTGTAAGATTCAAAAGAGTAAATATATTAACCGAATTGTAAATATAATTTTAGATATAAACAATTAGAAACTATTTCTCCTTAAACTTTCTTAATATCTTTTAAATCCTCAAATAAAATCTTGGCTAGTGCATTTAGTACCATTTCCCTTATTTCTTCCTCTTGTATTCTTATCCTATCTGAAAATTCAATTTGTAATGCTTGACTCTTCGGGATTTGAGACGCACCATATTTTTTTGTTATATAACCCCCAGTTAAGACATATTCACCTCTTTTAGGGTGGCTTGGAGCTATAGGGATATTTAATTCGAGAAATTTTTGAACAATCTTACCCCGAATATTCTTTCCCCAATCTTTTTTTGGTATTTTTTTAGAGTAAAAGGATTCTAAATTATTTGTTCCTAAAACCACGTCTACATCTCGGAAGCCAGGTGGTCTATTAGCTTTTTCAAAACCATGTAAATCAATAAGCAACGAACGTTCATATACTTTCAAGTTGTATCGTACAATTTCTTCAATTTTTTTATGATAAAATTTATAAATTTGCTTAGCAATATAAGATCCCTGCTCATACGCTTCAGTTTCTTCTCGGTTTAAATCAATTTTACTTCGACGGACTTTAGAAATTACATAGGATGGTATTTTATCTTCAGAATTTTGTTTCTTAAAGATATTTTGAATTAAGGCAATTATTTTCTTAGCAATCTCGATGGTTTTACCATCAATTCCTAAAATTCCCGATGATCTTTTCGGAATGTTCTCACATTCTAATGATCCTCCATGTGGTACAGATAGTATTAGAGGAATGTTGCCTTGTTGAAATTCTATGTAGTCGGAAAGATCTAACATTTTTTCTAGGTTATAGTAAATAATAATAAGTTAAATTTAATTAAATCATTGGAGAATTCTGAAAAGTTAAATATCTGAGTACTATGAAAACGCTAATCCAAACTCCAAATCCAATTAATCCAAAAGTATAATAAGCAAAAGCACCTTTTTCCTTTTCAAACGTGATATAGGCAAATAACCAAGTACCAAGGCCTCCAATAGCACATAATAAGATATCAGTAGTGATGTTTTGCCAACTATCAGCTCGATCTTCAAACTTCCATCCTAAATCAAGAAAAACTAGATTTTCAACGATTTCCCAAACTACAGAACAAATCATAGTGAGTATAAAAACAAACAGTAAAGAAAAAATTGGAATTGTCCCATATTTTCTTTTTGGAATAGTGTAAAATAATGAAAAGAATAAAAATAGGCCGATTCCAAGGCAGATGTGACCAATAGAATAGAAATCAAACCAAGAAATACCAATTTCAGTTATATCTGTGGCAATAAATTCATTCAATAACATTAATTACTCACTTTTTCAATTCTTATTTTGCTTATTAAAATAATAATACAAAAATGAAAATATATATTCATAGGAATTTAAAATTCAAGCCATAAACAGATCACAAAGAATAATTTAATTTGAAAAATATTGTATTATATAATATTTGATTATTGATTGGATTGCTCTAGGTAAAATCTACTTGAAAAAAATCGCATTTGTAATTTATTATCATAAACACAATTTTTACAGTTTAAATGCTATAGCTGGTGCGCTCGAAACAGATAAGATATTTGAAAGCATGGATTTCTATTTTTTAAGCTCACAAGATGAACTTGTAGAAACACTCAAAGATATAGTAAAATCTTATAATAAAGTACTAGTAGCATTTTCTTTCTTCACAACTCAATTTTTCGAAACCCGAGAATTGGTAGATAAACTAAGATGTAAGTTTCAAAAGAAGTGTATACTTATAGCAGGAGGGTCTCATCCAACGGGAGATCCTTCTGGAACCCTTAAAATTGGCTTTGATATAGTTGTAATTGGAGAAGGAGAGGAAACAATCATTGAACTTATGAATGGGCTAATTATTAATGAAAAAATTAGTGATATAAGAGGAATTGCCTATACGAGTGAAGATAATGAATATATATCTACAGGAAAACGTGGCTTAATTGACTTAAACAAATATCCTCCTTTCCCGATTAAAAATACTCGATTTGGGGCAATTGAAATAACTAGAGGGTGTCCCTATGTATGTTACTTTTGTCAGACGCCTTATATTTTAGGCACTATCCCTAGACATAGAAGTATCGAAACAATATGCAAATATGTTCAAATATTGAAAGATCATTATGGAGATCTTACAGATATACGATTTATAACCCCTAATGCATTTAGTTATGGATCTGAGGACGGTAAAACATTAAACTTAGATAAACTTGAAAAATTGCTATTCAGCATTAGAGAAATTATTGGTGAAAAAGCTAGGATCTTTGTAGGGACTTTTCCATCGGAAGTAAGGCCAGAACATGTGAATCAAGATAGTTTAAATTTGGTTTTAAAATATGGGAATAATGATAATATTACTACTGGAGCACAATCAGGTAGCCAAAAAATTCTGGATTTATGTCATAGAGGACACACAGTTGAAGATATCTATAGAGCTGTAGATCTTACACTAAAAAATAACCTAAAAATTAATGTAGATTTCATTTTTGGATTGCCTGGAGAAGATGATAAGGATATTGAGCTTACGATTGAAATGATGAAAAATTTATCAAAAAAAGGTGCTAGAATTCATGCCCATTCATTTATCCCCTTGCCCCAAACACCTTTTTCACGAGAACCTGCTAAGAAGATAAGTCGAGTTTATAAGAAAGAAATTGAAAATTTAATCGCAAAGGGGCTAGCCTTTGGGAATTGGGGAACACAAGAAAGATTAGCAGCTAAAATCACCAAGATTCTTAAAGACAAAAAATTAAACTAAAGGTTTTACAGTATCGGCAATTTTCTTTAATGCTATAGCCTTTCGATTATATCCTAAACCCTGCAAAATTTTTAGAACTTCTTCTAGTGGAGCATACGTTTATAGAAATGAATTTCTAGATTTTAAAATATAAAATTGATTCTGTTAAGAAAGATCAAATGCGAACACAGTAATTCCTTGCTCAATTTTTTTAAGTTTAAGAGAGTATCCTGAGCTGTTAATAATGTGAAGCATAGGTTTATTTTCTAACATAATTGAGCCCCCAAAGGTTTTGTAATTAAGTTCTTTACCAATTGTAACAAGGTAATTCAGTAAGTATTTTGTTATTCCTAATCCTCTCCAATCCTCGTGAACAACAAATGCTAATTCAGCTACAGAAGGTTGGTATGCTTTGAGAAATGCTCCCATCGCAACAATTTTTTCTTCTCCTTTTTCTGTGTACTCCCCTATTAAAATCATATCTGTTGAATAATCGATATTAACCATTGGTTGGATTCTTCTATGTCGAAAATCTTTCATGGGTGTAAAAAATCTTAGATATCTATCTTTCTTATCTAAAGAATAATGAAGTTCTTGTATCATTCTTTCATCAGTTGGTTTAACTGGACGGATTTTTATTGTTCTTCCATCTTGAAGTTGTAAAAACGCTTCATATTTATCTGGATAAACACTTACCCTTCCATCAATAGAAATAGGCAATTTCTGATCTGAATAGATATATTTCCATTTTTTGGCATGTTCTAATAATTCTTCTCGAAAATCTGGATGAGCAATGTTAATCATCTCAAGAACTCTTTCTCTTATACTTTTTCCATAAAGATAAGCGATCCCCCACTCTGTAACTACATAATGAATATCACCCCTTGTTATTACTACACCCGAACCAGGTCGTAGGAAAGGCATAATACGAGATATTACAGTTCCATCTTTTAAAGTGGCTGTTGATGGTAAAGTCATGATTGGTTTACCATCTTCAGCTCTCCCCGCACCTCTGACAAAATCGACTTGACCCCCAATTCCGCTATAAAATCGATGCCCTAATGAATCAGAGTTCACTTGCCCAGTTAAGTCAACACTTAGAGCAGCATTTATAGCCACTTGTTTTTTATTCTGACTGATGATGAAAGGATCATTGGTATAATCGCATGGATGGAATTCAACCATGGGATTATCATCTACAAAATCATATACCTTTTTTGAGCCCATTACGAAAGAGCAAATAATTTTGTCTTTATGTAGAGTCTTTTTTTTACAGGTTACTACACCTTCTTCAACCAGATCTACTATTCCATCTGAAAACACCTCACTGTGAACACCTAAATCTTTTTTTTCCTTTAACTCGTTAGTAACAGCGTTAGGAATTACACCAATGCCCATTTGAATAGTTGATTCATCTTCGATTAATGAAGAAACAAATTTAGCAATCTTAATTGCCGTTTCATCAAGTTCACCATAATTATATTCAATTATATCGTGATTTGAGACAATAAAAGCGTCAATATCATTCATATGAATAAAAGAATCTCCTAATGTGCGTGGCATCTTGGGATTTATTTCAGCTACGATAATTTCAGTAGATTCTGCAATTGGTTTGGCAATATCTACATTAATACCATAACTACAAAAACCATATCTATCTGGAGGACTAAACTGTAAAAGAGCTGTATCTAAATGAATTTTACCCGATTTGAATAACTTTGGAATCTCAGATAATAACATAGGAGTATAATCTGCTTGACCTGCGCTTACATATTTGCGAAGCGATTTTCCAATAAAAAACGCATTATGCCTAAATAAATCCTCTATCCCTCCTGCCGTTTCATAATAATCAAGATCACTCAAACTAAGAAAATGTAAAATCTCCACATCAGGAAGCTGTGGTCCTAGTTCAATTAATTTTTTAGTAAGATCTATTGGTTCTGCACATCCAGAATCAATGAAAATTCGATTTCCTGGTTTAATATAGTCTTTTATAGCCTTATCAACAGTAACTTGCTTTTTATTATATTTTTTTAGTAAATTGTAGATATCCTTATTCGGAATTATTGGCAATATTTCACCTTTTAATCTTCTAATAATACTTAAGTTAGTTCTTAACTCATTTTAAATATAATTATAAAAAAAATGATTGAACTAAAGAGTTTTGCATATTAACTCAAACTTAAAATGTGGTTTTATCAATTTTAGTTAATAACTGTATACTAATACATTTATAAAGCAATTTAGTATTTCATTTCTGCTCTCCTCTTTCTATTCTCTGTTAACTACCCCACTCATTATTTTCTTAATTTATTTAATGTCATGGAAAGAAGAAAAGGAATTAATAAGAGAATTCGGTAAAGATTATGAAGATTACAAAAAATCTGTTCCAATGTTAATCCCAAAATAAAGAATTGAAAATGAAAATTAAATTAAATTTATCATTTTACATTTAGGTTAAAGTAGAATAAACAATAATAAATATCAAAGTTCCTTCTAGAATTTATAAAAAAAAGACATTTACAAATTCTAAGTTTTCAAATGCCCAGTGATACAATTGAAATAGAAGATTTAGAAGCATTTATTGATGGTTTAACAACTTCTCTTGATACATTAGGAGATGTTGATCCAAACAAGGCTAGAGGTTTTCAAGCCCAACTAGCAAAAGCTATTTCTGATTTAAGGCTAAAGAGAGCAGCTAAAATTGAACCTCTTCCTGAACATATAGGACATTTTACTAAAAAAGATCTTAAGAACTATTTATTAAAGGAGTTAGAAACTCTTCAAGACCATTTAGACTCTTCAGATTATAATCGGAGAAAAAAATTTGAATTAGTAAAAAAAATCGCTCTAGTACGAGAAGCGATAAATTCAATGTAAATTATGCTACTTTTTAAATTAATTATATCATATATTTAGAGGTGCTAAATATCCTAATTGATGTTCATTGTCATGCGAATCTTTACTTAGCGTTAGAACAAGTAATTAAGGACGCTAAAAGTGTAGGGGTAGAAAAGATTATTGCTGTTGGAATGAGTGCTGTTAGCATTGAAAGAGTATTAGAAATTTCAGAGAGACATAAAGAAATTTATCCTGCTTTAGGTATTCACCCTGAAGAAGTAAGAATGAATAAGGATATTGAAAATCAACTAGATTCTGTCATTAAAACAATTAGAGAAAATAAAGAAAATATATGTTCTATTGGTGAAATAGGATTAGATCATCATTTTATAAAAGAAAAGGTGTTTTATCCACTTCAAACAAATATTTTTGAAAAAATGTTATCGTTAGCTCAAGAGTTAGAATTACCTGTGAATCTCCACACAAAGGGAGCTGAAAAATTAGTATTTGATATGCTCCCTTCATTTAATATACCTTATGTTAATATTCATTGGTATTCAGGACCAGAAGAATTTTTAAATTTAGGAATAGATAGAGGATACTTTTTCTCAATTACTCCAGCAATTAGTTATTCTCCTGCAGTGAAAAAAACAGTTTTAAGAGTTGATGTAGAACATCTCTTGCTTGAAAGCGATGGACCTGTTAAATATTCAGGAAAAGATGGAACTCCTGCAATGATTAGAGATGTTTTAAACACAATTTCAAAATTTAAAGACATTCCCCCTGATGATTTGGAAAATCAAATCTATGAAAATACTAAATTAATCTTTCCAAAAATATTTTAAAAAAGAAGGTTCTATTGTATTAAATCGGCAATTTCTTCAGGAAATTGTTCCCCTTTAACTTTCATACGATATAACATATCCTTTACTTCAGATATTGTGCTGCCATAAATATGAAGAGAATTGCTGAAATCTAAATAATGTCCCATTTCAACCCCTAGTTTATCTGCTATATCTTTTTGAATTCTTATCATACCGTTTACGTTTGCTTCCCATGCTCGGAATAGATCTCGACTTCTCCAAGTTGTTTGCATAATTAATTTTCCATCTTTTATTCGCATAAAAATTCTCTGAAGACAAGGAGGATCAACGTGATAAGGATCTACTAGCGGACGCCAAGTAATAGCCTGTGCTCTGCGGGAATATGGCGATTCCTTTAATTTTTGAACTATATATTCCATTTGGTTAATTCTTGGAAAATTCAAAGTAGCTATAGGAACTTTATCGATTGTTATTTGCTCTGAGATTGTTTTATCTAAATCAAATTCAATTCCATTGTTTAATTTCCAAATAACAGATTCAGCAGTGCTTTTAATTTTCTCTGCTTTTAACAACTTTTTGTGTTTTTTAACAAACTCATTATCTACAAATCCTAAATTATAATTTCTATGGATAGAATCCTCAAGAGAAAAAGGAGCATAATTAAATATTCTGTCATGATAAGAATATGGAAAGCTTACACCAGATTCAAATAAAAAATGATCATTAACGCCTTCCATAATTTCTTCGATATAACCGCTCTGAATAGAACCAATTAAATAAGTATCTGCCATACTACCATAAACCTCATAAGAATTTCCGAACTTTGATCTTATCTTCATGACTTTATCCTTACGCATTATAGGATTACTTAACGGTTCTTTAATTTCAATTAACACAGTAGCATCTTTGGAAGGAAGATCCTCTGCCTTGTCATATTCTGTTTTTATATCATCACCGCGGTATAAAACTTGACCAATAGCAGATAACCAAGCATCTCGAACATCACTTTTAGAAATAAAAATAACTTTTGCCATTTTCAAACAATTTGATAAAATATTAATTAATAGAATTGATATGGATATTTACTAACAACATTATTAGAATCTATTTGTTAAAAATTTAATAAAATTCTGTTGAGTATAATAAATTTTTAATTCTACTAAATCAGATTATCTTAATTGATATTTACTTAAAGACTTCCATAACATTTATAATACCCAAATTTACATTATGTTAATATAAGAATATTGTAACAATTTACCACAATTTAATCAAGAAAAAAGATAACAAAAGAGTGTGATTTTTATGGGTGGGTTTGGTAAGAAGCTTAAGAAGGGCTTTGCTAAAGCTACCGGTGGGCTTGTTGAAAGCGTAACTGGTTCAGAGGCTTTAGGAAAAGGTGTTAAAAAAGGAATAAAGAAAGGTAGCGTTAAAAAAGGATTTAAGAAGGCTATGGAAGAAGCTACTGAAGATGATGATTAAATTTTGTAATTGAATTAGATTTCTTTTTTTTATTTTTTATTAACATTAAATTTTTAATAAACCTTTTACTTTAAAATCATAATGGAATTAAACTAATGGGTTTAATTAGAATATGAAATTACACCTTGAATTTTCTCCTCCGTTTAACGAAGTCACTAAAAGTTTAAACGAAATATTTGAATTTGAAAAAGAAATATCTCTAGCTGATTTAATTGAGTATTTTGGACAGAATTTTGGGGAAAAATTTACTGATTTAGTTTGGGAAAAAGGAAATATAGGAGTCTTTAGTAAACTTTTATCTATTATTATAAATGGAAGGAGTTATCAGCATGATAAGTTCTTAGAAACAAGATTAAAAGATGGAGATCAAATAGTTTTTATCTACATTTATTTTGGTGGATAAATTCCAATATTTTAAAGAAGAAAAATAATCCAGATGCCAAATCCTGTGAGTATTGGATTTAAAATGTTATCAGAGATATTCCTAGCAAATCTATCAATTAATAAGAATAAAACAGTGGCAATGGAAGCCATTAAAAATATTTTTAAGATGCTTATGGGCATCCATGGATGATATAGAGCCAAAATACTAATAACGATTAAAAATGTTGATACACCACCAGCAAAAAATCCTTCAATTGTCTTATTTGAATTTTTTCTAAGACTATGTCTTCCATATTTTATTCCAATTATGCAAGCAACTGCGTCAGCCCCCGTTGTTATTAAAACAACCGCTCCAAAAATAGGAAATGGAGCAAATAAAAAGGGTGTAAATGATAATACTAATGGAATAGAAGCAATAAAGGTATATTGCTCTTCCTGTCGCATAGACATATACCATCGCTTACTCCATTTAGGAAGTAAGTAGAATTTGTTCAGTCGTGCCAGATCTCCCATTTGAAACATAATTACAAATCCAAAACCTAAAGTAATAATCAACCAATATGAGAAACTATAATTATCTAGATCCCATTGGGTTAAGATTCCCAGATCCTCAAGAATAAGTCCTAATGTCCAAAAGAAAAAGATTACAAAACATGCAAATAGATGCAAAAATTTTCTACCTACCTCGCTCCTCAAATTATTTACCCCATTCTTATTAAATTCTTTGCAGTACTTATTGTAATCCCTTTCTGCCATGATTTCGGGATCCCTTTTTGCAATAATCCCATTATAAAGAAACATAATTACCCATATTCCCATTTCTACTATAAAAAAGGTTGAGGTAAATAACCACATACAATTTAATGAATTTTGGCTTAATTTGGGAGAATGAAACTGATACATAAAAGGAAAAAGAACCCCTGCTATTAAAAACAAAACCGCAATTAAAATCTCATTTGTAAAAATATTGTTTTCTATCTTTATTTTTCTATTTTTAATAGTGTAAGTTAATGTTAAAATTGAATATCCAATTAAAATTATGCTGCTAGCTAAGAAATACATGTTGTTAACTCTTAACGTTGAATAATTTAAAAATTTTTACAGATCCTTTTAAATCCAAGATAGTATAATTGTATTATAATCTAAATTAAAGAAGAACCGTATAAATAAATAGATAAGACTACAACCAATTGGTATTAGTAAATTATCTGATAGATTAATTGGTTTATTAGTAAAAATATCGAAAATTAAAAATGCTAAAGTAAAAATTAATGACCAGAAAATTCCAACAAACAAAAAACATATTACTAAAGTGGCTAATGTACCTGCAATTGTTCCTTCCCAGGTTTTATTTCCATTCCATGGAATATGTGTTTTTCCAAATCTTATACCAATTTGACTTGTCATTAAATCACTAATTGAACTAATTCCTAATATTGTAAAAAAGACCATCGGAGGACAGACAAAAGCAGCAAACATCTGACCAATCGCAAAATATAAATATGTACCATAATTTTGTTGCTCTTTCTCATCAAGATATATTTTAGTAAAAAAAGTAAAAGGAAACGAGATTCGTCTTGATTTTCGTGCAAATTCATTCGCTAGAATGAATAGACTAAAAACATAAAAAAAGAAAAATAATAGATAATAAAACCAACCTAATGAAAATAGAACTTCAGTAATCGAATTTGGTTCATCAATTAACTTTAAATATAGTGAAAGCATGTTATTTTCTTCAGGAACCATACCTGTTGAGGAACCTGTATAATCTATAACAATATATAACCCAGCATACCATATAACTACAAGACCAATAAAAATTAAGACATGATTTAATTTTCTGAGTGAGTCTTTTTTAGCTTTACTCCAAATTTTTTGTTTTTCTTCTAATTTTTTTCCAGCAGAAGTTAGATCCTTTTTAGTAATTTTTTTGAACCCATACATCAATAACGTAGAAAGTAAAATTAAAATAACAGGTAATAGTAAGGGGATACTGAGAGTTAATAACCACAATGGTACTATTACTGTTCGTAATGAGCTTTCTTGATTCATTAATACTATAAATAAAAGGATATGAGTAAAAACAAAGAATAGAGTCCCAAATCCAGTTATGTTATTTAAAAAATCTGGTTTGTGTGATAAATACATGAAATTAAAAAGAATAAGGAAATAAAAGAAGACAATAAGAATAAACCATACATTGAAATATTCCATATCGAACCGGATATTTTTAATATTTATTCTATATTTGTACTTAATAGCTATTTAATTATATGTATTTCTTCACTTATCCAGAGTTATTAAATTCAAAATAAACTAACTAATAAAATTTACAAGAAAATTCTTCTTATAGCTAGTTAATCCTAAAATTCCAATCCATTGGTAATAGTATTGAAAAAAATTATATTAGCTTCAAAATCCGTAGATCGTGGAAATATCTTCAAACATTCTGGCATTCCTTTTGAAGTTTTAGCATCTAATATTGATGAAAGAGAATTTAAGGAGAAATTTTCCGATCCAATTTTATTGGTAAAAGAATTAGCAAAAGCTAAAGCGTTATATGCTAAAAAAGAGTTATTAAAGAAAAATTCGCAAGCTATTATTATCGCAGCGGATACTATTGTAGAATTAAATGGTGAAATTATAGGTAAGGCTAAAAACAAAAAGGAAGCAATTGTTATTCTAAAAAAATTAATGGGTAAGTCTCATAATCTTATTACAGGAATGGCAATTACCGAGACTAACAATCCAAAAATTTTTATAGACTATGATACAACATCGGTCGAATTTTTAAACCTTTCAGATGAAGAAATACGTGGTTATGTTAAAATTAATGAATGGAAAGGACGTGCTGGAGCATACTCAATAAGTGATAAAGCAAGTCTATTCATTAAAAAAATAAATGGATCTTCTTCAAATGTAATCGGATTCCCTATGCATAAATTATATGAAACCCTAAAAAACGAATTTGGAATAAATTTGTTTCTCGTGTAAGATTATAAGTCCTAACTTTCTGAAATTTTTCTCCAAATTTTTAAATCTTCATAAAACCTTATGATTTTTTGAAATTTGATTATCAAATTTTCATAGTAATCTCCATCAGCATGTATCATACTAGATATTTTTTTTGCAAGGTTAATTTCATGCTTATATCGATTTATTTTTTCGTCAATCACATGGTTTTTACAAAACAAATCGTATTTAAAATAGAAAAATATCGTGATATTATACAATTGATCCTAACAGCCACGAATTTTGATTTTAACCTCTTGTAAAGTCGTTTTAAATAAAGCTAAACAAACTTTTTTGGTATTTCTAAATTGAAATATAAATGCTTTTATAACTTAATGACTTAATAGAAACTATTATTTCAAATGAGTTGATACAAATTGACTAAAAAATACAAAAATGGACAATTAATGAAATTATTGACGATTTTAGGTGCTATTGTAGGGTTAGTATATTTAATACTTAGGCTTACAGATATCGGTGATCAATATCAAGTTTTACCAATTGATGTTGGAGTACATATTGTTGTTAACTTTATTATTGGATTAGTAGTGGTAATTTTTACATTCTGGGTTGCATTAAAACCTAATAATCCGATCCCATTTCATTGGTTTGTTCTTTTGATTTTAGCAATATTATTATTTGTTTTTGTCGACATAATCGCAGGAGTATTAGTATTAATTGCTTTCTTAATAGGATTAATTGAAGATCTTTAAATTGAGATTGATAATTTGGCTCTTTATAATCTTATTATTTTTTTTCTTTTTTTTAAATAAGTTCCTTTTATCCCTTGCTTTCTTTTAAAAAATATTCAACTATTTCTTCTGCTATATTAACAGAAGTAACTTTTTGTAAGGCTGTAAAACCCGGAATTGAATTGACTTCCAATACAAGAAAACCCTTTTTTCCTTCAATTAGATCTACTCCAGCAATTTCAGTTTTGGTCACTTGAGCTGCTTTGATTGCTAGGTTTTCTAATTCTTCTGAAATTTCTAAAGGCTCCGCTTTTGCACCAGCATAGATATTTGTTTTCCAGCTATCGCCTACTCGATACATCCCAGCGACAACCCTATCACCCAAAACTAGAATTCTGATATCTCTCTTATTATGTTCGATAAATTTTTGCAGATAAAATACTTCATTTAGCCGACCTAAAGAATATAAAACATTTTCAGCAAACGCTTTGTCATTCAAACGAGTGATTCCTATACCTTTTGATCCAAAAAGAGGTTTAAAGACACAGTCTCCTCCTAAATCTTCAAAAGCTTCTAACGCTTTATTAGGGTCTTCACATATGATTGTTTTAGGTGTTGGAATTTTATGTTTCTCAAGAAATATTGAAGTTAAAAATTTATCACTCGCGATTTCTAAAGATTCCCTTGAATTTATTAATTTAACATCATATTCTTCAATTGCTCTTAAGATATCAAGCCTAAAAAAAATTTTTTGAGTAGCAGCAGCACCAAAACCTCTCACCAAAGCTGCTCTAGGTTCAAGGTTTTCAAATTTTTCTTTAAACTTCTCCTTGAATGAAACCATTACTTTCATTGTTGAGGGGATAAAAAATTCCACATTATAGCCTTTTTTCTCGAATTCATTACATAATATTCGAACTTCAGGATCTGAAGGATTGGGAGTTATTATCATGGATTGCATTTTAATCTCACTTTAAAAAAATTACTTAATTTAACAATAGCATTAATTTTTAAATAAATTTAATTTCTTATAAAACATATATGAAATCAATGGATCTTGGAGATAATGAAACTGAGATTGAAAAATTATCACAGATGCTAAGTAAAATTCAAAATCTCTATTATAAAAAGAAAGAACAACTTGAAGAGTTACAAATAGAGATTTCTGAATTAAGGGAAGTCTTAAATTTCCTTAATTCGCTTGTATCTGATAAATCTTTTCAGAGTGCAGATAAAATTTACTCAAGATCTTTACAGGAAGTCGAAAAAAAGCCAACTGAGGAACAATATTTCGTAGAAGAAATACCTAAGGAAAGAGTAAAAGGTACAAATATTAAAAGAAAGATTTTTTCTAAGAGAAAAGAAAAAGAATCAAAATTATTATGCGTGTTAAATTTCTTAGATTTTAATAAAGTTGAGATAAAACTTCTTGATCCTATGGATAGAGAAATAAGAGAAACATCCGAAGATTTCATAGGCATTTTTTTAAGAGGAGCACTTTTGAAAATCAAAGATATTAATCCCGATTTAGATTTGAATTATGATTATTTTAAGAATTCTAAATTGATAGAGCGTATAAAAATCTCTAATTTAAAAACAATTCAAGAATTTGATTTGATCACTTCAAAAATGAGAGAGCTTTTAGCCAAAGAAATAGGTAGCTAAAGAAGTTCAGTTTTTAAGATTCTATCTTGATCTGTTCTTATTAATTGCAAATAATTATATTGAGATAATATATTGTTTAATTAAAATAGGAAAAATTAATTATTCAGCAGTCCTTTATAATTTTATCGAAATTAATAAAAAGAGTGTAGTGATTTTGGCAAAGAAAAAATCTTGGTTACAAATGCCCATAGTTCACTCTAGATTTCATGATGCTAAATTAGAAAGCATTTTAATTGAAAGATCTATGGATTTATTAACTGGTGATAAAGGGGATGCTCCATCTTTTTTATTTCTTTCAGGAGCCTTTTTTGATGTTAAATCATTTGCGTATTCAGGATTAAGGGCATGGAAAGGTGCTGTTAAACCCTCAGAGTCAAATGGCGGGAGACGACCTATATTAGAAGCTACGTTTGCTTCAATATCAGTTTATTTAAGTTCTCTATTAGCGTTGCAATCAGACTTCTACTTTGCTTATGATGAGATTAAAGATATTTTGTTAGAGAAAAGAAGAGAAGACCTCTGGACAATAGTATCAGAAAAACTTCCATTCATTTCTATTCCTCCTAAAGAAATGTACGGTTCGCAAGTTTCTCCAATTTCTCCTTATTTCGTGATAAAACAAGATGAAGAATTAACCTTGGGAGAAATTTATCCATCAACTTATTTATCTAGTGTAATTAAAAATATCAAAACAAGATTCTTCGTGTTTTATCAATATCAGGGCTATTCTGCTTTTGGATTTTTTAATGCATTACCTGATCTATCAAGATTTGGATTTGAAGAACACGCAAGAGATTTTAATGAAGAGCCTACTTCAGACAATTTAGTAAAATATTCAAAAAAAGCAAAAAATATGAAAGAAGTGTTAATTGCTCTTATTCACGCTCATAATAATGCTCTACTCGAACAATTTCTAATACCAGACTATGAATTATTATTAAATAAGCTATTAGAAGGTGAAGTATAATCGTAAACATTGGATTGTTAGGTGATGTTAGTGTTGGAAAAACTAGTATTCTTCGGTTATTTGTACGGTATTTGAAAAAGGGTGATATTGAAAAAGTTGAAGGTGGAGTAAAATGCTCTGTAGTTAAAGCTGATTTTTCAGGTGAAGCAACAGTACCTGGAGGAGATAAGGAAGATGCTCTTAATCAAAAAGAGACAAAAACAATCCATCCTAACCGAATTGTGTTTCGAGAAGACTCGAGCAACAGAGCTCATACGATCTTCGCTCCTGGTGGTGATAGAGCTCGCGCTGTTGTCAAGATGGGAATCATAACAATCTCTCGTATCGCTACGCAAATAGTGGCTGTTTTTTCACTTGACAGGGATTTAGACCGTCAATTTGAATTCTTCAACGATGTAAGATTTTTCCCGGATAAAATAAATGTGTGTATTAATAAGGTCGACTTGCTCGAAGGAAATAGGGATAAAAAAATTGATGAAATGAAAACCCAAATTCAAGAATTTTTTGATACTCGAAAAATAGCCATAAATGAATTTTTTATAACATGTGGAGAAACTGTTGAAGACTTCGCGGATGTTGAAAAATTCAACAATAGAGTAGCTGAAATGATACTAGAAATTACTACAAAACAATGAAATTTTCAATTTTCTAAGTTAAAAATTCAAGATTTAAAAATTTATCATTAGTAAAATTCTCTTTTTATAATTGTTCATAAAATGTTGAAGAAATATTGTTTTTCTTCAATAATTTAATAATAATTTATCAATCAAATCAATCTTACTCCTGGCGGTGATAGGAAAAGGGCAAAGGAAAAGGAAAAGGGTATAATTACAATTTCCCGAATAACAACGCAAATAGTAGCTGTCTTTTCAAATTTCTAATTTTTTAGTTAAAAATTCAACTTTTTTGATCTTTTACTTTTAAAGCTAATTTTATAAAGAGTTTATTCAGATCTAGTTGATATCCAATAAGAGGAGTTAGATTTACCTTTCCTAGTTTTTCATCAAGTTGTAAATACCCCATGTTCCGCAATTCCTTCAAATCTTCGATAATATGTTTCTTCTTTCTAATTTCTTTTATATCTTGAATTTTAGCAATACCCAAATTTTTAAGACAGTAAATTAAAGTGCAAAATAATGTTGCAGCTAACCTTGGTCTACCCTCAAAAGGATTGGCAGATACAAAATCAGATGTGAATATATCAAATGCAATATACCAACGAGTACTTAGGGGATTAAATCGAATTTGAAGCCCTAATGGTTCAATGTAACTTGATAAGTGCGTAATTAAATCTTGAAAATATATAGATTCATTTTTTCCATGAATATTTAATGCTTTTAGAATTTCTTCTTTAGAAGCACCTATGTGAATTTTATTTGTTTTATTACTTAATAAATGCATTAAAATTGTGAATTCATTCATAATTTTTAACAACTCATTATATAAATAAAAAATTCGTCTCCTTTTGGTATTTTATTTTCCCTAATTGGAGTAAATGTAAAAGATATACAAAATTTTCATAAATTCTAATTTGATTTTGATCGTCTTCAAATATCTCATCAAATGAGCAAGGAAGTTTATTTTTAATATTGTTGTAGAAATTTAACATTTTTTCAGTAAATTTTTGTTCAGGAACTTCTAATAAAAAAGTACCTTTCACTTCCACTTTTTCTATATGTTCTATACTTGTTGGATAACCTCTCTTAATACTTAGCTTATCTCTGGAATATTCAAGAAAATCCAAAGAAAGAGATTCAATATTGAAAGGTTTTATCCAACATTCGTTAAGCAATTGATAAATTTCTGAATCTTCTGGATTTGATTTTAGAAATTTTAAAAATCCTTCCTTTCTATCAATATTATTAATTAAAATTTTTAATTCTTCAAATTTTTGAATTAGAAGCTGAAAAGCATTCTTATATGTGATAGAATATCTATTAAGATTGCCAGTATTAAGTGAATCCTTTAAATTTTCAAAAATAGGAAACAATTCTACATCTAATAGAGTCACTTCCCCTGTAATAACTTTTGTTTGAATTTCCTCTATTTTTCTATTTATCTCTTCAGAAAAATCTTTATATTCTCCCATTTTTATATTTTTATTTCTTTTTTATTATTTTTGGTCTAAAAACCGAGGAGATTTCATTTTTACCAGCTCTAGCAATTCCAATTATTTTTTCAGCAAGCAAAAACAATGAAGATGAAGATTTAGGCAAAAACATGAACAATTGGATAGGATTCTGTTCTAACGTTGATTTAATCAATTGATAAGCCACTTCTGAATTTTTTTCATCTAAAAACATACCTGCCTCATCAAACATGCATAGTGGAGATGGTTTAATCTCTTGTAGTGATAAGATCAAACAAATTGATATAAGAGAAACTTGCCCCCCGCTTAGTGCAGTAAAAGATTTTAATTGTTCTTTAGAGGTTGCTGCTTTTATATCAACACCAAGATCTTCAAATTTTCCAGTCAGTTCAAGAGAACAATATGACTTTATTTGAGAATCATCAAACTTTTGATTAACTTTAGATTGTAGATTTTCAAGTACAACACTAAATTTATCATAGTATGTTTTTTCTAGTTTACGTTCAGTTTTTATTGCAGCTTTTATATCTTTTTCTAAATCGTTTTGATTTCTATTAATTTCTTTAAGAGATGCTATTATTTGGTCTTTCTCAACTAGAAGTGAATCATCGACATCTAGATAACTGAGTAATTGCTTATCGATTTTTGAAATATCTTCATTTATCAATTCTATTGGACGAATTTCTATAATTTGTTCAGAAATTAAGGGACCTATCTCTGAATTAATTCGTTCATAATCCCTTCTTTTTGCTTCTATTTCTTGGTTAAATGCATTTAATTTAACATTTTCTTGTTCCAAATTTATAGTAATTTGTATACTTCTTTTATCGATTTCATTCTTCCTGTTTTGATATTGAAGTTTATTTTCTTTCAAATTTGTGATATCTTTCTCGATATTCTCAAGTTTATCTTCTACATTTTCTAATTGTCGATAAGTTTCAAAAGCAGATTTGTCTGCTTTTTGAAACCCTTCTTTCTTTTTTTCGTAATCTAATTTGTTAATATTTAATTTATTTTTTTGCTTATTTAACTCCACTTTCACTTCCTTTAGGATATCTGAAGTTTCATCTAATTTCAAATCCCATTTTTTCTTTTCCTCATTTGAAGAAGTCAATTCATTTGGGATCTCATTGAATCTATCATTCCATTTAAAAAAATCCGGGTCAGTTTGTGTCTTTAAATTTTTAATTTTAAATTCTAAATCTTTAAGTTTATCTTTAATTTCAGAATTGTCTTTTTCTAAGTCATGCATCTGTTTATATAATTGATTTTTTTTCGTTGTGATCCTCTGTTTTTGGTTAAAATTATATAAAAGATCGCTAAAAGATTCCTTTTTATTGAATAATTCTTTTTGGATAATATCTAATTTGGATTGTTCAACCCTTAATTCTGAAATCGAATCATTCGTTGATTTAATTTCTGATTCTAATACGTTAGATTGTTCTTTTTGAGTTGCTGCGCTTAATAAACCCTTTAATCTTTTTACATAAGGGGTTTCATAAACATATTTATAGGATATAATTTGTTCCCCTGCTAAAGTTACACATTTACCCTTGAAACCAAGTTTATTATAAAGTTCTCTTCCAGAATGGTAATCCTTAACAACTAAACAATTCTTTACTTTAGAATATATAACTTTCTTAATATCTAAATCGTAATCGACGATTTTAACAAGCTCAGCTAGATAACCGAGAACCCCATTAGCAGAAATATCTATTAAAGGTTGAATACCTAATTTTTTGGGAAGATATATATTACAATAGGCACCATATTTTTCTTTCAATCTTTTTAATAGAGTTAAAGTATCCCAATCTTCCGCTACAAAACTATATAATAATTTTTCCCCTAGCACAGATTCGATAGCATAGCTTAATTCATCACCATACTTTAAATATTCAATTAAGGGGCCCTTAACTTTCAAATCTCTTCTATTAATCTCATCCTTAAGAATAGAAATACTTGAAGGAAGAACAACTCGTCGTTCTCTTAGTGATATCTGTAGAATTTTTAACTTATTTATCTTTTTTGACTTTTCAAATTCCAATTTTTTGATTTCTGAATCAATCTCATAAATTTTCAAAGTAATTTTTCTGAGATCTCTATCGATTTCTTGTAATAAATCTTTTGAAGGATTTTCTAGAAACCATTTATTTTTTTCTAATTTATGTTCTATATCCTTAAAACTTTGAAATAGTTGGTTGATTTCGTCATTTATGGCATTAATTGTTTTCTTATTATCTTGAATTTTTGATTGTTTCACTTCCTTTTCATTAATAATTTTATTATACTCATCCAATAGAGCCTTATTTTGTTTAATTTTCTTTACTAACTGATCTTGTTCCTTTATTAGGCTTGTAATTTGAACGTCTAATTTCTTTTGTTCCCTCTTAATTATTATTAATTCACTATCTAAACTTTCCTTTTGTTTTTCAAAATTAGTAATAATTTTTTCGATTTCTCTTACTTTATTAGACAGTACATCTAATTCCTGTTTAGCTAATATCTTTTCTTTTTGCCAATTCTGTATTTTTGCAATTAAATCTGTTTTCTCATAATCAAGTTCACCGAGTTTCTTTGACAACCTATTTATATTCTGTTCCTCAATAGAAATTTTATTAATTAATTCTGCGATTTCATTATCATATTTATTTTTTCTTTTCTTAATCCCATCTATGACTAATTTAAGGTTTTCAATGAGTTCTTCAATTTTGTTTATGTCCTTTTCCAATTTATCTCGATTTGCCCATAAAAATTCATCATTGTATTTTTCTCTAATTTCTAACAACTTTTTTTTTTGTTCCAAGCGTTTCAATTTCGGTGTTAAAAGCTCTAAGCTAATGTTCAAGGTGTTTCTTCGACTTGTTAATGACTTTAAATCATTATCCAAAGTAAGCACGTTTCTTTTTTGGTTTAATATCTCATCTCGAAGAAGTTTTAATCCAATACCTTTTTCAAGAAAAGAACATAACTCTGTTGGTTTTAAGCTTTTAATAGCATCAATTTTTCCTTGACTGACGAAAGCAAACTGATTATCAGGATTTATATTTAAATCTGTAATTACTTTCTGGACATCATGAGCTTGGACTTTATGAAATTCTTTTTCATTCTTACCTTTTATTTTAAAAAATGGAGATTGCCCTCTGATAACATATCTCCTAAGTTGTATTATATCATCCCCGTTTTGAATATGAATTTCAACCATTGCATGATTCTGACTATTTCTAATAAAATTAGACCATTTTGTATAGCGATTATCTCTTTCATTACTACCTAATGCAAATTTAATAGCCTGAAAAATTGATGTTTTTCCACTCCAATTTGGGCCTACAATAATAACAAACTTAGCTTCCCCAAAATCAACCTCATCTTTTTGAAACGATAAGAAATTTTCTAAGATAACTTTCTTAATAAAGGGGTTCCTATTTTGTTTCCCTAGATTTTCATTTTCCTTATTCTTAGGTTGTATTTGAGAAGCCAACTTTACCTCATCCTATTACATTTCATTTACCAAAGGCTTGTTTTATGCGATCAACTCTCTTTTTAGCCTTTTCCAAATTAATTAGTGCCTTATTGGGGGATTCATTTAAAATAAAAGGATACCTTGCTAGTAATTTCCTATCATTGTCTTCCAATAACTCTTTCTTGTCAATTTTATCAATTATGAGCAAAAGTTCATTGTAATTCATAAAAGCAGCATTTTCATATAGCTGACTTAACATAAATTCTGATATGCGTGATTCTCGAATACTATAAATATAATCTTTTACATTATTAGTTTTATTAAATTGTTCCTCTTCTATTTTTGCTATATTTTTTATTACATGTTTATTTTTTTTATCTTCTCCTGCAACTTGTTTATCATTTGAAATCTTTGGTATGATAGAAGGTAAAAACTCACCAGAATCTATCAAATCAAGTAGAATATGAGTAATCTCATTACTTGTTTCATTTAGTTCTGAATTTAAAAAGTGTTTAAAAATGCCAACCTTTAGTAATTGTTTTATATCCTTTACTTCCCAATTATCAGTATAATTGACCAACGCATTTATATCAAAAACTATTTTTGGATTCTTCTCCAAAAAATCTCTAAATACAGTTTCCCTTTCGATCTTATTTAATAACTGAACTTTTATAAATAAATCAAAAGAATCATAAACCTTTGATGAGATTTCTATAATATCTCGAATATCATAATTAATCCATATTAAAATTACATTAGTTTCAATAAAATTGAAAATAACCTCTTTTTGTGAGGTTGTGAAAACTTCAAGCAAATTGGTTTCTTTTAATAAGGTCTTGAAATTTAATTGTTGATTAATTACCAATAATTTTTTTTCAAGTATATCGTCAGAATCAACCAAATTCTTATTTGTTTCTTCTTTTTCAGATTTTAGATCGGTTTCTTTATCAGAATTTTCTCTAATTGCTTTTAAAATTGGCGTAAAGCTTTTTATAAACTTATCTGGAGCCTTTTTTATCTCATTATCGTTAAACTCAATTAACTCTAACGAGTAATTCATCGAGATTAACTTTATAAATTCTAATATATCCGTTCCAGGATTAACATTTATTAACACAGCACCTTTAGGTGAAATATACTCTTTTAAGACATTTTCACTATTAAATGTGGACATTGTCTTAATATAATTGATTATATCATTATATTTGTCCCGATAAAAGATCTCCTCTCTATTAACTTCAAGTTTAGATGGTAAAATCACTCGAAAATACCTTGAAAATTCTGGAATCTCGCTTAAATCTTTCATAGGAAATTTCAACAATACTTACATTGATTTTTATGAACACTATTTTAAAGACCATTTACACATATATATTTAGCGTTAATTATATTTAGTGGTAAATACATCCCCGACAAAAACCATTAAATTTATATAATAGTAATCTATTTCATAAACTCTAAAATATTTTATGAGTTTTTATTTCTTCTATATTGCTTCTTGTTAAGTCATTATCCATGAGGTATAAATAAAATAATTAGAGAAAAGATATTTTCTAATTTACTGTATAATGTTCTACCAAAAATATTCCTTGAAAATCTTCTCTAAATAAAAATCATAATTTTATTTTTAGATTAATTAATTATTTTATTATGGGTAATGATATTTCACCACGTGAACTACATGGAAAACGACTATTAGGTTATGCTTGGGGTCAATTTGGTATAATTCTGACAAATATGTTTGCTGGAGTGTTTGTTTTCCAATTTTATGTTTACACTATCAATTTAGATTCAATACTCACTTCAGTAGGGATTTCCATACAGCTTATTGTTTCGGCATTCTCCTCCATATTTTTTGGGGTAGTTGCAGATAATAAGAAACCAGGAAGATTTGGTAAACGCAGACCTTTTATGCTTTATGGGTTACCCCTTTGGATTTTCACAAGTATTATAATCTGGTTTCCACCCAAATGTCCTCAGAACAATCAATTGTATTTACCTACAGCCGTTTTTTTATGGGGAATTTTAATTTTAAAAACAATATCAGGTTCTTCGATATTAACTGTACATCTTTCTATGTTAACAGAACAATCACAAACACATAAAAACAGAGAAAAAATAGCCGCTGTAACTACTTTTTTTCGTATTATCTCTTCTATTTTTTCCCTCCTATTACCCTTGATGGTGCAGAGTATTTTACCAGATCCTGGAAATGTTAAATGGTGGGAACCTTCAGGAAGAATAATTCTTAGGTATATACCATGGGTAGGAATAAGTTTCACACTTTTTGGATTAATTGCGGTAATCATTACTTTTTTCTCAATTGATGAGAATTTTCATGACAAATCTTCATCTATAACCAAAAAAGTAAGTTTCAAATCATTTTTTCCACAAATGATCGAACCTTTAAAAGATAAGAAATATCGAAAATTTCTCTCAGTAAGACTTTTTAATGCAATGTCAGGCAGAATATTAGGAATGATGGTTATACCGTTTCTCACATTTACTCTTCTTTTCACGGGAGGAGCATTTTACATTTATATAATAATTTCAGCAACTAGCAAGTTTATAGGATTTATTATTTGGCGAAGAATCCTCAAAAAACATGCTGTAATTAAGACCTATACAATTTGCATTTTAGCTTCAGCTGTTTCTGCATTGTTAGATTTAATCTTTTTAATTGATGGCTTACCAACTATTCTTAAAATATTTTTATTTGTAGTAACTATTGGTACAATTTTAGGCTCTATGTATGGTTTCGGTCTTTTTAACCCTCCACTAGCTAGCACATTAGTATATGAAGCTGCTGAAAATAGCAATGTGCATACTTTAGATATCGCAGTGTCTAATATATCCGGTGCCTATTTTGGTATAAGCTCTTTTATTTTATCTATAGGTCAATCATTTACGTCCCTTATGATTGGCTTTATCCTCACGGGAGCTAATGCAGAGAACTCAACGATAATAACTTTAACTTTATCATCTATGGGTATATTCTATTTAATTAGTTTATACTTCCTTAGAAAACTAAAATTAAAGAAGAAAACTTCCTAATTGATAACAAGATAGATAAAACCCATATCAATATTTTGATTTAAAAGTACTTTTTCGCTTATTTTTTAATGTACGGCGCATAAGAACTAATATATTTGGCAGCATCATCAGGTGCAATAATAACAGCTAACCCGACATGAGATTTAGCAAATTTCAGAGCGGCAGCTAAAATCGCACCTGTAGAAGGGCCTACCAGGATACCATTTTTCCTTGCCAATTCAATACCAGTTTGATATGCTCTATCATCACTTACCTCTAAGATTTCATCAATTACCGATTTATCTAAAATTTTCGGAATTAATTCATCATCAAGGTCAGTTATTCTCTTCAAACCAGGTATATTATGTATTGTATTTGATGGTTCTACCCCTAAAATTTTAATAGACGGCTTTTTTTCTTTTAAATATTTCCCAACTCCCGTAATAGTGCCACCTGTACCTGTAGCTGCGAAAAAATAATCAATTTCTCCATTGGTTTGCTCCCAGATTTCCGGACCTGTGGTTCTATAATGAGCCTCTACATTTAAGTCATTTCCATATTGATCTGGATTAAAATATCGTTCTCCTCCCTTACTAATTAAAATTCCATTTACTACACCTCTTGCGCCTTCGTTAGGGAATTTAGGGCATAGGTTATCATCAGCTTCCCATAATTCTTTCACACCAAGTAATTTTAAAAGTATTTTTTTTTCTTCTGGAATTCTACTTGGTACAGCAATTTCAATAGGAATCCCTCTTGCGTTCGCTAAAGAAGCTAATGCTATTCCTGTGTTTCCAGATGAAGGCTCTATGATACGTTGTCCCTCCTTAAATATAACATCTTTAAGCATAGCATAAGCAACCCTATCTTTAATTGATCCAAAAGGATTATAACGTTCCAATTTGATGTAAATTGGAAATCTTTTATTCGGATTAATTCTTTCATTCAATTTAACTAACGGTGAAGGATTTTCTCTATTTGAAATTAAATCTTCAATTCTTTCATATACTCGTAATTTGTTATTTATCCCTATTTTCCCTTTTCTATTATTATATGATGCTGACTTCATTTTGACATCCCTAATTTTAGTATTCATAATTAAAATTCTACAATTTTAACCAAACAAGTGTTATTTGAGAGAATAAATTTTGATGGTTAAGTGAGAATTAATGAAACTGTTGTTTAACAACAACAACCAAAAATACAGCAATTAAAGGTAAGAAATCCTACCTGGTTCTGATTATTAATTCTCATTAATTTTTGAAATACTTGTTCATTTAAAATATTCATGGTGATATTTAATAAAAATTCTTATTCATCAAATAAAAAAAAAAAAAATGAAAGAATTTTTTAATCTTTATTTTCTTCCCTCAATTCCGTGCATGCAGAAATATCCACCCTTTAACTCATATTGAGAGAATAATCCACATCCAAAACAACTACAACCTTTATCTTCTACTTGATCCATAGGTTTTTCAGTTTGTCCTCTGGAACAAAACAGGGCGTGTGGCTCAAACTCATTGAGTTTGTTTGGTTTAAACGAGGGACAAGGTCCGCAGAATTTTCTGCATTCATTCATGCTTTCTTCGGTATCTGGAACCAGTTTCGCCATTATTTTCACATTTTTTGTTGATTTATATAAAATTCCATGTCAAGTAAACCTAAATTTTAGATTACGATCAAAATAAGCAAGTTAGCTTTTAAATTTAATAATTATAAACTATTAGTTCCTACAGTAAGGAAATAAAAATTCAACTTTTAGATTATCATTAATCGATATTTTTTTTTACTTGATAATGAATAAACTTTCCACTTTTTACTCCATTTATCAACCCAGCCTGTTCCAATATTTTTACATGATGAGAGATAGTTGGTTGAGTTAAATCTATAATCATAGAAAGTTCACATATACACATTTCTTTTTTCTTAATTAGATTATAGATTAAATATCTTGACCCATGACCAAGTGCTTTATGAGAAATCACTTTTTCTTTAAAATCTTTTCTTGATAAAATCTCATTACGGCTTTTTTCTAGACTTTTTATATATTCATGAACATCTACATCTAATCCAATACATTCGATTAGTGTTTTAATATCGTCTTTATTCTGTTCAACCATAATTATTGTAAAATCTGTCTATATATGCTATATAATATCATATAGATAAATTTAAATTTGTCTATTTATTTTTTTAAATATATAAATTTACTATTAAATTACATCAATAAAACGTGATAACATGAGCGAAGAAGAAGGTCGCACAATCAGTTTTTTTGAGAAATTCTTGCCCCTTTGGGTTGCTCTATGTATACTTATCGGAATTATCTTTTCTCAAATTATCCCCGGTATCAGTGAAGCTATTGATTCTTTACAGATTGGTGGAATTTCTGTACCTGTTGGGATTTGTTTATTTTTAATGATGTATCCAGCAATGCTGAATCTTCAAGCTTCTGAGTTGAAAAAATTAGGTAGAAATCCTAAACCAATAATTTTAACAATTATTTCTAATTGGATTATTGCTCCGTTTGTTGGCTTGGCGATGGTGAATATCTTTTTACCTGGTAGTTCTGAAACTATGAGACAGTTAACTGTTGCAATTATTTTACTCTCCAGTTCTCCTTGCACTGCAATGGTTTTAGTGTGGGGTTGGATGGCAAAAGGTAACCAAGAGCAAAATGTGATTAATACAAGCCTAAATACCATAACAATTATATTTGGTTATGCTCCTATGGTAATGCTGCTAACAGGTATTCAAAATATACCAATTAATTGGTTTCTTTTATTAATTTCGACATTCATTTTTATAGGACTTCCGTTATTAGGGGGATTAATCAGTAAAAGATTGATTGTATCTTCTAAAGGTGAAGATTGGTTTAATAACGCTTATCGTCCAATTGTAGGAAATATATCAATTATTGCCTTACTAACAACTTTAGTTGTCTTATTTTCATTAAATGGTGATGTTCTGATACGTAATCCTGATTTATTGTTAATAATATCAATTCCTCTCTTAGTAGGGTTTGTTATTGTTGTTGGGTACAATATTTTAATTACAAAACTCATTAAATTGAAGTATAGAGAGGCAATTATCACGGTCATAATCGGTTCTTCTAGTCATTTTGAAATTGCGATTGCTACTGCTATTGCCATTTATGGAATTGGATCATGGGCAGCTTTAGGGACTACAATGGGGCTTTTTTGGGAGATACCTGTGATGCTTTCAATTGTCTATTTAGGACGATATCTCAGAAAACGAGGTTTTTGGGAATCATAATAAATAAAAATACCTAAAAAATATATTTTTTAGAAGAGTTATTAATAAATAAAAAAGAGGAAACACTAAGATATGTCTGATGATGAAATAGATAAAACAATAGAGGAAGTTATGAAAGAAATTCGTGCATCGCCAGATTATTCAGGACACTCTTGTAGTGCTCACTCAGATACGCAATGTTCTCAAAATAAATGTAGCTCAGATAATGAAGAAAATAATGGAAAATTGAAAGTTGACATTTACGTTCCATTAGATGCATGCACTTGTGAGTGGGACAAGTTTATGAATCGAGTATTTGTCGAACTTACACCCTATATTAAACACATCGATTATGATACTAAGAATCTTAATTCAGTAGAAGCAAGAAATCTTAATTTACATAATAAATGTATTGTAGTTGATGGAGAGAAAAAGTTTTCTTCTTCATTTACTCTAAAGAGAGAATTACCAAGGCTCTTGAAAGCTAAAGGGCTTATTTAATTTATTTTTATTATTATTTAGAGGTGATTATTAAAATTAAGAAAGTGAACATAACAATTTTTGCTCCCGACCCTGAAAAAAAGTTGTCAAAGGGACGAGAATATGAGATAAATATAGATGACAATGGAACTATTGTTAACGCGCTAAGCGCTATAGATAAACAAATCTATATGAATCCTGAAGGTTCTCTATTCCCCGTATATAAGGGTTTGATTCATAGCTATTTGCAGTTGATTTGGGATGGAGCGGAGGATAGAATTTATGAGGACTGTGCTGTAAACGCATATGGTCCAAATAGAGAATTTATGAACTTACAAGAAGATATTAAAACTAAATTATATCCCAATAGTAATATTACTATTGTAGTCCATGCAGATTGATGAGCTGATGTTATGAAAGAACGATTAGATTATGGTACATTTAAAAAAATCATTAAGCAAAACTATGGAAAAAACAATGAAACTTTTACTCATTATTTTGAACTCAAAAGAAACATATAATAATTTGAATGAAGTCTTTCAATAAACGCTAGTGAAAGATTGACAATAGGAAAGCCTCCTATAAATTATAAATTTAATAGAATTGTATAAATATATCGTCTTATTTTTAAACCTTATATGGATATTTTCACACATATATTTATGGGAGTATTAGCGGGATTATTCACATTAACTACTTTTAGTCCAGAAGCGATTATCCTATTATGGATAATGACATTTCTGCCGGATTTTGATGTATTCTTAGAACCACTTCAAAAAATACGGAAAATGTACTTTTTTTCCCATAAAGCAGGTTCCCATTCATATATCGTCGGAATATTTTTTACGGGAATAGTTGGTTTTGTTGTATCTCTATTAAGAAATATTTCATTTTCTGAGGTCTGGCTCGCAGGATTTATAGGTTATAGTATTCATATCTCCTTAGATTTCTTTGCTGCTTCAAAAATACCGATTATTTACCCCATTTCCAAAAAAGAGTATCGCTTTTTTGCTGATAGAGCAGTCAACCCATTATTAGCTGCTTTTTCTGGTTTAAATCTTTTAGTTCTAATTATATATTACTATACAAAACCCTATTATAATGTATTTATGGATCTTGCTTTTTTCTACTTATATATTTACCTTATTTATTTTGGAATTCGAACTTTACTAAGAATCATAATTCAAGTAAGCTTACCTAAGAATCAGCAATACATCCCTGGTTTTTTGCCATTCTTCTATTTAATTTATGAGAATGATAATACTAATAACAACCTCACATTTAAATTAAAAAAGAGATTTATTTTTTCCTTGAAAAAGCAAGACATCGTAAATCAGACTATTTTAAAAGACTCAAATCAAATGATTTTTTATGAATTAGCTAAAAGAATTAGTTCTGAATATAGGTTCTTTCATAAGTGGAGTCTAATAATTCCTTTTATTCATGAAAGTGAAGATTTAATTAATGTTGTTCTAATTTTGGCTGAAAGTTATTCACACGGTATACAACATAAATCCCTAAAACGAAACAAATCTTCCTATTTTCTCTCAATTAATTTTAATAAAAATACAAAACAAGTTATTTCAAAAGTCGAGGGATTTGGCTCTTTTAACAAATGGAAAAATAAAACATGATAAAAAACTATGTTAGAAAAAGATATAGTATCAATTGTTAGAGATTACGCACTAAAGAAATCAGAAAAAGATGATATTCATGGTTTCCCACATGTAGAACGTGTTTTTAATTTGTGTCTCCAGTTAGGAAAAGAACTAGGAGCAAATCTGTTATTACTTAAAATTGCAGCATTATTACACGATATTGGTAGAAGTAATGAGAATCAAGCGATTTTTAATAAGAATCATGCTGAAATATCTGCTGATATGGCGTTAGATTTCTTAAAATCTGAAGATTTTAACATAACTCAGAATGATATTGAAAATATCATTCATTGCATAAGGGCACATTCTTTTTCTAATAATGTAGTTTCCAGAACTCTTGAAGCAAAAATCTTATCAGATGCTGATAAAATGGTTGCTCTGGGAGCAGTTGGACTGTATCGCACTATAGGTTTTACAGTAAAAAATCAAGGAGGACTTGAACAAGTTATTGAACACCTGGAAGATAAAATTATGAAACTTAAAGATCAATTATATTTGGATGTCTCAAAACAAATGGCAGTTGAGAGACATCAAATGATTTTAGATTTTTATAATAAAATAATAAAAGAAAGATATTAAATGGACTAAATTTCTTTGGATAATAGTCGCTCCAACAACTTTTATCATCCGTTTTTTAACTCATTTCTTTTTCTAATTGATTTTTTGCATTATATAAGTTACACAATCAAATCCCGTAGGATCTTTCTTGACCATCTCGATTTCCATTACATGACGTTTAATTTCTTCAATATCATCGAAATTATCATATTTTTTACGTAAAATATTAATCTTTTCCTCCAAGGGGGAATAATATTGTGTCCACCAACATTCTTTTTCCCAAGGTATTTGCTTGATGAGTTTAAAGCCAAATTTAGGGAAATATTTGAGCTTCCTATTTGCCCAGTTAGTCGCTTCACCTGTAACCATGAAGCCATTCAGTTTCAGCACTCTATTACATTCTGTTAAGGCTTTCGTGAGATCAAGCAAATGTATGACTCCTTCCTCCCAAACGATATCAAACGTCTCATCCTCAAAATTTGTATCATATACTGAACGATTATACACTTTAATCATGCCTGAAAGACCTTCTTGCTTAATCTTAAGATTTAATTTATCCAGGGCTCCCTGATCAATGTCAATTCCAGTTACCTCACCATTACTTAACTTCGCTAACTCTAAAGTGGGCATTCCCGTGCCGCATCCAATGTCGAGGATACGAGGTTTATCCATCTCTGGAATACTTTCAAATGCTTTTCTCGTATACTTGAGAAAAACTGATCGTAGTCCATCGGCATCCAGTGCCCTTAATATTTCTTCAGACATTTCCTCTTCATTCCTCCATTATATTTTTATAATATTTCCACCCGTACAAGACAGTCTTTACATCATTATGTTTTATTTGGATTAATTTTCTTACCACAATCATAGCATTCCGCATCGTGAACGCAAATTTCACCCTGACATTCAGGACAAGTATAGAGATCCACTTGCTCTTTTAGCCAATTTTCGGCTCCTATCTCTTCAATTCTTTTTAAGTTATTAATCATATTAACATTATACCTTTCTTGATAATGAGAATCAATTTTTTTTAAATTTTGACAAGGAAATTTATTGCATTCATAGCAAAACTCAATTTCCTTCTTTCTAAGCGCTGAGCAATCTCTTCTGATAAAAGCACAGTTTTTATTTCTGATTCTACATCCCTTACATCCTATTTTATAACCTCTCTCTTCAAGTAAATCCTTTTTCCAGAGAAGATATTGTCTACAAGCTCCACAATATATTCCACATGGAGCTACTAAATTATTATCTACCATCCTAACATCATTTAAATCTTTATGTTTGATAATATCTTGAATAACTCCTCTTCTCTAAAAAGGATATAGAATGTTATGTCTTGTAGCTCATAAATATTTACTTTTTTAAAAACTAATTTCAATGGCTTCGGATCTTTTAGAGGAATATCTATTTTTTTATATTAATTTATTATATAATCATAAAAAAGAAAAAAGAAAAGAAACTATAATTCATGGAATTGAAATTATAATCATTAAAGCAAATAGATAATGGTTGAAGAAGCAGAAAAAGTACTGACATTGGTGGCTGAAAGAGCTCATTTAGCTGAAAGTGTTGAAGGAGTTCGCTCAATTTTGTTATTTATGTATCGATTTCCTTCCCTTAAAAATAAAATATTATCGCAGAAAACAGGAATTGCAATTCCTACACTTGCTGCTGTAAGAAATGAGTTAGTAAAAGCTGGAATTATTGAGAAAAGGAACTTCCTTGGCGAAAAGGGTAGAGAATGGGTAAAATCAAAATTAAATCTGAACTTTGATTATGATCCTGTTCCGGATAATTTCGATAGTACTATAAAAGAACTACCAAAAGAATTTGCTTATCTAAATAAAATCAAAGAGTTTCTTAAGAATCGACCAACTCCTGAATATGCCCTTGACCAATCCCATGCTGATTTCTCGACAGTGATAAAAAAGACGCTGTACTTGCTAAAGAAAGGAGATATCGAGGGAAGAAAGCTGATTTTCTTAGGTGATGATGATATTATCTCATTAGCCATAGGATTAACCAAATTAGCAAAAGAAATCACAATTGTTGATATTGATGATAGAATCTTAGATTTTCTCTCGCAATCAGCAGAAAAACTCTCATTAAAGAATTCTAACGTTCTCTCCCATGATTTAAGAAAACCGTGCCCAAATGAGATAGTTAATAAATACGATATAGTTGTAACGGACCCTCCTTATACTAATGAAGGATTAAGATTATTTTTGAAAAGAGCAAAGCAAGTGTTAAAATCCACAATCAATATCGATGGTAAAGATCATCCGGTAGTAGGAAAGAAGTGTTTTCTTAGTTTTGGAAATAAACCTCCAGAACAGATGCAGAAATTACAATTATCAATATTAGATCATGGATTCATTATTAATGAAATGATACCTGATTTCAATCATTATGAGGGTGCAAGTATAATTGGAAAATTTAGTCATCTTTACTACCTACAATCAGTAATAACTCCACAAAACAAGTTCAATATTAGTTTATCCTCTCTCCCTATATATACCTCTGAAGTAAAAAATATAATTAAATCTCCTTTTCGTCCTGTAGGATATCATTTTGTAGGAGAAATGTATTTTAATAACCAAGAATTCTTGTTGGAAAATGAAATAATTCAAAAAATATTTCTAGATTCTCTTATTAATGCTGATTTAAAAATTCTTGATATCTACAATCATTATTACAAACCTCATGGATATAGTGCTATTGCAGTTTTAGAAACCAGTCATGCTGCAATTCATACGTGGCCAGAACATGGGTATATTAGCATAGATATTTTTATTTGTGATGATTATTCGAAAGGGTTGAAAGTAATTGAATTCTTAAATAATGAGTTTAAACCAGAGAAATCTGACTTTTTTTATATAGAACGTGGTAAAGAATCACAAATCAAATACAAACCCATTCAATTCTAGAGTAAATCCAATTATATTCTAATATATTAAGAAACTTTGATAACGAAATTACTATCGAATTAAATAATATTTTAAAATTGTAGTGACACTATACAATAGATTATGGAAAAATCTCTTGAACAACGAATAGAGATGATATTTGATGATAATGTAAAAAATATTGAATTAATTAGTTATTTTAAGAGATCTACAAAGAGAACTTCGGTGTTTTTGGGGGATATTAACAGAAAATATGCTGAAATTCGACCTCTAATAGATAAAGGATTAATAATTGATCAGAATGCTGTAAAAACCTATATCTTTTATCTTGACAAATTTGAGAATTATTTTTATGAGAAATATCAAGAAAAAATAGATTTTCTAAAAGTTGAGATCCGGAGAAGGAAAAGAAAGAAAAATGAACTCATAGAACTAACAGAAAGTATAACCCCAGAAGAAGGATGCAATGATTACGAAGAAAAGCTACGCATTTGCCTTGAATTTGCTAAACAGTCAATAGGGGAACTAGATGACATGGAGATCGAAAAGGAAGACTATAATAATATAGTTGGAGAATTACAAGAGAAAAAGCAAAATGATCCACTTCATGATTTTCTATTATATGTTCGGAATGATAAAGAAATTATTTTTAATAAAAGAACTGAAGATATTAATGGAGTTATTCATAAAAAAATTCTTAATTATTTAAATAAATGTACCAAAGGTACGAAAGGATGGCATCTTTTCACCGAACTAAAAAAAAAGGGATTTCTTAGAGAATTTTCGCCTGCTAAAAGTTATTATATAACTGAGCTTGGTTTGATGGCTGATGAAAAATTAAAAAAGATGAATTGGAAACAAGAAGTAGATTTTGAAAAAAATGAAATGGAAAAAGCTCAAGAAGATGAATTTAACAAATTAAAAGATTTGATTGGTTTATAAGAATCAAGAGATAAGATTTTAGATTAAAAAATCACAATTAATCATAATAATAATTTGAATAGACCATTTTTTATTGAGAACATTTCGATATTATGTCCATTTTAATTTAAAATTTTTATATCAATGATAAAGTGAAAGAACTAATTTTAAGTAAACCACATAACATTGGAACATTACACGAAAGTACTCTTCATGCTGATTTAAAATGGTTACTTAGTGAATCTCATGATCAACTAGAAAAGCGGGTTGAAAATTTTGTAATAGATATTGTCCGAGATGATTTTTTAATTGAGATACAAACAGCTAATTTTTCCAATATTAGAAGAAAGCTTGAAAAACTAGTACAAAATCATAAAGTTCGTTTAGTTCATCCTATTGTTCAGGATAAATGGATTATTAATATAGATACTCAATTGGATAAAACTATTCGAAGAAGATTATCTCCAAAACATTGTTCTTATATAGATATTTTTGAGGAATTGATTAGAATCCCAGATATGATTTCTCATCCAAATTTCGAAATTGAAATAATTTTGGTTCAAATAGAAGAAGTTCGTGAAAATAGTGGCAACGGGAGTTGGAGAAGAAAAGGTTGGAGTATTTATGATAAAAAATTAATAAGTGTGTTAGAAAGGAAGGAATTTAGAAATCCATCTGACTTCTTAAATTTCATTCCTAAAAGTTTAGAACCTCCTTTTACTAATTTTGAATTAGCACATTCACTTAAGAAACCTTTAAGATTAGCTCGAAAAATGAGCTATTGCTTAAGAAAAATGGGAATGCTTAAAGTAATTGGAAAAAGAGGAAGAGCTTATCTTTATGATCTTTAGTTTTCTTTAAAAAAGACCAAACAGGAAGTAAAAATAGCTTTTAATGCTAATATCAATAAAATTTTTCTTGAATAAGTTGTAAATCAGAAAACATTTAATATAACGCATATTAAAAAACCATACGAATTATCCATTTTTTAAAAATAAATTTTTAAATTTTGGTGCAAAAAAAAATGATCGAAGAAAAATCTTCAACACCAGAAATTTGGACTCATAAACTGACCAAAATTTATGGACGGGGAGAAACTAGTTTAAAGGCAGTGAATAAAATTGATATTTCTACGGAACCAGGAGTTCATGGTTTTTTAGGTCCAAACGGTGCAGGAAAAACTTCAACAATCAATATGCTAATAGGGGCAATTTCAATTACAGAAGGTAAAGCAAGTATTAAAGGTAAAGATGCTGGTTCTTTAAGAGCGCGCCGAATAATAGGATTTTTACCTCAGGATCCCGCATTTTATGATAATATGAGTGGAGAACAATATTTAAATTATATAGGAGAACTAAGTGGATTGAGAAGCAGTGAAGCTAAGAAAAGAACTCTTGAATTGCTAGAGAAATTAGAATTAATGGGTGCTCGAGAAAGAAGAATTGAAAAATATTCAGAAGGAATGAAACAACGAGTCGGTATTGCAGCAGCTCTCATACATGAACCCGAGATATTAATATTGGATGAACCAACATCGAATTTAGATCCTATAGGACGAAAAAAGGTTATAGGTGATATTAAAACATTATCAAAAGAAGTGAGTGTTTTTGTTTCAAGCCATATATTATCTGAAATAGAACAAATGTGCGTAAACGTCACGATGATTAATAAAGGAAAAATAGTCCTAGCAGATACTATTAAGAATATTAAAAAGATGCATTCTATCAAAGGGGGTCGCAACATCATTATTTTAGACACAAGTTCAAATGAAAGAGTAATTCAACAATTGAAGGAAAAGGATTTTGTTACTAATACCTGGATTGATGAGAATGATAAAAAAATATACATATTATCAAAAGATATCGAAATGCTTCAGAAGGCTATTCCTAAAATGATTATAGATAATAACGTAATTTTACGAGAGTTTCATCAACCTGAAACGTCTTTACAGGATATATTTATCGAAATAATGGAAGAGGAGGTGAATAATGAATGAATGCTACCGAATCCAATCCAGTTAAACCAAAACTTAGAGAAATAAATCCATTTCCCGGAATAAGCTCAACACCCTCTTTCGCATTGTTCAAAAAGACGCTAATTTTTGATTTATGTACTGTAAAAAGACTTATAATGTCTGTTGTTTTTATGGTGCTAGTTCCTGCATTAATATTAGCTTTCACACCATCTGATGTACTTTCTGGGGATGAATATGTAGTACAATTATTAGGATTTACTACATGGTATTATAATTTTGCTATTATGTTTCCAATTATTATTATAGGTGCTACAGGACCCTTAATTTCTGAAGAATTAAGATCGGGAACATTGTTATTTCTAGTAAGCAAACCAATTAATCGAACAAGAATAGTACTGAGTAAATTTATCGCTCTTTATGTATTTGGAATAGTAGTAAGTTTTCTGAGTTTATCTATAATTTCCTTATTCGCAGTAATAAAATTTCCTTTCGCTGATATTGGTGAATATTTTGGGATATTCCTTCTCTATTCCTTAGTTATTACATTGTTCTTTGGAGGAGTAACTATGGGTTTCTCATCGATATTTAGAAGGCCTCGAAATGTCTTAATGCTCCCGCTTGCGTTGGTAATCTTTTCGTTTCTTGTTATGATGATGTTTAAGCCACTCTTATTTATGCCCGGAGGAAAAAATTGGTATGAAAAATACTTACTGTATAATTTCGACCTTGGTTATCATTTTGCTAATATTTTTTTATGGATCGGAGAATCATTTGTTCCGGAAATTTTGGATTATTTTGGCCAAATTTTTTGGATGTTTGGTATTACTACAATTGATTGGGAAGGTGGGGGTGACTATGAGAGAACTAATTACTATGATCCTCTGGTTTCGTTTATTTATTTAATTGTGATTGCGGTGGTCTTTTTAGTTGTTGGGGCACTATACTTGAAAAAACGTGATATTTCATAATAAATTTATTTTAAAACAGATAAAAAGACATTTTTTTTTATTTTTCTATTTTTTTCTCCATTTTAAAATGCTTCAGACCTACTCCTTGACTAATCGATAACTATTTTAAGCTAATTATAATAGTATAATTATGCAAGTTTTAGGAATTGTTGGGAGTCCTCGACTTGGTGGAAACACTGAAATATTAGTAGATGAAGTATTGGCTGGAGCAAAAGAAGCGGGAGCATCAATTGAAAAAGTTATATTGAATAAATTAGACATTAAACCTTGTCAGGCATGTAATACTTGTCATAAAACAGGAAATTGCATGCATAAAGATGATATGCCAGCACTACTAGATAAAATGGAACAAAGTGAGTTGTGGATTTTAGGTACCCCTATATATTGGTGGGGTCCGACAGCGCAATTTAAAACCTTTTTAGATAGATGGTATCACCCAAAACACCAAACCTTCAAGGGAAAACATGTTATACTTGTAATCCCATTAGGTGGAGGTCATGAAAGGTACGCACGACACACAACTGGGCTTCTTACAGATGTTTTAAATTACTTAAGTATAGAGTTAATTGAAACCGTACTTGCACCAGGTTTTAACCGACGGGGTGAAGTTAAAAACAATGGTAATTTGATGACAAAAGCTTATAATGCGGGATTAGAAGCTATAAAAAAATTGTGAGAATTAACTAATTTTCTAATCTAATTGCTTAAATTTCCTTATCTACAGCGATCATAGACACCTTGAATAATATGTATTTAATTTATTCTAAGCCTTCCACATCTAATGGTGCACGTGGCACCATTAATAGTTCAATATTATTAAATTATAATCAATTAACTCTTAAGTCATCATTCGATTATCTTCTTAATACTTAAAAATTTGATAAGAATGGCAGTAAAAAAAGGAGAATGGATTAAAGTCGAATACATAGGGACTTTTAACGATGGAACGGTTTTTGATAGTACAGAAGTAAATGGAGGGGCCCCCTTAAAATTTCAAGTAGGAATGGGGCAACTTGTTAAGGGATTCGATGACTCTGTTATAGATAAGAATATTGGCGATGAATATACAATCAAACTCGAGCCTTCCGAAGCATACGGTGAACTTAAGGAAGGAATAACTCAAAGAGTTCCAAAAGCACAATTTCCTAAGGGAGTTGACCTCCAACCTGGTTTAATGTTGATGGTTATGGGACCACAGGGTCAAATGCCCGCTTCAATAAAATCAATTGAAGAGGATGAGGTAATTATCGATTTAAATCATCCTATGGCAGGTAAAGTTCTAAATTTTAAAATCAAGATTGTCGAAACAGATTGTGAACCTGATCCACCTACCGCATGTGGTTGTGGATCTGGACATGAGCATAGCCACGATGGTGGATGTTGTTAAATTTATTAATTCTTTTTCTTATTTTAATTAATTTTTTTTTAATTTCTGATTTATTATTCTAAGTATATTCATGTAACTAAATGTATTATCAAGCACATCTTTAATTGTCTTAAAGAGAAGATTCTTATTTTCTTATTAATTTTGATAAAACAAAGTAAAAATAAGTGATAATTACAAATGAGTGAAAAAATATATGTTATTGGGGTTGGACACATCAAATTCGGCAAGAATCCTGATAAAACCATGAAAAGTATGACTGGTGAATCTGTTGAGTTAGCCATAAAGGATTGTGGTCTAAATAAAAGTGATTTAGACGCCGCTTGGTTTAGTAATTCAGGTTGGGGTCAATCTGAATATCAACATTGTATTCGAGGCCAAGTAGCACTAAGTGCACATGGTATTGATAAAATCCCCATTACAAATGTAGAAAATGCATGCGCTGGCGGTAGCACTGCCTTTAATAATGCATTCATCTCTGTTAAAGCTGGGATGTATGATGTTGCATTAGCAGTTGGTACTGAAAAAATGTATTTCGATAAACCCCCCCGAGTGTCTGGCGGGGGGATACCTGGACTTGGTAGAATGTCAGGCTTTATATCTGGTACAGATGTTGAAGCTACTCTTAACATGATAGATCAATTGAAAAAGCAAATTGCAGAGGGAAATAAACAAGCGACAAAGGAAAAGGGTAAAGGAGATAAGCCAAAAAATAAGGATCACAGCATATTTATGGATTTTTATGCAATGGGGGCTCGAGCTCACATGAAGAGGTATGGAACCACCCAAAAGCAAATTGCTATGATCGCAGCAAAAAATCATAATAATTCTACAATGAATCCTTTAGCTCAGTATACATTTCCTCAGACTGTAGAGCAAGTTATGGAAGATTACGTTGTTGCTTATCCATTAACAAGAGCAATGTGTGCTCCAATCGGAGATGGGTCTGCTGCAGCGATACTTTGTTCAGAGAAATACTTAGAAAAAACCCCAGAATTAAAGAAAAGAGCAATTATAGTGCGAGCCTCAATATTAAGATCAGGTTCATTGAAACCATATAATGCAATTGGGGTTGCTTCTACTGCTGCTTATGAAATGGCTGGGCTTGGTCCAGAAGATATTGATGTAGCAGAGGTTCATGATGCAACTGCGTACGCAGAACTTGATATAATTGAAAAGTTAGGCTTCTGCCCTGTTGGACAAGGTGGACCATTTATTGAAAGTGGTGCTACACAACTCGATGGAAAAGTAGCTGTTAACCCTAGTGGTGGTCTTTTAGCTCGAGGACATCCTATTGGAGCATCTGGACTTGCACAATTGTATGAATTGGTCACACAATTACGTGGTGAAGCTGGTAAAAGACAGATTAAGAATGCTAAAATAGCTCTAGCTCATAATGGAGGAGGTAATTTAGGTCCTGGAGAAGCAGCACTTTGTGTACATATTTTAGGGAAAGTCTAAATATTCCTTTATTTTCAATTTTATTCTTCAATTTTGAATATTGAAACTACTTTCAAAATTAACTCAGTTATAAGTTCAAAATAAGTAAATTAAAAATATAAGGAAAAAAAGTTATTTACGCATAAGCTTTAAGATCTCTATTTAATTTAAGCGCTTCCATTTCCTTAAAATAGAGTGGGTTAAATTGAAGCGTTATTTTGAGCTCTTCTAACTTTTTCTTACTTTTTTTGGGGTTAAATATATCAAATAATGACATTTTGTTTAATCACATCTTTTTTTATTTTCTAAGTTATAAAAATATAAACTCATGTATAAACTTATGGTATATAATATATATACTAGATAAAAAAGTATATATTATTTTAATTTATTATATTATTATGGAAAGAATTTATAGAAAACTACAAAAAATAGGGGGTTCGCTAGTCATCAGTTTACCCAAAAAATGGACTGAGAACTATGAATTAAACGCGGGTTCATCGATTGGTATGGAAGTGCAAAATGATGGGACATTATTAATTATGCCAAAAATGGAACACGCAAGTGAGGTCATAAAAGATGAGATTGTTTTAGAAGCGAATGAATTTGTGATTTGGGAAATATTAAAAAAAAGTCTTGCGGGTCAAACAAACATAACTATAATATCGGATACAGAAATTAATAAGGTCTTGAAAAAATATATTAGGAAATATGTCAATAGACTCCCAAATACTGAAATTATTGAAGAAACTAACCAAAGGATAATTATTCAAAATTTTGGTTATAAGGAGATTCCCACTAAAAAATTAGTTCAACGTTTATTATATTTAGTAGCCAATATGTTTGAAGATCTAGAAAACAAATCAATAGATGATTTAGACGATAATTTCGAGCAATTAAAAAGGTTTTACTTCATATTAGTCATTCATATTAGAACTTATCTCAGAACGGGAGTTTATATTTCGTCAAATAGCGAATTTACCCCTCTTGAAGCAATGGATTATCGTATGTTTTCTGAGAAAGCAGTTGAGTTAGCTGAAACCTTAAAACAATTCCGCTTAAGTAAAGGAGTTCTTGGCTTCTATAAAGAAGCTGAACAATATTATAAAGAAGTAATGGATGCTTTTTTAAATAAAAATGATAAATTAGCATTTTATAGTTGGTTGAAAAAAGACAAACTAGTGGTAAAAGCTAACGAAATAATGGAGAACTTAGGACATAACGATAAAGACAAAATTAGGGATCTGCTTCGTATCATTCAGAATTGTAAAGACATGTCAGCCCTAATTTAAAGAGCTTGATATAAATAAAATATGAAACTTACTATGGCTTTCGAGATTAGAAAAATAATAATAAAATTTGTTAATCTTTTTCATTTACTTCTTACTTTATAGCTATAAATGAAATTCTGTCCCAGTAACTCCTATAGTATGAGATGGATGTCGCGCCATCATAGATAAACCATGTTCTCCCTTGGCTCTATTTGCAGCTGCCCCAGGATATTTAATTTTATCTACTAAATTCGCCTTGGGTAAAATAGTAAGACTTACTTCATTGGTAGTCAAAACTTTCAACACGATATTACCTGATTCAATACTTCCAATATCTATATTGATTTCTTACCTCTTTATATTATTAAATTGAAATATTTTTTATTATAAATATATGCAATGATTCTTGAGTTAAAATTTTTAATAGAATAAGAATAAATCTTTATAATAAATAAAAGCAACAAATTTTATCTTGAATTAATATCTAACCTCACACGAAATATGGGGGTATAATGATGGAAAATGAGTTAGAAGAATTGAAAGAACTTTCTATAGCTAAAATTAAAGTTGCGTATAATCGCTCAATTGATGTAGAAGCTACCCATTTAATATTATGGGATAAATCTGATAAAAACCGGAAGATTAAAATATTGCTAATGTTAATTTTAAGCTTTATTGCTGCAAGCTCATTAATTTTTACGGCATTTTCTAGCAGTTTTACAGAATTTAGAATTTATATCTTTTTCACAGACATTTTCGCTTTATTGATTTTGATAATAATAACTTGGGATACCATCCAGGTTTTCAGAGGTAGGTCGAGAGATCATGGCCGTTTTGTAAATGAAGCTTTACAATTGCGTGAGCAAAGCATTAGTTTCTTACAATATAAATTAGATAACCTGGATAAACAAGGATATATTGATGAGTTAAAATCTCTTGAAATTAATGATACCACCCTTAAAGATAAAAGTGCTAAATATTCAAAAAAACTTTCAAGTATGATAGTGAGTGCTATTGACAAAAAAATTGAAGATCTCAAAAAACAAGGAATTAAAAAATATTTTATGACTCAAGAAGAGATTGATTCTGCAACCGAAAAACTTCAAAAGTATACAGCTCTTCGGACTTGCGAAGCATGGATAAAGTTTACTTAATTTATTCTTTATTTTTCAGTAAGGTTAATCACCATAAAATTTTTATTAGTTATGTTGAAAAAATGTAATATTTGTGGAATGATTCGATCTACCAAAGATTTAGTCTTAGGAGAAGATGGTAGTTCATATATGTGTTTTAAGTGCTGGAATAATTACATTAAAGACAAAAAGGAAAAATCTAAGAAATAAATCAGTAAGAGCACAAAAAAATGTACTTCTCAAGGTCAAATTTTTTTATTTTTAAATTATCTTCTGAGTCTTCTCTTGGAATAAGTGGCATCTTTATTACAATTTTCCAGTTATCTAAGTACATGTTGTTGTAAAATGTATTCCGACATTTATCCCAATCGATAAATTTCTGTATTGCTATATGATCTTCTTCTACTGCGGGGATTACTGCCATATTTTTACAACAATATTTTATGTAAATTTGTTAAAAACTAAAATGAATGAAACCCTCAAATATAGAAACTATTAATGTGCTTTATATTGCTCTGAATTCTCTAATAGAGAATTGTTGTTTATTGTCGGTAAATATTGATATCAGTTAGTTAGTAACAATTTTACATATTTATATCTTTACATTACAAATTCGAACTTTATATTTAAAGTATTTAAAGAAAACAGTCTATTTTTTAATTAAAAAGAAGTTTTAAAAAAATAATTAAGATATTGATATATACTAAAAAATAACTACAAAAAATATGCCAATCTTCAGTGAAAAAGAATTAAAATCTTTTGTTGAGAGCGAAGTAATAAAAGATATTAAAAAAATTAGGGGAAAAAAAGCACCAATAGCTGAAATCGTTGGCAATACCCTTCTTGCTTTACCAGTAAAATCAATATATGATATGAATGAAGTTATTAAGAAATTTTACTTTTTTATCGTACAAAATCATTTAAAACAACCAAAATTACGATATTTTTTAACGATTACACTTGCCGGTAATAGTTCTGATTTATTAGTCCAGCTTGCAAAAGAATTTGCTATTAAAAATGGATTAAAGTTAATTCAGTATTCTATTTATCCTAAAACCTTAAGAACTCAATTATTATCTATGAAAGAAATTAAAAACCCAACAGATTATAGCAATTCTATTGAAGTATTAAAAGCATTTAGGAAAGACTTTCGAGAAAAATTAGTAAGATTAAAAAAACTTGTAGAAAATGAATAATTTTTAAGGGTAAACACAATAATAATATTAATTATTTTTATATCCTAAAGTGTTAATAAAATCAAGGAAATGTATCAAAATGTCGTTTAGAGAGAATACAGTCAAAATTGTTAGTACGCTTGGGCCTGCCTCCAGCTCTAAACAAATGCTAAAAAAGTTATCTGATGCTGGAGTAGATATATTCCGTTTAAACTTCTCACATGGGACACATGACGAGAAAAGAGAATTGGTTAAAAAAATTAGAGAGATTGATAATTATGTTGGGATTTTAACCGATATCCAAGGCCCAAAAATAAGAGTTGGGGTATTCAAAGATGAGAATGCCTATAATTTAAACATTGGCCAAGAAGTAAAAGTCTTTGAGAAAGAAATTGAAGGAGATCAAGATCAGTTCTCGATACCATTAGATGGATTTTTAAGGTCTATGAGAGTTGGAAATGTATTTTTTATAAATGATGGGATTATCAAGATTATTGTAAAAAATAAAGCAGAAGATCATATTATCGGAGAAGTCTTAGCAGGTGGAATAATTAGCAATAGAAAAGGTGTTAATATACCAAAAGGAGAATTACAGCAAAGAGTTCCTACAGAAAAAGATATTAAAGATTTAAAACTTATTGCTGAATTAGATCCAGAATATGTAGCAATTTCTTTTGTCTCAGACAGTAGTGATATCCTTCATGTGAAAAAAATACTTGAAAATTATGGTAATGAAAATATTAAACTCATTTCTAAAATTGAAAGACCTATTGCTTTAGATAATTTTGATTCGATACTGGAAGTAAGTGATGGAATAATGGTGGCTCGAGGCGATTTAGGTGTGGAAATTGCCCCTGATAAAGTACCCTTAGTACAAAAAGATATGATTTACAAATGTAATAGGGAAGGAAAACCTGTCATTGTTGCAACTCAAATGCTCGAATCTATGATTAACACACCTATCCCTACTCGTGCAGAAGCCAATGATGTATTTAATGCCGTTTTTGATGGGAGTGATGCTGTGATGCTCTCGGGTGAAACGGCTGTCGGTAAATTTCCCATTAACGCGGTACAATACATGAATCAGATTGCTAAAACTGCAACTGAGAATATGCCCCTGAGGGTTCCAGATGAATTTGACTCTGATAGGCTAACACATACACAAACTTTAGGACATGCAATTTATTCTTTAGCAGCAGAAATGCAAGAATTAAATTTTCGAGGGAAAATTTTAGTAATTACTAGGAGGGGGTATGGTGCACGAATGATAGCTAAATATCGCCCCCCTTTACCAATTGTTGCAATTACTCCATCAATCAGAACAGCGCGAGAATTAGGGCTTGTTTGGGGAGTGCAGCCGGTCTATATAGAAAAAATTAATTTTTTCAATATGGATGCTGAAGAAATAATAGAACAATCTGTAAAACACGCTGTTGATATTAATTTGCTTGATGAAAATGAACATGTAATTATCTTATTAGTTTCGCGGAAATTTGAAAGAAGGGGTAATTTAGTTGGCTTTTATTATGTAGGAGAGATATTAGAAACAAGTTCTTAAAGGAATTATTATTTTGACGGATTCGAAATTAAAAGCAAGTTGAATTTCCTCATCACCAATTCCTTAACATTCTTTAAATATTTACATGCTTAATATATTGTAACTAATTCGTTAAGATAGTTAAGTACAAAAAAAGGTGATAAGAATATGGGAACTGAAGAAGGAAATCCTAATTGGTCAAAATACGAAAAATCCGTTTCTGATCTTGGGAAATGGGCATGGATTATCGGAATTTTAAGTGGCGTTATCTATGTTATATGGGGAATTTGGGGTGCTGTAACGGTTGGAACTTTTTTATTTGGATTTGGAATAGGATATTTTATTTGGATGATTATAGGTGGAATTATTACTGTTTTAATATCATATACGATTATTAAACCGAATTTTTCAGATAAATGTGTAGATAAAGATTGGGATTTTCTATTGAATTGGGTAATTGATATGGGAAGTTTAAGATTTCCATGGATGCTTTTTTGGGGAATAATCCTTGAAATATTCACATGGTGGGGCGGTTTACCAATATTAATCCCTGCAATACTTTTGTTATTTGCTGGTCCAAAAAAGTATGAGTGGAGTACCAAGCAATAGCCTTAAACTACAAATTCAATTTTTTCATTTATTATTTTTAGTTGGAGATTCAAGGATAATTCAATTTCAGATGTAAACAAAAAATCATTAGTCTTTAAGTGTATTTAAACAGTGCTAATTTTTTGATTCATGATATTTTAATAAAAGTAATGTAATTAAGAAACTAAAATGTATGATACTTTTAAGATTCACGATAAGAAAATTTATACAGGAATGAAAGTTGGAGGCTCTCATTCTTGGAATTACAATAATGGAAAATGGTTTGAAACCAAAAAAGCTCCTGACAAATGGACCTTTACATTTGACAGTCTTAAAACAAGAATAACACCTGCTCCTAAGAATACAGGAGCTACCAGAAAAACGAAATTTCATTGGTATATTATCGCTGATCAAATAGCTACTAAAATTGATGAGAACTCTTATATAACCTCAATGAAAGGAGTCAAGTTTAAAATCGGTCATAAGCGTCCGTATTGGCGCACGTTTAGCTATAACTATCCTAATGCGTTATATACGCATAAAGAACGTGTTATACAAATATTAGAAGAAATACTAAAAGAACTCAAGACAACCTAGTATTTTTTTCAATAAAACGAGTTGCTAATAATAAGAAAATTCGTCTATATCGTTGTGAGGTTGGTATTTAATCTTAAAACTATAACAACGACAACAATAGAATTCAACATAATTACTATCCCAAATATTCGTTAATTTTTCTGTATCATTTGGACTGACATTTTTAATAAAACTTTCAAAATCCAGCACTTTTCCACACTTAAAGCATTCTCGTTCTCTCAAATTATTCTTACCTTAAATTCAAATAAAAAAAATATTTATTAGAATTTTTCGTAATGTACTATTTTTTCCAAAGGTTTACGATCGGTGATTTCACCTTTAGACTTTACAGAATATCCCAGTGGTGTTAAACCCATAACTCTGTATTTATCCGGAATAGTTAATGCTTCTTTTACTTTCTTTTCATTAAACCATCCAATCCAGCACGTTGCTAAACCTTCAGCTGTAGCGGCTAATATTAAATGTTCAAAACAAATACCAAAATCTACACCATAATATTTCTCGCCATTTGAGTTAGTTCCAGAAGCTTTTTCAGAAACAACTCCGACTATAAACATGGGTGCTTCAGCAAACTTTTGCATTTGTCCGACTGCTTCCCATATTGCTTTAACATTCTCTGGTTCTTGAACTACAATGTACGAGCAAGGTTGACCATTAGCCCAAGTAGGTCCTAAACGAGCAGCCTCTAAAATTCTTTCAATCTTTTCTTTTTCAGGCATATCTGGTTTATAGACCCGAAAACTTCTTCTCATTTTAACTACTTCATAAAAATCCATAATATTATCTCTCAGTTTTATTTTAAAAACTTGATAAGTTTAAGTATTAACAAAATTTTAACTTTATCATTAAATTCCATTTGTTAATTAGAAGGTTTAATCATCAATCATCCTTTTATGACCCTTTGGGCATTCACCATAAGTACAATCATAGAAACCATCATCATATTCTTCTCTTGCATTGTAATGCTCCCAACAATAGATCTTATCACATTCGGGACAATACGCATCCACTCCTTCAAATGAATGATACTTTTTCATAAAATTATGAACACCTAGCAGGTCTTTTTTCTGCAGAATCTTAAATAACATATTTGCCAATTTAACATTTAGAGACGTTTCAAGAGTAATACCTCTAAAAACTAGTGATTCTTTCTCATCTAATCTTCCATATCCAATTCTAAATTCGACAGCACTTTTACCACACACAGAACAAGGTAGGTGATATTCTAAATCAGAGACTTTAATAACTCTTTTAGTAGGTTTCACAATTTCCTTTTCAAGTAATAGATTTTTAAGCACAATCCAAAATGCATCCCAACATTCTTTGAAAGCTTTTTCAATAAGGATTGATGTTTTTAGACTAGGAAAAATTTTAAGTTCACTTATTATTTTAGATAAATGATTTCTAGCAGCATATAAGAAACTTTTTGAATTGTCAATATTTTTCAAATTAGGTTCTCCTTCTGTGATTGTTGTTAACACTTCCCAAGCAGAAACGGTATTATGGAAAAATTCCTTAACATCTGAGGTCCATATGTTTCTAGTTGAATCATCCAAATCTTTGAGGGAGTTTAAGTGATTTATTATATTCTCTGAAATATCTTCAAGTTTTTGAACATAATCACGAAGATTCAATATCTTTTCTAACATATTGTTATTTTCACCATTCAATTCGATTTTTATGGTTTTAGTTCTTTCTACAATTAATCAAGATTTTAAAAATATTAATTTTTTATCCCAATTTTTAAATTTTAATTGGATCCTAAAAATTTTTATCTTTTTTCAATGTGATATCATTATTATTAAATCCATTCTTAAATAATGTGATTTTATGTTTGAAAATTGAAGGAGATCGGAAAGTGTAAAAATGAACAGTTTGCATTTAGAAGTAATAAAAGAAGCATATCATAAGATTAAAGGATTTGTTAGAAAGACGCCTCTCATTCGTTCAGCATATCTCAGTGAATTATGCCATAATAATGTTTATTTGAAGCTGGAGAATTTACAACTCACTAATGCCTTTAAAATTCGTGGAGCTTTGAACCGAATGTTACAATTGAGTTCAGAGGAAAAGACTCGTGGAATTATTACAGCCTCATCGGGAAACCATGCTCAAGGAATAGCTTTAGCAGCAAAACATTTAGGAATTCCTGCTAAAATTGTAGTCCCTATTAATATTTCTGAAGTTAAATTAAATAGAATCAAACAATACGATGTTATAATTATTCAAGATGGAGATTTCGATGAAATTGAGACGAAAGCAAGAAATTTATCTGTACGAGAGAATCTAACATATATCAGTCCATACAATGATATTAACATTATAGCGGGTCAGGGAACAATCGCTCTTGAAATCTATAAGGAACTTAAAAATGCGAATATAATAATTGTTCCCATCGGAGGGGGTGGTTTAATCTCAGGGATAGCCTTTGCCGCCAAATCGCTAAATCCAAATATTAAAATAATTGGTGTTCAAACTAAAGGGGCTTCAACTATGTATGAATCTTGGAAAGCGGGTAAAATCGTAGATATCGAAGAATTTAATACTATAGCAGAGGGTTTGTTAGGTGGACTTGAATCTGATGCTATTACTTTTGAAATAATACAAAAATATGTAGATGAAATTGTTTTGGTAGACGAGGAAAGTGTCAAGAAAGCAATCAGTCTCCTGTGGAAAATAGAAGGTCAAATCGTTGAAGGAGCAGGAGCTACGGTTGTTGCTTATATTCTTGAGGAAAAAAAGAAGTTGAGAAATAAAAATGTAGTAGCGGTAATAAGTGGAGGAAATATTAATAATTCATTATTCAAAGAAATTTTGAAAAATAGCTAGTTTTATATGTTTTTAGAAAAAAATATAGAGAATTAGAAACTAATCTATATATTTTACGATTTCTTCTAATGATTTTCGAGGTATTGGTTTAGGAATCTTTCCCTTTGGATATCCTAATGGTAGGACGGTTAATAAATCATCGCTTTCTTTAAGGTTTAATAGATTTTTTACATTATCTCTATTTATTCTCCCAATCCAACATGTTCCAATACCATATGACCACGCAGCTAAAGCTAATTGTAATGAAACAAAACAGGTATCATGAAGATACCAATTTGGTGATAATTCCTTATCTCCAACAATTGCTATCAATAGAGGAGCTCCTGAAGCAAAGGGACCAGTAGTACATTCCTTTGCAATTCTCTGAATTAAATCTTTATTTCTAATGACATAAAATGTCCACGGTTGCTTATTTCTGGCACTCATACACCACCGCGCTGTTTCAAGAATTTGAGTTAATATTTCATCTTCAATTGGCTTTGAATCATAACTTCTTATACTTCTTCTTTCTTTTAACAATTTAATCTGTTCACCCATTTAAAAAATCCTCATATGTTTTAATTCAATTTAAGTAATCCCAAAAAATGAAAGATTTCATTTAATCCTTTTCAACTTCTTTAATTCCTTAACCTCTTATAAATCAATTTAGAAGTAAAAATGATTAATTTATATGGATCTTCTAATAAATAAAAAGATACTGAAATTTTTTAGATAGTCTCTCATTTAAATGATTCTTTTTTTATTACCACTTCTTTCTCTTGAAGTTCTTCTCTATTTTTATCTATAGGAATTTTGTGAAGGTGACCATGATATATTATGATTCTATACTTTTTCTCGTTATTAATTGCCTCTTCTGGCATATGAGATAAAATAATATGAATTTATAAAAATAAGAATAGTCAATCAATTTTCAAATTAGTTTTCTCTTAATTCGTTCTATAGCTTGTTTTAATGTTTCTAATTTTTGTGAAATTGAGAATCTAACATAATCAGATCCCGGATTTTTATTATTGTTTTTGTTATTATAGAAACTAGATCCTGGAACCACCGCAACACCCTCATCTTTTACTAAAAAATCAGCAAATTCTACGTCATCCATATCAAATTGAGAGATGTTAGCAAACATATAATATGCTCCTTCGGGTTTAAACACTTTCATTCCTAAATTTTTAAGCTGATCATAAAAATAATCTCTATTTGCTTGATACCTATTCCTAAGGGTATTGAAATATGAAGAATCCAAATTAAATGCATTTAAAGATGCAAGTTGCAACAACGAGGGAGCGCAAACAGTAAGATAATCATGAACTTTTCTGATACCACCCATTAAATCTTTACTTGCTGCTACATAACCAATCCTCCACCCTGTTACTGAAAAAGTTTTACTAAAACCACTTATTGTAATGGTTTTATCTTGCATAGAATCAAAACTTCCAATACTTTGATGCTTTAGGTTATCAAATATAATATATTCATATATTTCATCGGTTATAGCAATTATATCATGGTCTATACATAAATCTGAAATCGTTTTAAAATCACTTGAAGAGAACACCTTACCCGTAGGATTATGAGGTGAATTCACAATTATCGCTTTTGTATTTCTAGTGATGCTATTTTTTAATCGTTCTTCATCAACATTATAAATATCTTCTTCTAGGGGGACAAAAACAGGTTTACCTTGAGCTAGATATGTTATAGGGACATAGTTTTCATACCAAGGCTCAAGAATTACTATCTCATCTCCTGGATTTGTTATTGCTAGAATGCTTGAAGCAATTGCTTCACTCGCGCCACATGTTATTGTAATTTCATTATATGGATCAACCACTATTTTATTGTACTTTTGAAGTTTCTTAGCTATTTTTTCTCTTAAATCTGCTCTACCGTATGTAACGGAGTATTGATGTTCCTCTTCCTCTACTCCTTTTTTTATGCCCTCTATAAGCTCTAAAGGAGGAGAAAAATCAGGCATTCCCTGAGAAAGATTAATTGCATTATTTTCGATAGCTTTTCTCGTCATTTCTCTAATTACAGATTCTTGAAAAAAATCTAAACTTTTTGATATGAAATTCATATAAATTTATCCACCTAAATATCGAAATAGAATTTAATAACAATATTTACTCAAATTAAGCAATAAATTAAAAATTTTAAGATAATAAATATTTAACATATAAAATTGATATTTGTCTATGGAAAAAATGAATCTAAATAACCTTAAAGATAAAATAAAGCAAATCGTGCTTGATGAAGGGGCAAAATTAGTAGGTGTTGGGAACCAAGAACGACTAAAGGATGCACCTCCATCTGGAAATATGGATTATTGTTTACCGGGCGCTCAAAGTTGTATAATATGGGCATATCCGAACCCTATTGAAGCTCTTGAGAATTATTTTTCTAAAAAAGAAAGGATGAGTATTAAAAAAGCACAACAGATTGGATATGCTGGTGCATGGCGGACAGCTTTAATTATTTCAGAATTCATCGAAAAAAATTCGGATCATAAGGCGTTTCCAGTGATTCCAAATGCGAAATATAGACCAAGAGAAGATATCCCTGATTATATTAAAGGAGATATACGATATCCTGACTTTTCATTGAGATATGGTGCTGTAGCCGCAGGATTAGGTCATCTAGGATGGTCAGGTAATTTAGTAACCAAAGAATATGGGGGGTCACTTTATCTGGGTGGAGTATTAACTACAGCACCTCTTGAATCCGACCCAATGGCTAAAGAAAATCATTGTAATAAATGCAAAATTTGCTCTAAGGTATGCACAACAGGATATTTTTCTGAAAATGAACAAGAAGATATGCAACCAGTTATTATTGGTGGATTTAAAGAAACCTATGCAAAAAGAGGGACATTTTCTCAATGTGGAATTGGTTGTGCTGGATGGTACGGTTTATCAGAAGATGGAACTTGGAGCACTTGGACACCAGGTCATTTATGTTTGAAAGAATTTTCTGAAAAAGATTGGAGTAATCATGATTTTCGCAGAAATCTATTTAATAAAATCCTTGCAGACAATACTATACCTGAAAATATAAGAAAATTCAATCAAGTAATTGCCCGATCTTTTGGAAAAGTGGCAGCGCTTGAAAATGTAGGACTCCGCCCTTTTACAGATACAAATCCCCGATGTGGAAATTGTAACTTCATCTGCATAGCTGATCCTAAAAAAAGGAAAGAACTTTATAATATGCTTATTAATTCAGGAAAAGTATATATTGATAAAGAAGGACGAGAGTTTGTGAAAAAAGATGATAAAAATGGAAATGAAATTACATATTATCCTCCAACCGAGAACGAATTTTTTACCAAGGAAGAATTTTCTAATAGATGAAATTAGAAAAATCTAGTATATTTTCCTTTTTATTATTAACACTCTTCTAAAGTCTTAAAAAAAGAAAAAAAATATGAAAAATAAATAAATTTTCATTAACGTTTAGGTGGTTTAGTTAAATAAGCTAAAACAGCAGCTCCAACTGACATCAATCCCATTACTATAAAAAGTATTAAATAGCTTCCAAATATAGAAACAAAAGCGTTTACCATAGTTGCGCCTATAAATCCTGCAATACCATATGCAGTAAACACCATTCCATAATTAGGTCCTAAATTTTTTGAACCGAATAAGTCAGTAGTAGCTGTGGGAAATAAACTGAAATTTCCTCCAAAGCAGAAATAGATGGCACACGTCATTAATAAGAAATAAATCTCATTAAATCTCGTAGTAAAGTAAATAAACAATAAAATTGCCTGTGTAATAAACATCAGTAGCATCGCTCTTTTGTATGCTATAATATCCGCCATCTTTCCCCATATTATTCTTCCTAAACCATTAAATAGCGCAGCCAGACTTCCAATCAACACGAAATCCGCTGTTCCAATAACATAAATAAAATCGTCAACAGCATCAACTGTTTTTGCGAAAGCTGCATACGACCCAATTACCATTAATCCAGAAATCGCACTTAGTATAAAAGTTGCCCATAGCATCCAGAATTGGGGCAGTTTTATCGTTTGACTACGTTCAAATTCAAGTCCTGAAATACCACTTTTTTCAGAAGGAACTGGTGGAATCCAACCTTCTGGTTTCCAACCCTCAGGAGGAATACTTAAGGTGAATGCTCCACCAATTATAAGAATTAAATAAACTATTCCTAGAATAATAAACATTAAAGGAATATTATTAGATAATGCTTTTATTACATAGTTAAAAATAAAAGATCCTGCTCCAAATCCTGCAACCGCAATCCCATTTATGAATCCTTTTTTATCTGGAAACCATTTACCTGCAGCAGCTATAGGACACACATATCCAAATCCTATTCCCGCACCAAAAATAATACCATATGTGATGAGTAAACCGATAAAAGTAGTCATGAATGCAGAGATAATAACACCACCACCCATTAACACACCTCCAAGAATGGCAATATTTCTTGGTCCATACTTTTGTTGTAGCTTTCCGGCAAAAATCATAGTTATCGCAAATGATAATAACCCAATTCCAAAAATAAAAACAGTTAACTCCTTAATTTCGCTTAAATAGGGACTAATAAATACCGTAAGGGTTCCCCATGAATAAATTGACCCTAACGCTAATTGAATCATGATCGCACCAATAACAACAATCCAACGGTTTCTGACTTTTTGTTCCTTTGACATTATTATTAACCTTATAGAAATCTTCTATTTTTGAGAATAATTTGAATGTTAAAAATTTTTTATTAATAGTTTAAAAATATTTTAAGAGTTTTTATTGAGTTGCTGAGTTGGGATTGTTAGAAAATATTTAAACTATAAAAAAACCAATATTTGAAATTTTGATTAATTTAACAATTCTGTATAAAAATCTTACTCTTATACTAACATTTTTATGTATCGCTATAATATTTCTGTAATATCTAATTCAAAATTAGCAACTTAATAGAATCAAAATTTTAAGAGTGTAAAAATTATGACATCCACAGTATTTATTAAACCTATAGAGGGCGAAATGACAGATTGTATCAGAGAATGTTTCGAAAAATTTGGTGGCGTTGAGTCAATTTGTAAGGGAAATGTGTTTATTAAATGGAATGGTACAGGTCCTATTCCCGAGATTATGACTAATCGTGAAGTTATTTTATCAACAGTAGAAGTTGTAAAAGAAGCTATTAATCCTGAAAATATTTATGTAATGGAAAATTCAGCTGTTGGTTTTTGTACTAGGTTATCTTTTGAAATTGATAATCTTGCAAAAAGAATAGAAGAACTCGGGGCAAAACCTCTTTATCTAGACGAACAAGAACCAATTGATGTTGACTTCAACGGCATCGCATTAGATAAACCAATTCCTATGCCAAAAATCTTATATGAAAACTTAGTTGAACATAAAGGAGAAAACACCTATATTAATCTTCCAAAATTAAAATCACATATCCAATGTGGTGTTACAATTTGTATCAAAAATCAACATGGGCTTTTTTATGATGCGGAAAAAATTTATAATCATCACCTTATAAATGAGAAGATAGTTGATGCATTGAATGTATTTAAACCTGATTTTAATATCGTAGATGCAACCACAGTTATAGACTTTGGACCATCATTAATTGATAAGACATTTGAAAAGCCAATGGGGCTTCTTCTTAGTGGAACTGATCTTGTTGCTGTTGATACAATTGGGAGCAGACTCATAGGTATTGACGATGCTGTACATATCGAAATGGCAGCTAAGAAAGGATTTGGAACTAATAACTTTGAAGAAATTAATGTGATTCCCTCGAAAAACTTAATTGATCAATATAAAATCGAATTGAAGCACGATGTTGATGAGATTCCAATTCCCAAGCATCCATCCAGAACATACTTTAGAGGGACAGAGAAAGCCTGCAAAACCGGATGTTTAGCTTTTGAATCAGCTCGTGCTCAACCTGAACAAAAGATTAGACCATATGCTTTAGTTTATGGAAAAGGGCATAACACTAAAGAATTAGATAAACACCCAGGACCCTTTATCGTAAATGGACCTTGTGCTGTCTCAGAATTGAAAGATTACTTCGATGGAAGACAAGAGACTCAAAAAACTAAAGTTTATTATATAGATGAACACGTAAATTTACAAAAAGCATATAAATACGCAATGGAAGCAGGGAGAATCAAACTTTCCGATCTTTCTGAAGAAATGCCAATTCCAATCGAAAGATTCCTACAACTAATCATGGAATGCAGGAATAATGGAGGAATCTTTTTGCCATTTGTATAAACAACTTATCTTATTCTTAATTATTTTTTAATTTGTTTTGTTAGTAAAAAAAAGTATAATTCATTTCATTTTGTAGGATTTAAGTATTGTTGTCTTCTTTCAGCCATTTTCTGCATCCTTTTCATAATTCTTTCCCGAATTTCCGGTTTCAAATATTTCAAATCTTCAATAGCCTTTTGAGCGCCTTCTTGTATCCTACTATTTATTATTTTCTGCTCTTCGGGATCTAATTGACTTATCATTTTATACCATCGTTCCATAGATTCTTCAGGATCTTGCGGAATTCTTCCAGATAAAAGACCCCCGTCAACTTTAAGTGTAACTCCTGTTATAAAACCATTAGAATCACTTGCTAAAAATAAGGCAGCATTGGCAATATCTTCTGGTAACCCTGCACGCCTAATTGGTTGTCCATCAGAAGGAGCATTTTTCATTAAATCTGCCAATTTTTCAGCCCCTTCTCGTGTTAAACCATATCCTTGCCCGAAAATTCCTGTTGCTATAAATCCTGGGGCTATCGCATTTGCTCTAATTCCAAAAATTCCTAATTCTACAGCAGCAATTCGAACAAGATGAATAAGTCCTGCTTTGGAAAGTGAATAAGGTAATGATCCCATTCCTTGCTGAAAGCCCGCAACTGAGCTCGTACAAATGAAACATCCTGATCCCTGTTTTTTCATTATTGGAATGGAGTATTTCATATATAAGAACGCAGCCCGTAGGTGAATAGCAACTGTGTGGTCAAATTCATCCGTAGGAATTTCTTCAATCCTTCCGCCAAGACCTGGATTACCTGCGTTTGAGAATATAACATCAAGGCGACCGAATTTTTCAATAGCTAAATCAATTGATTTCTTTATATCGGATTCCTGTGATACATCAGTATGGATATATACTGCATTTGGGCCGAGATCATTAGCAGTTTTTCGACCCATTTCATCCCAAATATCCACCATTACGACTCCTTTAGCCCCTTCTTCAATAAAAAGCTTTGAGGTCGCTCTTCCTATCCCACCAGCAGCACCAGTTATCAGTGCTACTTTCCCATCTAATTTTCCCATAGTTATCATTAAAAATGTTATCTATTTTTATTCTAAGTTTCATTCCTTCTTGCTGCGAATCTTTGCATCCTTTTTATTATCTTTTCACGAATCTCTGGTTTTATATATTTCAGGTCTTCCATAATTTTTTTAATACCTTCTTGTGCTCTTTCAGTAATTATTTTTTGATCTTCAGGATCTAATGCTTGTATCATTTCAAGCCATCTCTCTTGAGATTCTTCAGGATCCTGTGGAATTCTTCCTGATAAAAGTCCTCCGTCTACCTTAAGTGTTACTCCCGTGATGAAACTACTAGAATCAGACGCTAAAAATAATGCTGCATTTGCGACATCTTCCGGTAAACCCGCACGCCTAATAGCTTGCATCTCAGCAAGAGTTCCCTTCATTAATTCTGCCACTTTCTCAGCCCCATTTCGAGATATGCCAAAAGCTTGTCCGAATATTCCCGTAGCTATACCACCTGGTGCAATTGCATTAGCCCTAATTCCATAGATACCTAATTCAACAGCAGCAATTCGAGTAAGTTGAATAATTCCTGCTTTGGAAAGAGAATAGGGTAATGTACCCATTCCATGTTGAAAAGCTGCTACAGAACTCGTAGTTATAAAGCATCCTGATCCTTGTTTTTTCATTATTGGGATAGAATGTTTCATGCATAAAAATGCGGCTCGAAGATGGATTGCCACAGTCTTATCAAACTCATCAGTAGGAACATCTTCAATTGCTCCCCCTGGACCGGGATTGCCTGCGTTTGAAAACACGACATCAAGACGTCCAAATTTTTCAACAGCAAGATCTATAGCTGCTTTTATATTGGACTCTTGAGATACGTCAGTATGGAGATATATCGCATTTGGGCCGAGTTTTATCGCAGTTTTTTCTCCCATTTCATCCCAAATATCACCCATTACAACTCCTTTAGCCCCTTCTTTAATAAAAAGCTTTGAGGTCGCTCTTCCTATCCCACCAGCAGCACCTGTTATCAGTGCTACTTTCCCATCTAATTTTCCCATAGTTATTCAGAATGAATTATTTATTAATACTTTGATGATCAATATAAAATAGATTAACTTTAATGTCATGAAATGAGGATAATTAAATTTCTATTGCAATTACAGCTATATGTGTGCATAAGTTTAGGAACTTGGTTCAATAATTAATTATTTAACATTTTATCAATAGATTTTAAAGAGGGAGAAAAATCATTTTAAAGCGACGAATTACTACAAATACGATAAACCTTGAAAAAGTGATTAAAAAAGTCTTAATGATGATTCTTTTGGAGGGTAAAATCTTTTATTTCACGCTTCTAATTAATTCCAAAAAGTAGGTCACACATATTAAAATTCTTTATTTTTAAATGAGCAAATCTTAAATTTTTACATACAATTTACTACCTAATGTGTGGTGTTTAATATGACCAAATTGACAATTACTTCTACAAAGAATCCTATTTACGGTGTAAATAAGTCCCTAGAATTATTAGGAATAAATCCTGTTAAAGATAAAAATGTGGTATTCAAACCAAATTTCAATACTGCTGATCCACCCCCTGCATCAAGTTCAATGGACACTATTAAGCAACTTCTCATCAAAATAAAAGAAATGGGTGCAAGATCTATCACAGTTGCAGAACGGAGTGGTCCCGCTAAAACAGCTGAAACATTTGAGAAAAAAGGATTATATACATTAGCAGAAGAATTAGATTTAAAGATAGTTGATTTAACTGATGTTCCTAAAGATGGTTATGTCCTTAAAAAAACCGAAGACTGTCATTGGAAAGATGGATTCCTTTTTGCCAAAATTTATGATGATGCTGAATGCATTGTTGAAACTTGTTGTTTAAAAACTCATATGTACGGGGGTCACTTTACCTTATCACTTAAGAACGCAGTAGGATTAGTGCATAAGAAATATATGGGGGAGTTACACTCTTCCAAAAATCAAAGGAAAATGATTGCTGAAATTAATGCTGTATACAAACCTGATTTAATCATCATGGACGGTCTTATAACTTTTGTAGATCGTGGCCCAATGGAAGGTACCCGAAAAGAAGCAAATGTCTTTGTTGCAGGTACAGATAAGGTTGCAATTGATGCTGTTGGAGTTGCATTATTACGTATTCTTGGTACAACTCCCGAAGTAACAAAGGGTCCAATCTTTGAGCAAGAACAAATTAAAAGAGCTGTAGAACTAGGAGTAGGAATAACATCTCCTAATGAAATTGAATTTATAACTGATTCTGAGGAAGCTGAAAAATTAGTTCTTCAAATAAAAGAAAAACTCTCAGAATGAATATTATAAAGAAGATATAACAACAGAATCAAATTTATTTTAATATTTTATTAAGATCCTCAATTAACTTATTGATTTCTTCTCTCTCTAAGCTTAATTTTACTTTACCTCCGCCTGGATGAGCAAAAGTGAGATTATATTTCTTATTATTTCTTTCTACAGACCATTTTTCGTCTTCAGGCATGCTATACGAAGGAGAAAGCCAATCTGAAGCCTTAAATTCCGCAATCTGGAGTAATACACCAAAAGCATCTTTTGGATGGATGAAAAGCTCTTTCCACCGATCACCATAATTTTGGAATCCAAAATATGGGATATCATTTTTTTCAAGGATTTCTCTCATCATTTCAATATCGGGAGTCTGTAAAACGAGGTGGTGAATACCCCCTTCTTTATCTTTTAAAAAATTTTCTAGAAAACTACCTTTTCCAGTTGGTTTTATTATTTCAAATCGAGAAAGATCTCCTAACGCAAAAGTTTCCCAATAGTATTTTAGATTATTATCTGTACCATTATATTGTGAAACAGCTCCGAGTATTTTAGTGTAGAATTCGACAGCTCCCTCATAATCTTGTACTGCTAATGAAACGTGATCAATGCGAGTTATCATAAATGATTCATTATTGAAAATGTTATAATTTTTACTATTTGCTAGAGGAGATTTAATAAAATGTGGATTGTTACTTTTTAAATAAGTTCTTAGTTGAAGAATCTGGTTTTTAATCTTTTATGTCTTTTAGTTGAAAATTTATATATCATTTTATCTAATATAATTTCACTCAGATAAGAATAAACATCTTAAAATAAAAAATATAAAGTGTCAACTAGTGGAAATTCCTTCAGAAGTTCAATTAACATCTAAGGAAGCAGATTATTTTGTGCGTCTTAATAAGATAATTGAAGAAAGAACAGAAAATCCGAATTTAAGCTTCGGAATCATAATAGAACGACATGCTGAAAAAGACCCGAATGAAAGATCCCTTCTTTATGGAGATATTTCATTGACTTGGAAAACTTTAAATCAAGAGAGTAATAAAATAGCAAATTATTATCTTAAAATAGGGCTCAAATTCGGTGATACTGTAGCGGTGATGATGGAAAATTCTCCCGAATTCATTTCAATTATAACTGGTATTAATAAAATACAGGGAATTAGTTCATTAATTAATGTAAATCAAAGAAAGCAAGCACTTATATATTCTTTTAAAATTAGTGAACCACTATGGATTATTGTTGATGGTGATAGTTTACCTGCTTTTACTGAAGTGTTCTCGGATCTTAATTTCGAAAGGAGCAAGGTCTTTGTCATAAATAACCTTCATAAATACGATCATGATTTTATTGATTTTCATAAAGAACTTGACAAAGTTTCAATCGATAATCCTATAACAACCTTTAGATCACAGTTGACTGATATGTCAGTATACATTTTCACTTCTGGAACTACTGGACTTCCAAAAGCGGCTTTACAAGATAACAGACGTATACTTAATCCATTTGGATGGTTGGCATTTGAATCAACAAATAAAGATGTCGTTTATAGTCCATTACCATTGTATCACTCTCTTGCGCTGGTGGTAGGATGGGCTGGTGCTATACAAGTAGGTGCTACTTTTGCCTTTAGAAAACGGTTTTCAGCCTCAGAATTCTGGAAAGATATCAAAAAATTTGGAGCAACTTGTTTTATGTATATAGGAGAATTACCAAGATACCTTATTAATCGTCCTGAATCGGAGTATGTAGAAAACAAAACACTTAAGAAAATGTTAGGAGTGGGCTTCCGAAAGGACATATGGGAAGAATTTAAATCTCGATTCCATATAGAACACATCCTTGAGTTTTATGGAGCTACTGAGGGTGCTGCGGGGCTTTTTAATGTTGAGGAAGTACCTGGTATGATTGGTAGAAGTTATATACCTGGATTAATCATTGCCGTGAATGTTGATGAGGAAACAGGGGAATTCTACAAGGATGATAGAGGTTTTCTAATTGAATGTAATTCAGGGGAAACGGGAATGATGCTGGCAAAAATTGAAGAAAATTCAGCGTTTTTGGGTTACAAGGATGAAAAGAAAACCAATCAGAGAGTATTAAGGAATGTGCTTGAAGAGGGTGATGTCTATTTTAATACCGGTGATCTTGTGAATCTTCATGACGATAACTGGGTCTCTTTTGCCGATAGATATGGAGATACTTTCCGCTGGAAAGGAGAAAATGTATCTACAATGGAAGTTGAATCTATTTTAAATTCATTTGGTAGTTTTGAGATGTGTAATGTATATGGGGTGGAAATTCCAAATACAGATGGAAAGGCTGGTATGATATGTATTAAATTGTATGATAAAAAATCCTATGATACTGACTCATTTTCGCATTTTGTTGCAGAGAACCTCCCAAAATACTCAATTCCAGTCTTTATTCGTATTAAAGATGAACTCGAATTTACAGGAACACATAAATTAAGAAAAGTTAATCTCAGAAAACAAGGTTATGATATCAATACAATAAAAGATCAACTCTACGTCTGGGATTCTACATCAAATCGATACAAAATATTTGATAGAGATAAATATCAAAATCTAATGAATGGCACTTTAAAATTTTAATTCATCCCTATCTCCTAGCAAATATTAAATACCTATTCATCGAAATGATAAACAAAAGGGAAAGAAATAGACTATAGTATAGAATTTGAATTATAATTTTTTGAAAATTATTAACTCTCTTATCATTTAATTATTTCTACACCTAGCCAATAAGTTATAAATATATTATGTGTTCACACATGGAACAAGGAAAAACGAGAGAATGTGGAGATTGTGGAAAATTAATACCTTTTCAAATATTTTTAAGAGATAATCCAACAATATCTATGGAAAGGGCTCATGATCTATGGGAAGATCCGTTTATCATCCCATATTGTCCTGAATGCTTTTTAAAAAGACCTGAAAAACCTTACAGACGGCGTAGAAGATTTAATTATAATAATCGTCTCAAAATGAGAATATAATAGGATATTTATTAATTAAGTTTTATGTCTTTATATGCCATAACAAGATTTCTGATGTAAATAAATACAGTGAGAACAAAAGGTTTCTCCACATAAGGCACAAACAATTTCCTCATCCTTAGAAATATCTAATTCTCCCTCACATTTGTTACAATGACGATATCTACATGCGAACGATTCCTGAAGTGCATAGTTATTTATCATTTTTCACCCTCCTTTAACTACTTAGTTGTTAAAACTGGTACATAAACTTTAAAAGACTATCATCTAACTCAGCAAACTCCCGGGGAGTAATTCCATGTAATAAAGCAGTATGAAATAATCTAATTTTCATTTCTACTGATGACATTGTATTTTTGTTATCGTGAATCTTACTAACTAAATCCTTTAACATCTCATAGATGGAATAATCAGGATCTCTTAACATGCCAAAGTACCCACCAAATGCTAAAAACATGTTAGACATGAGTTCAATATCTTCCTCTGAATTATTAATATAACATTTAGAACATATAACGCCAAAATGAAGCCCCTCTTGAAAAATTGCGGCTTCTTGTATGATTTCCCTGCGACAAATTCCACAATTAACTGAGTCTTGGAAATTCTTATTCTTGAATTCTGAACTAGCAATCATTTTATTATCACTCCTTTCTGTATTAATTAATATTAGATCAGAGTTTAATATATAGTTTTATTTTGCGAACTTTCCTTAGACTTCGAGACTAAAACTAGATTTTTAAAATATTATATTCTAAGCATTCATTATCCTAACCTTTCTAATGGTGACAATTTAAATCTCAAAAAGACTTATTATCTTATTATAATTAATAAGTAAAGTAAAATTCAAAGGGTAAGATCTATGAACATTTTGCTAATACTATTCTCTCAAACAGGCGGTACAGAAAAAATTGCTTCCAAAATCCAAGAAGGCATTATAAAAGGCAGAAGAACAAGGAAAGTTTCGACCTTATGTTGATTATGAAAAAATTATTTAATCATTAGATGAAACTATTATATGGTGGTTAAAATGACTAATCATAATGATAATTCTATTAAGGATTTGACCATAGAAAAGATAAAAGAGCTTAGCTACCAAGAAATTATGGATTTGTATAAATCATTACCATCAGCAGATTTTGAGGAAATAGATGGAGAATATGATAGTGCTATGGTAGGATTTACATCAGAAAAAACCGAAAAGACTTCTAGATGGTGGCTTTACGATACTGAGAAAGGATTTTGGTTAGGAAAAGCTTTTACTCCTTCTTCAAATAAGCAAGAACTAAGAGGAGAGGGATACAATCGATGGAAGATCGAAGGGAAAGAAGAGCATCATATGCGATTCCTCACAGATATAAGCGAATCACTAATTGATGAAAAACCTACCTTTCGATTGAAGTATGCTTCTTTTAAGAATGATGGTGGAATAGTGGATATGACTGATGAAGTCCGAAAGATACGGAAAGGTTTATATCTCTGCGCTGGCATGGCTGGCGTTGAGAAATTTCCTCCCGATTTCTTCTGTCTCAATGGTCCTGTAAATGAATATCAACTCCATCCTGAATGGGTTTATGGGAATGAAGTTAAGAGATATACTAAAAAAAGAGGGACATATAAGAATTATCCATATCCTGAAGATTTGAAACAGAATGAATAAATTATCTTCAGTTATGAAAATTCAATATACTATTATCAATCCAGCTGTAAAAGTTAAATTATATCACTGATTATAAGTTCCGCTATTGAGACTTCTTTAATTAATTCAAAAAAATTATACAAAGTTATTACTTATTATCTCTCGCTTTTTTAGATAATCCAATAATTCTCTTGACGTTAACCAGATTATCTCTTTTGAATTTCTTATATGTTGAAAATGTTTGACATTTCCAGACCAAATTGGACAGTTAAGAAATAAAGACGTGCTTACAAATGCTGCATCACTTTTGTGAGATATCATCGTCTCTGCTTGATCCTTAAAGTTTTCATACTTATTTTGTGGTATTTCAATTATATCAAATTTAGAAATGAGTTGATCTATTTCTTCCTCATTATAACCTAATTTTCTGTGTAGAATTCTTTTTATTTCCTCCCAAAATATATCAGGAGCAAAAATTTGAATTTCATCTTTCTCAATTGAGATGTCAAGAATTTTTCTCTCAAGTCCTTCTTCATTATATATCGCTGAGAAAAAAATATTAGAATCTATAACAAAGGTTATCATTATCTTATGTTACAGTAGACCCCTTTCTTTTAAGATCTCTTCTCTTATTTTTTCACCAGATTTCACTATATCCTCCAAGGTTAACCCTTTTTCTTCTAATCTACTCTTAAAATCCTTAGTAAACCCGTTAATATACTCTTTTTTAGCTTGAATAATTAATTTTTTGATTAACTCATCCATTGACTTTACTTCATACATTTCCTGCAGTTTTTTTAATTCCTTTTTTGTTTTCTCCTTAATTGATATTGTAGTAAATGTCATTTTAGATTATATGATTTAATTAATTTATTAATTTATTATTTAATTAATTAATAGCATATAGAAATAAATATCTATGTATTTCCTTTAATAAATTTACATAAACAACTTACAAAAGTCCCTTGAAAACATTAGTAGAGATAAATAATTTCTAATTTAAAAAAATAAAATATAAAAAGGAATTTATACACTTAACTTAGTTCGGCTATCGCTTGATAAGGTGGTAAACCCTAATATTAGAACTATGAACATTAATAATATCAAATCCATTTTTTGTAATATAATCTTCGATATATGCCAACGCATTTGGAAAATATTCCTTTTTATCAAATTTCGTCGTTTTCACACCAGAAGAACTCGCATGACTCAAAGTATGGGCAAGAATATTTAATGCAATTGTTTCAACTTTCATTCTTTTTCTCCTTCATTTTTTCTCTCTCAAATATGAGATAATATTATATATTCAATACTTTTTAATAATTTTTTAAAAACCTAATTTGATTTTTATTTCTTGAATAAATTTTACTGAGATCCATTGAATTTTTCATGTAACAACTCAATACTCTCAACTCTCACAATTCTGTCCTCGCTATTCTCAATCAATGAAATTAATGAATCAAAAAAAGTTTTGTTATCAAGTTTTCCACTTTGAAAGCGCTCAAAGAGAACATTCGGATTTTTCTCTCCTTCCACATTAAATCAATACGCTTTTTTCATATTTAAATGTACCCAAATCGATGAATTTCTAATTTGTCGATAAAAATCTTTAATATACCAACTATTCTATACTCTTTTTCAACAATACAAATACAATTCTTTTGTTTATTTTTAAAAAAAAAAAATATCATTTTTCTAATTAAACTATACTTTCTCCCCTTTTTCCCTTATTATATAAAAACATAACCTTTAAATAGTTGAGTTAATACTTATTTATTAACTTACGTCAAGAAAGAATTGACAACAAACAAACGATTGTCAAGAACAGTTTATAAAAAAAATATGAGATTAAATAATCAAAAAATAAAAAAATGATGCATATGTCAAGAAAAAGTAAGGGAGATGGAAGATCCTTGATGTTTGAGGATATTTTTGACAGCTTTATCGATCAACGGGGATCTAACGATCGTCAGAGATCATCAGAAAACATCGCAATAACAAAAAAAGAATATCAAAACCTCAAGGCGAGGGCAGAAAAGTACGAGGCGTTGGTAGAGGAACATAAGAAGGTAAAGACGTGGAACGATCAATTGATGAAAGAACTCGACGACATGAAGGATGATGCGCGTGGTTTTAAGGAATTACAGGAGGAGAAAGAGAAATTCCTGCGGTCACTTTTACAGGTGCGAGCGGATTTTGAGAATTACAAGAAGCGTCAGGAGCGTGAAAACTCAAATTACAAACAATATGTTTTAGAGGGTGTTTTGAAGAAGTTAGTCTGTCATTACGACGACCTCATACGCGCATTGAATCTTATGAAGATGCTTGAGGGTGCGGAAGGAATCCAGAAAGGGTTTGAGATCATTGTTAAAAATTTTGAGAAGGTAATGGAGGAGGAAGGGGTTCGACCGATGGATTCAGATGGCAAGATATTCGATCCATATAAGCACGAAGCACTATTAGTCGAGGAGGGTCGAGGTGATCTCCCTGAGAATTCAATAATAGAAGTATTAGATAAGGGTTATTTTTTAAATAACAAGGTTTTAAGGCCTGCGAAGGTCAAGATTTCAAAAAAATCAAAATTACAAAATTTAAACGAAAAAATAGGTATAAATCAAGATAATGAAATTAAAATTTAAAAAAATAGGAGTGATGTAATATGGGAAAAATAATAGGAATTGACTTAGGAACTTCAAACTCAGCAGCAGCGGTATTGATAGGTGGTAAGCCTACAATAATTCCGAGTGCTGAAGGTTTAACATTAGGAGGCAAAGCTTTTCCATCGGTGGTAGCATTTACGAAGGATGGGCAGAGACTTATTGGAGAGCCAGCGAGAAGACAAGCGATTTCAAATCCAGATCGTACGATTACAGCGATAAAGCGTAAGATGGGTACAAGTTATACGGTAAAGATAGATGGTAAAGATTACACGCCTCAGGAGATTTCAGCAATGATTCTTAGGAAAATTAAAGAAGACGCGAGTGCGTATTTAGGAGAAGAGGTTACTGATGTAATAATTACAGTTCCAGCCTACTTTAACGATAATCAAAGACAAGCTACTAAGGATGCGGGAAGGATCGCGGGATTAAATGTGAAGCGTTTAATTAACGAACCAACAGCCGCGGCAGTGGCTTATGGTTTGGACAAGAAGAATGCGAGCTTAAAAATTGCTATATTGGATTTAGGTGGTGGTACTTTTGATGTCACAATTATGGAGATGGATAATCAAGTATTTGAAGTGATTTCGACTGCAGGAGATACACAATTAGGTGGTACTGACATGGATAAAATCTTAGTAGATTACTTAGTGAATGAATTTCAGAAAGATGAAGGGGTTGATTTAAGAAGTGATTCAATGGCATTACAAAGAGTTCGGGAAGCTGCTGAAAAAGCTAAGATAGAATTATCAACCTCAGTAACAACGGATATTAATTTGCCTTATATAACTGCTACAAATGATGGTCCAAAACATCTTAACATGAAGCTTACAAGGGCTAAACTAGAGCAATTAATTGATCCAGTTACAAAGAGATTAGATGCACCAATTTTAAAGGCTTTGAGAGATGCAGGGATTGCGAGAGGTGAACTTGATAAAATTATATTAGTCGGTGGACCAACCAGAATGCCAACAATTCAGAAGAAATTCGAAGATCTATTAGGTAAAACTCCAGAACGTAGTATTGATCCAATGGAATGTGTTGCGATGGGTGCTTCAGTTCAAGGTGGTGTGTTAACTGGTGAAGTTGAAGATTTACTGTTGCTTGATGTGACTCCATTATCATTAGGTGTTGAAACATTAGGTTCAGTTTTCACTAAACTAATTGAGAGAAACACAACAATCCCTACGAACAAGACTCAGATATTCTCAACAGCAGCAGATAATCAGCCAGCAGTAGAAATTCATGTATTACAAGGTGAAAGATCACGAGCCGGGGATAACATTACATTAGGCAGATTTCATTTAACCGGAATTCCACCTGCGCCAAGGGGTGTACCACAGATTGAGGTATCATTTGATATCGATCAAAATGGAATTATAAATGTTTCAGCAAAAGATCTTGGTACTGGTAAAAGTCAAACAATAACAATTACTGCATCAACTAAGATGTCTGATGATGAGATTGAGCAAAAAGTTCGGGAAGCTGAGAGAAATGCTGAAGAGGATAGGAAATTTAAGGAACTCACAGAAGCAAAGAATCAAGGAGAAGCATTAATCTATCAAACTGAAAAATTATTGAAAGAGAATGAAGCTGTTATTGGAGATTTGAAGTCAAATATACTTGAAAAGATATCTGATCTGAGAAGCGCAATGGAATCTGAAGATGTAGGAAGGATACAGAGTACAAGTGAAGCATTACAGAATTCATTACACGAAGTTTCGACGAGAATCTATGGACAACAACAAGGACCTACTCAAGGAGCTTATCAAGGAGCACCACCCGGAGGTATGGGAGATATGCCAGGTGGAGTTAATTATGGGAATCAAGGAAGAACTCAAGATGAGATTGAAGAAGAGCAATTCAGAAGAGCAACTGGTCAAGATGAAGTAGTGGATGCCGAGTATGAATAAGTCTGATTTTTTTTTATTTATTTTTTTATTTATTTTAATTAAAATTTACACAAATAATATTAAAAGATGGGGTTAAAAGATGGCTAAGGATTATTATAAGGTATTAGGAATTACAAAAGGAGCATCAAAGGAAGAAATTAAAAGAGCATTCCGCAAGATGGCTCGAAAGTATCATCCAGACGTTAATCCCGATGAGTCTAAATCAGGAGAAAAATTTAAAGAAATCAATGAAGCTAATAGTATCTTGAGTGATGATAAGAAAAGAGAAATGTATGATAAATTCGGTGTTGTAGAAGGAGATCCATCAACATATCGACAACGGACTGGTAGTCCTGGAGGTTTTGGTAGCACTGGAGGAGGAAGAACATATCGAAGCCCAGATGGTACAACATATTATTATTCTACATCTGGTTCACCTGGAGGATTTGATTTTAATGAGATTTTTGGTAATAGTAGAAATTCAAGAGGAGGAAATGGAGGATCTGATTTTTTTAATGATTTAGGAGATATTTTTGATGTTTTTAACAGAAGAGGGGGAGGAAGTACAAGAGCAAGGTCATCACCTTATAGTAATCTCCCAAGGGAGGGAGATGATTTAAGGTATGATATGGAAATTGATTTTGTGGATGCGTTTTATGGGGGTAAGAAGAAAGTTCAGTATAAAGATCCAGTATCTGGACAGATGAAAAATTTAAATGTAAATATTCCGAGAGGAATTAAAGACAATCAAAAATTACGTCTAAAAGGAAAAGGAATGCCAGGGGAAAATGGAGGAAGCTCTGGTGATCTATATATAGCAATTCATGTTAAAAAGCATCCAAATTTTGAAAGAAAAGATGATGATATTTATATTGAGCAAGAAATTCCCTTTACAACTGCTGTACTTGGTGGAAAAATTCAAGTAAAGGGGATAGAAAAAACTTTGAATGTATCAATTCCTCCGGGAACTAATGACTCATCATTATTAAGGCTAAAAAATCAAGGGTTTTATAAAATTAATTCAGAACAAAGAGGTAATTTATTAGTTAAAATTAAAATAAGAGTTCCTAAAAAATTGAACATAAACCAAAAGGAGTTATTAGTAAAATTACAAGCTGTAGGTGTGTAAAAAAGATGAAAATTAAGGAGGTAGAATTATAGAATGATTGCAAATATAAGTAAGCAATCAAATTTTTGCCCAGAATGTAGGGGCTCAATCATTTTTATTGAGGAAAAGGGAGAAACTGTATGTAATCAATGCGGTTTAATAATTAACGAACGATTAGTTGATTATTCTCACAGTGGGAAAAGAGCTTATACAAATCAAGAAAAAAATAACCGAGAACAGACAGGAGCCCCAATCTCAATTTTATTGCCTGATATGGGTTTAAGTACAGTAATAGATAAACAAAAAATCAATAATCCTGATTTAAAAAGAGCTGCAAAGTGGAACACACGAATAACTTGGCAAAAACGGAATTTATTAATTGCGTCCACTGAATTAAAAAGAATAAGCAGTAATCTAAATTTGCCTAATCATGTTAAAGAAGAAGGTATGCGACTATATATCGAAGCATTTAAGAGAAAATTACTTCGAGGGAGATCTATAAATGCTATGGTTGCTGCGTGCTTATATTTAGCATGTAGAAAAAAAGATATCCCTAGAACCCTTCAAGAAATTTTAGAAGAAGCCTCAGTTACGGCAAAGGATGTAAGAAGGAGTATTAGTATATTAATACGAGAATTGAACTTTAAAACCCAATCTACCGATCCAGTGGCACTTATTCCACGATATATATCAGATTTGGGATTAGATTCAGAAATTGAGATCTTAACAAAAAAAATTTTAACAACTTATATCTCTAATTTTTCAATCAGCGGAAAAGACCCAAAAGGATTATGTGCTGGAGCAATCTATTTAGCGTGTAGGATTAAAGATTTAGAACTCACTCAACAACAAATTGTCAATTCAATCGGGGTGACAGAAGTTACACTTCGCTCGAGATATAAAGAATTGAAGAATAAGTTAAAAATTAAAATTTAAAGAATTTCATAGTTTTTTTTCCGGTTTTCTTTATTTATCTTAAAGAATATATCTTAGTATCATTTAGGGGTTCTGAAAAGATAATAAATAATTATTATCCTTTTTCAATTACTATACCAGTACCTCCAACAGGATATTTAAACATTATTGCACCAGGATCACATACTTGAAAACAAGCAGCACATTCTAAACATTTTGATTGATAATCCTCAGCAAGATATACTTTACCCTCTTTTTTTCGCCATAGACTCATCACACATACAAATAAACAACGCTCACAATTATTACATTTTAGATTATCAATTGAAATAAAATCTCCAGTTCCAGGAATTCTTTTAGTTAGGCCTTCAAGTTCGATTTTCATTTTTCTTGACCACCTCTTCTTTTCTTTTTTTGAGGAAGCATGTCTAAAAGTTTGGGGAGAATTCTCATAATTTTCTTTGGATCCATAATTTTATCTAAATCATCTTCAAAAACCTTGGCAACTAAAGGAAATACATTTTTCATTATGAAGGGTGTTGCTTTTGGCATATATGATTTCACATGACTTAGTATTTGTCTAACTCGCTTAGTATGCGGTTGAGACCAATCGAATATCCCCCCAAGAATTTCCATAATCATTGGTATAAACCACGACATTGTTTCTTTTGGGCTAAAAGGTAACGCTTTCCAAATATTCCATAACTCAGCCCCTGCTTCAAATTCTTCTCCTATACTAGTTTTTTTCCACCCTTCGTCAAACTTTTTTAACGAATCTTTAGAAAAATCTCCAGATGATACTGCTTCAGCTGCTACTTCCGCCGCAATTTTACCTGTTACCATAGCAGGATATATGCCTTCTGCTTCGAGGGGACACGGAAAACCCCCAGCATCACCAATCAAAATAATTCCATCAGTATGGGTATTATAAGGGTAATCTAACCAAGGAAGTAAATGTGCTTGAAGTTCACGTGGCTTAGCGTCAAGGATTCTTAACAATCTTTGGTAATATTTTAAATTTATAACCCTATTCAAGTAAAATAATGGATTTTTATCCCACCACGTCATCCAATTGCCCAAACCTTGGTGAAAGCCATCGTTAAAGAAAACTTGATAAGAAGCTGGAAAGTTTGAACCCCACCAGACCGCAAGTGTTTCATCCCCCATAATATCATCAATTTTTTCTGAAGGTGCCTGAAAATCATATTGAAGAGTAAGTGTTACTTGATTTTGAGACCATTTAGATCTTAATCCTGATCTCTGTGCAACAGTTGAGACGGCACCATCTGCGCCAATAACTATTGGAGCCTTATACTTCTCACCTTTATCATCAATGACACCAGATACCTTTCCATTTTCTTTTAATAAATCTATAATTAAAGTAGAAGTTTTTAATTCAGCTCCAGCATCAGTTGCAAACTCAGCAATCCAAGGGTCAAATTCACTACGATACACGTTCATCGTAATCCAACTTTTTGCTGGCTCATATGAGACAGATTCAGTTGGACGGGCCATGACATATCCTGCAACGATGTCATCTTTATTTACAAAATAGTTTCGAGCAGCAACTCCTGCTCTCATAGAAGGACATTTTTCTGGTGTTAATTTTTTCATCATTTCAGGAAAATCTCTGAACATTCTTGGTCCTAATCCGCACCCCGAAGAATTTTTTTCACCTGGCTTACGACCACGCTCAAAAAAAACTGTTTTCAAACCTTTTTCTGCTGCGATTTTTGCTGCTACAGACCCTCCAGGTCCAGCACCGACTATAATTAAATCGTATGTATTCATTTGAATTTCATTTTATTAATTTGTTTTTGGAAAATATAATTGTTAAATAGTACGTTTCAATTATATAAAATTTTTTATGAAAATATCTTAATAGATGGAAATATTTTATGAAGCAAAGGGTTTCAATAAGAGTAAATTAATTATGAGTGAAGAACAGATATTCCAAAAACTAGTTAAAATCTGTGGTTCGAAATCTATTTCAAATGATCCTGAAGTATTAGAAAGTTATTCTACAGATTTAAGTTTTGTTAAAGGGAAAATACCAAAATATGTTGTGTGGTTAAATAAAGCCAAACAAATTGAAAAAATCTTAAAATTAGCAAATTCGCTTGGATTTTCAGTAATTCCAATAAGTTCAAGTTCACCTATACGTTATCATGGGGATACAATTCCACTACAAGACAATTCTATTATTGTTGATCTTTCTAAAATGAACAAAATCTTAAATATTGATAGAAAAAATAGAGTCATTATGGTTGAACCCGGAGTTGTATTTGGTCAATTAACTCCAATCCTTGAAAAAAAAGGTTTAAAGATATTACAACCTCTTTATCCTAGAGATAGTAAATCTGTTCTTACGACAGCGCTTGAAAGAGTACCAACGACAATCCCTCGTTATCAATGGGATAGTTCTGATCCTTTATTATGCACTGAAGTGATTTTTGGAACAGGAGATCTTTTTAGAACTGGCACTGCGGCCGGTCCTGGAACAATAAAGCAACAAAAAAAATCCGGTCAAGCACAAACAAATCCAATGGGACCAACTCAATTTAGTCCCTTTAGATTAATACAAGGAGCTCAAGGAAGCTTAGGAATAGTAACATGGGTTACTCTTAAGTTAGAGTTAATGCCTACAGTTCAAAAAGTTATCCATTTCCAAGCAGAAAATATTCAAGATCTATTGAATCTTCAACATCAATTGTTAAAATTTCGGTTAGGTAATGAATTGTTAATTTTGAATAATATTAATTTAGCCTGTTTGGTTAAACAATTATCTGAGGATATAAAAGAGTTAAGTAATTCTTTGACTAAGTGGAATTTAATATTTGTTTTGGCAGGTCGTGGTAACTTAGCAAACGACAAAATCGCATACCAAGAGGGAGATCTAAGTGAAATTTTGAGCGATCTCAAACTTGATCATTTGAAAAGAGAAAGTGTTATAAGTGAAAGTGAGATTATTCATGCTTTAAATAGCTCAGCTTCTTATCCATGGAGAGAAAGATTAAAAGGAAGCTTTCAAGATATTTTCTTTATTACTAATTTTGAAAAGATTTCAGAATTTATCACTTTAGTAGAAAACGAAGTGTCTGAAGATCTTGGTGTTTATATCCAAGCTATCAATCAAGGAACGTCTTATCATTGTGAATTTGACATTTACTACGATCATAAAGATGAAGAGGCATTAAAAAGTGTAAATAAAAAATTTATGGACCTAAGTATTAAACTCATGAATGAAGGTGCTTTTTTTAATAGACCTTACGGTTTATGGGCAAAAGAAGTGTTTAAAAGACATATGGATTCAACGCAAATAGCTTTAAAAAAGGTAAAAAAGATATTTGACCCTAATAATATATTAAATCCCGGAGTTTTATGTTTTGACGATTAATTTGGAGATTTGATCCAAATTTAAACCATTAGTATTTAAAAGATTTTCATTTTCACAAATGTTAAATATTTATTCTTTTATTATAGAGGAGTCTTATTATTGCAATTTTAAATAACAGAGTTATTAATTATGGAACCTACTGTCTTTTTAGTCGAAGCTGATGATGTGCTTGTCCAAAATTTAAAAATATTCATGGAAATGAATGATTTTAAATTAATTTCTGCTTTCAATGGGAAAGAAGGATTAGAAATTCTCTCGAATATTGAATTTCTACCAGATCTTATAATAAGTGATATATTAATGCCAGAAATGGATGGTTATGACTTCTACATGAAGGTAGCTGAAAATTCTGAATGGTCAAGGATTCCTTTCTTCTTTTTATCAGGTAAAGCTGAACCTGATGACGTAAGATTCGGTAAAATGCTTGGAGCAGATGATTACATCACCAAACCATTTAAAGCTAAAGAATTATTGAAAAGAATCAAAAAAACTTTAAAAAAACACATTAAAATTAGTAAAGATTCCAAGATTTTAGAAGAGGAATTAAAAGAAATATTGAAATTTGAAGAACCATCTCTAAAGAAACATAGGAGAGCTGATTTCTTTTATATCTTTTATATGACTTGGAATAACGAATCTGAACCAGTATTAAAGGATTATTATCCAAAAAATGAAATTCCTTCACTTAATCTCAAAGATCTCACTTCTCAATTATATTCTACACTAATAAAAATGTATAAATTCGAAGAACTGTCAGAATCAAGCCAATTTACACTCAGAGTGGTAAGAGATTTAGTAGATGCTTATGCATTAGTGGATAAAATGGGGGATAATTCGCAAGACGAAGCAGGAACATTTATGCTTTGTGCAATTACTCCCAATTCTCATTATTTACAATCGAAAATGATTAGAGATGTTCTTAGCAAAATCGCATCTAAAATAAAGGTAAATAAAGAGTGGAATGTAAAAGAATATTGGGAGCAATTATTAGAAATTGAATAGATTTCTTGAAATTAATCTCAATCTGAATTAATACTTATTTAAAAATCGTACTTGAAATGGTTAATAGATACTATTTTATTCAATTAATAATTACATTATTTCATTAAAATTGAGTCATTTACCATTTAAAATTAATGATCTCTGAGAAATATTAGGGGAGTTTCTACCTCAGTGAAAGAACAAGAATATCAGGAAATGATAAAACGCTGTCTCCGCTGCTCAATATGTAAGTGGATTCCGCAACTACAAATTAAAAGTCAAAAATACGCTACTATATGTCCATCTATAGATCTATTTAATTATCATGTATATAGTGGAGGTGGACGTATTATTTTAGCCCTTGCTTTAGAAATGGGAAGAATTCAACCTTCCGAAGAATTACGGGATATAGTATATAAATGTACCGAATGTGGGGGTTGTGCAGTATCTTGTAAGTTTTTAAACACTTTAGAACCACTTGAAATTATAATCAAACTCAGAGAAAAGCTAGTTTCTTTGGGATATGGACCAATGCCAAAACAGCAACAATATATTGAAGCTGTGAAGAATAATCATAATCCATATAATGAACCTCATGAAAAAAGAATAGATTGGCTCCCAAAAGATATAAAGATTGATCCTAATGCAAAGACACTATATTTTGTAGGATGCACTTCTTCTTACAGGAGAAAAGAAATAGCAATTGCGACTGCTCGTGTATTGAATGCTGCTAATTATTCATTTAAAATTCTTGATGGTGATGAATTTTGCTGTGGCAGTCCTGTTCTAAGAACTGGAGATAAAGATTCATTTATAGGACAATTAAACAAGAACATTGATATTATTGAGAAGGAAGGAATTGAAACTGTTGTTTTTAGTTGTGCGGGTTGTTATAATACCTTTAAAGTAAATTATCCTTTAGAAAGGGATTACAATTTTAAAGTATTTCACACTACTGAATTGTATAATGATTTAATCGCAAGTTCTAAATTACAATTAAATAACCAAGTTCCTTATACCGTGACATATCACGATCCTTGTCATTTAGGGCGTAATTCGGAACAATATGATGGATGGGATGGGGAAGTTTTAGAATTAATGCCTTTAATATCCATTAATATACCTGAAAAACCTAAAAGATGTGGAACAAATGGAATTTATGAAGTTCCAAGAGAAGTGTTAAAGAAAATACCGGGGTTAAAATTTGTTGAAATGGAAAGGAACAAAGAATTTTCATATTGTTGCGGTGCTGGGGGTGGTGTAAAATCAGCATTTCCAGAGTTTGCCATTAAGACAGCAGTAACTCGGATTGAAGAAGCCGAAGATACTGGAGCAGAAATAATAGCTTCCGCATGTCCTTTTTGTTCAACAAATTTAAAAGATGGAATAAATGAAAGAGGTTCTAGTTTAAGATTTTATGATATAAGTGAGTTATTATTAATGGCACTTGATTCGCCACCTAAAACTGTTAAAGAATCATCAACGGAGGTTACATAAATGGTCCTGGAGAAAGAAATTCTTAAAGAATTTGAAGCAGTTGTTGGCGTGGAAAATATTGATGATGGTGATGTTATAACTAATGTCTATGCCTATAATTGGTGTATGGAAATTTTTAATTATATAGATGGTAAAGAACCAATACCATTCTCCCCGATACCTAAAGCGGTCGTCTTACCATCATCTACAGAAGAAGTCCAAGGCATAGTGAAATTATGTAATAAGTATAGTATAATTTTTAAAGCACAATCTACTGGTTTAGGACCTTGGAATCAGCCATCTTCAGATAATTCTATCATTATAGATCTCCGCCGTATGAATAAAATTATTAAAATTGATGAGAAAAACCTCTATGCAGTTATTGAACCATATGTGAGTGGGGCCCAGCTTCAAGTTGAAATAATGAAATATGGCCTTAATTGCCATATGCCTGGTGCAGGTCCAATGGTTTCTCCATTAGCTAGCGCTACGAGCATGAATGGTCCAGGGTTTACTTCTCCTTCTACAGGACATAGTGCAAGAAACGTCTTAGCTGTAGAATGGGTATTACCCGATAGTGAGATTATGAGACTAGGGTCTTATGGTCTAAAAAATAATCCTGATTGGTATCATGGAGATGGTCCTGGTCCATCATTAAGAGGTATCATGAGAGGATGGGCAGGCACTAAATCTGGGCTCGGAGTTTTTACTAAAGTTGCAGTAAAGCTGTTTCCGTATCCTTGTAAAATAGATTTTAAGGTTAAAGGATATTCCCCTAACTATGATTTTGAAATCCCAGATTTTATGAAATTATACGTTATGGATTGTGGAAATTTTAAGAAACTCGAATCTACAATGTTGAGTGTTGAAGAGGAAGAAATTTCATTTATGTGTAGTTATTTATCTGGTTTTGCGGTTATGGCAATATTTTCCAATTCAATTGAAAGTTTAATGGATAAAATGGCAATAGGAAGGATGAAAACACCGTTAGTTGTATTAATAGTTGCTCGTACAAAACGAGAATTTGGATATAAACAGAAAGTAATGGATCTCTTACTAGAAGAATTAAACTTAAAAAATATTATCGGAAAAATTTATACCCCCAATCCAATATTTTATGCTGAAGCCCTTCGTTCAAATTTAGGATTACATGGTTTTATCGCAACAGGAGGTTTTCAATCTTCAAAGGGAGTTGCTGATACAGCAGCCGTATGCCTTCGAAGCACAAAATCAAATATCTCTTTAAAACAGGAGTATATTAAGAAAGGCGTAATTGCTAACGATTTTGGTGAGGGTACATGGATGACTTCATACGAATCAGGGCATTATTTTCATATGGAATCCCCGACGATGTTTGATCAAACAGATGAACAGAGTGTTGAAGGAATGGCTGAATATATGGATAGAAGTAATCAATTGGATTTAGTCAGACATCTTGGTGCTCCCTTTTTTGTTGAGGGAAACCGAATGCATGAACTTTTTGGACCCCACATGTCAAATTATCATATATGGTTAAGAAAGATTAAGGAAGTATTTGACCCAAATAATATTTCTGATTCTGGATTTTATATTTCACCACAAAACAAATAAAAACAATGAGATCAAGAGCATTAGCATGGTAGAATCAAACCAAGAAAATAAAAAAATAAGGGGTTTCGCAGTCCTAATCAATAGCATCCTAACACCTCTAAATGAAAACAAGAAGTTTCAAGAAAAATTTAAAAATCTTAAAGTTAAAATTCTCTTAAATGCTTTGAACTTAAATCATGCAGCAATTATTATAGTTGATAAGGGATTAGTAAGAGTTGAGAGCGTTCCAAATAAACCAAAAGAAAATTTGAAAAAGCGAAAGGTAGGGTGGGACGCTTTTTTAGAGATGGATACCCAAACTTTCCTTGCTATTGCTATGAATCGACTTTCACTATTTGGAGTCGCTAAAAAGTGGTTAACCCGTAAAATAAAAATGCGTGGAATCAGAAAATTGCTTATATTATTGAAAATATTTAAATTTTTAACGTAGATTTTATATTAATTAAAAATAAGTTTTGAGAAAAAGATTTATTATGAGTACAAAAATTAAAGAAGCCTGGTTAGGACCAGGTAGAAAGGATGACCAAATTAAACCAATCAAACCAAAAGATGATGCATTACACATCGATATGGACAAGAAAGGAACCAGAGAATGGTGGTATTTTGATGCCCGTCTTGATAATGGATATACCGTAGTAGGATTTTTTCGAGCAAAACACGAACGAACAGGGAAAACAGGTATAGAGATTACGATTTATAAGCCCAATGGAGAGAAAATACAGAAAGTAATCGATTTTCTTCATTCTGATCTTAAAGCTTCTCATGATTTATCCAATGTACAAATTGGTAAAAATTATATAAAAGTTGATTATTCTAACAATGAATTTCCAACGTATGAAGTTTTCTTAGATGAAGGTGAATATGGGTTTCATCTAAAATATACTGCTAAAGTTCATGGTTGGAAGCCAGGAAAAGGCTATATTGAGTTTGGAAAGTCAAATCAATTTGGTTGGGTTATAGCTCTACCTCGAGCAGATGTTGAAGGAACTATAAAGGTTAACAACGATACTATTCAAGTAAAAGGTATTGGATATCATGATCATAATTGGCTAAATTTTAATTTTGCTTTGATAATTGATTATTGGTATTGGGGAAGGATATATTCAGATAATTTTACAGTCATTTTTGCCTATATTAAATGCAATAAAAAAATGGATAATTATCCAATACAAATTCTTATGATTGCTAAAAACGAAAACGTAATCCTTAGTACAGGTGAATATGAAATGTTTCAAGATGATTTTGAATATAATGAAAAAGCTGGAAATAAATATCCTAAAGTTTTGACCTTTAATTTTGGTGATAGTAATAAAATAATCCTCAATGTTCAAGAGATAATCGACGCTACTAATTTACTTTACGAATTAGGCCCCATTACACGTTTCTTAGCAAAAAATCTCTTAAAATTAAAACCAGGTTATTTTCGATTAAATTCTAAATTTCAACTTAATATTCATATTGATGGGAAATCTTACATAGAAAAAGGAAACACACTTCACGAGATGGTTATTACTAAATAAAAATATAGTAAATTATAAGAAATTCTACTTTTTTTCTTCCAATGCTTTTTTGGGAAATAAGCGTTCTTTTAATTTAGCAGTACTAGTATCCATATCATATTCCAATAGTCCAACCTTATCTAATTCCTGAACAGAACGGAGTACGAAAGCACCTCCGATTCCCGTAGTATTTTTGATCTCATCTCGTGACATAGTTTCTTTAGCACCGTGGAAAGCTATTAATAATAGAATTAAATTTTCTTAGATTAAAATAGGAAATTGTGAAGGTTTATTATAATTTCAACAATTTAGATAATATTTACCATCAGAAAAAAAAATAAGGTCTAATTTCATTAGTTCTTCAACTAATTTCAATAATGTTCCCTCAATTAATTTATGTTCACTTTCATTCTCACAAATCCATAAATTCTCTAACCTATTATCTAATGGATCAAAATTAATATGGTGAATTACACAATCAGAATACAAGTATCCGTCACTATTTAAGGATCTTTTTGAAATTTCTAATTCACGATGTTCTCGCAAATAACACTCAATGATATATCTGTGTTCTAACAGATATCCTTTTTCTCTCTCTGCAATTGGATTTCCGTAATCTTCAGGGACTTTGATCCACCACTTACCATTGTTAATAAATCGTTTATAGCCCCAATCTTCCTTTCCTTTAATATTGAATTTTCTACGATAATACCTGACTGAATCTCTTGAGATCCCACATAATTTTCCTAATCTTGAGTCTGTTAAATTAAATCTACTATCTTTTATAATATGTTCAATCCATTTTTTATGTAGATATAGAGGATTTGATTTTGAACAGTCAAGTCTAGGATTTACATCAAAATAAGTATAATCAGCAAATTGGTTCTGTCTATACTCTACCGTCCAATTGGAAATGCTATCCCAGTTTATTTTTTTGATTGATTTCTTTACTACTTCAATATCATCATATTGATTAATACTTTTATTTGACTTTAAAGCTTCATTAATTATTTGAGAATTCAAGTTTCTATAATCAAAATTCACGTTTAAGTAGTATTTATCACCATCAAAGCCAATTTGATTTAATTTAATTAAATCACTAAAACAATCATATAAAGATATATTTGCTAATTGATGTTCTGAATTAATTATTTAAAAGTGATACTGGAAAAAAGAAAATTTAAATTTATGATTCTTTACTTAGAATTATCTTGTACAAATTATCTACAAATTCTGCTTGATAATTGAGTAACTTATCAGAATCTAGAGTTAAAATACGAAATTTCACAGAGATTTCATTACTGAAATTAAATATATGAAATTTTGGGGTATAGTCAAAAATTTCTTTATATTTTATGCAGATTTTTTCTATTTTATCTACTTTAATCCTAAATCGTTCATAGGGTACACGCATTGAAAATGTAAATGAAAAAATCTCTGATTGGTCTTTTTCTAAAACTAAATGATGAAATTCTCTTAATTCATTCTCTTCTTTTTTACGCATTTCTTCATTATATTCATCAATATCAAGTCGTGCGTGTCCAATATCTTGAGGAAATTGAATTTGTCTTTTAAACCGGAAGAAATTTTTCTTCCTTTTCAATTTAATTGTATAATTTAGAATAGGGGAAGATAATACGTCAGAATTGGATATTTGCACAATAATTCTATCGAAAGTCTCAATTGTAATATTTGTAAGAGTAGTTGATTTTATGATTCCTTGATAACCCTTGATATTGACAATATCTCCTAGATCAAATGGATCCACTAACCAAATCAAAATCCCACAGATAAAATTGGAAAAAATTTCGCTTGTTGCAAAGGCTAAAGCCGTGCTTGCTGCTCCCGTAATTAACACCGTATATTCAGGAGGAATTGTAGTAAAAGAGGGAAATCCTTCGATTAAAAAATATAAAAACAAGATAATTGAAACCAATCTTATTATAAACTTTATTTTATTCTTATTTGCTGGAAGAATTTTCTTAATTCTGCCAATCAAAAAGCCCATAATGAAATTTATAAGATAGAGACTACCACCAATAATAATTACAAACAATAATGCTTCGAGATCGGTTCTAAATAACGCCATTATTTTTTCACCTCTTTCTTTTTAGATTTTAGTTCTACAGGAGTTTTACTTTTAGGTTTTTTCCAATCTTTATATATTTCATCAGAAAACAATTCATAAACTAAATCTCTCAATAATGAATCTATATAATTAGTTACTATAGTAGGTTTATCTGACATAATATAGAGATTGATTCGAACTCTTCCATATCTGGTGGTGTCTATAGAGTAATCAGGACGTTTACCAAAAATAGGTTCATACCTATCAAAAACTTTAGATGTTTTCAAAACGAGATTATCAGGAGATACCCTTCCGGGAATTTCAATTTGTTTAACGTATTTAGTTGTTTTTATTTTGGCTGCAAGAATCTTATTTATCGTCTTTAAATATTTACGATAATATTTTTTATTTGCGAATTCGGTCTTATCCTTTGGTTTAAAAATCTTGAATTTACTATGTGTAAATTGTATTTTTGTCGATCCATATGCACTACTATTAGGTAAAATAACATTTATTCCATCAAATTCCCTAATTTTTAAGTAATTTAAATTAATTTCCGTAACAACTCCTTGAATCTTATTTGTTTCAATTAAATCACCGATTTCAAATTGCTCAGTAGCAAGTAAAAGTATTCCTGAAACTATATTATTTATTACATTTCTAAAATTTAATGCAATTGCTACTATCAAAAATGAAATGATTGCGATAAAAAGTTCGGTTGAGATACTTAACAATAACCAGAATAAAAAAATGATCCAGATTAGGTTAATAGTTAACGATATTATTACTTTATATCTCTTACGTTCCTTAAAAAAAATGGCTGCTAGTCCATTCAATGGTTTCCTCGCAGCATATATTATCACATTAATTATTACTAGGATTATAATTAATTGTTGCCAGCCAGAAAAATAAAGAACCCAAAGAGTCAATAATAGTAAGACAGTATATATCAGAATATAATATACTTTTTTCATAATTTTATCATTTATTCATTAACTTAAAAGGTTTAAGCTAATGATTTCATTATTAGAATTTCCAAGTTTTAGTACAAATCAAGACCAATTTTTTATCACGAAAATTTATAACGTCTTTTATTCATGGAAATGGTAAATAAGTGGATTATAAGTTGGAAGGATTAAAATACAATTATTTTTTTAAAAGTTTAATTTTGAATTCAGTACCTTTATTTCTTCCTTTAGATTCTACTAGAATTTGCCCCCC
>JAUVXW010000031.1 GCA_030603385.1 Promethearchaeota archaeon | reverse complement strand
TTTTAGATTTAGGGAAGATTCCAGGGTTTTAATTTGATCTTCTTTTAATTTCAGCGAATCTTTTATCGTATTAATCTGATCATCTTTAAGATTAATAGATTCCTGTAGATTATTGATAGTATTATTCAGATTTTTGATACTTTCTTTTAATTCATCGATTTACATTTTTAGAATATAAAATTTAGGAATTTTTATTTAGAATATATTAAAATAGTTTTAAGAAATATTAAACTTTTTTTAAATAGCTTTTTATTTGCATATTTTTAATATAAATACATGAGCAAATCAAATAAAATGAAAGCATTAGAAAATGATATCATTAAGCTTATTGAAAAGGAAATAAATGAAAATTCTGCAATTTTAGGTATTAATATTGGAACTCACGGAGGAACATTCATTGCAAATAGTTTTAAACAAAATACAATTTTATCTTTACCTGAGATTTCTGCTGCAGCCTCTAGTCTACTATTTATATCTTCAAAAATATTGAATGATTCTTTAATGCAAGAAATCTCATACAATTTAGTGACTGGTAAAAAGAAAATCATACTTGCCGTTATGACCGAAAATATAACAATGGTCTCATATTTAAATCGTGAATTAGCAGAATTGGAAGGATTAAATCAGTATGTCTCCAAGATGAAACAATTTGCCTTAAAAATTTCAGCGTTTGTTGAAACATCAGAGCTCAAAAAAGAAGAAATTTTTGTTGCTATTAAAAGAGCAATTCCATCGGCACTAATGATTGGAATTATAACCAAAGATGGATTACCTATAAAAATTCAATCAACTATGCCTGAACCAATTCTTTCAGCTATGATTGCGGCTTTATATAATTTATCAGGTGTGTTATTAGAAGGTGGTATGGAATATTCTATAATTGGGGGAGAAAATGGGTCTGTTATTATTCATGATTTAGACGAGAATCGAATTCTAGCACTTGCTGTCCCCGAATCAGACGAAAGAAAACTGGGAGGTTACATTGCTAAGATCAAGGCAATCCTTCAATGATCTGGTTAATTTTATTCACAATTTCCATCGCCATACTATAAGATTTTGATAAATTTCTTCCTTTATATAAAACAGTACATAACGGTTCACCTTTCAAGATACTTTTATTTGGCTCACTTTTATCATGAATATATTCAAGATTGTTTACCTCAGAAATAACATTTTTTTTTATTTCCTTGGGGGCAAACACTATTAATTTTGTTGAAAACCCACTTAATTTCTTAGAACTTATTAATTTTTTAATGACATACCATTTATCCAAATCAAAACTTTTTATATGTAAATCTAGAAGGTTTAAATCAAAACTCATTTCAGATGCTCTTATCGAACCAGGGATTCTTGGATTAACCTCCATTAAATATGGATAATGGTCTTTTAAAACATAATCAAATCCATTAATACCTTTTAACTCTAATTCGATTGTTAGGATTTTTGAAATCCTTGATATAATTTGTTCATCCTTTTTTGGCAAACCCGCAGGTACGATATTACCGCAATATATGAATTCTTTAGGAGCATTTAAAAATTGTTCTCCAATAATTTGACGATTGATTGAAATAACTTCACATTTTATACCATTTGAAATTGTTGTACAGCTTATAGGAATGCCCTCTATATACTCTTGAATCACCCATTCTAGGGGATTAAACTCTTTACCTTCCAAAATTTTACTTTTAGATAATAATTCTTCATGGTTTTGAATTTTGAAAACATTCAATCCACCAGCACTTTTAGATTTTTTAAAAATAATTGGAAATTGAAGATTATTTTTATAAGCCTTTAAATTTTCGTAAGGAATAGTAAAAGGAACCTTAAACTTGTGCAACTTTAAAATCTTATAAACATAATCAATATTACGAGCCATTTTGAGTGTTTCAATATCATTATTCAACTCCTTTATCTTGTAATTCTTATCCTTTATTTCGTTTGAAATGGCTTCTCGTTCTATATAAGCATCATCTAATCCGCTCCCAATCATTAAATAATTAATTCTAGGATATTTTTTCAATAATTTTATTGTAAAATCTGACAATAACTGGCTATATTTGTCTTTTATTGAATTGTAATCAGTCCTTAACTCTTTTGTTAAAACGAAACTATCCTTCACATTTGGATAAAAATCTAAGTCACCGAAAAAATCTACAGCATAAACTTCATATCCTGCATTCTTCAAAGAAAAAGCTAATGGACGAGTGTTGAATCCAACAATTAAGACAGATTTTGTAGTATTTTCCATTAATAAACAATTAGAATATAAAATTTAAGAAGTTTTTAAGAAATAAAATTAAAGTATTTTTTTCAATTCTAGTATTAAGGAGTTGGGATTATACTTGTTAAATTTGTATAGTTGGCAATTGGCATATTTTTTGAAGTTCTTCTTAATCTTTTCAGCAGAATAAGTGTGTACTCCAAGGGCTTGAGTGGCATAAGACTTTTTTGGCTCTAGAACCACCATGTGTATTTTTAGATTTGATAATTTCTTTGTTAATTCTTTTAATTCTTGAGTAATTAACACATAATCAGATTCAACTTGAGCTATTAAGTCAGGATGTTTAGCTGAGATGTTAGCTCCACAGTCACTACAAATAAAAACGATTGGTATTATGTTTCTATCCTTCAATTTTTCTACTTTTATAAGCTCAGAAACCTTTTTAAGAGCTGCTGCCATTGGGGTGTATGATTTTCCCTCGATTTTTTTCAATTTATTAACTGCCATCTTAAAATTGACAGTTGGTTTTTGAAGAACTAAGGCTTGTTTACCTCGAAATATAATTAAAGCAATTTTATCTCTTTTTCTAAAACCTTCTCGGTGTAAAGATAATATTACATCGGTCATTTGTTTAATTACATAATACATTGATGCTGAACTATCAAGTACAAAAAATAGAGCTAAAGGAGCACGATATTCATAAATTTTATCCATTAAATCATACTTATTAAAATGTATTGGAAATTCTATATCAGTCTCGTTATATGCTATGTTTTTAAGATAATTTCTAATTGTAGCATCTAAAGCAATTCTTTTCGGGTTCTCGCTTATGGGTGTTCTGTATGATACATATCTACCCTTTTGAGAGGAAGAGATTTTAATTCTTCTTCCTATTCCTCTACCACCATAATCAGAAATCTTTCGATCTTTTCTAATATTATCTAGAATTGATGTCATTTTTTTTTCCATTTGATAAATGAATGGCAGTGACGTATTTTTAGCTTTAAAAAATCTGAGATCATCATCAAAAGGAATATTTTTTACCTTCCAACCTCCAGCAGGTTTAGGACTTCTCTTTTTATTGTCCGGATATTTTGGAGGGGGAAGCTTCTGCTCTCTCGTTTCTGGTATATCCACTTTATCTGGATCAACAGATTGACGTTTGAACTCCTTTTGGGAAGAATCATCATGCTTTAAAGGTCCTTCTGTTTCTCTGTTGGGTTGTAGTACATTAGTATTTTCATAAGCTTCCTTTATTTTTCCGTAAACTTCAGCAATCTTAGATTTTATCTCTTCGGGTGTCATTTCATAATGAAGTGATTGAATTCTATGTTCAAATACCAAGTCCATCGCCACGTTTAAATCTTCTTCCACAATGTCTTTCCTTGCATTTAGAGCGGCATGAGCTCTGGCGCATCTAATAAAGGTAATATCTGCTCTTTGTGAGAAGATTTCTAATTCGCTTACTATTTTAGATACAAATTCATAAACAGAATTCGGGATTTGAACTTCCTTTAATATTTTACGGGCATTTAGGATTTTTTGCCTTAATTTATCTTGTTGATCTTCATAATTTTCAATGAAATTTTTTGGGTTATCGCCAAAACTAATAACTCTTCTGGTGATTTCAGCTCGCAATTCGTTATCTCTCGGAGCTCTGATCCTAACCTCTAAACCAAGCCTGTCTGCTATTTGCGGTCTCAAATCACCTTCTTCAGGATTCATACTTCCTACGAGAACGAATCTAGATGGGTGAGACACAGAAATACCCTCTCTTTCTATTATATTAACACCAGAAGCAGCAGAATCTAAAAGAACATCAACAATGTGATCCTGTAGTAGATTAATTTCATCTACATATAAAATACCTCGGTTTGCTTTTGCTAATAATCCTGGATGTAATGCTCTTATTCCTTCCGTAAGTACTTTATCAATGGATAATGAGCCACATACCATATCCTCTGTAACGCCCAAGGGCAGATTTACTAACCACATATCCCTAAATTCAGTTTTGGCTTCTTTCTTTTCCATTTTTTCTTTACAACTTTCACATAAATCGTCAACATCTGAATATGGGGCACATGAAAATTCACAACCTTTAATAACTTCGATTTGAGGCATCAATTCTACGAGACTTCGAACAGCAGTGCTCTTTCCTGTACCTTGATGGCCTGTAAGAAGAACTCCCGCTATTTGAGCATCTATAACATTCAACACCAATGCCATCTTCATTTTATCTTGCCCAAGTATTGCTGTAAACGGAAAATTAATTCTTTTCATAATTAAGTACGTTTCATTTAATTTATAGGATCTAACTGTTTTAACTCGTAGTTTTCTTAATCAAAATAACGCTTAATCAAATAAAAATATATCAAAATTAAAAATAAGATGAAAAATATTTTTTTAGGGTTAGAAAACTAAAACTTTTTAGATAGTTCTTTCAATTTTTTACTCAAACCAGCCACAACTCCATCCCACTTGGATATTGATTTTTCTATTTGGGGGATTATTGTTTCTCTTTCCTTGAATTCTAAGAATTCTTTGAAATGTTTGATAAAACCTATTCTTTTATTTGTTTCTTCCACAAATCTGTTTATCTCTTGATTTTGATTTTCTAAAACCTCAGGAATACGCTGAGTTTCCCCACGTCGAGTTAAAGTTGCTAAATATTCTTCAGTTCCTAATAGCAATGAATTCAATTGTTCTATTTTATCATCAATTATTTTTTCATAAGTTTGTGGTAATCTTTCTTTAGGGAACAAATTTGTTACGTCTACAATGAATTTTTGTGTCAAACTAATTAATTGTTCCATGCTTTCGTATCCTTCAACTCTATAATCGGCAGAATGATAAGAGGCTTCTATCCCACTGTTTACGTCATCTAATCTGAAGATCTTAAACCCAGGATCATTTTTCAATTGTTTATCTGGATCGCCCCTTTTATCAGCAACTTCGATTTGGCGTATTAATCGCTGAGGGTTAAATACAAGAGAAATCGCTAATGGATTATTTTGTTGATAAGATAACGTTGTACGAATATCGATATGTGACATCATAACCTTAAATCCAGGATGTGAGTGCCACCAGCCAACTACAAATTCAGGAGGATCCCTTGAAAAGGCTTCATCGTCAATTATATAAAGAGACTCATAGTCTTCATCTGACCATTTGTACTGATCAATCACTGCATCCTTATCTAACTTTTGATGCATAATCGGGTAAACAGCTGATATGATAACATTATCCCCTTCATTTCGACCTGTAAATATACCACTTACTTCAAGCCAATCATCTTTTGGTATACGTGCATTTGCAAATCTTACAGCAGCAGCCACGATAGTTAAATAAACCTTTGTAGGGATTATTACTGTCATTTTTTCAACCAGTGTTCTTTTCTTTAAAATTAAATAATTTTTTAATAACTTTTTACAAATTAATACAAATTTTTGTATTTATGTCTTTTTCATTGCACAAAGAAAGATGGATGATTTGATGCACTCTAACTTAGCCTATTCCATAAAATTTTTAATATTAGAAATAAATTTTACCATGAAATAAATAATAATTTAAATTCAAAATTTACCATTATAATATTACTTGATTCAAATAATTATAATATAAAAAGTGATTTACCTTGACAGAAAGAGGTTTTATTCCACTTACAAGCGAACTTGGTGTAGCTGGAACAAGCTATCGAATCCAATTAGGATTGATTAATGATAAATGGGCCTCACGTTTGTTAAAAGGAAGAAATGTAATTGATTCATATGTTTATAAGGATGAGGACGTTCAGGGAGGCTTTCCAAACCAGAACTTGATCGTAGGATGGGTTCTACGTACAGTAGCAATTCCTAATATTAATCCTCATCAAGTCATGAAAACCACACAAGCTTTAGTGAAACAGGCAATTAAAAAGAAAGAAGAAAGGAAAATTGTAGCCCCTTTATCAGAAACTAAGGAAGTAGAATTAGAGAAAGTACCAGAAAGTGAATTAAAAAGACCACAAGTTCAAGGATGGGTTAAAACAGAGGGTACTGGAGGACAACCTAGTACTTCAGCAGCCACAACATTGAAGACATCAAGACAATTGCCATCCATTCCAAAACAAGGAATGGCAGAAAGAACACCAACAAGTACAACAGCTTCAAGTTTTTGTCCACACTGTGGCAAGGATTTAGATTGGAAATTTTGTCCTTATTGCGGTAAACCATTACCCCATGATTAAATCCTAGCTTATTTACCTAATTGGATTATAATTGTAAATTATAAAAATAGACCTTTTTAAATTAAATGCTTTTTGTTCAAATATTTAAAACCATACAAACCATATATATATCATAAATTTGAAAAAACAAGTGAATTTAAAATGGGGAAAATTAGTGATCAAAGTATAGTAACGATTAAACCCCTTGCTTATTATAAAATGTTACTACATGTTTTACGTTTTGGATCAAAATATATAGAACATTCAAAATTATCTGAAGTTATGGGCGTTCTAATTGGTCATCTTGAAGGAGAAGATGAAATTAAAAATGTTATAGTTGAAGATGTAGTACCGGTTTCTCATGGAGGCACAATAGAAGTGAAATTCTCAGTTGAACAGTTGGGAGCATTTGGGGAATTAGATACAAAAATATGGGAGCAATATGGCGATCTTGGATGGTTTTCGGTGGGATGGATGCATAGCCATCCAGGACTCGGTATCTTCTTCAGTGGAACTGATAAATTCAACCAAATTTTTTGGCAGAAGAACCCTACCGGTATAGGAATTGTTTTTGACCATACATATCTTGATAAACCAGGAGATTTAGGTTTTAGAGTTTTTAGATTAGATGAAACAAATCTAGATGACCCTTCATTAGCTTTAAAATCAGATTACCATGAAGTAAAGGCTATTGTCGAACCTCCTAATAGTCATGAATTTTATATAAAGATAATGGAATTAATAAATGCTGTTCATACGGGAAGCCCTCAAATTCTTGAACTAAATGAAACAGTTGACTTGTTTAGCGAGGTTTTTATCCCTGAAGAAGAACAAATAGAATCGAAATTGCCTGAAATAAATTTTGAGGAAATAATTTCAACTTTAAAAAAAGGGATGGATAATTTTCTAGAATTAACCATTAAACCAATGACTTATTTACTTAATACATGGGGACAAGATATTGTCAATAAGATATATATAAATAACTCAGGGATGAGGAACGATTTAAAAGAAATAAGAGATAAATTGAGTAATGAAATTATTAATTTACAACAATCTTTCAACTATGATTTGCAGAATGATTTAAAAGATATAGATTTCTATGTTGATGATAAACTTGAAGAATTAGATAATGAAAAGGAGAACATCAAAGAGTTAGTTAATAATTCGAAAGAGGACTATAAAAATCAAATTGATCTATCATTTAAAGATAATGCGCTTAATCAGCTTTTAGAAGAAAATACAAGGATATCTAATAGTCTAACGGAGTTTAATAAAAATTTCTCAAATAATGTTGAAAATCTAGAAAGAGGAAGCAATGCCATTAAAAAATATACAGAAAGATATAAATCTATAGATAATCTAATCCAAAGCAATTTAAACACAGTACAAGAAGATTTATTGACATCTTTTAATAAAAAGGTAAGTAGGATTAAGGGTAATCTTAATAATCTAAATAAAGAGAAAAAAAGTTATTTATCTGATTTAAAGGCAGCGATTATATTATTAGAAAGTTCTAAGAATCCAATCAAAAATAAATTAAAAACATTACAAACTGAAAATAAAGATTTACAAAAGAGAGTAAAGGATCTTAGGTCTGAAAATCAAGAGTTATTAGACAAAATAAAAAAACTAGAAAAAGGGGGCGAGTAAGGAAAGTTGTCATCGCTAGATAAGAAACACGAAACTGGTGGGTTTAAAGTTAAAATTAAAGCAGATGCATTGATTCGAATGATAACTCATGTGTTAAGATTTGGGAATGAAGCATTAGATGAAAGTGTAGAAGTAATGGGCGTTTGTATTGGTGAAATAGATGAGATAAATCAAGTGATCAATTTAATTAGTGTTATTCCAATACAACACGGAATTCATATATCAACTGGTTTTAATAAAGAAGACATTGAATTATTTGTTGAATTAGATAAGCAATACCAAGAAAAGGACATGAAGATAGTAGGATGGTATATTTCCCGACCAGGATGGGGTCTGGATTTTACTGAAATTACAATTCAAAACCATAAATTTCTCCAAACAGAGAAAAATCCTAAAGGATTTGTTGTAATTTTTGATCATACACTCATGGGTAAAGATAAAGGGTTTGGCTTTAAAATTTATACATTAAAAGAACATAAAAAATCAAATGATTACCTTGAAGTCTCATATGAAATTGAGATACCTGCAAACCTAAATTTCTTTAAATGGGTACAAAAATTTGTAGAAGACTCACAAAGATTATCTCCCGTTATAATTAAAGAATTAAAGGAACAACCTTTAAGAGAACTTCAAGAAATACCTCTTTCAGCTGAAGATTTGATAGAAGAAAGTGTTAAAGATTATTCAGGACAGGTTGATCAGGTAATATCTGGCTTTAGTAATGGATTGGCTAAATTAAGTGAAGCAATTGGAGGAACTTATGAAACGCAGGTTAATACATGGATTGGTGAGGTGACTCAAGGAGCTCTAAAAGGGATGGAACATATTAGTAGATCCTTAAACCAATTAAAAAATTCTGTTTCAGATGGTCTAAGAGAGGTACAGAAATTCTTTAATAGCACGTTTGAAGAAATTTCTGGACTTTTTAAGAAGAATGTAGCTGAATATATTGATAGACGTGTTGATGGTCAAAGAGAATTAAAAAATGAAATTTCACAGATTCTAAATGGAACAATCGAAGAATCAAAAATAAAAATTGATGATCATATTAAAAGTGTTATTACTCCATTGGAAGAAAAAATTCAGAATGTGTTAAATACATTAGAAAGAACTTCAAATTTAAACTCTCAAATGTCAAGTTTGATAATGGAATTAAATAACCTAGCTTCAGATAAGGGTGCTGAAATAAAAAATCTTACAAAAAATATAAGCGAACACATAGAAAAAGTTACAGCGCTATTTAAAACACAAATTGATGCCAAATTTGAAGAAATAGATTTAGAATTAAAACCAATCAAAGAAAGTTATTCAGAAATAAAAATTTTATTTGAAAAACTCCAAAAAACAATAACGGATTTCCGCAATATAACTTAAATTTATTATTAGAAGAATTGTAAACTCGAGACTTTTGAAATATGTAATTTATATTTTGGAATATTCGTATTTAATCTTTTTAATTGATTTAATTTAGCAACCCGACCTAAAATCCGGCCTATTCTATCAACTTTGATATCTACACCATAGTTATCGCGGAGAACAGAGTTGATCTTATAAGAAGATAATATTACAACACTTGAAATATTTTTCTCGCAAAGTAGCTCAATTCCCTTTTTTACGAGATTTATCAGGCTTTCTCTATTTTCTACTTGAATCTTTTTCATTCTTAAAAAAAAAATTGAATATGATATATTAATAGTTATATTTGAGTAAATTTAAAACTTTCATATATAATTTATCAATTGACTAAATATGTATTCCCTTCTCAATGAAATGCTTTTTGTAAACTCCATTCTATTGCTTTTTTGAATGATTATAAGTTATATCTGGAATTCTAATTACATTCTTGATGTTTTTTTTAACATTCTTCTATTATTTGATAACCACGTATCATACGATCTTTATCAATTAATGCTTGAAATCGGTGCTCACATACTAAACCCATTGGAAAAAATATGGTAGAATGCTCATTAGCTTTTTCAAAAATGGATTTTGGAAATTCTAATAATTTTTCAGCCTTACAAACTGGACAGATAATCTTGAGTTTAGTCATTGTCATAATTTCACCTTCAACAATTATTTTAACTTACTCTTCTTATTAAAAATTATTGTCAATGCAATTTCTTAACAGATCTAATTAAGTTTAGAAATCTTATAAGAAATACTTAAGAAAATGAGGACTTTAGAGCTTTTATGAATGGCTTTAAAGACAAACAAACGATAATTAATATTTTTTTATGAAATTTTAAAAGTTCTCTTAAATAACATTTTTATAATATATACTTATAAATTTTCAATTTAATAATGTCTAATAAGCAATCAGATTCTTCAAAAAAGTCAAAACCTGATAAAAGTGGGGTTAAACAAAAAGTTAAGGGCTTCACCTCAAAACAGAATATTAAATTGACAAGTTTCACGTCAAAAGTAAAAAGTCAATTATCAGCTTTTTATTCTGATAAGATAATTCATCAAGAAGTCTATATAGATGGTAAAGAACCAAAGTCATATTCTTTCCAGCGAAAATTTTATGGTCTATATGGGATATTTGTAGTATATTCACTACTATTAATTACTGCTATTAACATTCCAGGAAGTACTTGGATTAATTTATTAATGCTTGGAAACCCTTTCGTTTTTTCAAATACAATTGTTGCATTTTTTCTGGTGTTGTCTTTTCTATTTAGTGTAGATAAAGTAAGAATCTTTATTTTTGAAGAGAAAACTGCAATTAAGCAATTGATATTATTTTGTAGTCTAATTGCAGTATTGTATCTGTTATTTTTATATATTTCAACAGATCTTAATTTTATGACATATTTATTAACTTTAGCAATGATTTGGCTACTTCTATTGAGTAGCCGCTTTTATATGTATTCAAGGAAATTTTCAACAAAAATAGAAGCAAGATTCATTAAGAAATATTCAATTCCAAGGTATATATTCGCTATAATCATTCCATTTATTATTTTAGGTGTGCTTATTGTAATTTCATTATTCTATAGGAGTTTTTTAGTGTTTTTATCTTTAGATTTTTTTGGAAAAGTTGATCCTACAAGTGCAGTTAAAGTTTATAATTTCCAAATGCGTGTAATCATGCCATTAATTTACTTCAGTTTAGTAATGACACTGGTCTTTATTATTTTTGAATTTGTGCTTACTAGAAGACGAGCTGAAACTAAAAGAGCTGGTACATTTGATAACTTCACGTTCTCTTTAATTGTGTTGTTTATCTTTTTCTTTCAGATTTTACAAATTAGTATATATATGCTTCTTCAAGAAGATACTGTTACAGCTTTCAAGGCAACAATTGGGGCAATAGGTTCACCAGCATCATACATATATATATTCGAATTTGTAATTTCTATGTATTTCTTATTTCGAATTATCAGAAAAACTGGGCAAACAATAGGGTGGCGTATACTTTTCTTTAAAAAGGATGGCTTAATTCTGCTGTGTTTAGCTTGCGTATTTGCTCAAACTTTAACTCGTTTCTCACTAGCAAGTCAAGTAAATAACCAAACGCTAACTAATATTGGCATTGTATTAATGGCTGATAAATACATAATTTCAGTTCTAATGATTTTTTTCTTAGGGAGTACAATATTAATTTATTATTTAAAACCTCATAAAACATCTATGTTCATGAGATTACAAAAAGAGACGGTGAGTGAAGAAGAACAAAGTATAGAAAGAATTTACAAAATTATTAGAAGTGAATATATAAGGAGGGGTAAAGCTTACCCAATCGAAATAATTGAGCGGGAATTAATTAAAGTTACTCAATTATCAAAGGGAAATGTCCATGCCCTTCTTGAACAATTAGCAAGAAAGGATATGGATATTTTAATTACAGAAGAAAAACAGGATTTAGGAAAACCAATTAAAATGATCGATTTCGTATCCGTCACTGAACGTTTTGAGAAAAAAGGAGTTGCTAAGCAAAAGGCAAGAAGATATCTAAGTGAGAGACTTTTAGAAACAGCTTTGGAGAAAGAAAGAAAAACTAGCAGGTTAACCACGAATGCTGAAGCTGGGAAGACCACAAATAGTTTTATATCATCACTTACATCTGATTTTAGCAAAAAACAAAAAGATAAAGAAATGCATGAGGAAAAACGAAAAAAGGCAGAAATTTCTTTTACTTCTGAGCAGCTTACAGAGAATTTGAAAAACCAAATTATACAAATAATCAAAAAAGAATATACTTACAGATTAGAAAATCCAGGAAAAATTCCTGTATTTTATATCCCTATATCTGAAATTTCGAATGAAATTGAATCAGCTACAAGAATAACACCGGGAGAATTATATCCTATTTTAGAAGATTTTGATAAAAATAATATTGAAATCTCTTTAGTTGATAACCCAGATGAGCCTGAAGATAAAAGAATCAGAATTCTGCCTTTTGCTGATGATAATTTAAATTATACATTAGTTAATTTCAGACCTGATGAATATGCCAAATTTCGAATTTTAGTTACTAAAACGTTCCTCAGAAATCTTAAAGTAAAAAAAGAAAAAAGAATTTTATTCCAATTAAAAAAACAAATTCCTGATAAAACAGAAACTCAGAAATCTTGGATTGAATTATTAAGTATTTTATATAACGTTTATCCGATATATTCAGAACAATTAGAAAAAATACCGGATAGAACAAAATTACGAAAACTTTTAGAGGCAATGGCTAAAGTTTTTGAAAAGAAACAAGTCTAAATGTAAAAATTAAATTTCTCTTTACTTCTTTATTTAATTTAAGATATAAAAATGGGATTCGTTATTGCAGTAATAATTTGTCTTATTGGACTCTTAATATTTATATTTTTAGAGGTATGGTTAAGATTTAAAAAGAACGAGAATAAAAATATATAAAATAAGAATTTAATTTTAAATAAATCTAGTAACGTTTCTTATGAAAGTCCTTCCCAGTGATTTAATTCCACGGTAAATCAATTCTTTTTTGTCAATTTTACCTGTTTTATAATCTTGCCACGAATCTTTAATCTTTTCCCACCCTGATCCGAGATGGGACTTTAAATAAGCTTCAAGATCAACTTGTTTATCGAATATTTCTTCTATTTGAGAAGTATATTCCTTTATTAACTCTGTGTCATTCTTGATGTCGTCTAATCTAATGCTAAAATCTTTTAATAAATCAGTTATTTTATCACCTCTGTCGCTCATAGCCTTAATAACTAATTTAGAACCTTCTTCCATCTTTTTTACAGCAACAGATATACCCACATCTTCTTTATCGTATAATCCCTGAGCAAAACCTTCAATTTTCCTAAAGCCTTCTCTCTGAGAATTTTCAATTTGTTGAAGCAGCGCAAAATTACATTGTTTAATTTTATTTTCAAGTATTTGCGCTAAATCTGTAATATTTAAATTGCTGTCAATGATTAATTTTTTTTCTTCCATAAATCCTATTTTTTCTTCAAATTCCTCTCTGGTTATCAATTTTGGAGTAAGTAGATTACAGACATAAGATATTTTAAACGGTTCAACATTTACTGTTTGTTGAGTACCCTTAGGATCCGTATATGATACTAAACCCTCGACTGTGTCTCCAACACAACTTTCTGTAGCGTTTAGCTTAAATGTAGGACTTTCGAACGAGCCAGGCTTTAGAAAATCAATTGCATACACTTGAGATTGAGTCTTTAAACCTTGTGGAATCGAGGTTAAAAGAATTTAGATATTTCCAATAAGAAATTGAGAATTATTCTCTACCTTCACTTTATAATAGAATACACTTTGATTACCTTCAATTTTCCAATCTCCTCCTCTTAATATTTTAATTGTTTTCTCATTAAATTCCTTAGGAGGTTGAGATATTTTTATCTCTTCTTTTGATTCAGGTGTAGATTTCTTAAAAATTAAAATGTTTTCATTTATTTCAGCCTTAATCTCTTTATTAATTATCATCTCTTCAATTAGATTTAGAATATATTCAAGATCTAAACCTATTCTTGAACTAATTTTATCAATTTTTATTTCTTTATATACTATGGATAACTTCTTAATAGATTCAATTGCCTCAATTTTCACTTTTTTCTCCTCTTCTATCCTATCCCTCCGCTCCCGTTCTCGTTGCTCTGTCTCTCTTATCTCTCTTTCCCTTTGCTCTCTTTCTTTTCGTGCTTTTTCTTCTCTTTCTGGGGCACTTTGACAATACTCTACCACAGCTTGTGGATCTTTGTACTGGTCATTGACTCCAGTTCCACCAAACATATCCTTTGTCTCATTAAAGACTGGATTTTTCCACAGGGTCAAATATTCTAATTTAGTCAAATTTTCAAGACCCTTGATCTCGGTAATTTCATTACTATAGAGTAATAATTTTTCTAAGTTCCTAAGGTTCTCAAGGCCTTTAATCTCGGCAATTTTGTTTCCAGCGAGATTTAATACTTGCAAATCGGTTAAATTATCGAGACCTTTAATATCAGCAATATCTTTTATTCCAAAATTATATAATTTAAGCGTTTTAAGTCCTTTCTTTGTTTTTACTTCATACAACTTACCCTCAAATTCCACTGTCTTATTTATTTCTAATTCCATCGACATACTTATTCGCCTTAAAAGTAAAAAATTTTGTACAATTATTAATTATAAATTATTTTAAAAATCTTATTGAATTTTTACAATTATATGGAAGTATCCAAAAAATGATTGAAAATTGTATTATTCTCTTAAAAAGATTAGAATTATTTTGAAAATCAAAAATAATTTGAACATAGATAATTAGAAATAAATTTTATTCAGGTTTATTTTCCCACCACTCTGATATAGATTTTATATATTGATCATCCCATAGAGTCTTGATTTTACATATTTTAGTACATTCTAAACATTTTTCTGGAGCATAAATGGGATTGGAAATATATTTTTCACCACTATCGGGTAATAATACTACCAAAGTACCAGACTCCATCTTTTTTACTGTTTCTAATGCAACATGCAAAGCAGCTCCTGAACTGATACCAGTAAAAATTCCTTCTTGTAATGCTAACATTCGAGAAGCATGTGCAGCATCATCTATAGAAACATACACTTTTTCATCTATTCTCGATTCATCATAAATTTCTGGAATATAAGAAGTTTTTAAACTTTTCAAACCTTGAATCGGTGTTTCAGCTTCAGGTTCTACAGCGATTATTTTAATATTTGGATTATATTCCTTCAATCTTTTTGATATTCCCATTAATGTTCCCGAAGTTCCAAGACCCGCAACAAAAATGTCAATTTCACCATCAGTATCCTCAATTATTTCTTCTGCAGTATGTCTATAGTGTGCTAAAGGATTATTTTTATTAGCAAACTGGTTTGGAAAAAAGTATTTATCAGGATTTTTTTCAACTATTTCTTTAACGTAATCTTGGGCCCCATTCATTCCGTCATCTCCAGGGGTTAATGTGATTTTTGCTCCATAAGCAGTCATAATTTTACGGCGTTCAACAGACATCGTTTCGGGCATTACAATTTCCAAGGGATATTCCTTTATAGCGCATACTAACGCTAAGCCGATACCTGTGTTTCCACTACTTGGTTCTATAACAATTTTTCCTGGTTTTAATAGTCCTTGGTTCTCTGCTTCTTCTATCATTGAGATGGCGATTCTATCTTTTACAGACCCTGCTGGATTAAATTTTTCTAATTTAGCTAACAATAATACTTTAGGATTTGGATTACTCTTATCAATTCGAACTAAGGGTGTTCTTCCAATCAATTTCAAAATATTTGAATAATATCTCATAATTATTAACTTCTATTTATTGTTATTAGAATTTAATAGATTAAGTATGCATTAAAGATTATTATTTATGAATTATAAAATTAGGATCAAAAAAAATCTTATTTTAACAACCTTTTTCTTGACATTTTTCACATACAAGACAATCGGCAGGTCTATAACCAGATATTTTTCCATTCCAATATAACATCTCGCCACTCTCTTCATCAATAATGATATCTTGACTGCTGCTGGGAAGTGTTTCCATTATATTGCCACATTTACAGCATTTTAGTTTTAACCTGCCCATATTCTCACCTTTATTCCTCATTATTCTACAATTTCCATAGGTTTTCCGTGATGCTCTGGAATTGATTGAGCTCCACAACTAGCACCCATCCAGCAGACTAACTGATTATCCTCCTTATGCATCGGTTTTCCGCAATGCATTGGAAGTTCTTGAGTTGCTCCACATTCAGAACATTTCAATTTCCCCATTTTTTCTTCCTCCTTTTTATCATTAATTTTTTCTTCTTTTTGTTCTTTAATCTCTTCTTTATTACTTTTTATATATTTTTCGGGACTACTTTTAAATTCGACAAGGCATGACTGATTGCAAAAGTAATATTTTTCCCCTTTATGGTCATGTTCAATCCAATCTTCAGGTTTTCCTTTCATTCCACAGACAGGATCCTCTACAAGGTTTTCCTCAGATACTTGTTTATGCATTAATCTAGGATCAATATGTTCAAAGTCTTTATATTTCTCTGGATCAAATTTAAATTCTTTTTCACACGTTGTGCTGCAGAAATAATATTTTTCACCTTTATAATTATATTCAATTGAATGACTTGGAATAATTTCCATTCCACATATAGTGTCTGTTACTTTTTCTTCTAATAATAACCTTTCTTCTTCAAGTTGTTGTTCAGTTTTTGGTTCAAATCGCTTTAGGAATAAAGCATTGGTTACTACAGAAATCGAACTTGTTGCCATGAAAACCGCTGCTAAGAATGGCGGTAAGAATAACCCAGTTAACCCGTAAAACACTCCAGCAGCTATTGGAATTCCAATTATATTATAGATAAATGCCCAGAATAGATTAGTTATCATCTTTCTGTAAGTTTTTTTAGATAAGTTAATTGCTGAGACGACATTTCTAACATCTCCTCTCATGAGAACAATATCTGCTGTTTCGATTGCGACATCAGTTCCAGAACCTATAGCAATTCCTACATCTGCTTGAGCTAAAGCGGGAGCATCATTTATGCCATCGCCGACCATCCCTACAATCCTATTCTCCCCAGATTGTTGGAGTTTCTGGATATTTAAAGCCTTATCATTTGGTAAAACCTCTGCTAAAATGTGCGACTCGTCGAATTTAAGTTGTCGTCCAATAGTTAATGCGGTCTGCATATTATCCCCTGTAATCATGTAAATTTCAATTCCCATTTCTCTTAACATATCTAAGGCATAAGGTGCTTGATCTTTCATCTTGTCTGAGATGCCAATAATTCCCCGAACTTTATTATCAATACTTATTAAGACAACCGTTATTCCTTGTTGCTGAAATTCCTCAAATTTAGCCTTATAATCTTCAGTTGAGATTTTGTTGTCAATCATCAATTTTTCATTTCCGATCAATACACTCTTTTCTTTTATATTGGTTTTAATTCCTTTCCCTGGAACAGCATCGAACTCAGTCAAGGGTTCTAGGCCTATAGCCCTTTGGTTTGCTTCTTCTATAATGGCTCTTCCAATTGGATGTTCTGAACCCATCTCTGCGCTTCCGGCATAAAGTAAAACATCATTATCATCATAACCTGACCCAGTTAAGGTTTTCTCTGAAAAGATTGCTGAAACCTTAGGTTTCCCAACTGTCAAAGTACCTGTCTTGTCAAATACAATCGTATTAATCGTATTAATAGATTCTAACGAATCACCACCCTTAATTAATAAACCATTTTCTGCCCCTTTACCCGTACCAACCATAACCGCGGTAGGAATAGCCAATCCTAACGCACAAGGGCAAGCAATAACTACGATTGAAGTAAATATTTGTAATGACGTCTCCAGTTGTGTAGCTTGAAGTGCGGGATAAATTTGAGTTCCAATAAAATACCAATAAAGAAAGGCACTGATAGCAATTACGATAACTGCGGGAACGAAATAATTGCTAATTTTATCAGCTAGCTGTTGTTTTGCTGCTTTTCTACTTTGAGCTTGTTTAACAAAATCTATTATTTGAAATAACAAAGTTTCTTTTCCAATTTTCTCAGTTACCATATGAAATAGGCCAGTTTGGTTCACTGTGGCTCCGATTACCACACTGTCTATTTCCTTTTTAACATAGTTACTTTCTCCTGTGATCATTGATTCATCTACCTTTGTTTTTCCTTCTACTACTTTCCCATCGACCGGAATTTTTTCACCAGGTCTCACTACTAGCACATCCCCGACTTCAATTTCTTCGATAGGAATCTCTATTTCTTCTCCATTTTTTATAATAGTAGCAATTTTCGGTTGCAAGCCAATTAGTTTTTTGACTGCTTCTGAGGCTTGTCCTTTAGTTTTATGCTCAAGGTACTTTCCAATTAAAAGAAAAGTTATTATCAAGCTCATGGCTTCATAGAACGTTTTCCCTGATATTAAGAAAGTTGTTAAAATAGAATAAATTAACGCGGTCATTGTACCTAAAGCAACTAATACATCCATATTTGTAGATTTATTTTTTAATGATTTATATGCCCCAATTAAGAAAAATGACCCGGAAATCCCATAGTTTGCTAGCGCAAGGAAGAAAAGAAGTACATTTCTCTCAAATGAATCCATAACAAACCAACTTATTGGAGTAATTATTAACGAAAATACTAAAGAAATTAACATAATTCGAAGTCGATATCTCATTTCTTTCTTATGTTTCACAATTTCTAAATCCATTGTTCCGGCTGATTTCTCAATATTGTAACCCAATTTCTTAACTTTAGAATATACTCCAATTTCGTCTAGTGCCAATTCATTGAATCCAATGAATAATTTTGAAGCTTTAAAATTACCTCTAACATCATGAATTCCTTTAATGTTTAGGACGTCATTAATTAGACTTTCAAAATTCTCTTCTGATATCTCATCTATTACTTTTAATTCAACCCTGGCTAAAGATGCTCGATAACCAAGATCCTTCACCGCAGCCTGCATAATATCATAATTTGTTGTGTTTGGATCATACTCCAGTGTGGCTTCTTCATTTGCAAAATTAACTACAGCGTTCTTAACTCCTTCAAGACTGCTAAGTTTATTCTCAATTTTCAACGCACAGTTTGCGCAAGTCATTCCTGATAATTTCAAATTTATATTTTCTTTAGTTTCTGCCATATTTTATTACCTTGTTTTCCTATTTCTTACTACCAAATTTAATAATTATACCTTTTGCTTATATTTTGAAATAATTTAATATTATTTTTCTTGAAATTTGTAAAAAATTTAATAGATTTGTTATTTTTTAAAAATTTAAAATAACCATTAATTAATATATATACGATTACCTTTATGCCACCTCAAATTTCATACTTAAAAGACTTTTTTGAAATTAATAAACGGAAAATTCCTGTTGGATCAATATTATGTTGATAAGTTACTTCAAATCCAGAATTTTCAAGGTTTCTGATATGGTTTCTATTAAGATGGAATCCTAATCTCTTGTAAGTATATGGATCAAAAAATTTTAGGCACATATTGATGGGTTTAATTGTTGATAATCCATGTTCAATCTGAATTAATTTACCGGAAGGTTTTAAAACTTTAGAAACCTCTTTAAGACCTGAAATAGGATTGGGAACAGAACAAAAAACACAACTAGATGTTACATAATCAAAAGATTCAGGATCAAAATAATCGCTTAATTTTTGGATATCTCCTACAATGATTTCTTTAATATTATCTAAGTTATATTTTTTTACTTTAAATTGTGCTTGTGATACCATCTCATTGCTCCAATCTAAAGCAATAATTTTCGCTTCTGCATTATAATACTTTAGATTAATTCCAGTTCCAGCACCAACTTCTAAAACATCCCCCTTAATGACTGAAAAAATTGATCTTCCCTTAGATAACACAAACTCCATCATTTGGTTTCTTTTATCATAAGATTTAGCCAAATTATTATAAACATCTAAAGTAGGATTTGGTTCGACTTTAAAATTTCTCAAATTTCCTCTTTTAGATGCCATTTTAATTGGTTCACCACTTTTATTGAATCTTATGGCCACATGCTGGACAATATGTTAAATCCATTTTTTCAAATTTTGCTCCACATTCAGGACAGAACTTTGCTTCTTCGAGTAGTGGGTTACTTTTTAATTCTGTTTTTTTGAATTCCTGATCAGAAGACTTAGTGCTTTCAAGGTGATTTGTCCCTTTTCTCATAATGTAAAACAAAATTAAGATAATCAAGATAAAACTAACGATACCTATAAAAATTATAAAAAACCAAACTTCTGAGCTCCATTCCATCATATCAAACATATCACCTGCATGAAAACCGTCTAAAGCCATAAATTATCACCAAAATTTTTCAATTATAAACGACTTTTATTTTATAAAAAATATTACTCTTGAGTATATATACGGAAAAATATATATTTAAATATTATGGTTTTTTTATATAATATAATTATTATAAAAAAATTAAATTCGAGGATATTAGATGACGGAAGAAACCGATTTAAAAGTTCTAAATTTAACTAAACTATATTCTTTAGTTATGATAAAATCAAAAGAGGCTGTAACTGGTTATTATATCCTTGAAAGATTAAAAAAAGACTTAGGAAAAACTGCTAGCCCTACTTATGTCTATGATTTTCTTAAAAAACTTAAAGCAGAAGGATATATTGAAGAAATCGTCACTGAAGAATCTAAACGCTCTAAAGGATATAAGCTAACTCTTTCCGGGAGTGATTTCATTGATAGAATTTTTTCTAGGTTTGATAATCTGATCGAGGTTGCTATTCAATCAAAACTCGAAATCTGTAAAAGTTGTGGTGTTAAATTATACGGAAAGTTTCATACTGAACCGATTCATGGTGAAGAAATGAATTTTTGTTGTGAACATTGTGCAAAAGCATATAGAAATTCTTTACATAGCGCATGAAAAGTAGCAAAGATAAAATTAATTATAGATAGAGAGAAGAAATAGAGGATTTAAAAAAAAAGGGTGTGATTAAAATTTATACCTTACTTCTTTTTGGATATTATGTCTTAAGTTCTCTCCTCGTAATTTTTCCTAACGACTAGATAAAGAACTAATCCGATTAGGTTTAGGAAAAATCCAAGTAATAACCAGATTTCGCTATTTTTTATTCCCCTCTTTATAGCATCTTTGTGCATATATCGAGCAATTAACAAGCTAACAATGAAATATACTATCCCTCCCACTAACATGAAAACCCAATGAAAAGGACCTAAGTCATATGTATGTAAGATCATTTTTTTAATTCCTTATTTTAGTATTCTATAAATTAAATGATTTAATTAAGATTTTGTTTATATTCTGTAAATCATTCCAATAATTTCATTAAAATTTGAAATTTATCATCCAAAATTGTAAATTAATGTAAAGATTTTTAAGTGTTTAAAAAAAAAATGCATAATTTATTTATTCATAAAAGGTTTTGAAAGCAGTAAGGATGTTGAAATGTTTGAATAAAAGATGATTAAGATAAGGTAATTATTTATGAAAGATGAAACGGGAGAGGACAAAGATGAATCTGGTACGGATAAGAACAAAGGTTCTAAAGATGAGCTTGAAAACAATTTCACTCATCAAATGAGCGAAAGAATGAATAGAATTGAAGAGACCCAAAGAAGAAAAAAAGATGAAGAAAGGGAGAGGGATAGAAAATCCGAAGAAATCAAAAAAAAACTTAGAGAAAAACAAAAAAGCACTACCCGCCCGTTTACAGAGAAGGTGATTAGACCACCTTCACCCTCCAAGCCCTCAGGGCCTATGGAAAAATTAAGACCCTCAAGATTAAAACGAGAATTAACTCCTTTACTCATAATTGCAGCTATTACTCTATCATCCTTTATCTACTTTACATATCAAGATAGTGTAGGGTCAATAACATATTCCCCAGAGGTCCCGACTATTAATATTGATGTTTCACACGGAATTTCAAATGATTCTCAGCAATGTTTCTTAAAATTTTCTCCTATTTCAAATGAATTTGTGAATTCTCGATGGGCAAATCATTATTTAGCTGCTAATATTAGGAAAAGGAATTCTGATGGAGGATATTCCTTTGAATTATATCAGAATGAAAATATTTTTCAAATTCGTGATGATGATGATTGGCTTCTTTTACCCTCTGGAATAAACTTGGATGCTCTTAGGACAAAGATGGGTTTTGACATCTATAATATGATTCAAAATAACGATTCGAATATTAGGCTACCACATACCAAGCTTGTCGAAGTTTTTATAAATGGGGGTTACCAAGGCCTTTATCTTCTATCTGAAAGGATAGATAGAAAAATGATGGATTTAGACGAAGAAAATCTTGGTGCTCCTGAAGAAAACGATATGATATTTAAAGCAACAAATTGGGATGGGGATTTCTATACATATCCAGATAGTCTTAATCCACGCTGGGAACAAATCTACCCAAATCTAGTGGATTGTTCTAATATTATTAAAAATATTACAGAATTCATTCAAAATTCATCAGAAATTGATTTTTTCAATGAACAAAACGGTATTTTTACAATTTTTGAAAAGGATTCAATAATTGATAATCTGTTATTTAGTTTACTCGTAGGACATGAAATAACTGAGGGTTCTTCATATTACTTAGTACTAAATCAAGATTTAGGAGCAAAATTTAGTTTTATTCCTTGGAATTTTGCTCAGAGTTGGGGATTTAGTAAGTATGGCTCTATTCCCATTGATCTTTGGTTAAACAGCAGTAACAGTGTAATCCATTCTGTTGTGTGGAGTAATTTATATTATCGATTACTCTTTCCAGAGAATTCCTCAATAAATATTGAATTTATTTCAGATGTAATTAAGCGGTGGGATTATATTCATGACAATATTTGGGATCCTGACGAAATTATTAACTATTTTCAAGACATCTACTTACCAATCCAAAATGCTCTAATTAAAACCACCCAAAATGAAGAATGGGCTGATATTATCCTCAATACTGTTGAAAATTGGATAACCACTAGAGCAGACTTAATTGATTATATCTTTAATACTAAACATACTAATAGTTTTGTTGATAATCTTCAACCCCCCTATAGAGAAGATAATGAAATTTTTGGGTTCGCCACCCCAACCGCAAGACGACAATACTACAAATCAACAGAACTATTTTCAATTAATGAAGTTCATGAGATTAGTATTGTAATTCAAAAAAATTATTTCAATGATATATTAAATCGTAAATTTGATGGTAATCGATGGACAAACCGCCTGTACATGCCTTGTGATATGTTATTTAATGACTATTCAATGGATAACGTAGGATTTCGAATTCGAGGTAATTATAATAATCTTTATCCTAAAAATTCTTTCAAATTAAAATTTTCTGAACCAGACTTGTATATCGGGGGAGGAGTTTACAAAAATTTTCCAGATAATGAAGATAGACGGTTTCTAGGAGTAAAAAGATTAAATTTACGGGCTGCCCCGATTGATTTTTCATTTATGAATGAATTTGCGGGTTATGAGCTTTATAATATTCTTGGATATCCCTGTCCAAGGATTAGCTGGACAAAGCTTTACTTAACTAAAACTGACGATGACGGCTCTATTATTGACCCTAAAGTATATATAGGTTTGTATTTACTCACAGAAGATATCGATAAAACATTTCTTCGTTTTAACTTTAAAAATCCAGAAGGAAATCTATACAAGTCTACTGATATTCAAGCAGATCTTGATTATGTAGCAGATGTGAAAAATTATGTAAATCCATGGGATGGTCGTCAAGTATATGAATTGAGGACTAATGAGGAACAAGATGATTTCTCTGATTTGCAAAAATTTATTCAATATATTAATTTTAATTGGAGCAATATTCGCGAAGTTACTAACTTAACCCTTCTTTCGAAATATTTTGCTGCGAGTAATTTTCAAGGTAATTGGGATGATTATGTTTTTCTTCCACATAATTATTTCTTATATTCTGACCCAAAATTTGGATTTGTGTTCATCCCGTGGGACATTGAACAGAACTTTAATATCGGAACTCAGTTTTCTATAATCGGGTATGAGTTTCCTTATTCTCCGGATTTTAGGTTTGCTCCATTACTTGCAGGCTATAATGGATATTTTGATTGGATAAGTGAAAATTTTGGGATTGATCCAAATAATAGACCCCTTTGGGATAATTTAATAACTGAATCAGATTTTACCGATCCATATTTAAATTCACATCAGAAGATTGTAGATAATATGACATTAATTATAGATAAAGTAAACAATGGGTTTTATTTAATCGAATATGATGTCATTCAACCATATACATTTACTGATCCCGTTCCAAATCCCGGTGCTGCTTGGTATCCAAACGAGATTCCTTTAAATTGGTACCGCTATGTATCTATCCCTCGTGTATTGAACTTTTTAAATGGACGAACAGCATATGTAAATATGTCGATTCCACTACTATAAAAAAAATTATAATGAATTGGTGTTAAACTATACAGAAATTTCAAAAATATTTTAACCGGTTTGAGATAAAGTATCAGATTTCCTTGCGAGAACGAGACAGATTACTTAATTTCATTCAACCTTTTATGAAATTGGATCCTCATGTTAAAAATAATTATGACTACGAAGTAAGGAGTTTATATTTTGATTCAAATTTCCACCACTCATTTCTAGAAAAAAAGGATGGAATTGCAATAAGACGAAAATTAAGGATTAGGTATTATCCTAATTTTATGAAAAGTGACGAGAAATTTGTTTTTATCGAAATTAAAAAGAAAATTAATGAAAACGTGGCAAAGAGTAGAGTTTATGTTCCTCTAGAAAGCTCAATAAACATTTTAGATGGAAATCATAATGAAGCTAAACTTTTCTATAGTAAAGCTTCTGCTCAAGATAAGAATACATTGAAGGAAATTTGGTTTCTTAATAAAAGATATAATCTAAAACCTGCATGCATTGTAACTTATAAGAGGCAACCGTTTCTTTCAAAAATTGAAAAAACATTTAGATTAACCTTTGACACTAATGTAATGGTACGAAATTATAATCTTGATCTTCATTTCGGGGGTGGATCAAAATTTATAGTCCCGCGAGTAATATGTATAATGGAAGTGAAATTTAACAATATTGTTCCAAATTGGGCTATAAAGATTATTCAAAAAAACAATTGTTTACAATATAAAATTTCTAAGTTTGCCAATGGATTAGAAAAAACAAGGACATTTGCATTAGTATAATTAGATTTATTCATTTTCATCAATTATTCAAAGTGACTAAGTTTCGTAATCAGATATTATCCTATACATAAACTTTTTTTATATTAAAAATAATTAAAGATTTATGTGGTTGGATGATTTTTTTAAGAAATTTATTGAAGATTCTTTTTTTTCATTAGGTTCCAATATTGACATAATAGAAGTGACTGACGTTATAATTGTATTCTTTTGGAGTATCATATTATCAATCCTTATTGGAATTACATATAGAGGAACTCATCGAAGCATCTCATATTCACAAAATTTCACTCAGACTTTAGTATTATTAGGAGTGATTGTAGGGATTATTATGATAATTATTGGGTCAGATATAGCTCGAGCTTTTACATTGGTAGGTGCACTTTCCATTGTTCGATTCAGAAATGCTCTAAAAGAAACAAGAGATGTCGGTTTTATATTCTTTGTAATGGCTGTAGGAATGGCTTGTGGAACTCGGTTTTTTATAGTAGGTATAATGCTTACTTGTGTTGGTTGTTTCTTAATGTATTTCATGACTTATACAGGATTCGGACAGAAAGGCTTAGCACAAGATATTTTAGAACTTGATTTTCCCGTTTCCAAAGATTACGCCCAAGTACTGAGTCCTATCTTCGTGCGCCATTTGAAATATTATACGATGTTAGGAATCGATTCGATAGATGAGAATACAAATCGCATTAGTTTCATTGTCACCTTTAAGCAAAAGTCAAAATTATTGTCATTCAAAAAGAGCAGAGAGTTTTCAAGAGAATTGGACTCGAAAGTTGAGTTATTGTCAGATGTCCAAAAAATTGCTTACATTTCAAATATAAAAGTTATTGATGGCAGTAATTCAGTTGAGATTTAAAATGCCAATAAGAAATAAAGATCTCTAAAGGAACTTCGTTACTTTTTATTTTCTCGATACTTTTTAATAGCATCTTTCAAAGCATCAGCAGCTAAATTGCTACAATGCAATTTTATGGGGGGAAGTCCATCCAAAGATTCAGCTATATCATCTCGAGAAATGTTAGAGGCTTCTTCTAATGTTTTTCCCTTTGCCAATTCTGTAATCATTGAGGAAGTTGCAATAGCAGCTGCACAACCGAATGTCTGAAAAGATATATCATCTATAAGCTCTTGTCCATTTTCTTCTTTGACTTTGATATAAATTGACATAAGGTCCCCGCATGTCGGATTACCAAACTCTCCGATTGCGTCAGCATCTTTCATTTCCCCCATGTTTCGGGGATTCCTAAAGTGTTCCATAACCTTTTCTGAATAAATTTAACTCACCTTATTACTATGTATTCTATGATGAATAAGAAATTATTGACTTAAAGTTTTATGCATTATTTCTTATATTAATTTAAAATCGAAAGTAATCTCTTTTTTGGTAATGAAACTTTCTCAACACCTAGTTCTTTAACGTATACTACAGCTTCTGTTAACTTTTTGGCAGATTGATGGAAGAAGCAGACTTCCTTTGGTTCAAGAATTTTAATCATTTCTCTCAATTGATTTTTATCCGCATGAAGCTTTATTTTAATGTGAGGAGCAAATGTATTGAGGAGAAATGCTCGAAATGGCATTTTCCATGTCTCTGAAAACACTATTTCATTTGCCCCTTCAATGAGTTCTACACCGGGAGATTCATGAATCGATCCTGCAAGAAAAATAAAGTTATGTGGACTGCGTCCTACACTATTTATAATATTCCTAATTAAACCATAAGAAAGATCAGGGGGATGAGAGATGATAATATTATTTTTCTTATGTAAAAAATCTAGATTACTATGATCAAACCATCTAAACTTTATACTATTAAAAGGATTTGCTTTGTCTTTAATCAAACGAGAAATTGGACCATAAATATATTCGTATCGATGATTGATAACCTGAATATTTTTTCTGACCATCATATCAACATAGATATTGGGACGTTTCTTGTAATCACGCCTTATTTGGAGTTTTCTAAAATATCTCCAAAATGTTAGCATAAATGATATTGCTAAACTTGAGGGATCTGCTCCAATTAAAGAATTATCTCCATATTCGGCTTTTTGTTCTAGGAACAATATTAAGCTATGAAATTGATCAGATATATTGCCAAAGTCTTCTTGAGCGCTGGTACCATCAATCAACAAGTAGTCAATAGGGCGAGATATTTGTTCTAAGAACCGTCGTGTTCCTGCAAAAGGTGTAATATCATGGTATGTGTAATCTCCAGTATAAAGTAATCTGAAATCATTTACTTTTGCTAACATCATCAGAGCCCCAGGCATGTGACCTGCATGGAAAAATGAAAGGAAACAATTATTTTCTTTAAACTCAATCTTATCACCGTTTTCAACATAGATGATGTTTTTAACTATATTCAAGTATTCTTCTTGTTCGATGTCATCATGGTTTTCTTGTTTAAGGAAATTAGAATCTCGAAGGAGATATAAGTCCAAAGTTATTCTTGAACTTAAAATAGGAATATCAGGATATAATTTAATTAGTTCCTTAAGACCAGAAATATGATCATAATGGCTATGTGATATAAAGATTGCATCAATTTTGGGATTGCGTGGAATATATCCTATACCAGATATCTTTGGTTCTTCTGTTGCAGTATCTTGCCTTAATTTCTCTTGTTCTAAGATAAAATCGGGTAAATTTTGGAGATAATCTTCAACATGTCTGAAATCTCCCTCGATATCATTTTCTTCATCTTTCTCTGAAAGGCCACAATCCAATAAAATATTTAATTTTCCTAAGCCTAAAATATGACAATTATGATTAGGTTTTAAGACTATGGGATAGATAGTCACCCTAATATCCTTAGAATTGCTTGATTCTTCGACAAGCGAGATATTCGAAAAGTAATCTTGAGAAAAACTTTTTTCAATTTTATCTATTGCGACACACAGTTCACTTTTTCCTACAGGAACCCCTGTAATGTAGAAGTACCATCCATACTTTCTCACCAAGTTTTCTAAATTTTCATACATTTTATCGCCGATAAGAGATTTAATGACTATTACTTTCTCTTTTTGGTAATAGATTATTTTTCGAATTCCTTTTTTTTCTTCTGATGGAACAAGCTCATCCTTGAAAAATAAATCTTCAAGAACATCTCTTATAGCCATTTGAGGAACTTCTTTAGATTTAATCAGTTTCAAATATTGGTTATACTCTTTTGTGCGATATAATGCCCTCATATGTTCCTTTTGTTTTAGAGGAATTTGGGTATCATCATAATGAAATTCTTCTGTACTTATTGTTTGTTCTTTGTTTCTTTCCTCCTTTTTTTTAGGTTTTTTCTTTTTAGATTCATTTGTTGATTTTTCTATGAAAAAGAACCATCCATAATCTCTTATTAATCTGTCTCGCTTTACTATAATCTCTTTACCATATTGTGTAATTAAAATTAGGATTCTAACTTTTTGGCAATATATAATTTTGGAAATTGCATTCTTTGTTTTATTTGAGATATTTCTATTTTTGTTAAAGAAATGATTAATAACTTCTTTAATGTTTTTTTGAGGAATTTTTTTATCTTCCATTAATTTTAATTTGGTTTTGTAAGTATTAATTTTAAAAGAAGAGCTAATATCTTCTCTTCCTTCAATTGGAATTTTTTTATCTGAAAAATTAAATTCCTCAATTATCATTTATTTAATGATATATGTTAAGTAAAATAACAATTACTATTTTTTTCTCGATTCTGGATGGAATTTATTAATAAATGAAATATTGTAATTATTTATTTCTTTTCATTAATAGGTCAAAGAAAATAACAAAAGAAGTTAATTTAGACAATAACATAATTCATTTCAAATTTAGACAGAAAATATTTTCTAATTGCTTATATCAAATTTATTATTGTTATTTGATTTCAATTTAATAAGATCTAACAGTTGAATTTATTCAAATTGAGTTACTAATTTAGCAATATCAATTGGTCCATTTATATTAATTAAACTAACTAAATTATGATCTAAAGGTTGAATAGACTTTTCTACAGAAACATAATTAATTTTCCAACTTTTATCAATGAAGTTATAGAGTCCATAATTTTCATTAGTCAAAATTTCTTTAGCTCTATAAAATCCTTTTTCCACAGGATAAATTGCAAAAAACGGTTCTAAAAAACCATTATTCCATCTTGGAATACAACAATCATAACCTTTTGATTCATTTATCATCAATTCTACAACTGCAGATTTGATCAATGGAATATCACACGATAATAAAAATGCTTTTTCAAAATTTAGTTTAAGTAGTTCCTTAAATCCTGAATATATCCCTAACATAGGTTTGAATATTTTATGATGATTAAAAACCTCACGATCATCTAAAAAGAAATTAATTTCTTTTGGAAATTCTATTTCTTTACGATAATTGAATATTTGTTCTTCAGAATGAGCAACCAAAAAAATATCTTGATCAAATTTATATAATGTATCTATCTGATGTAGAATTAATGGTTTTCCAAATATCTCTATAGCTGCTTTTTCAGTGCCAAACCTTGTACTTTTTCCTCCAATTAATATTAAAATTACTAGTGCTTTTTGACTTTCCATTTTTAATCCATTTATTTATTTTTAGTGATAATTTTCATGATTTGAATCTGAAAACATGTACTTAACTCCTTTCTTAAGAGGTGACATCTTTCTTAACCTTTCAATTACTCCAGGTAGTTTTTCTAAGAAATGATCAATATCCTCTTCTGTAGTAAATCTTCCTAAACTAACTCTCAGGGAACCATGAGCTTCTTCAGGCTTTAATCCAATTGCTGTTAATACATGTGAAGGTTCAAGTGATTTCGAAGAACATGCAGAACCTGTAGATGCTGCTATACCTTCCATATCCAAATCTAAGACTATTGATTCACCTTCAATATATCTAAATCCTATATTTACGTTATTTGGGAGTCTTTGAGTAGGGTGTCCATTAAGATAAGAGTCTTCAATATTTTCTGTAACCCATTTTATGATTTTTTCCCTTAATTTTATCTGCCTTAAAGATTCCTCGTCCATTTCTTCTTTTGCGAGTTCTGCAGCTTTAGCGAATCCTGCAATTCCAGGTACATTGACGGTGCTTGGTCTCATATCTCTTTCATGACCTCCGCCATACATAATTGGTTCAATAAATTTACCCCAACCTTCCCTAATGCCTTTATTCCTGATGTATAGCATACCTACTCCTTTCGGGCCATACAATTTATGGGCTGAAGCTGACAACAAATCAATTTTCATCTCATTTACGTCAATAGGAACTTTACCAAATGCTTGTACAGCATCAGTATGAAATAGAACATCATGTTTTTTTGCTATCGAACCTATTTTTTTCATTGGTTGGATTGTACCAATTTCATTGTTTGCAAACATTATACTTATTAGGATAGTTTTATCTGTTATAGCATTCTCTAAATCTTTTGTAGCAATTAGACCAAATTGGTCGACTGGTAAAAAAGTAACTTCAAATTCTCTTTTTTCTAGTTGTTTATATGGATTTTCTATAGCATGATGTTCAATTGAAGATGTAATAATATGATTACCTCTTTCTTTGTTTTTTGAGGTAACACCAAAAATAGCGATATTATCAGCTTCTGTTCCTGAAGAAGTGAAAAATATGTCATCTCTATTTGCATTGATTAATGAAGCAATAGTTTCACGTGATTTTAACAAAATTTGACCTGCTTTTTGTCCAACTGAATGCAAACTTGAAGAATTTCCATAAGTCTCTTTAAAATGTTTAGTAACCTCTTCAATAACCCTTGGATCCATTGGAGTAGTCGCAGCATTATCGAGGTAAATATATTTTGAGTCATTCATATTTAATCATCATGAAAAATTTTAGAACTTCCCAGTTAACTAATTATAATGATTGAGTTAATAATATTTTTCTTTAAGTTTTATAAGAAAATTTAATTAACTAAAGATTAAGGAATTATAAAATAAAAATTAAAAGAGGGATGTTTTAATTGTTTAAATTGATGTGGGGTATAACTGGAACGGGTTATCTTTTGGACGAGTGTATTGACTTAATGAAAGAACTACAAGATGAACATAGTGTAGACTTAACAGTAATTCTAACAAAAGAAGGTGCGTCTGTTGTAAAATGGTATAAAAAATGGTTAGCTTTAACAGAAGCGGTAAAAAGGGTTAAAGTGGAAAAAACACCAAACATCCCCTTTTATGCGGGACCTTTACAGTTAGGCAAATATGATATATTCTTAGTCTGTCCTGTTTCAGCAAATTCAGTGGCAAAAATTGTACATGGTATAGCTGATACATTAATTACTAACTGTATTGCTCAGGCAATTAAAGGAGATATGATTGTGCATATTTTTCCCTCAGATCAAGATTTAGAGCCAATAACTACATCAAGACCTGATGGATCTCCTCTTGTGCTAAAAATTAGAGATATTGAATTGGAAAACATTGAAAAATTAAAAAAAATGGAAGGGATTGTTGTTGTTCCAAATTTCTCGGATATTAAAGAGATTATAGTAAGTAAAATTAAAGAAAAACAATAAGAATATTCCTTTAAATTTCCGCATATAACTGACTTATTGAGTATACTATAACACATAATTATTTAGATGTATATTATTATTTAGTTCATAAAATTACTAAATTAGTATCTTTGAGATGAGCCTTCAAAAAATTAAATCAAAAATTGCAAAGGATTTGAAAGGGATCATCCCGGAATTTCGCAATAAAGAGTATAATTTTAATATAACTGAATTAGAAAGCAGAAAGAATTCAGTAATAAATCTAGTTTTTGATAAACAACCACGAAGTTTTCCAAAGGAATTTATTATCAAAATTTTTAGGACAAAAAACATCGTAAGTGAGAATAATATATTAATTAGATTAAAGAATCAAAATTTTCGCGTCCCAGAGATATTAAGTTTAAAGAAACCTTACTTAATCTTAGAAAAAGTGCAAGGAATTAATCTATGTGATTTCATTAATGATAGTTTAAGAGATACTGAAGAATTAAATGATATAACTTCAGATATTAAAAATCAAATAATTAAAAGTATTGAAAAACTGGCTGAATGGCTCGCTCAATTACACGAAAAGAACATTGTTAGGAAATATAAATCAGAGGAACTATTCGTACTAAATAAAGGAGATACAAGGTTAAGAGATTTTATTATAGATTTTTCAAAAGATATTTTATACGGGGTAGATTTTGAAGATGCCTATGAGGGAAATCATATGGACGATTTAGCATGGATTTGTTGTTCGCTTTTAGATACTAATCCTGGGCTTTTTGATATGGACGAACCAAAACATAAGATTGAGCTGATAAATAAATTTTTGAAGAAATATTATCAAGAAACCTCATCTTTTCAATTTGATTTTACTTATTTAGCAGAAAAAATAATTGAGCATCTAAATATAGTCATACAGAGAAGAAATCTTCCATATGGTCCGATTAGCAAATCAACTTTTTTTGAAGATATTTCTAAAGAGATTTAATTCTTATGTAAATCAAGATGAAAATTACACTTCTTATGGTAATTTTGTTGTTTCTAATATTTCACCTTGTACATGTTTAGCAATTCCTGATCGCCAGATGAGAAAAATCAAAAAGAAAGAGAGTGCTGAAAATGCCGGAAGTATTTGAGAAGGTGAATATTCAAGTATTAATCCACCAAGTATTGGAGTTATAATTTGAGCGATACTAGATAGCGAGTTATTCACACCTAGGAGACTTCCAGTCTCCTCTTTTTCAACAGATTTAGTTAATTTACTCATAAGAATAGGGCGTGCAACACCTGTGCCGAATGCTAAAAATATTAGTGGTATGAATACAATCAAATAGTTAGTGGTTAAAATTAAGATAATCATAGTGATAATCAATGCTACAACTCCCATTCTCAATGTATTATCCTCACTAATTTTTTTTAATAATGGTGTGATGAGAAAGCTTTGAAAAACGACACGAAGGATTCCAACCCAAGCTAGATAATAACCAATTTCTTGAGAAGTTACATTCAATTGTATTTGAGCGAATAGAGCGAAACTAGAGATAAAAATCATGAAAGCAAAACTATAAATAAAAAAGATCAATAGAAGCCCTCTTACCGCATTAGATCTAAAAAAGCGTTTTGCTTCACTAATAGGTACAATATCGTTAAATTTCAAGCTAAATTTATCTTGTTTGATCATTAAGGACTCTTGTAGAAATATCAAAACTAATACTATGGAAATTAGGCTTATTCCTGCGGCAAGAAACATTGGAATGTAATAATTCAATGCTGATAGTGTCCCACCAATCACAGGTCCGAATATAAGGGCAGCACCAAAAATTGCACTCGAATATCCAAATATTTTAGTACGGTCTTTTGGATCTGATACATCACTAAGATATGCCTGGCTTACTGTCATATTACTCCCTAGTAAACCATCAACAAGACGTGCTAAAATTAATATCCAAACTGTATCAGCTATACCAAGTAAAAAGAAACCTAAAAAAGTACTTGACTGACTAAATATTAAAATAGGTTTTCTTCCAAATCGATCACTGAGTTTACCAGTTATTGGGCTTGCAAATAGTTGACAAAAACTAAATATACTTGCTATTAATCCAACTTGAAACACATTTAAGCCTAAAGATAAACCTAAAAATGGTAATACAGGTAGAACAATACTGAAACCTAATGTTTCAGTAAACATTATCAGAAGGATAATGGGGAGATTTTTATTTAACTTTTGATTTTGAGTATTTGATGTTGAATGCATAAATCCCCATACTTTTCTAAAGTAAATCCTATGATATAACTTAAATTCTGATTCAATTAAGACTTTGTTTTTAATTTTAATCCATTCCAAAGTTTCTAAAAATCAAATTTTTTAAATCCGTACACTATTATTTTATAAAAATTTGATAAAACTATTTTTTTAGGAGAAATTAGTATGAGTCTTACCGATACAAAATCATCTTTAAAGAAAATATTTTCAATTATAGAAGAACTTAATGGATTAAATACAGATTCGGTTCCTAAATTACAAACTCAACCTACTAATATCCTTGAGCATATTGAAAAACTTGAAAATGATAAAGCAAAGGATCTAAGCAATATTGAGACTAACGATGATGAGATTAACTCATTAAAAAATAAGCTTTCTCAAAATCAGCGAGATATAGCAACACTGGAAGAGAGCAATGTTGAGCTAACGAATGAACGTCAATCTCTTCTCGATAAAATTCAAACTACTCAAAATGAATTAAATGAAACTCAAACAAAAATAACGACAAAAAAAGAGGAATTAACAACGCGAACAACTCGTTTAGAGGAGTTAGAAAAAAGAATCGCTGAACTAAAAGATGTTCAGGAGAAATTTGATAATCAAATGAACGACCTTGAGACTAATCTTCAAGCAGAACAGGGCAAAAAAGAAAAATATATGAATTCTTATGGAATTCACGTAGCCGCAATGAAATCTTTGATAAAAGCAGGCTATGTTCAATCACCACAGTTGAAAGTAATTAAAGCGTTATTGCCTAATACAACTTTAGAATTAAAAGGATTAGTTTTAGCAAGTGGCTTAAGAGAAGATGTATTTAGAAATATACTTGCAAAGATGGTTCAAAACAATGGACCTTTAGAATATGATGATGCAGGTGGAACAGTTACTTTAAAACAGGAGGTTGATTTTTAATGAGTTCCCAAGAAATACTATCATTAATAGAACAGTTCGAAACTGCTTTTGATAGCTATTGGCAGGTTTTACAGAAACATAATGAAGAAGTACTTTCTCAATTAAGAGAGACTTGGCGTTATATGCAAGCTGAACAAAAAGAAAGTGAAAGCATAAAAGAAAAATTGGCTGCCCAAAACTCAGAACTAACAGAACTTAGAACAAAATCAGAAGAATTGGATAAGACAATTGAAGGGTTAAAAGCAAAAAAGGAGGAATTAAATACCAAAATTTCTGAATTAACAACTACCTTGGAAACTACTATTAATGACCTTAAAGCACCTCAATTTGAATTAGATAATTTGTTGAGTAAATTAGAAGGGGTAAATGAGAAAATAACCTCCAAAGATTCAGAAAAGACTTCATTAGATCAAAAAACTGTTGAAAATGAAAACCGTGAAGTCGAATTAAAAGATACATACCAGAAAAAGATGGATGACTTAGAATCTAAAATTAATCAAATGAGGCAAGAAAATTTCTTTACATCGTTCCTTATAGATCATTCAGAAGAGGAGATTCATGAAGTTTATATTATCGCAACTATCATGGAAAAGGGTTCTGCTAAGCTAGATGACTTAAAAAAGCTGCTCGATGTTCCGCCGATCATGGCGGTACGAACTATCCGACAGCTCGCTCTTAAAGGGATTCTAAAACTTGACGAAAATACAAATATAGTAACTTTACCTTAAAGGTTTTTTTTATTTTTACTTTTTTCTATTTTTGTTATATACAATTCCTATTTCATTATAGAAATCATTTTTATATCTTAAATTTATATGATACATCTCTACTTTTTGCTCATGCAACTCTCGACGATAGCATTTTCATTTTTCCATACCTTTCTACAAAATTTTAAGTATTTTTTAAGTATCGTATAATTAGAGGTGAAAACGATTTCTGAAAAGGATAAAGAAAACATAGTAAAGCCAAAAAAAACTGGTATAGTTTTAACTTTGGTTGGAGGGATGTGGTTAATAAGAACGTTTCTGTACTTAAAGCCTAACTTATACATATTAGTTTTTTTTGCAAGTTTTATAATTTCAATAATTAGCGCGATTATAGGATTAAAAGGTAAAAAGTTTGGAGGTTTAACCTCTTTAGTCAGTGGAATTCTAAATTCTTTAATAATAATATTTATTGTGTCTCCTGAGTACATTCAGTTTTTTATGCGTCTATATTATGGTCTCATTTATATGTTTTTAACAATTACAGGATTCGGGTTCTTCGGAATTCCCTTTTTACTGTTTTTGATTGGGGGCATTATCAGTTTTATAGAAACGTATAAGAAAAATATCGGGAGTTTTCGACACCAACAAAATCCAGTTTAACTCATTGGTTTTATTATAGTGAATGAGTAACTTTACCTTAAAGGTTTTTTTTATTTTTATTTTTCTATTTTTAACCTTAAAGCTTTATATAAAAGTACTCTAAATATATTTTGTCACAACGCCTGGGTCACTTGTATTTACGCTTCCCTAATGAATTCTCATGTCTTATTATGAGCACATATAACTAACTTCTTATTTATTTATTTTTTTTTTTTAATAATAAAATTTCCTTTTCAAAAGTTTTATTTGATTTATGAATTTGTCAAGAAGAAAGGATAACCTTAAAGTTTAACATCAAATATAAATTTTAAATTCTATAACATTATTTTGTCCAAATTTTCATATAAATAAAGCATTAATTTGATATTGTTATGAAGAGATTAAAGAGCATCGACATATTTCGCGGGGTGGGGATGGTCTACATTATGGTAGGGCATATGATTGACTGGTGGATTATCCCATCTGAGGATCAGCTGTTTAATGTTTATGTATCCCTATTTTCGGCTATAGGTGCGGCAGGATTTGTATTTATATCGGGTGTAAGCACAATGATTTCATATAGAAACAGAGTTGAAAAAGTTAAAATTACTGCGAATTATAGCACTAAAACGATGAGAAAGGAATATCTAATTCGAGGTTTTTTAATTTTTGGACTAGGTTTATTATATAATGGTATTGTAGCAATTCAGTTTTTCGACCCTTCTGTAATATGGAAATGGTTTATCATATTAACTGTAGCCGTGTCCCTTCTTTTAGCTTGGCCATTACTGAAAACCTCAAAATTGTTCAGAATTTTTGTTGCAGCTTTAATCTGGATTGTAAATCAAATTCTACTAACATATTTATTACACTTCAAGGGTGAAGTTAATTTTTTTGGGGTGCTTTTCTATATCTTATATAATTCTTTAGACCAAAATCCGATTTTATCATTCTTTACTTTCTTTTTAATTGGTACAGTTATTGGGGATCTAATTTTTGATTTTTCAGCCTTGAATGATGATATTGAAAAAAAACGATTCTTTAAACGAAAAATAATTACCCCGCTTTTGATAAGTGGAGTGGTGTTAATTTCTACTAGTTTTTGGTTTTTATTGCCAAATTTATTTACTGATAAAATTCTAACTATAAACACAAATACATGGTGGTTAATTTATTCTTTAGGGTTAGACTTAATTATTATTTTGATTTTATTAATCCTTGAAGAATACAATATTTTTAACACAAAAAGGAGCTACAAATTCTTGTTTTACTTTTCATATTATTCTCTAACCCTTTTTCTTTTACAAAATCTAAATTATTTACTATTTTTTGAGTTATTAGATAGATATAATATTTGGTATTTTATCATAGCGACAGTTGTATTGTATGGTATTTTTTTAAGATTTATATATAAAAAACTTGAGGGAAATTTTTCTTTAAAAGTTCAAATCGGTAAAATAACAACAAAAATCGCAAGAAAACCGAGAAATTCTTAATTTAGATGAGAATACTAATACGGTATCTTTAACTTAAATTGTTTTTTTATTATTTTTTTCTATTTTTATTCATAAATTGCCTAGACAAAAAGGTATATATTTTCAATTTCTTTAATAGTGTTATAATCGTTTTATTTGTAAAATAAATTAATAGAGGGAGAATTAATGGGTCCTGACAAACATTTAAAGGTTGAGAATGCCGCTGAAAAACTTGGTTTTACTAGCTTTCCCTTAACAATTCTATATGGGCAACCTAAATCAATCAAAACCAGAAAATCTGATTTTGATAAGGTTCTTAATTTTTTCGAATTATATGGTCACTCTTCAGGAATTATCACTGATACTGCGAGTATTATATTTCAAATGTTAGAACAACAATACCAACTTATATGTAAAAAGTTGAAGAAAATCAATATTCCTTGTGAAGAACCTTGTTATTTCTATGCATATGGCAGAAAGAAGAGAGTACATAAGTATTATTTTCTTATTCCTATTGAAAAATTATACATTGAACTCAATAATAAAGTGAAAGAACCAGCGAGATTAAATTTGAAAAGGCATGGGTTTCAGTTAAAAATCTATTCTTCAGAAGAAGAGCATAAATATAATATAGCTAATGCTATAAATAATGCATATGAAGGTGGATTTCTCAATCGTATTAATAATTGGGAAAGAATAGAGGAATTTTTTAGTGTAGAGTCTGACGAATGTATTAAAGATTGGAATTTACTTTTAAAACCTTCTTTGACTCCCTTAGCTTAATTTCATTACTTTTTGATTTAAGGCATACTAATGAATTTTTATTATTTGACCGATAGTCACTTATTCAATTCCAGATGATAATATCATCCAAAACTGATGTTTTTCCATTAAATTCAAATTTTTTATCAAGGATCTGTTTAAGAACCTTTAGGATTACATTAGTAGAATTCTGAATAAAATCATCCATTTCTTTTTTTTTAAGATAAACGAATTCTTTGTTTGAAAGTCTCATGTAATCTTCCTTAGATATTTGATAGAATTTTTTAATAAATTCCAGTTGGCGTTGAACTCCTTCTCTGGGGAGAAAATCAAGGATATCTTCATCATATTCCGCTTCAAGAAAGTCTGTCCAAAATAATGAATCTTTTTTTTCTGTTATAAATATTTTATCTAAATCATACCAATCTCTTTTTACATTCCAAATAAAATTCGGATTCTTTTGAAGCTCTCTTATATGCTTTTCTTTTAACGGTTTCATGATGTAATAATTCCATAGATTATCCGTTATGAGATGGATAAAATATCCAAGAAGGAAAGATCGATCACCTTGAGAGGATATTATCTCGGAATCCTTTAAATATTTAGAATAAAATTTAACATCAGTCAGAATGAATTTATCTGTTTGCATCCCAAGGAAATCACTCACCCCACCAATGGTAAAATGAGATATGTCTTTTGGAGGGGTAAAGGCTGACCAATCTTTATTCGGGAGACCACAATCAGGGGCGATATTTCCGATTGCAAAAAATTTCCGGTTTAAATTCGCATACTTTATTGAAATATTCTCAGCAATGCGAAAGTGAGATCCCCATGTTGCCATATCTCTCTCTAATTTAATCATTTATAAAAATATTTAGGATTATGGGTAATTACATTTGAATAATCAATACAGTAAAGATATTATATCGAAAAGTTGTTTTTAGCTATTTTTAATTAAAAAAAAAGCATTATGTTTAGGGGGAGAAATCACTAATTTAGTTATTTGAATAGCCTAAACGTATTTCATCCGTTGTGTCTGGGTGGTAATAACGATTAAAAGCGAAGAAACATTTGAAGAAATATCAAATTTAAAAAAAAATAATAAAAAATGTCATCAAAAAGACCAGTTAAACAATTATTAAGTGAGCATAAAACAGCGATTCTTATAGTCCTTATACTTATTGCTGGTGGATCAGTTGGAACATATTTTATTATTGATTATATGAATGCCCAAAATCCAAATCAGATAACCTTAGCAACTACAACCTCTACATATGATTCGGGTTTACTAGATTATTTATTACCAAAGTTTACACAAGAGACAGGCATCAAAATTAGAGTTTTGTCAGTTGGTACTGGCCAAGCAATAGCTTATGGTCAAACTGGTGATGTGGATGTTATTCTTGTTCATTCGAGATCAAGAGAAGATGCATTCGTAAATCATAGCGGAGGCCAAGTACCTTATGGAGTCCATCGAGCATGTGTAATGTACAATGACTTTCTTATAGTTGGACATTCATCAAATCCAGCATATTTACAACCGGGTGATAATATAACAACAGTAATGACAAAATTGAAATTAGGGATGATAATAGGACATAATACCACATTTTACTCTAGGGGAGATAACTCAGGAACTCATTCGAAGGAATTGAGTTTATGGGGTCAAATTGGTTGGGATCCATCCTCCGCTGGTACTGACTATTACAAAGATGTTGGGGCTGGTATGGGAGACACTTTACTTATTACTTATAATGATGCCAATGATAGAGGATATACTTTAGTAGATATGGGAACTTGGCTGTCTTTTAATGATACTTATACTACTATGAGTATTTTTGCTGAATCTGTTGGAGTAGAAGACTTTTTGCTTAATCCTTACGGTGTCATACCTATTAATCCTGTATTACATCCTCATGTTAAATATATAGCTGTTTGTCGGTTTGTGGGCTTTATTACATCACCTTATGGTCAAGCACTGATTAATTCATATAAAAAGAATAATGTGGTTTTATTTCATTCTTGCTTTGGAACATGCAATGAAACTCATAGTTGTACAACTACAGATGATGAAATTGCAATTTGGACACCCTATCATAGCGAATTTGCAGATCTTTCAATATAAATTCTTGGTAGGTACACCTTAAATTTATTTTTTAATTTGTTAAAATAAATAAGAAGAATTAGATTTCAATTAATATGGCAAATGAGATAATTGAGGGAATATTAGAAGCACTACGTTTGATGGTTACTTTTGATCCCGAATTATGGGGGATTATAGAGGTATCATTTCGAGTTTCACTAACATCAACATTTCTTGCCGCTTTACTTGCATTACCAATTGGGTCATTTATCGGATTACATGAGTTTCGCGGTAAAAAAACGCTAACTAATTTAATTAATACATTTATGGGATTTCCTCCTGTAGTAATGGGATTAATTATATTTTTATTGTTATCCAGAAGTGGTCCTTTTGGTTCTTTAGGTTTACTTTACTCTACAAGCGCTATGATTGTTGCCCAATTCTTCCTGGCAGTTCCAATCATAACAGGTACTGCAAAAGCAGCGATTGAAAGTGTAGATCCTACATTAAAAGAGACTATTCTTTCATTAGGTGCTAACGAACGTCAACTGTGGTGGGAATTAATTAAAGATTCAAAAAAATCTATAATAGCAGGATTTCTAGTAGCATTCGGTCAAGCTATATCTGAAGTAGGTGCTGTAATGATTGTTGGTGGAAATATCCGTTGGGAAACTCGAACCTTTACAACTTCTATCGTACTTCAAACGCGAATGGGTGAATTTGGAATGGCAATCGCTTTGGGTATTATTCTTATTTTAATAGCTTTCATTGTGAATTATGGTTTAACTCATATACAAAGTCGAGGTAGTTAAAATGAAATTGCTTGAAGTTAAAGATCTTCACAAGGAATATTATAAAGATGATAAAACATCTATTAAAGTGCTTTCTAATATAAATTTTTCAGTCAAAAAAGGAGAAAGCTTTGTTATAATAGGTCCAAATGGGAGTGGAAAAACGACTTTATTAAGGATATTAGGGCTCTTAGATTTACCCACTCAAGGCAAAATATTATATCGTGAAAGCGATTTAACCAAAACTTCTCGAAAAGAAAAGATAAGATATCGGAGAGAATTATCATTCGTTAGACAGAAACCCGTTGTACGAAACAGTACTGTTTTCAATAATATCGCCTATGGTCTCAAAGTGCGTGGGATGAAATATAGAGAATACAATGATACAGTAAATAATATAATAGATCTTGTTGGATTGAGAGAGATGGAGAATAAGAATGCCAGAACATTGTCAGGTGGGGAAATGCAGAGAGTAGCAATTGCTATGAATTTTGTTATTGAACCTAAGATTTATTTATTAGATGAAGTTTCAGCCAATTTAGATCCTATGAACATTAAATTATTAGAAGAATTCATTATGAAAATAAAGCAAGATAAAGAGAAGACTATTATTATGAGCACACATGATCCTATAGAAGCAATTAAATATGCTGATCGGATAGCAGTGCTCAATAATGGACAAATTACACAAATAGGAACACCTAATGAAATATTTACCGCACCTAAAGATGAATTTACAGCTCTTTTTGTAGGGTATGAAAATATTTTAACAGGGATTGCAAAAATCGATGAATCTTCAGGATTAACACTAATTCAAGTTAATGATTTAACTATAACATCGTCTACTCAATTGGAAGGAAAAGTAAAAGTGTGTATACGCCCAGAAAGTATCGGGATTGTTAAGGAACCTCCTAAAAATACTAGTTACAGAAACACCTTCAAAGGGATCATAGAAAATATACGTGATCTCGGTAATATTTGTCATTTAATTGTGAAAACCAATTCTGAAAAGTTTTTAATCACTATAACTGAATATTCAAGAGAGAAACTTAAATTAGAAAAAGGATCTGAAGTATTTATTAATTTTAAAGCAACAGATATAAAAATCTTATAATAAAGAAAGGAGAAGTTTTTAAGAAAAATAAGATAAATTAACTTATCGATATGGTCTATTAGCTATAACGAATCTTTTAAGACTTGAGCCAAAATGATCGATATATCTGAAAAAGATACAATTCCAAGGATCGCAACGGCATCTGGAAGAATTAAACTTAAAAAGAAGACAATTGAAAGAATTAAAAATAGCACTGTTAAGAAAGGTGACGTTTTAACTATAGCAAAAATTGCGGCTATAAATTCTGTTAAAAAAGTTCCTGATTTAATTCCTTTATGCCATCCAATCCCTATTACTAATGTTGATCTAAATTTTGAAATAGAAAACGACACAATTATAAAGGTTTCATGCAAAGTTAAAAGTATAGCTCGAACAGGTGTTGAGATGGAGGCTTTAACTGGCGTTGGAGTTGCTCTCTTAAATATTTGGGATGTTGTAAAAATGTATGAGAAGGATGAAAAAGGCCAGTATCCCTCAACATTAATTTATGATATTAAAGTTGAAGAAAAAATCAAAAAATAAAGTTACCATAGATGATAGACAACTATAATAGAAAAATCAAGCACATAAGGTTTTCAATTACTTCAAAGTGCCAATATTCGTGTTTATACTGTGATAGGGAGGGTTATAGTAGAACAAATGAGCTTACTGTAGAAGAAATTACAAAATTATGTAAAATATTAGCAGAAGTTCTAAATGTCACAAGAATTAAATTTACAGGTGGCGAACCACTATGTCGGGAAGAAATAGCACAAATAATACAAAATGTTTCTGATTTGCAGCTTTATAAAGATATTTCAATGACTACTAATGGATTATTACTTCTTGAAAAGGCAGAAGAATTGTATAAAGCTGGTTTAAATCGGATTAATGTCTCGTTAGCTTCACTTCAGCCCGAAGTTTATAAAAAAATTTATGGATCAGATAGCCTAAAAACAGTCTTGAAAGGTTTGCAAAAAGCAAAAGAAGTTGGATTTAATCCAATCAAATTAAATTTTGTTTTAATGAAAGGAATTAATGATAATGAATTAGAAGATTTGATTAATTTTTGCGCAAAAAATGGTTTCGTTTTGCAATTAATTGAATTACATAAAGTTTCTGATGCAGTAGGGAGAAATGGGGATTTTTATGAAAAGTATCATCTGGATGTCAAACCTATTATAGAAGAGCTTGAATCTAGAGCAGACAAAATAATAGTAAGAGGTTCTATGCAAAATCGAAAAGTTTTCACTTTACCTAATTCCGCTGTTATCGAAACAATCACTCCTAGTCATGAATTTTGTATGGGATGCACTAAATTACGTGTAGGATGTGATGGAAATTTATTTGGGTGCTTATTTCGATCTGATCTTGGAAAAAATATTAAAGGAGCTCTCCGTAATCATCATTCGTTATCAAAATATGAACATATTGTTAAACAGGTCGTAGATTCGAGGGAACCTTATTATTGAGAATTATTGAAATTGAATAAGATAAATGATTGTTGAAGTTCTATACTTTGCAGAATTTAAGGATATTACAGGTAAAGAAAAAGAAAAATTTGAATTATCTGACAATCATTTAAAAGATTTAGTTTGTCTATTATTTAAAAAATATGGAGATAATCTTCAAAATTTAATTTGGGATGAAAAAATTCAAAAAATACATAATATAATTTCAGTAATTATAAATAATCAACCAATTCATGAAAAAGATCCATCAATAATTAATTTAAGTGACGGTGACATTATTGCTTTTTTAATGCCTGTTTCTGGAGGTTAATACTAAATGAGTGATCTTGAAAACACTAAAAAAATAGAGTCAGGTATTTATTCTAAGGGAAAGATTGATCTTGAGAGCATAATTAAATCAATAAAACAAAATTCTAATATTATAGAAGCAGGATCAATTCACACCTTTACTGGTATTGTTAGGAGCACCTCCAAAAATGGAAAACCTGTCGTGAGTATGAAAATTGATGCTTATGATGAATTAGCAAGTGAAAGTATTAAGAAGATTTGCGAAAAATTAAAACAAAGAGAAGGAATTATTGACGTTAAGATTGTTCATTTAAAAGGAGAATTTGAGCTTACTGAAAGCTTGGTGTATGTTGTTGTAGCATCAGCACATAGAAAAGAGGGTTTTAAAACTATTTCTGATGCTGTTGAAATGTATAAAGAAGAAATAGCCGTATGGAAAAGAGAGGATTTTAGCAATGGATCATCTGAATGGATTCATTAGATTTAGTTTAAATTAATTTAAGTTTGATTTCCGTATGAAATTTTTAAAAACAATTAAAGTTGAAGAATTTAAAGAAATACTTACCTCAATTTCAAGCTTAGTAACTGAAGAAGAATTAATAAATATTGAAGTTTGTTTTAATCGAATAGTTTCCAGAGATATAAAAAGTACTATAAATGTTCCACACTTTCGGAAGTCCAGAATGGATGGATATGCTGTAATAGCGGAAGACACATTTGGTGCTGAAGAAGATAATTTAATCGAACTTGAATTAATAGAAACTATTCAAGCAGGTGATATTCCTCAAAAAAGATTAAATAAAAAACAGTGTTCTTATGTAGCAACCGGTGCTGCTTTACCTGATAACTCAAATGGAGTGGTGATGGTTGAATTCACAGAGGTTCAGGAGAAAGTTGTTTTAATTTCCAAGGCAGTAACTCCTGGAACTTATATAATTGAGATTGGTCATGATATAAAAAAAGGAGAAATAATCGTAAAAAAAGGAGCCCTACTTGATTTAGCTACTATAGGAATTCTTGCATCATGTGGAATTAAAGAAACTTGGGTATATAAAAAGCCAAAAGTTTCACTTCTAAGTACAGGTAATGAACTTGTTAACCAAGAAGTACAAAATTTAGAAATTGGTAAAATTTATGATGTAAATTCAATAGTATTGAAAAAGGCAATTGAAAACACAGGAGTTCTAGTTAATTTTCTTGGTATTATAAAGGATAACTATGAAGATTTGAAAACTGCAGTAGATATTGCTTTGGAAAAGAGTGATATAGTAATTTTATCTGGAGGTACATCTAAAGGGGAAGGTGATTTGGGTCCAAAACTTTTAGAGGAGTATGAAAATATAGAAATTTTAGTACACGGTGTAAAGATTAAGCCCGGGAAGCCAATAATTTTTGCGAAAATAAAAAATAAAATAATATTTATTTTACCAGGTTATCCAACTTCTGCATTAAGTTGTTTTTATGTTTTTATTGATAATTTTTTAAGAAAAATATCAGGATATCCTTTAAGAGATAAATTTTCAAAAGTAATGGCAGTTGGCGAAAGAATCTATAGTACAGTTGGTCGTCATGAGTTCAAAGCAGTTAAAATAAAAGAATTTGATGGGGTTAAGCAGATTTATCCCATCAAAACAGGTTCAGAAGCAATAAGTACAATGTTTTTTGCTGATGGGTATATAGAAATTGAAGAATTAGAATCAATTATCGAAAAAGGAGAGAAAAGAAAAGTTTATTTCTTCTAATAAACATGTAATTTAAGAGTGATTAAATAAAATGAAAAATAAATTGAAGGTTCATGAAGAACATAAACATAAAGCACCTAAAAGAACCAATTTAGCTCTTATCGTAGTAAGTACAAGTAGGTTTGATGAGATAATATCGGAGAAAAAAAGTTCAGATAAAACAATTCCTAAAGTGAAGCTTTTGTTAAAAAAAGATCCATCAATTTCATTAGTTTATACAGAAATTATACCAGATTCAGAAGAACATATTAATAATATTTTAATAAAACTCATGAAAGATGACATGGTAGATTCTATGATATTTAGTGGCGGTACTGGATTATCACCAAAAGACATAACATATGAAACTTTAGAACCGCGTTTAGGAAAAAAATTCGATGGTTTTGGAGAACTCTTTAGAAATCTCTCTTTCAATGAAATTGGGCCTTCAGCTATGTTATCAAGAGCAACCGCAGGCATTCTTAAGAGTAGAAAGAAAAATAAAGCTCTTTTTTTACTACCTGGTTCCCCAAATGCTGTGATTTTAGCTTTAAAAAATATTATAATCCCAGAATTGGGGCATATTCAATATTTAATCAATAAGGAAGAGTGAGGGGCTTTTGGAAAAACTTCGAAAAATTGGATTTTCAAGGTTAACCCCTTTAGAAGATGCTTTAGAAAAACTGTTTTCAAGAATCCAATTAAACCCAATGGAAGAAATTGAAGTTTACAAATCATTAAATCGTATTTTAGCTATTGATATAGTTAGTGAAATGGATATTCCTCCTTTCGATCGATCAGCCATGGATGGATATGCGATTAAAGCAGAAGATTCATTTAAGGCTTCTCCTAGAAAGCCAAAAATGATTAGACTTGTTGGAACAATTGAAATTGGGGAATCTTCCACTTTTAAGTTAAATAAAGATGAAGGAATTAGAATTTCCACCGGAGCCCCTATACCAGAAGGCGCTGACGCAGTTGTTAAAATTGAAGATACAGAAATAGAAAATAACATAATAAATATTTATATTTCACTCCCTCCTGGAAAGAATGTTTCAAAAAGAGGAGAAGATACTAAGAAAGGAACTCATGTTTTAAGTAAAGGTACAGAATTAAAAGCTGAACATATTGCTCTTTTAACTTCTTTAGGTTTTAATAAAATCAAGGTGAGAAATAAGCCTAAAACAAGTGTTTTTTCTTCTGGGGATGAATTACTGGAACCAGGTACTCCACTTCAACCAGGGAAAATCTATAATTCAAACACTCTAATGATATCTACATTAGTAAAAATGTATGGTGGAATGGTCATTAGGGGTGAAACTATAAAAGACGATAAATTTGTTATTAAAAATAAATTAATTGAAGCTGCGGGAGATTCTCAAATTATAATCTTTACTGGTGGTACTTCAGTTGGCACTAAAGATTATTTACCTGAAATTATCAATGAAACAGGTACAATCTTAACACATGGAATTGCTCAAAGACCTGGAGCTCCAGTTTTAATTGGATTTTTAAATGATACTCTAATTTTTTGCCTGCCTGGTACACCGGTTGCTGCATATGTTTCTTTTTTAAAAATCGTTGGGTTAGCAATACGGGGTATGATGGGGTGTTCAGTTCTTGATCCAAGAACCGAAATGATAGCAGAGATTAAAAAAGATGTTCCTGTTTCTGGTCTTGGATATCTTCATTATTTAAGGGTAATTATTGAAAAATCTGAAGATAAACTTATAGCTATTCCAGTAAAGTTGAAGGGTTCTGGAGTTATTAGTTCACTAACGGAATCTGATGGTATTGTTGAAATCCCCCCACATCAAGAAGGATTGAAAAAAGGGGAAAAAGTCATCGTCAAGCTTTTTCCAAGGTAAAGAAAAATTTAAATTTCCAACAAACCATCCCAAGCTACCCGTTCTCTATCAAAAAGCGTATTCCCCACTTTGCATTCTTCATCAAAAATCATTGTTGCACGCGTTTCAATATCATAAGCAGGCCAATTTGGAATATTTCCGTGATTTGGATTACCTGTTTTCGCAAAGCTAATCCAAGCATCCATCATCTTTTCTGATAACTCTTTAGGTGCTCCACTTACAAATTCTTTTAATGTTGGGGAATTTAATGTACCATATACGAATGGTATCTCGAGAGAATGACAAGCCCCTAAAATTCCATCTAATCCGGGTGAAGGCCAGCTAAACAAATAATTGTATGTGTTAGGCTGATGAGATTTCTGAGCCTCAAGTAGGCGTATCGTAGGGATGCGGAATACAAAATCTGTCACAACAGCCGTGAACACTTCAATTGGTTCTGTGGAATATTTTCCTTCTCTTGCTTCTTTATATGTTTTTATTATTTCCTCACATTTTTTTGTTTCTATCCCCATCATGCCCATAAAACCAACTAATAATTTTTCAACTTCACTTCCAATCATCGATTTAAAAGGTTCCATAGCTGTATATAATTTAAATTCCTCAAGATTAGTACCAATCATGAAATCAATATTAGCACACTCTCCGTTTAAAAATGCTTTTAAAGGATGTTTTGGGAATGTATCTTCAATGATTAAGGGCCTTAAGGCCATGACATCCGTAGGTTCTGAAGCTGTAACTTGATTTTGCGCCTCAATGATTTTTTCCGGTGGAACTTCTCGTAACGAATCAATATCGCCTTCTTTAATGCGGAGTTTCCTTAATATTTTCTTAGATATTTTATTGCTAACATTTGTGTCAATATAAGGGGCACTCTGAGCAATAACTCTGCGAAAGAATCCCTTTGCGTTTGACATGGTACATAAAGCAAGAACAGAATATCCTCCCGCAGATTCTCCAAAAATGGTAATATTCGCAGGATCACCGCCAAAAGACCCGATATTCTCATTTACCCATTTTAGAGCCATCAATTGATCTTGAGACCCTAAGTTTGGTGGTATACCTTTACTAAACAAGAAACCAAAGGATCCAAGTCTATAATTAATCGTGACAACTACAATATCACCTCTAAGAGCTAAAGCTGAGCCATCGTACATTGGATCCGTCCCGCCTCCCATCATGAAAGCCCCTCCATGAATCCAAAACATTACTGGGCGTTTTCCACCGTCTGCTGCTGGAGTCCAGATATTAAGCGATAAACAATCTTCACTCTCAGGTTCAAGTTTACCGAGATATTGTTCAAGCTCAGAATGTCCTTGAAATGAACAAGGTCCATATTCAGTGGTATTAAGTACCCCCTCCCATGATTGTTTGCTAACAGGTGGAGAAAAGCGTAATTTCCCAATAGGGGGTTCTGCAAATGGGATTCCCTTAAATATTTCCAAGCCTTCTTCTTTATACCCTTGGATTTTTCCGGTTTTCGTTTCAATAATATTTGATTTTTCCATAAATAGTATTTTTGTTTCAAGGTTTAAAAACCTTTAATCTGGTCGACACAGCAAAATAAATTCAAATTAGGAGTAAAAAAAAAGAATTGTTAATCATTCCTCTCTTTATGTTTTATTATCAAGCCTCTTCATAAAATTCTTATAAGATAATATTTAAGTTTGGTCTTATAATTAAGGATTACTGAAAATTAATATAAATCTCTTATATATTAAGAGAAAGTTTTCTTAATATTAGATAACCCTAACGTTTAAATAAGCAAAATAATAGGTCCATCATGATAATTTATAAAAAATAAAGTTAAGAGATAATTTTTTTGTCGTTTGTAGATCTAATGGTTCCAATTTTTCTGGCATTTCGAGAAGGAATAGAAGCAGTATTAGTAATAGTTATAATACTCTTATATTTAAAAAATACTGATCAGCGATTTTATTATAAGTATGTCTATATCGGAAGTGTTTTAGCTATCCTCTCAAGTATTATTTTTGCGATTGTATTTACAGCTTTATTTGGAGGATTTTCTGGTCCAGCGGAACAAATCTTTGAAGGTGTTGCTTTCATTACTTCGGGAATTTTTGTAGTGACTTTAGTGTTGTGGATGAGTAAGGAGGGACCTAAAATGAAGAAACATTTAGAAGAAAAGGTTGAGTTTTCAATTGAGTCTGGAAGAGTTTTTTCATTAGTAATTCTTACATACATAATTATCATTCGTGAAGGAATCGAATTAATTCTTTTACTCACAGGAGCAACTTCTGTTGGCTCTCTGAATCAGGTTGATGTCATACTAGGTTCTTTAACTGGTCTTGGTATTTCAGTCGGTTTAGGATTATTAATTTACTATAGAGTTAAAAGCATAAATTTAACGAAGTTCTTTAAAGTAACCAATGTTATTCTTATTTTGTTTGTTGCTGGCTTAATTACATATGGAATTCATGAATTAATAGAGGCTGGAGTAGTAAATCCAATCATCCAAGAAGTATGGAATATTAAACATATATTACCTGAAAAATTTCCTGATGGTAATCCATTAACCCCAGAATGGCTTGAAATTGTTGGGTCGCTGTTAAAAGCATTATTTGGCTATAATGCGAATCCTTCTTTGCTAGAAATAATAATATATCCAAGTATACTAATTTCAGTTGGTATAATTTCATTGAAATTGTGGAAACGAACAACTTCTATTGTAGTAATGGAGTTAAAAGAAGAAGAACAAGCCAAACTTTCTATAGATTAATTTTTTTTACTTCTCTTTATTTTTATAAGATCGTCGTTTTTGGTTGAAGATGAGTTAGAGAAGGCAAAAAGATTGAAATATAATCTAAATTTTCATAAGATAATCATTAGGGTCATTCCTATCAAAAATTTAAAATTTTGTGAAAAAAAAATTCAATGCCTTCCATTGAATTATCTAAATATTAGAGTCTTTTTCTTTTAATTGTCTTTCTAATTCTTCTTTTTCTTCTTTAAGTTTTTGAATTTTCTTATCCTTACTTCTCATTCTTAAAGCAGTTATAGTAATACCTTGCAAGTTAAGCAATTTTTTGATAAAAATATAAGTTGCCACCAAAATTCCAACCAAATAAAATACATTAACAGTCCAGAAATAGGGATCGATAGTTTCGTAAATCTGTAAATTTAAAAATGGTAGAAATGGAGAAACTACAGCTATTAATCCAATCCATATTATTCCTACTAACAGAATCACTTTCTCCCAAGATCTAGTTTGAATTCTATAAAATACATATAGATGTAACCAATACATAACACAAATAAAAGCGATAGGAGTGAATATCAAAGACCCAATTGCTAAAACTAATAAAACATTTATCGCAAATTTATTACGCCATAGATCTAATATTTCCTTTACCGTCATTTGATCCTGTACTTGAGCTTTTGCAAATTCTTTTCTTAAAGAAAAATATTTCTTCTTAATTTCCCTTGCTACTTTTTTTGCTTTCTTTTTCCAAAAAGTTAATTTTCCCAACTCCACTGCTTTTTGAAATTGCTCACTAGCTAAAGGTAAAATATAAAGATTCAAAAGTAAAGAAACAATTCCATAGATATAGAGAATCTTATCCATCCAAAACCATATCCCTTCTTGAGTCACCGCTGTGGCTTGGAAGTAACTTGAAAATATTTTGTAGATTGCATAGCCAATTAAAATTGTAGGGATTATTATTTCAACAACAATTAAAGATTTTGTACTTTTTTTCTTGAGTTTACCGCTAAATTTATCCATGAGAAGCAAAAATCCATTTGCAATGCCTAAGATCAACCCAAAACCAGAGAGAAACATAATAACCCAAAAAAAGATAAGGAAAGTGATGTTTAAAGTTAGGATTCCAAAAATAAAAACCCAAAGCATTATTATAGAACTGGAAATTAATCCAATGATATAGAGTAATTTATAAGATTTTTCTTCCATGAATTAATAAAAAGAACCCCCTTATTTAATTTATAAGATATTCCTGTTTTTATGTCTTAATGCATTATCTTATAAACTAAAATTATTTTAGAAAGGAATAATTCTTAAATTTATGGTTGATACGACCAGCATAGTGTCAGAAATACAAGAAAATTTTAAAATCATAGGTAGAACAGAAGAACTAAGACAAATTGTATTAGCTCATTCAGTAGGTAAGAATATTTTATTAGAAGGGAATGTGGGTGTCGGAAAAACTACACTGGCTAAATCTATCGCTGAATATTATGGATCTAACGATTCCAATTTTTATAGAGTCGATTGTAGCGAAGAATTACTACCTCATAATCTTGTAGGTTATTATGAACCTCCTCTCGTGATTGCTAAAGGATACAACGAAGATTCTTATAAAAACGGACCTTTAGCTTTAGCAATGCTTAATGGAGGATGTCTATTTATAAATGAAATAAATAGAATGCCAGAAAACACACAAAATTCATTATTAACTGCTCTAGATGAGGGTATACTCGAAATCCCTAAATTAAAAACAATTAAAGCTCACAGAGATTTTTTTGTCGTTGCAACCCAAAATCCTGCTGCACATGTTGGAGTTACTGTTTTAGGTGAGGCTTTAGTCGATCGATTCATATGGATTAATTTAGATTATCAAAATCCAGAAGATGAAATTCAAATAATCGAACAGGAAGCGAAAATAAACTCGGAAAAAATAACAAAGATATCTCAAAATGTTATCCAAGCTACTAGAGAGACAATTTCAATCCGAAGAGGGAGTTCAATTAGAGGTGCCATTGATTTGGCTACATTAATAAATCAATATGATAATTCTGATAGCTCAAGCAATTGGGTTGAAGCGGCTGTAATGGCCTTATACAATAAAATCGAATTAGAGGATGGGCTTACTCAATCCAAAAAAGAGATAATATCTAGCATCGTTTTAGCTGTTTTAAATAAATCAGATTTTCAATAATCGATGATTTCTCTGAGGAGGATTCCGACGAGATTGAGAAGAGACTGCATGTTAGACTTACTGAAAGTCGACCGGATAAAGAAATTTTAGAGTATGAAATAATTCGGAAAAAAAGAAAGAAACCGGACTATTATAAACACCTCTCCAACACTCTTGATTATCAAACCATCAAAAATATGACCTACCTAGCAATACAACACAAGAATCTTGAAGCAATAATGGGTTTACTCAAATCAAATGTGTATGCTGCGACAGATATTCTTGACACAGAAGAAGGTGTTGAGTTTTTCTCGGAAAAAGCCAAAGAAGCTGGAGATTTCATGCCAGAGATTTACTTTTTCATTAGGCGTCCTATTTCAGGAAAATTTAAATCAATTTTTAGACGTTTAGCTCGTCAAAGTATTTTAAAATTATCATTAAAAATAACTAGTAAAGGAATAAGGGGGCAATTCAAGAAAGCTGTTCCTTTATACAAGATTGGAATGCCTGAATTCAGTCTGGATGAGACAATCCAACATAATCCATTGAAAATTTATGAAAAAAGTTTGAGTTATAAAGATATATATGGAGTCGTAAGAAAGCGTCAAAAACGAAAAGTTGTGTTAATTTTAGATACAAGTGGAAGCATGTATGGTCGTCTATTATTGAATGCTGCCCTTACAAGCTCCGTTTTAGCTTACAATCTAGAAAAAGAGGATTATGCCATAATATTATTCAATTCAACCGCAATGATCCTAAAAAGTATTAATCAAAAAAATCCAGTTATTAAGATTATTGATGAAATATTAGATTCAGAAGCAGTAGGTTTTACAAATATCCAAATTGGTTTAGAAAAAGGATTAAAAGAACTGAATAAAACTAGAGAAAATAGGAAAAGTCGTTTTGGAATTCTTATATCTGATGGTAATTTTAATAGAGGTGGAGATCCAGTTGAAATTGCTAAAAAATATCCAAAACTACATGTTATAGGAATGCCAGCGGAAAATGATGCGACTCAAGGTATTAAAACATGTCAGGAAATAGCAAAAGCGGGTAGAGGAAAATTCTATGCTGTGAATGATTATAAAGAAATCCCTAGAGCCTTAATAGAATTATTATCTCAAACTTAGAATACAAAATTTACGGTTGTATTTAATTCCAATTTTTCATGTTAAATCAGCAATCTTCAAAAAGAAGAGGTTTTACCATTAAAGTTTTCTAATTAATCTTAAAGCTTTCTTTTTAGTTCGAACTTAGCGGAAAGTCTCCGATGTTAAACTATATATGTTATTTTATCCAAATTAAATTAGATAAAAAAATTAAAAATTAAGGTTAAAAAATGTCAAAAAAAGTTGATAAAGGGTTGGAAGCAACTCTAGCAGACTATTTTTCAAATCCAAAAAAATATAAATTTGGATTGAAAGACCTATAATTAAATATCTATTTTTCTCTTTTTTATTTTGTTATACTTATTTATTCAATAGATGATGATATAAATCTCCTACTTAACAAAAATTTCCAAAAAAAATCGATTATTCTTAATGCTCATTTTCAAGATATATTACCGATTGCTTGATTTTTAACTACTACCTCATTATTTGCATCATAATGCATTTAAGTGGATCAAGTATTTCTAACTTGTATCTTTTATTAGATTAAGTTATAGAAATATCATAAATGGGATTAATTATGAAAAATACAATACGATTTGGTGTATTAACTATCCAAAACCTTCCTTGGGAAAAGGAAGTTGAACGTTGGAAACTTATAGAAAGTCTAGGATTTGATAGCGTCTGGTTAGCAGACCATTTCACTGATCCCGTAAATCATACTGGCCATTGGCTTGAGTCATGGACGCTTCTTGCTTCATTAGCTGTAGTTACTGAAAGAATTAGGATAGGGACTTTAGTTTCTTCCATGCCATTACGTAGGCCCGCTGTGCTAGCAAGACAAGCACTTACAGTTGATCATATATCAAATGGAAGATTAGAATTAGGGTTGGGCACAGGTGGAAGTAGAGATCCTGTTCATAATATGTTAGGAATTGAAGATTGGGTTGGATCAGAAAGAGCTGAACGGTTCAAAGATCAAATAGAGGTAATTGACAGACTCTTACGTCACGATGTATCTAGTTATAATGGGAAGTTTTATAAATTAAATGAAGCAACAATGAATCCACAGACAATTCAGAAACCCCGACCACCTTTAGTAATTGCAGCAATGCGGAAATCTATGCTGAAAATTGCAGCGAAGTATGCTGATACCTGGAATTCTTTTGGATCCGAAGACTGGCGTACTCCCGCAGAAAAGATTCTTGAAAACACTAAAAAGCGAGTAGAACTTATGGAAAAATATTGTGATGAAATTGGAAGAAATCCAGAAACGTTGCGACGTTCTTTATTATTCTATAGCCGACATGGAAGGACAATCCTTGATTCCGAAGAAAATTTTCGGAATGTAATAAATCGATACAAAGAAATTGGGATTAATGAATTTATTATATATTTCCCTTTCTTCGATTTAAAACAAATCGAAAATATCAAATTAATAGCTAAAGATGTAATCCCTGATTTACGGTAAGGAGGAAAATTTAAAAAAAGAGCAAAATGTTTCATAATTTACCTGATAATATAAGAAAGAGGATGGAATATCTAGAAGAAATTGATTCAAAGGATAGAAATGATGGAACTCCACGATTAAAAAGATTACGTCAAATACCCCCTGAAACTGGTAAATTTCTTTCAATATTAGCGGCTTCTGCTCCAAAAGGAAAATTTATTGAAATAGGTACTAGTGCAGGTTATTCAACTCTGTGGATTGCCCTTGCTTGCAAATTAATCGGAACTAAAATAACTACCTTTGAAATATTAAAAGAAAAGATTAATTTAGCAAAAGAAACCTTTAGAGAAACAGATATGGAAGATTATATTGAATTAATTGAAGGTGATGCGAGAAATTGTTTAAAAGATTATAAAAATATTGCTTTTTGTTTTTTAGATGCCGAAAAAGAAGTATATGAAGAATGTTATGACCTAGTAATTCCAAATATGGTTAAAGGAGGTATATTGATTGCCGACAATGCAATTAATCATTATGAAACTTTAAAACCTATGTTGGATAAAGCATTAACTGATCAGCGTGTAGATGCCCTTATAGTGCCAATAGGGAAAGGAGAATTATTAGTTAAAAAGTTATAATATCACAATTTTTAAAAAATTTATTTGAATTAATATAATTATGGATTTATGGAAAGATATACCTCCTGGAGATGACCCACCAGTTATTTTAAATGCAGTAATTGAAGTTATTAGCGGTTCAAGAGACAAGTATGAGTATAAACATGAGTGGGAGGCTTTTGTTTTAGATCGAATTATTCCTTCTTCTGTTATATTTCCTGTGGAGTATGGATTTGTACCTCAAACATGGTCAGATGACAATGATCCTCTTGATATTATGGTATTAAGTTATGAACCATTAGAAGTTGGATGTATTGTGAAAGTTCGGGTGATTGGAGCCTTGATTATTGAGGATGAACATGGAGATGACCCGAAAATTCTCTCTGTTTTAGTTAACGATGCAAGATTTAGTGGGTATACGGATATTCAAGATGTCCATAAACATAGATTAAAGGAAATTCAAGAATTCTATGAAACATATAAAAGATTGGAACCACATAAATGGGTTAAATTTAAAGAATGGAAAAACGAGAAAGCTGCAAAAGAAATTGTGGATTATTCAATTAACCTATTTAAAAATAGAGAGCAAATGTAAAAATATAATATTACTCTAATTAAATCTTACAAATAATTTTATATGTAGAGTTAGTTAAATAATATAAATTTCTGAATTATGTTTCTAATTCTAAAACATATAAATAATGGTTTTATTTCTATTGAGTTATATAAGTAAAAATAATTGTTTAAATAAGAGTGCAAATCGATTTTACAAACTTAATATTTGCCAGTACATAGTGTGTGTTGAGAAGAATAATGGAACATATACAACCTCGTTATATCTTTAAAATTTGTTTAATTGGTAGCGGTGGTGTTGGAAAGACTTGTATCGCTCGAAGACTATGTTTTAATACTTTTAATGCAAAGACCCAATTGACTGTTGGAATAGATTTTTATACGTATGACATCCCTGTTGTAGTTAAAGGAGATGAAGTTTTTGCTCGACTTTCAATCTGGGATTTTGGGGGGCAAGAACAATTTAAAACATTATTTAGTTATTATGTCAACGGAGCGAATGGAATATTTCTAGTTTTTGATTTATTAAATATGGAAACTCTTATTAAACTAGATTGGTGGTATGATAATTTAACAAATTTTAACGTCCACGATCGACCTAAAACTTTGATTGGAACAAAACATGATTTAGTGCAAGGAGTTGATAAAAAATTTAAAGTTGATAAGTTTATTATTGAACAATTCCTACAGAAACACAATGAAAAAGATTTCGTAAAAACCTCCTCAAAGGAAAATAGGAATATCATCTATTGTTTTAAAGAAATGACCAAAAAAATAATGCAATCTCATAATTTAGATTATGATAAATTTCCTTAATATAATTTAATTGACTATTTATGTTGGTTCTTTAGATATATATCAACCTAACATTAGATTTCTAAATTCTCTAATCATCCCTCTTTTAATAAAAGAAAAAAACTGAAAGATTAAAAAATTAGATATAGGGAAATTCTTTAATTCGCTGTTTTGGCAATTTCTCTGCCGAATTCTACGCATTTTTCAATACTTTCATCATCAGGGTTCCACAAAGCGCGTATACCGTCGTTAATTACAGAAAAACCGCTCTTTTCTAAATGTTCCTTTATGAGCTTTATTGATTCTCCACTCCATCCATAACAGCCGAATGACGC
>JAUVXW010000033.1 GCA_030603385.1 Promethearchaeota archaeon | reverse complement strand
GTAGGATCAAATTTTTCAAATAAATATATTTTTTTATCTGTACTACCTGCTACAATCCAATTTCCGTCTGAGGAAATTGATACTGATGTAACTATCCCATCAGTAACATATTGCCACAATGGAGTTGAGTTTAATTTATTGAAGAAGAGTATTCTGTCACCATTAGTTCCCACAACTATGTAATTTCCACTAAAGGAAATTGCAACTGATCTTACATGTCCTCCTATTGAATAATCCCATAGTGGAGTGGGGCTTGATTTATTAAATAAATATATTTTTTTATCTGTACTACCCGCTACAATATAATTTCCGTCTGAGGAAATTGATACTGATGTAATCATCCCATCAGTGGCATATTCCCAATATGGAGTAGGATCAAATTTTTCAAATAAATATATTTTTTTATCTGTACTACCTGCTACAATCCAATTTCCATCTGCGGAAATGGATACTGAAGTGACGCTTTCCTCAGCTGAAAAGCTCCATAAGTCGTTGGAATTTGACGTATTAGGATGTGGTTTTACTTTATTCATTTCTTTCTGTGAATAAAAGGAATTATTTTGGATTAACAATACATGACTCAAATAAAAAAACGGAATAAAGATTATTAAAAAGATAATTACTAAATTAATTCTACTTTTTGATTTCATATTGTTATATATGCAGTCTAAGTTTTTAATTTATAATTTCTATTGAATAGTATATTTATTTAAAATAAAAAACAATCTGGAACAAAATCGAAATTCCCTTTTACAAATTTAACTAATAAAAATGCAATGAAATTTGAAGTTGTTTCAAGTTTTTAATCTAACATGTTTTTTAAATCTCCAAGGATTTTGTAATAGACATCATGATTTAAATTGTAAGAGTTTTCACCATAATCTAATAGTATTAAGTTCAAACGAGATAAAACATTTAAATACTTCTTGAGAGTATAATAATGCATTTTTAAAAGTTTTGAGATTTTTGTAGGATTTATACCCTCTTTTGAAGATTTCAACAATTTAAGTATTTTTATAATACTCTCATTCCTTAAATAATAAAATAACTTGTCATAATACTCATTCAATTGAAATTTAAAAAATGTCTTTTGGTTATCAAATTCAACTTTTCTTATAAACTGAAATTTTGTTAAAAATTTTAAATGCCATAGAACTTGGTTACTTCCAAATTGTAATATATTCATTATATCATTTATATTACAGCCGGGATTATCACATATATATTCATAAATCTTTTTCCTTCTGGGATTTTCAAATATATTTTCTTTTACCAGTTTTGCTCCAGGTATAATTAGATTCTTTTCAATTAAAGTTTTTAAAATTTCTTCTATTTTATCTTTATTTATAGTCTTATTTTTTCTTAAATAATAATTTAAATAACCTATTATATCTAGAATTGAGAAGAATGGTTTCTTTTTTAAATACTCTTTTACAAGATTATATACTTCAGCCTCTTCTCTATCTAAATGATGATCATTCAAAAAATCGCCCGAAATTTAAAGTGTAATATTAACTAAAATATAGTAAATATATTTATTAAATTATATGCTACTCTTTTAGAAATTTATATGAGAATGAATTATATGTTTAAGTTAAATTAAATTAAGAACGTTTTTTTATTAGTTTGGATCACACTATAATTTTGTGTTTAAACTCGAGTGAATTCATTATAGTTTCTAATACCATTTTAAAATATCCAGTTTATGATAAAAAATCGTCTAGAATAAATGTGAAATACTTGTCAGAGATCTATAAAAAGGTAAACTACATTTCTCCCTTCTTAAAATTATCTTGAACTAATAAGTTATCCCTTAAGAGATAAAGATAATCTTGATTAATTATAAAGTAAATTATAATGTTTATGGTGTGTAGATCGTGTAAAGTTATTAGTTGAACAAATAATTGAGGATTACTATTTCAATATTATTCCACATAGATTTAAATTACATAAAAGGCAATCTATTAAAATGTAACATAAAAATTTTAAAAAATTTTAACTAAAAAAAAACACTAATTTATAGGGTGAAAAAAATTGAATATAAAAAAATATATATCACTTGGACTAATTTTGATTCTTACATTTCCAATGCTTTACTTACCGCTTTCAATAAACAATCAAGGATTAGCAATATCATCAGATATGCCTTATACTTATGAAGAATGGAGAGAATTCCTTTTAAGCCGTTATAATCTGGCTTTAGAAGACATTGATACACTGGATGAAGAAAATATTAATTCTTTAAATCAAGAAGCAAGGGTATATCAAGGTTGGGCTAATGGTACATATAGTGACGAACAAAAAGACCAATTATTTTTAGAATTACATAATACACCGTTGATTACAACGCCCCTTCTTGAACAGTGGTCTGATAATTATTTTAAAGCCTCTTTTTCAGTAACGAATAATTTTCTGAATTGGGAACATGTTTTTAGAGTATATGCTTATATTGATTATAATAGAGAAGCAGACACTGATGACGGAGATAAATTTCACGATGGAAGTTCCCACAAAAAAAGAGGTTCTTTTAGATGGTGTATACCTGCAGATGACGAACCTTATACAGAAGTACCTTTTGATGATTCTTTGGATCCGAAGGAGAGTTTTATGGGGGAAAGAAAAAAGTGGACACACGATGGACAACAAGACCCAATAATAAAGTTCTATAATTTTGAATGGGATAATCCGCTCGAACCGAATCATAATCCAGGACCTATAAATATCGTAATTCAAGTTTTATGGGCACATGATACATTTGATGTATGGGAGTGGGGACCGCTTGGATTGATAGAATATTATAAGCTTTGCAAATATTATCGACACTTTTACTGGGAAACTATAGTATATAGTTATGATTTTCTTACTAGAAATATGGAAATATACGATGATGACCCAGATCCTCCGGTAATTCCGACCGAAAATATACTTCCGGGTTATCCGTTTAATCCTATAGATCTACCACCAATTATACTTGATAATATGCCAACTTTCCCACTTGAGGTTTGTGCCTATGATTTGGGGACTAGTGATCCTCATCCTTATAATGCGATAACTTTTGGTTCAGTTAATGTGTATAACGGTGAATACCTTTCAGAACAAGATGAATTAATAGAATGGGGTGGCATACTTGAGGATGATATCTATGCTTATTGGTATAAATATGACATACCAAATAATTATGAACCAGGAACACATACATTAACTTTAAAAGTTTGGGATAAAGATAATGACGGATGGGCTGGTGATCGGTTGTCAGCATCACATGAAGTTACTTTTACTGTAATTGACGATGATACAACCGAGCCTGACGTTCAATTTCTCAATGATTGGGTGATTATGGACTGTGATGCTCATCTTGAAATAATTATAAGTGCAACTGATCCGTCTGGATTTAGCAGTGTTTATGCTATGTTCGAAGGTACAAAATATACTCCATATTTTGACAGTCCTGAAGGTGAATTTCGTATAAGAATACCAAATCCTATAGAACCAGATACTTATAGTGTAGATATTCATGTATGGGATAATGATAACGATGGTTGGGGTGAAGATCGAATGGAATATACGACAACAAAAGAATTTGAAGTGGTAGATGATGATATATTAGGACCTGACATTGATTATCCATACACAGGAGATGGAACTGATGGGAATTCTGGAGCCTTTGAAGTGACCGCTTCGGATCCATCTGGGCTTTCTGTTGATCCTACTGGAACCTATCCAGTACCAAATAGTCTAGGAACTCATGAGATCCCCATTGTTGCTACAGATGATGATAATGATAGACCAGGTGATAATTCAACCACAACTCTAGTACTTTCACAACAAATAGTTGATGATGATATTGATAAGCCTTACATTGAAAATTTAATGACAACCGTTGATCATCTTTGGGTAAACATAAGTTTTACTGCTATAGACGACCTTCAACTTCTTGGTGATGGTGATGAAGGATTAAGCAATATTAGTGTCTATTTGGATGGTAAACAAAGATATACCGGTAGTTCTCCGTCATATGAAACTGCGTTTGACCTCTCCTTTCCTAATGATTGGATATGGATGCCTGGTAGTTATGAAATTATAATTTATCTTATGGATGCAGATGATGATAGACCTTCAGATAGCTTATTAACCATGATTTGTTGGCAATTTGAGATAACTTTAGATTTGATGTACCAGTATGTTATGTGGTTATGTGAAGAGATGAATAACTATATTTATGATAATGATATCGTAGCTCTCTACGGAGTTGTGACTCAGAAACTAGTCAAAATTCAATCATTATTATGGGAAGCATATCAATTGATTCAAGATGGCTATCTTCATACAGGATTAGTAAGACAAAAAATGGCTGAGATTAAATTAGAAATTGCTGACACCAAGACAGAGTTAATGATCAATAAACAATCTATGAGTCAAGTACATTTTGACCATCTAAAGGAGTGTATCCGTGATGTTCGCAATAGAATCGTTGAGTTAATGGGACTAGGTATTAGCGTGTTTAGTCATGACATTTCACTTGTAGAGGTTGATGTATACAATTTAAGGGATTTTGTTGAAAAAAATATCCCAGCAGCAGATTCAGAAAATCTAGTGAATGCAATTACATTGACAGCAGAAAAGCTTGAGAACGCTATTTTTGATATTTCATTGGATAAATCTACAGAAAGATCGCTAACATCAGCACAAAATGCATTAAATAATGTATGGATACAAGTTATAGCTTTAGCAGGAAAAGGAAAAATCTCAGAAGAATTAAAATTAGATCTAGTAGCGATAATAATACCAATAGTAGCGGAAATTGAAGAATTAAAACTAAATATATAACTCGTAATTTTTTTTTTTTTTTTTAATTATTGTTTTAAGTGAGTATTAAAATGAAAAAGAAAGTCAAAAAATTGAAAAAATTGTTTTTAACCTTATTCTTAATTAATTCAGTTCTACTAATTGCACTTTTTAATCAATACTTCTATTGCAGTAATAGTTTAAATAGAAATTATAAACAGGATTATGATAAAACTGAGAATTATCTACGATCATCATTCACTCTCACATTTACCGAAAATTTTCAAACTCAGACTTATAGAAATGAATCTATTACGAATTCAACTGGATGGGGAAAAGATTACTTATCTTTAGTCCATCAAGAAGTAATCAATCTTTCAAATTATGATTACAACCTTGATAAAATTAATTCAATTAGATCCCAGGGTAATTTACTATTTTTAGCAGATAATTCATTTGGATTAAAAGTACTAAATATTTCAAATCCAATGAATCCAACCTTAATATCACAATACGGTGATACATATAATAACACTCTTGATATTGCTTTCCAAGGTAAATTTGCGTATATTGCAGATGGAATAGATGGTATGGAAATCATTGACATATCGAATCCAGTCTCTTTACAAAAGATAGGTAATTGGAGTAATGGTCATAAAGTTACCAATATTTTGATATCAGATGGTTTAGCATTTTTATCTATTCAAAACTTCGGAATTGAGATTTTGAATATTTCAAATCCACAATATCCTATTAAAGTAGCAAATTGGACTAATAATAGAAGTCCTTCTAATGTAGTTGTTAAAGGAAACAAATTATTTGTCGCAAGTAAAAATTATAAATTAGAGATATTGGATATCTCAAATTTAAATGAAATTGTTACTATTGGTGAACTTTCAATCACAAATATTCCTTATGAAATTCTCGTTAGGAATGACTATCTTTATTTAGCGAACGGAATTGAAGGTTTAAAAGTAATAGATATAACTGACATTTCTAATCCCAGCTTAGTCAGCACACCCACCCAGGATGGCTCTATAACAAATATTTTGATTGAAGAAAATTATATATTTTTATCGAATAACACTTATTTAAGTATTGTTGATAGACTTAATCCTTTCAATCCAGAATTAACTTATCATTGGGATGTTAATGAAAAAATTACTTCCATTGAAATATACGGAGAATATATTTATTTAGGATGCGAATTTAGAGGATTACAGATTTTAAAGTTTTCAGAATTTATTACTCCAACACAAATTTATAAATTTTCACCTAACATTAATGCTCATAATGTAATTTTAGATTGTGATAGAGCGTATTTATGCGCAATTGAAGACGGGGGCTATCATGGTGGTCTATTCATATTCAATATTTCAAATCCATATGATCCTCAAGTTTTAGGTAATTTCTCAAAACCAGGATTCAACTTTTATGATGTGGAAATAAAAGATGAAATTTGTTTTGCAGCTGCCTATGATAATGGTTTAATTTCATTGAATATCTCTGATCCTGCCAATATTAATATTTTAGATTCTATTAGTGGTTATTGGAGTTATTGGGATCTGAATTATTCTCAGAAAGTAGAAGTCGTTGATGACATTGCTTTTGTTGCTAATGGTTTAATTGGTCTTGATATATATAACATTTCTGATCCTCTTAATTTGCAACATATAACTAACTATCCAGGCGATTTGGACCCTGTTGGTTTTTATAAAGATATTAAAATAAGAAATAATTGTGCATTTATAGCGAAGGGTTCTAAAGGGGTTGAAATTTTTAATATATCAAATCTTAATAATATTCAATCAATCGCAAATTATACAGATTCATATAATGAATCTCAAGCACTTGAATTTTGGGGAAATTATCTATTAGTGGCGGACAGATTTGATGGATTAGAAATTATAGATATCTCAGATATAAGTAATCCTCAAAAAGTTTCACAATATACAGATACATACAATAGAGCCACAAAAGTTAAAGTTATTGATAATCTTGCGATTATATCTGATCGAGCAGATGGAATTGAGGTTATAAACCTCTCAAATCCATTGAATCCTTTAGAAGTGGCTTCTTACTCTGACAATTATAATAATTCATGGGGGGGTGTAGCCACAAGTAGATTTTTATATATTGCGGATGGTTATGATGGATTTCAAATTGCTCAATATAAAGAACATTTGTTTAATCAGTATGAAAAAAGAGCTATCGCACAATCATTAGAAATTGATAAAACGATTGCAACTATAACCAATGCAACGATGATAATCAATGGAGAGGTCCCTGACAATACCTCTATTCAGAGTTTTCTCTCCAATGATAATGGAAATAATTGGGATTCAGTATCCAATAACAGTCTTCATATTTTTGGTACTATCGGTTCAGAATTAATATGGAAGGTAATACTAACAACTAATGATGATTTAGAAACACCTAAAATATTTGATATCATGATCAATTATTCTGCTGTTAACACTCCTCCAATAATTCTCAACCCAAGTGAACTTCAAAATTTAGCAATTTGGGATCAACCAGAAGATTTTGGATTTTTTGAAATTGATTTAGCAGGATATAAAGACGATAATGAGTTTATTGCTGAATATTTATATTGGTCAGTAATAAATTTAGATAATTCACTTGTTTCTGTTGTTCAAGATGACTTAAATAAGGATCTCTTTAGATTCTATTCTATTGATGATGTTTATGGCAATGATGAGTTCGATCTAATGCTTGAAGATGAAGGAAGAGCACATGTTTCCTTAAATATTACTTTAAATATTTATAATATTAATGACGCTCCAACTTTTATCGAAAGCAACATTATTATACAGCAAGAGAAAGATTTTATTCAAATTGAATATGAAGCTGAAGATGTAGATAATTTGCCCTCAGAATTAAATTATAATATATATTATGGAACAAATAATGATTGGCATTTAATAATTGAAAATTATAAAGATACAACATATACATGGAATACCACACATATTCATGAAGGTAATTATTATATAAAAATTGTCGTAAGCGATGGATTGGCTAACGATACTTGGATATCATCAGAATTTTATTCAATTAGACGCGGAAGTGAAAGCCCACTTATTTATATAATCATAATATCATCATGTGTGGTGGCTGGAGCAATAATTGGTGTTGGAATTTACACGGTTAAACGCAGAAAATCTAAAGATTTACATTTGATTGATAAGGTTGTCGATAAAATTCAAGATGATAAGTCTGAAAAATAATTTTTTTAATTTTTAATTCACTTCCTCTTTTTTTATACATAGGACAAAGTGGAAATACTTTTTCTTCAAGGATTTAATATTTAGAAAAATTAAATTTAAAATTGAATTGATACTATACAAAAATTTCAGGATTGCTCCTTCAGCAGCAGAAGATACGAGACTACGGTATTTCAAAAGCGCTTTACTTTTAATATCTTTCTCAAAAGGTTTCCAATTTGCTAAGCGTTCTTGAATTTCGTCATTGGTAATATTTACATTAAGAGTTCTATTTGGAATGTCAATATTAATTAAATCTCCGTCTCTCACTATACCAATTGGTCCTCCAACATATGCTTCAGGACTCACATGACCGATACAAGGTCCTGATGTATATCCTGAAAAGCGTCCATCAGTAATCAGAGCAACTTTATCTAAATCACGTTTCATCACTAAAGTCATTGTTACAGCTAGTAATTCGGGCATACCCGGACCACCTTTTGGGCCTTCATACCGAACTATAATTACTGAATTATTTTGGATTTGATCAGCTGTTAATGCATCAGTCACATCTTGCTCTGAGTTAAAACATATTGCAGGTCCTTCAAACTTTAACATATCTTTATTATTAATTGCTGATTGCTTGACCACAGCACCTTCTGGTGCTAAATTACCTTTTAATATTACGGTACCGCCTTCGGGAAAGATAGGATCATTCAGAGGTTTAATAATGTTCTCATCTAGTACTTTTACTTTTCTGATAATTTCTCCAATAGTTTTTCCAGAGACAGTTAAACAGTCCAAATGAAGAAAATCTTTTAATCTACTTAAAACTGCAGGGATCCCTCCTGCTTTATATAAATCTGGAGTACCATAATCTCCCGATGGAGCAACATTTACAATTGTTGGTATTTTTTTATTATATTCATTAAATATCTCTAAATCAAAATCTATTCCCATCTCATTTGCGATTGCTGGAAGATGCAGTGTTGAATTCGTTGATCCTCCAATGGCTAAATCAACTATTACGGCATTTTCTAAAGATTTTTTAGTCATAATTTGAGAGGGAGTTATTCTATTTTTCAGCAATTCAATTATCCTTTTCCCTGAATTTTTTGCTATCATATATTTCATTTGAGTCATTGCCGGGATTGTACCCGCATTAGGTAATGTCATTCCAAAGGCCTCCATTAAACATTGAGTAGTATTTGCTGTACCCATCGCCTCACAAGCACCATATGTTGCACAAGTAATGCATCCAAACTTATGAGCATAATCTTCATAATTATCTGTTGCAATACCCTTATAATCTGGCATGAACCTTACTTGATATAAATTAGATCCTCCTGGAACGCATATAGTTGGGATATCTAATCGTACTGCCGCCATCAAAATTGCCGGATTAATTTTGTCACAGCTTGATAGAGTAACCATAGCATCTAATCGATGGGCTTCGACCATTAATTCAATTGAATCGACAATGACTTCTCTGGAAGGTAAAATATAACGCATTCCGATATTTCCCATAGCTATTCCATCACATGCTCCAATGGTACAGAACTCAAGGGGTACTCCTCCAGCTTCAAGAATTCCATATTTTACTGCTTCAGCAAGAGTTCTTAAATGTTTATGACCTGGATTGAGTTCATTCCAAGTATTTACTATACCAATGAATGGCTTGTTATCAATGTCTTTGTCATCTAAACCTAGCGCCTTCAATAATTCTATTTTGCCATATCTAAATGGTGTTTTGTTAATACCATCAAAAAGACTTCTACTTCTTATTTTTAAATCAATTTCTTTATCATCCATTTTTTCGCATATCTCTTTTTTTTATAGTTATTAGAATAAAAATAAGCTAATTTTAAAGTTTAAACCTCTTAATTCATAATTTTAAAGGATATTTCCCATATTTCTTAGTGGCAGAAATCATAGTAAATATATTTTCAAGTTTACATGCATTAGTTATATCTGTACAAGGACTTAGAGCATATCCCCCACCTTCGCCAGCGTCCTTTATACATTTTTTTACTGATTGTGTAACTTCATCTGTTGTGCCGAAAGGTAAAAGTTGTGAGACATCTATATTTCCAATTAAACAGAGTTTATCTCCATACGTTTCCTTTAAATGTTTTAGATTCATACCAGCTATTGGCTCTAAAGATTCAACCCCTTTAAATCCTGCCTCAATTAATCCATCAAAGTAGGGTTCAGTATAGCCATCTGAATGAAAAATCGCATATTTTCCTGCTTTGTTTATTTCATGGAGAATCTTCTTATAAGCAGGGATAACAAGTTCCCGATGATCTTTAGGATTAATCATTGTCCTATTTTTAAACGCTGTGTCATCACAGAGAAAAAAAACATCAAAATCAGTTTCAGCTAATAATTTCGCTCCATCAACGGCTTTTTTTGTTCTTAAGTCAATATACTTTTTGAGTTTAGTTTTTTTTTTTCTTAATAACTTAGTAAATAAAGATAAACCAAGACCTTCCCAAATAGGTTCTAAAATACTGGATATATGAGAACAGGGGACAAATTCATGAGTGGGAAATTTACTTAGCCTCTTATTAAGCTTTGGTATAAACTCAGAGGCTTCTCTCCATTCTATAGAATAGTATGTATCATAGAAATGATCTGCCATTTCTTCTGTTGTAATATAATTTTCAAAATACCATGGCATATTAAATTGAGGATTATTTAAGTAAATTCTACCATCAATATCAATAAACTTATTTGGATCTTCTAATTGTGGAAGTGGGTTATCTTTTAAATAATTTCGTGGTAATCTGACTGGAACCACACCAAATCCCCATGAAAAGTCGAATCCTAGCTTTCTATGAATATTATAATCACTATAATATAAAACAAATCTATCATCTTTCTTATATTCCTTACCCCAATATTCCAGCAGATTTCTTTCGAATCCTGGCATTATTGCTTGACAGAAGAGAGGGATCCGATCAGGTTCTTCACGATTTAAAGCTTTGATTACTCTTTCATGTGCGTTCATATTATTATCACTTCTTTTATTGGAATTCAAACAAATCCTCAATAATTTTATTTACTGCTAAAAAACTTCTTGAGTTTTCAGGAATTTCAATTATTGGTTTACCCTTTAACTCATATTCAGTTACAATATCATCTTCTGGAATTTTTGCTAAAAGAGGTAACTTTAGATCTTCAAGCTTCTCTATTATGTAATCAATATCTCCTTTAACTCTATTTAAAATAACACCAAATTTTTTGTATTTTGTGAATATCTTAGCACTTTTACTTATGGTTGCAGCAGTTTCAACACTCCTTATTGAGATGTCTGAAACTATTATAAGTATATCTACGGTTTCTATCACCATTCGATTGATTTGTTCAAGACCGGCTTCGCAATCAATTAAAACGATGTCAAAATCTTTAGAAATTGAACTAATTACTTTCCGTAAAAGAGTATTGGAAGGGCAAAAACAACCAGGTCCCTCAGGTTGTCCTATAGAAAATAGACTAAAATCTTTACTTTCGGTTATTGCATTGTACACTTCAAAATCAATATTTTCCGCAACTTCTTCAAATGACTTTGCATTTGTTAAAACTTTTTCTATAACATCTGTTCTTAATTTCTCAAGACTTTTTTTAGGGATTAAACTGACCATTGAACTGAGATGTGGATATGTTGGGTCCGCGTCAATTAAAAGCATTTTAAAATCATAATTTTTTGAAATGCATTTCGCCAAGAGAGTTGTTATAACCGTCTTACCAGAACCACCCTTTCCGACAACTGAAATAGTTAAAGGTTTTTTATAATGACTTTTTTCTTTCATATCAATAATTTCTAAAATTCGTTAATATTATTTTTCAATTTTTTCTCTCTCTACTAATACTTGCTTAATATTATAACACGCCTCTCGATAAGGACATATTTCACAACCCCAATCATATTCACAATCAATTCTTTTTTTCCAATTTTCTATTTTCTTTAACCATTTTTCATTAATATCGGTATTAATTTTAGAAGTGATTTTGATAAATTCATCAATTACATTTGTATAAGTGCTAATAAAAAAGATCTCCATAGATTCAATTAAATCTTTAAATTGTTGCTTATATAAATAAAAAATAGCATTTCCTAAAAATTCCAGTGTAAAATTCTTTATTATATTCTCACTGATTCTAACCCAAAATCTTCTTGGAATTGTCCTTATCAGAAATCCCTCTATTCCATTGGATATAAGATTAAATTGTCTCATAGAATCCCAATCCTTTTCATTAATATTTTTTCCACCAATTAGGATTATCATTCCAAAGTCGATAGATATATCTGAGATATCTTGGATTTCTGGTCCAATTAGAGTAATTGTCCCATTTTTTATATAATTAATAATATCTAAATGAGAGAAAGGATAAATTAAAGAAAATGACTTATTAGTCATACCTCCTAATTCAAGCCTTGTTTCTTCTTGAAGAATTATTTCCTTATGTTTATCTAATTCAACTTTAATATCTAACTTTTCAAATAGTTCAGGAGGATTAGGTTTTTCTTCATAAATAAATACACTTCTCCCTTTTTGGGACTCAGAATTTACATAATTCCTTAAATAGTCAAGAAATTCTTGAAATAATTTGATTTTCATAAAATTCCATTCATAATTCTATAAAGAAAATAAATACAAGAAGGATTAATAGTTTTAACTCTTAATTTCATAAAAAATTGCAATTATATGTCTTTTCAAGTATATAAAGATTATACCTAATTCGGATATAACTCTATTTTACGTCCTCGTCTCACTAATCTTATTACATTTTCTTCTGATAACTTATCAATATGATACTTTATGGTATTACGAGAAAGGTTTAAAATTCGAGAAATTTCAGAAGAATTAATCCCAGGATGTTCCTCAATAGTATTTAATACCTCTGAAGTTGTTTTTGACTTTAAATTTAAATTTCTGAGGTTATCATCTGTCTTAAACGATGACATAATTGGATAATAAATAGTGTATTGACCATATTTTTCTTTTTTTATAATATGATTTTTTAATAGAACATCTAAGTGCCATTGTAATTGACCTTTTTGCAGATCACAGTTTCGTAGCAACTCATTGTGATGTACTCCCGGATTATTGAGAATTTGAGTTAATATATTTATTCGATTTTCATTTTCAAATATATCTGAAAGAGTTAAATAAGATTTTCCCTTTTTAATATAGCTTTTTCTTAGAAAATAACCTTTATATTCTTTAATCGTAAGTACTTCCATAATGGATAATAATAAAATCGTTGCCATTGAAAGAGAAATTATAATTACTCCTAAAGTGGCATCATCCTCACCAAAAATGGGCTCTCTATATGATTTAATCAACCGATGTAGAATAACAGATAATAAAATAAAAGAAAAAATAATAAGAAAGAATTTTATCAAGTAGAACTGTTTGAATTTTTTTTCTAGCATTTTGCTTGTAATTTTGTTTTAGCTAGTGAGAATTATTCGTTTTAGCTTTTATTTCTTTTTAATCTTAAAAGAGGAAACATAAAAGGCACATCATCGGCATATTCTAAGAATTTATCTCCATATTTAGCTTTTAGGGCAATTTCTTCAATTTTTGCTAAAATTATGTAGGCTAATAGTTCACCAATCCAAACATAAAATATAAAAGTGTAACCATTGAGATCCCCGATATCAAAATTGAAAACTGGACTAGTTTCAAAAGTAACTAAAGTCAATCCCAAAGTAATGAAAATAAATGCAATATATTGAGGGTGTCTCACATATTTGTATGGACCGGTTCGGATTAATTGTTTCCTGTGAGTTAATTGATGGGTTAGAGAATAACTATATAATATAAAACCAAATAGCACATAATAGAATCCATGAGTACCAGATAAAAATTTGTAATCATATTTTAAAATTTCAGGATTTTGAAAAAAGAATCCTAAATATGTGATTAATGGAACACTCATGATACCAAACCAGATAGCAGTACAAGGCACATATTGGAAGATTGGAATTAGGAATGAAGAAATACTAGTAGAGATCGAGCTTATTTTAATTTTGATCTTATTTTTCTTTAGACTCATTTATACACCTTTAAAATATTTTTAGTGAAAAGGATAATTATTATCCCACAGGTAATAATCGTTAGGAATAAAATTCCAAGAGCATTATTATATCCTATTACTATTGGATTATCTGCGTGATTATCATTTTGTTGATCTCCCCAAATTTGTATGATTCTAAGACCTCCTTCAAAATCAGCTACATAGGCATAATTATCGGATACACAAACATCAAAAGCAATATTAAAGTTTCCACATTGTTGAAGGATTGTAGGTTTTGTAGGGTCACTTATATTGAGTACCATCAACCTTTTTTGATCTCCATCTGTAATGAAAGCTAGATCCCCCTGTACATCTATTCCTCCTATTATTCCCCCAGGCTCATAATGCCCTAACTCGATAGGATTTAAAGGATCACTAATATTAAGGGTAATAAATCCTTGAACTCCAGCTGCGATATAAGCTATATCGTCAATTACTTCAATAGCTAATGCTTCACACATATACTCTCCCACACTTGTAGGAGTATTGGGATTACTTACATTAATGATTTTCATTTTTGAACCCGTTAACCCTATTTCATAAATATAGATATAATCTTTTATTAGATGAACGCGCGGGTAAGTATTGTTTTCATTAACATAAGTAGCTATTAAAGATGGACTTGAAAAATCACTAACATTGACTATTCTTAACCCTTCATCCCAACTTACGGTGTAAGCAATATCATCTACAACAATCACATCATCAGTAACACCTTCAATCCACCAATCACCTATTTTTTGAAGATGTAGGGGATCACTAATATTGTAAATTTCTAATCCATCAGTATGATCTCCCAGATATAAAATATCCCCCTGGATATAGAATATATGAGGGATCTCATAAGAATTATTATCTCTATATTGACTTATTATTTCTGGTTCTGAAGGATTGCTAACATTGATAACCTTTAATCCTCTATAAGTCAAGTCAGAAACGTACGCGATGTTTTCTTTTATTTCCACATAAAATGTACCTTCCCCTGTATTTATCTGACTAACTTGTTCCAGGATTAAGTATTCAGTATTACTTTCTGCAGCAACGCTGTAACTTGTAGGATAAATAAACAAAAACAGAATTAGGGTACAAAAAACAACTAAAATTTTTGGTTTCATAATAATCTCATTTCTATGATATTATAACTATATAAAGATGATTAAGAGAAACGTTTATAAATATTAAGGTGCACTTTTCGTACAATACAAGATACTAAATAATTTAAAAAGGAGTTATCAAACATCTATAGCTAATAAACAAAGATAAGAAAAAATGGCACACGTTTTAAATATAAAATATATGCCAACGATACTTATTTAACCTTCTCAACCGATAATATCATATGGTTCATAACTTTTACATATAGAATCTTTAGTTAGATACTTATTCTTAAATTTACAATGAGATGTTTCCTCATAATAGTAAACACAGTTTCTGCATGAATAAAGATGATTTTTAAATTTTTCTCTTACTTCCTTTAATTTTTCTGGAATCATACTTTTATTTAGCATAGATTTAAGTTTTTCATATGGAGTTGCTGTTAATTTACAATAGATGGCATTTGTAGAGGGAGGGCTCCAAATTTTTATCAAATGATTGTGAGACGCATCCTTAGAGGTAGCATCCAACTCACCATACCCACACGGGCAAGTTTTTTTCCTTAACAAGTTACCACATTCAGGACAGAATTCCACCATTATTTTTTCAGTAGATAGTTTATAAAATTTATTCTAGATTATCTAATCCTTTAGTTTTTATGGCTGGGCGCGGTGGTACTCGATAGTAAATTTGTGTGGGATATCCGATAATTATTACACCCCATACATTACCATGAATTCCAGTAATTTTCTCCCGTATTTCTTTATTTGATGAGAGAACCCCATGAGCAAGCCCAATCCAACAGGTCCCCAAACCTAAAGTTTGGGCACATAACATCCCATATGTTAGAGCTATTGTAGAATTCATAGCATCTCCAGGATTACTTGAGTGAAATATCATTACATGAGGGGCATTATAGAAGATTGTATCTATACCACGTTTTTTAGCTTTTATAAAATTTTCACTGTACCGTGGATTACTTGATGCGATTATTGCATCCATCACCACTTCGGATAACTTTTTAATTTTATCCTCATCTGAAATTATGGTACATCGTAATGTGCGGATGTTGGCCCCTGTTGGAGCATATTTCATAGTGTCTAAAACTTTTTCTAAGACAGCCTTAGGAACTTTTTTCTTTTTAAATCCCCTAATTGACCGTTTAGCGCTCATAAATTTATGCATACTTTCGTATGAGATTAATGTACTAGGATCTTGAACTTCTTCAAAAGTTAATATTTCTCCAATATTCTCATACATAATCGCATCTAATTTACACATTGCAATGCAACGCCCACATGAATCACAAAGATTATTGGGATCTTCAAACACCATTTTATTTTGCTCTTTATCACGTCTGAAATACCTTGTGCATGCATTATAACATATTTGGCAATTGTTACATTTTTCGTAATCGATTCCTAATATTGGCATAATTAATAAAAATTCAGTTTAAGTAATTTTTCGATTTATTCTTGTTTCTTTGAATAATAAACTAATTTAATTATCTTTTTTTAATTTCGAAATTTACATCTTCGAATTTATTATGGATAGTACGATAAATTTTAAATTTTCCATCAACTAGAGCATGATTTATAATTTCATTAATCTCTTTTTCATTTAGAAAGCTTTCTGAAATGATTTTGTTAATCTTTGAATACACTAATTCCCTAATTTTATATCTAAACCTATTTTTTTTCTTTTCACCAATAGATTCAGATAATTCTAAATGTTCTTTGTGATCCATAATATTTTGCACTAAATCGTTAACACCTTCCCCAGAAATAGCGTTAGTCATAGTGACTGGTGGTCTCCACCCACTCTGAAAGGTAGAATCATCAAGCATCATTTCTATTTGTACAGCAACATCTTCACCACCTAAATCTTTTTTGTTAATGTCGTAGATATCACCAATTTCAATTATGCCTGCTTTCTGCATCTGTATTGCATCCCCATAACCTGGTACGAGAATTACTACAACAGTATAAACTAGATTGTAAACATCAAACTCCGCTTGACCTACACCGACGGTTTCTATGATAATTAAATCCATTCCAAATGCTTCATATAATAAGCTAATATCAAAAACAGCTCTTGAAATCCCACCCTTATATCCTCGAGATGCAAGACTTCGCATAAACACATTTGGGTGTAATGAAATATTAGTCATCCGGACTCTATCCCCTAAAAATGCACCTCCACTAAAAGGAGATGTAGGATCTACACAAATAATTCCAATTTTCTTTCCTTCATCTAATAAGATTTTGCAGATTGCTCCAGTTAAAGTACTTTTTCCTACACCAGGAGAACCAGTGATCCCAATAATATATGAATCATGCTTTACATCTTCAAAATGTTTGAAAACCTCGTGTGCTTTTTCTGGTTCATTTTCAATGAGAGTTATTAATTTTGCTAAAGCAATTTTGTCTTTTTTCTTAAATCTGCTAATTAAAGAATCAAAATCATGGGAAACTTTCAATGACATACATTCCTCAATAAAAAATAGCTGTTAAATTAAAATTTATTAAAAAAAAATATTACATGTCTTTTTTATTTTTCTTTTATATGGGTTTTAATAAAGTTAACAATGTCAGAGACAATAGAACCAGGTCCATAGACGTTAGCAACGCCCATCTCTTTTAATTTGGCAAAATCTTTAGCGGGAATTACTCCACCAAGAAGAATCATTATATTATCCAATACCCCTCGTTCCTTTAATAAATCAATGACTTCTTGTGTATATGCAAAGTGAGCTCCGGAATGGATACTTAAACCAATAACATCTACGTCTTCTTGAATCGCGGCTTCAACAATTTGTTGAACATTTTGAAAACCTCCAAAGATAAGTTCCATACCTGCGTCTCTAATAGCTCTTGATACAACAATACCGCCTCGCCAATGGCCATCAATACCGGGTTTTGACATTAACACCCTAATTTTCCTATCACTCATAGATTTTTCACCTTAAAATTTATATTGCTAATGGAGGTTCCCAAATACCCCAGATTTCTCTATAAATATCACATATTTCGCCAACAGTTGCCCCTTCTTTTGTTGCTTCCATAATCACAGGCATAACATTTTCCTCTTTCTCACATACGTTTCGCAATTTATCCAAAATTTTCTCTAATTTTGCGTTATCTCGCCGAGCTTTTAATTTTTCAATACGTTGAACTTCTATCTTTATTGCCTCTTTACTCGTCCTAAATACATCTGTCACCGTGTCGTAAGGTACTGAATATTTGTTGACACCAAGCATAATTTCATCACCACTTTCAATTTTCACTCTCCTTTTATGAAAGGCATCCCTCATTTCCTTATATAAAAATCCAGACGAAAGAGCTTTATCAATCGATCCCACCTGTTGGATTTTATCCATATACTTCCACACCCTTTCTTCAACCTCATCAGTAAGCCATTCAATAAAGTATGAGCCTGCGAGAGGATCTATTGTATTATGAATCCGGCTTTCATCTGATATATATTGTTGGGTTCTTAAGGCAACTAAAGCAGCCTCTTCAGATGGTAAGCAAATAGCTTCATCATAGGAATTAGTGTGCAATGATTGACAACCACCTAGATTTGCTTCTAAAGCTTGAATTGCAGTTCTCACAATATTTAGCTTAGGTAATTGCGCTGTTAAAGAAGAACCTGCAGTCTGCACATGAAATCTAAAGCCTAGATTTTTTGGATCTTCAGCTTCATACTTATCCTTCATTAATTTATACCAAATTCTCCTTGCTGCTCTGAATTTTGCGATTTCTTCAAAAAAATCTTTATGAGCTGCTAAATGAAACGCAAGACGCCCCACGAAATCATCAACTTTCCATCCTCGTTCAATTAGATTATCAATATGAGAACAAGCACTCGCGAATACAAAACCAAGTTCTTGAACTGCATCAATCCCACCTTCTCGATAATTATATCCAGTAAAATTAATTGGGTGCCATCTAGGGACATTTTTCATTGGAACAGTCCATTCAATGAAATCGCAAGCTAATCGTAAAATGTGATTAGGGGGGCAATTCTTGTAGGGAATGTAACCTACAGTCATTGTTAAGATATCATTTTGTGTTGTACCTATTAATTGACTTATATCATATCCGCGCATTTGGGCCATGTTAAAGTACATAGCGCATACAGGTGCAGATGTGAAAGGCTCTACGACAAGCGCTACACTGATTTTGTCTATGGGTATATCTTCAGTTAAAGCAAAGAGACTATCAATACAATATAATGGTACACCAGATGTTCCAACTTCGGGGGCTGCATCTGGATTCGTAGGGTCAATTCCATTAAAAGTTAATGCATCAACTGCGGCACTAAACCCTGTCTCGCCATTTTCATAGAGAAATTTCCATCTTTTATTAGTTTCTTCAGGAGTTCCATGACCTGAAAATAATCTCATAGTCCATAAACGACCCCTATACATAGAAGGGTATACACCTCGAGTATATGGAGGTATTCCAGGAAAACCAATGTCACTTATATAATCTTTTTCTTTTAAATCTAAGGGAGTATAAAGGTTCTTGATTGGAATTTCAGAATCTGTTATAAATTTAACATCTCGTTCTTTTAGACTTTCATAAAGTTTTTCCCACTTCTCTTTTTCTTCTCTGACCTTTTCCAAATAATTTTTATCAAACAATCTTAAATCACAGAAATTTGCTAATTATCTTTATGTAATTTAAGAAATGATATTTATATTTATTTTTTTAAAATGAATATATAAATTTCAAAAGAAACAAAAATACTTTCTGAAATGCCTTTTATTAAATATGTAGATGGATAAGTACACTTGGTAAATTCGTAATCCTTTTTTTTCTTTTTAGAATAAATGTCTTAAGCGTTGAGAATTTTAATAGATGTTGTAATTTGAAATTTTATTTAAGAACTAAAAGAATATTAGAAAGAATTACTATAATTTAATTGTAAGAAATGTCAAATAACGAAAGATATTCAAATATTTGATTCAAACAAGCTAAATATGATTTAGAAGCTGCTCAGGTTAGTAAAGAGAATGGAAACTTTGAGTGGGCATGTTTTCAAGCTCATCAATCAGGCGAAAAGGCTTTGAAAGCATTTCTTTTCCTAAATCGAAGAAGAAATGTGATAACGCATTCAATACGAAAACTTATTGAAGAATGTGGAAAGTTAAATGATGAATTTTTTAAGTTAAAAAAAGCAAAAGTATTAGATCAATATTATATACCGACAAGATACCCAAATGGACTTCCTGATCAAATTCCTCATGAATATTACTCGTTGGAGGATGCAGATTTATGTGTAACTTATGCTCAGAAGATTATCCAATTAGTAGGAATGATATTAAAGAAAGTTTGAAAGGTTTTCTTCACGCAATAGTAAACCAATTTAGTATCGATAAAGTCATATTATTTGGAAGTTATGCGAGAGGGGACTTTCATGAAAATAGCGATATAGATTTAATTATTGTAGGAATTTTTAAGGAGAGGTTTTTTGATAGAATCGGAAAAATTCTAGATTTAGTCCCGAACGATCTCAATATTGAACCATTTGTATATACTAAAGAAGAATATGAAAAAATGAGAGAGAATGGAAATCCTTTCATTATAACCGCGATTTCTGAAGGAGTTCAGTTGATATAATGATTAATCGAAAATAAACAACTATGTCTGTCCAAATATAAATCGGCTTTATAACGTCTAAATTTTTCATAATGTCTAATAATTCTTTTTTTTAATTTTTATATTAAATCGTACTATGTAACTTTTTATAGGCAACTTAATTAGAGGTTCTTATAGAAAATCTATATTTTCTAAATTTATTTCAAAAATAGTGAAAAATAGTTGAAATCTTAGAAAAAAAAGAAAATAATTTTAATGATTCTAATAAGCTTTCTTATGATTTCCATAATATCTAATTATAATATCAGTGATATTACACTTCAGAAAGAATCCATTAGATATGAAAAGGAAACACCCCAGGCAGCTTATAGTATCAACTGGTCACCTAACGGTAAAGCTATAACCACTGCAGAAGGATACCAAAGGGAACCTGAGATCTGCAACGACGGAGCAGGAGGGACGATAATAACATGGACAGATGGTAGAAGCGGATCAGATGACATTTATGCTCAGCGAATTGATGCAAGTGGAAATACATTATGGATGGATAATGGTACAGTTATTTGTAATGCTACAGATGATCAATGGGTTTATGAGATTTGTAGTGATAATGTAGGGGGAGCGATTATAATATGGGAAGATAACAGAGGGCCTGATAAAGATGTCTATGCTCAGCGGATTGATGCAAGTGGTAATACTTTATGGATGGATAATGGTACAGTTATTTGTAATGCTACAGGTGGCCAAATGGCTCCTACAATTTGTAGCGATAATGTAGGGGGAGCAATTATAACATGGGAGGATGACAGAGAGCCTGATAGAGATGTCTATGCTCAGCGAATTGATGCAAGTGGTAATACATTATGGATGGATAATGGTACAGTTATTTGTAATGCTACAGGTGATCAGGGGAATCACGATATATGCATTGATGAGATGGGAGGAGCAATTATAACATGGGATGATAACAGAGGCCCTGATAGAGATGTCTATGCTCAGCGGATTGATGCAAGTGGTAATACATTATGGATGGATAATGGTACAGTTATTTGTAATGCAACAGGTGGCCAAATGGCTCCTAAAATTTGTAGTGATAATGTAGGGGGGGCGATTATAACATGGGATGATAGCAGAGGAGATAATCTAGATATCTATGCTCAGCGGATTGATGCAAGTGGTAATACATTATGGATGGATAACGGTATGGGTATATGCACAGAGAGTAATGGTCAGGGATTATCTGAAATTTGCTCTGGCGGAACAGGAGGTGCTATTATTGCGTGGTTAGATTTTAGGCATATAATGGACTATGAAACAATTTATGCTCAGAAGATCGATAATAATGGTGATGTGAAGTGGACCATCGATGGTATCTCTGTTAGTGGAGATAGCGCATATTATATAGGTTCGTCTATAGCATGGAGTCATTGGCTAGAAGATATACACAGTGATGGGTCAGGTGGAGCAATAATAACATGGCAAGCAGATGCGGGCACATTCCCTCCAATGGATTATGTTCAAGTTCAGCGTATTGATTCTAGTGGAAAAAGGAAATGGAGCTCAGGTGGCATAAGACTTAGCTTATTTATGGAAGACCAAGGAAATCCCCGGATATCTGGTAATGCTACAAATGGCTTTATTATAACATGGGATGATTATAGAAGCGATTGGGATGGCACTCAAGATGATATTTATGCTCAGCGTATTACCATTGAAGGTGATGATGGGAGTGATAGTATACTAGAAGCAATCCCGGGATATAGCTTATTCGTTTTATTAGGAATTGTCTGCATGATAACAATAATATTAGCTAAGAAACGCTGGAAATTAACTAAATAAATCTAATTTTTTTTTTTCTTTTTTTTTATTCCCATAATTCAAGAAAATCAAATTCTGAAAATGCGTTAATTCGTGGAAAATGCTTTTTATCTTTAGTTATTAGAATAATTTTATTTGCGATTGCTATAGAAGCATTTAATAAATCAAATTGAGGTACTCGCAGCCCACTTCTGTCCAATTCCGCGCAAATCTCGCCATAAATTTTACTAGAATTTGAATCTAATGTTTTAATTTCGGAAAGATTGCCGATAAAACTATTTATTTTTTTTGCCTCAACAATTTGTTTCGGTTTAGATTTTAGAGCATAGACTCCATACCACAATTCACATGAAGTTATTTGAGTTATCGTTAAATCAGTTCCTTGTGATATTAAATTTTTGATTTTTTTTTCTACTTTTGAATCATTTCCTCTCAAAAAATCAATAGCTATATTTGTTTCTACTATTTTAATCATTCTTTCCACTACTAGTTAAATTTTCCTCTCTGATTTTTGTTAATTTTTCCTCTAATCCTTCCCATAATTCAGGATCGAATTTTTTTTGCATCATTAACCAAGGATTTTTTTTCTTAGATACTAGTCTCTCAATCACATTTGAAAAAGATTCTCCTTCCCTTTTTTCTTTTTTTAATAATTTAAAAACTCGTTCTGATAATGAAATTGTTTTTTGTGTCATATATAAATTATATAAATAGATCTATTTAAACAGATCTGTTTAAATAAGATAAATGTATTGAACATTTGGAATAAGGAACTAGTAAACTAATTTATAATATGATCAGTTTATATAACTTCTATTTTTTCATTTTCAAAAATAAATATACAAACAAAAGCTACCGGTACAATATCCTTTCATTGTAACCGCGGTTTCTGAAGGAATTCAGTTGATATAATTAAAAGGTTTGATTACGTAATGGATTTGAATTTTAAAAAACATAAAATTGTCAAATTTAAGTCTACTTCTTTTCTTTAATTCTACTTAGAATAAATGGGAAAAAGCACCTAATCCAATTACATTTGAGACTACCGCAGAAAAAAATAAGTGAATTATAATAAACGAACTCACTAAAACAGCACTAAAAGTTCTGGTATGTTCATAAATGATAGTATTACAAACAGTAACTATTAAGAAAATAATGAAAGTAAATAATACAGAAGGTAAATAAGAGTAACTCCTAGCTAAAGTCATCAAAGTGACATAAATTATGAAAGCAGAGATAACAGTTATTTTTGCTTTAGTTTTTTCAGATTTTATGAAATTTAAAAGGGGGTATAGAATTTTTCTGAATAGAATTTCTATTGAAAAATAAATCGGAAAAATAGCCATAGAAATAAAAATATTAGTGATACTGGATGGCCATATAAAAGCAAATGGGTAGTAAAAGGAGAAAAGCAAATAAACTAAAAGAAAATACAAAGCACATATTGTTGTGTAAACAAGTACATTAACATTGAATTCTTGCTTTATTATGCTTTTTAGATGTTTTCTACTAAATCTAATTTCATGCCTCCATAGATTTACAACGTATGCAATAAATTTGATTAACAAGAATACGCCACTAAAAACTAGGGATGCATAAAAAATACCTATTAAACCAAAAAGAGAACTAAAATATAACCAATTTAATATAAAAAGAGAAGAATAAATTAGAATTTGAACAATCTTTATAGTGCTAATAATCTTAAGTTTAATTTTTTTCTTTTTAGAAAAGGAAACTCTGTCTTTTTCAAGACTCTGGTTATCAGATGTAGTAGTTAGTCGAAAGTATTTCGCAGAATAAGATATCAAAAGAAATATTATTGTGATCAGCAATCCTAAGTTCAAAAAAATTAATACATAATTCCACATAAATGTAATAATTATTGGCCCATTTATTGAATCAGAATTAAAGAATTTTAGTTCAAACCATTTAATTGAATCTATTAGAACTTTATTGGAGAATAATTGGTGACCTCCTCCGAATAATGGTTTTGTTATATTTATAAGGGTGCAATTTGTCAATTCTTTAGCTTTTAATGCATCTTGATAATCCAAGACCTCATCTTTAGTATGCATTATTATTAACAAATTTTCAGTATTATTTTCATCTAATAAATTAAGAGGAATAAATTCTTCATAATCTTGCCAATTAAGTCCATAACGAGGTGGAGTGAAATTTAATAGAGGTGCCCAAGCAACAGTGGCCTTAAATTCTGGATTCAACGCTTGGTTCATAAGAACTACCATACCGCCAAGTGAATGACCAATCAATCCGACTTGAGATTCATTCACATCTAAGAAAAAAGATAAAGTTTTCAATTTTTCTAATAATTTAGAACAATCTTGAGCAAGAGCTGGTGTATTAGTTGATTCGTCAATATTGTTAATAGTCCCGCCACTTTCACCATGTCCTTGATAATCTAAAGCAGCTACATAAAACCCTCGTTTAGTAAATTCTATGGGTACCCTGAGATCAAAATCTCGCTTACTTCCAATTCCATGGCAGTAAATAATTAGTGGTCTTCCTTCTTGAAACGGTAAAGACTTGCTAGGATAATATAAATTCGCGTAAAGCGTTGCTCCTGCTGAGCGGAATTGAACTCTATCATATTTTTTATAGCTTAAAGATTTATTTACTTCCAAAGCTATAAGCGTAAAAACTAAAACGATTATTAATAAGATAATTTTCTCGAGATATTTAAGATCTTTACTATCTACTTTTTCATGAAAGAAGTTGTCAAGTTTTCGTTTTAACTTATCTTTTTTGGATGACATTGATTTTTGAAATTTTATTTATCCATATTTTAAAATTAAATAAACCTTAAATAGATATCAAGCAAACTATCTAATATTAATTATAAATTATATTTTAAGGAAAATCCAAAAATATTTGAAAAGGAGGTTTTAGATATGGCACAAATAAGATCAACAGATTGGATGCGACATATTCCGAAATTACTAAGAGCTGGTGCAGTTTTAGTAATAATCAGTATATTCCTTCCAGCTTCTCATAATTTTCAATCCGCAATGGGCTACGATTTAATGGAGCTCATATGGTATTTTGGTTTATATTTCGTAACTATTAGTGGTGGTGGAATTTCAGAATCAGACACTGATTTTATTGATATTGAAGAGTATTTGACTTGGGGAATAGCTGCAATCGTATTATTTATATTCGCATTTATATTAATGGTTGCAGCAGCTAGTAAGGAAAAGCGCAAGAAAGATCACAAAATTACCGCAGCGACAGGTTTACTTGGGGGAATCTTAGCTTTTATCGGTCTGGCTGTATATTATGGTGGTCTAAAAGAGGAAATCCCCGGTTGGTGGAGTATTGCTGATCCGAGTGTTGGCTTTTATCTTCCAATCATAGGTGGTATTTTGGGAATTTTAGGTGCTATCGCGTCCGGTTATGCTTATTCACTAGAAAGAGGGGGTACTTTATCGACATATCAACCACAACCAGTATATCAACCACAACCAGTAGATCAACCACAACCAGTAGATCAACCAACAACGGGCGCACAAGTCATTGATCAAAGCCAACAAGAAAAACCCATGTTTTGTAAGAAATGTGGTAAAAAATTGGTAGGAGATTTCTGTCAAGAATGTGGCGCAAAAGCGGAGCTATAAAATAAAGAAATACGATAGTCAATTATTTTTTTTTTTTATATTATTACTTTTTGATGATCAATTAAGTTAGTTTTATTAATTTAGTTCCAAAGATAATCATTAAAGCGAAAATTTATCTAAGAGTATTTTTGAAATTACATTCTGAAATTTAAAATTTAAACATTTAGATTCATTTTATAGTTTTTTACATTCTAGATATGTAATACCTAAATTTCTCACCATCAATCTGCCATGCATTAAAAAAGTCAAATGGTTTCTTCGTGTCCCAAATATTCTCAATATTTTTAATACCATTGTAAAGTTCTGTTAAAAGTGTTTTATCACACGGATATTTTTGATGTGAAGGATAAAGTTCAAGATTTTTTTGTTTCTCACATATTTCTATCAATTTTAAGAGAGATTTAAGAACTTGTGGAAATTTGTTTCTTTTAGGTAAGAATGTATCTCCGTAATAAGCAACATCACTCGTAAAAAGCTCACCTCTACTTGTAAGTAAGCAAATAGAACCAGGAGAATGTCCTGGAGTATGAATTACTTTAACACTAATTTCCCCTAAGTCAAATTCATGTCCATCTTTTATTTTTTTTATGATTTTTGCTGGGGGAATTGAAAAATTTTTTTCCTTATACTTCTTTACAATTTCACACGGAGAATCTATTAAAAATGATAGATCGTAAGGTTTTGAGACTATTTTTGCTTCATTTTTATGAACATAAACTTCCCCAAATTCCTCATTTCCTAAAATATGGTCCCAATGAGTATGAGTATTGAGAATAAATAGTGTTCTTCCACTTATTAAATCATCTACAATTGGTTTTAAAGGATATAATCCACATCCCGTATCAAGTAGAAGAGCAGAGTGAGATCCCAAAACTAAATACATATTAAGAGGATCATTTCTATAAACAGGATGAACAATAGAGATATTTTCTTTTATTACATATAAATAGTCTTTATGTTTTGAAATTTCAAAATGTTGGCTATCATTACTCATATTTTAAGTAATGCTTAAATTAGATTTAAATTCATAGCATCTTGGATTGATAAAATATAATTATTATTATTAACTAATTTTTTCATTAGTTAGATTTTAAAATAAGATACAAATATTTGCTGATTATTATGGATTTTACATTAAATGAACAACAGAAAATGTTAAAGAAAATAACAAGGGAATTTGCTGAAGAATATATTGCTCCTGTAGCAGAGGAAAGCGATCAGAATTCAAAGTTAGATGAAAAAGTTTTTCAGAAAATGAAGGAAATGAATTATTTTGGTACGTGTATTCCAGAGGAATATGGGGGGGCAGGACTTCATGATGATACAATAAGTTTTTGCATTGTAACTGAAGAGATTGGACGAGTTGATGCCTCATGGGGTATTACAACGGGTGTTCATTGTAGTGTTTGTGCATATCCCATTTATAAATTCGGAACCGAAGACCAAAGACAACGATTTCTCATTGACCTTGCTAAAGGTAATAAAGTAGGGGCTTTTTGTCTAACTGAAGCAAATGCTGGTTCAGATGCAGGAGGTGTTCAATTAGGTGCTGTAAAAGATGGTGATGAGTGGATATTGAACGGGAGCAAAATTTTTGCAACAAATGGGGGCATTGCTGAAACATTACTAGTAGTTGCAAAAACTGGAGAAAAAGGTTCTAGAAAGGAACTAACTATTTTTATCGTAGATACTAACACTCCAGGTTATTCTGTTGGTGTAAAAGAAGATAAACTTGGGGTTCGTGCTTCAGACACATCTGAACTCGTTTTTCAAGATGTTCGTGTTCCACAGGAAAATATTTTGGGAAAAACTGGAGAGGGTTTTCAATTGTCTATGAAAGCTTTAGATTTTGGTAGAATTTCTATAGCGTCTCAATGTGTTGGTTTAGGTCAAGCAGCACTGGAAGCTTCAATTAAATATTCTAATGAAAGAGTTCAATTTGGTAAGCCAATAGGAAGATTTCAAGGTATTCAATGGAAAATTTCTGATATGGCATGTGCTATAGAATCTGGTAGATTATTAACTTACAAAGCAGCATATTTGTGTGATAATGGAATGGATTATGGGTTAGCCAGTGCTATGGCAAAGTTAGTTGCATCTGAAGCGGCAATGAAGGCGGCTCATAGTGCGGTTCAAATTCATGGAGGATATGGTTTAATGAAAGCTTATGCAGTAGAAAGGTATTTTAGAGATGCTAAAATGGGTGAAATTTATGAAGGAACCTCAGAAATCCAGAGATTAGTTATCGCAAACCAGTTGCTAAGAAAAGGAGCTAATATCTTATAAAGAAGATATTGAATATCTCTTTAATTTTTTTTATCTATTATAGAAAAATTTATTTAAATGCAATCCATTATTCGTTTTAGAAAAAATTTGGTTAATTCTAATCTGGAATTATATTTTAATAAACTGTGGTTGGTATATTGAAAGTCTTCGTTTGTATAAAGCAAGTACCGGGGGTTTCTGAAGTAAGAATTGATCCTAAGACTAATACACTAGTACGAGAGGGTATTCCATCTATTATTAATCCTTATGATAAAAACGCGATAGAGTTAGCTTTAACGATCAAAGAAGAAAATGGTGCTGAAGTTATTGCAATAAGCATGGGGCCACCTCAAGCTGAGGAGATCTTAAGAGAAGCTTTATCTATGGGTGTTGATAAAGCTTTTCTATTAACTGATAAAGCATTTGCGGGAGCAGATACACTAGCAACCTCTTATACATTAGCCCTCGCTATAAAAAGAATATTAAAGAGTGCGAAAAATAAAAAGGATTATCTTGTTATCTTGGGTGCCCAAGCTATTGATGGGGATACAGGTCAAGTAGGACCAGAATTAGCAGAAGAATTAAATATACCACAAATAACTTATGTCCAAAAATTTGAACTAAAAGAAAACAAAATTATTGTCGAACGGATTTTTAGAACAGAAGAAGGTGTCATCATCGAGACACAATTACCAGCTTTATTATCTGTATTAAGGGAAATTAATATACCTAGATTTCCAACTATGTCTGGAATCGTAGATGCTTATACAAAGAAAGAGGTAATATCATTAGATGCGAATGAATTGAAACCAGACAAACGTAAAATAGGGTTGAATGGCTCGATGACAGAAGTCTGGAAAATCTTTATCCCAGAAAGAAAGGCAGAGCAAATTATTATTAAAGGGACTAATGAAGAAATTGCTCAAGAATTGTGTAGAAATTTAAAGAATGATAAAATACTCTAAGAGGAAATTATAAATGAGTATATTTATAGATGATGAGCTTTGCACTGGATGTGGTAACTGTGTTGAAAATTGTGCTTTTTCAGGCATTGAAATAATCGATAATAAAGCAATTATTACTGAAAACTGCTCTTTTTGTGGTGCCTGCCTTGACAGTTGCCCTGTCAATGCCATTTTAATTGAAAGGGAGGAATTTAAAGTTGAAAAAATTGATCTATCTCAATATAGGGGAGTATGGGTAATAGCTGAACATTACAAAAATATCGTTCATCCCGTAGCATTTCAACTTTTAGGAAAAGGAGGAGAACTAGCTAAAGAATTAGGAGTAAATTTGACATTTGTTATATTAGGAACTGATCTTGATGATCAGTTGGAAGAGTTTGGCCTTTATGGACCAGATGAAATAATTTATATAAAATCGTCAATCTTGAAACATTATTATTCTGATTTATATGTCCAAGCTTTAACAGAGTTAATTATTGAGAATAAACCTGAAATCATTTTAATCGGTGCAACCCCAACAGGAAGAGATTTTGCTCCAAGAGTTGCAAAAAGGTTAAATGCAGGTTTAACAGCAGATTGTACGGGATTAGAGATTGATCAGAATACGAGGAATTTGTTACAAACTCGTCCAACATTCGGAGGGACTCTCATGGCAACAATTAGAACACCGAATAGCCGCCCACAAATGGCAACAGTAAGGCCTGGTATCTTTCAATCCCCAGAAAGACTGAGAAAAAACACAAAAATCAAAAAAATTGAATATAATTTCAAGGAAAAAGATTTAGTTACAAAAATTATTAAAGTAATTGATAAGGAGAGAAGCTCTGTAAATCTTGAAGAAGCTGAAATCATTGTTGCTGGAGGTAGGGGTGTTGGTTCGAAAGAGAATTTTAAGATGATAGAAGAATTAGCTGAAGTATTGGGGGCTGAATTAGGTGCCTCACGGGTTACTGTTGAGTTGAATTGGCTAGATCAGGATAGACAAATAGGGCAAACAGGTAAAACTGTCTCTCCTAAATTATATATTGCTTGTGGAATTTCTGGTGCAATTCAACATCTAGTGGGAATGCAAAATTCAGAAATTATTGTCGCAATTAATAAAGATCGGAAAGCACCTATTTTTAATGTCGCACATTATGGTATTGTTGGAGATCTTCAGGAAATTGTTCCAGTTCTCATTGAAGAAATTAAGAAAAATAAAAATAAGGAAGAATAAAGAAGTAATTTCATCATTTTAATTCCTGAAGTCGTTTAAAGAATCATTCTATGCTTTTATTAGTTTTATAAATCCTAAATATTAAACCAGTTAAAATTGAGAAAGAAATAGGAAAAAAAGTAATGGAATGAATTTCTAGTCAAATTCTTGTGGAGGAATAAATTATCGGCTAAAAACAAACACTCCATTACAACTTAGAAAAAAAATAATTTTTTTCTGTAATATTATTAGCAATCTATCCTAATAAATCTTTCTACAAATCGTCAATTTCATGAACGCTCTATTCCATAATTCTGTGAATTTCATTGGTATGACAATATATTGAGATTAAGAATTTTAAGTTTCTTTATTACATCCTTATCTTAAAAATAAAAGCTAAAATAATTCATAAATTTAATGAAAAAAAAAAATTTTTCTTAAAAAATATGGGTACGAAAACAATTTTGTGGAAAATTATTAACCAATCTTATGACAAAATTTTTGATCTATAAGTTACCCTTACGATCTTACTATAATTTTATTAAGTTCTTAATAAGGAAGAAATCGATTTAAATCATTCTAAATAATTAAAAATTAGAATTTTGCTACAATATTAATTATAGATCAAACTTAGGATTACCAGAAATTAAAAATATTTCTATATTTTTATATTAGATTTCGACATTTTCTACCAGTCTAACAGAATTATTTAATTAGATAAAACTAATTTATCTATAAGCTATATTGAGTGATACCCATATATAAAATTGATTTGTCAAGATTCTCAGATTTAAACCTAGCAATAAAAATCACTTAAATTTATTAATTAATTGGGTCGTTGTATTATTATCTAATTTAAAAGAAATATTAATTTATATTTAGCTTCTAAATAAAAAGAAAACTAAAAATGAGATGATTTAAATATGGGAAGTGGTGAATCAACTCCAATTGTAGCCACCTCAACATCACAGACCGGTAAATCACCTATAGATTACTTTAGTTGGGGTCATGTCGATTTAGGGATCTGTAGTTTCCTTCTTTTAAGCTTGATCAATACTCTTCCTAGTTATTTCGAAGATCAATTAATATATTTTATACCTTATTGGTTGATGCTCGTATTAGTATTTGTAGTTGCTATTGTGTGGGAGATATTAGAAAACACTTTGTTTGTTAAACTAGGAATTAAATTTGAAGGTCGCCGAGATTCCTTTAAAAATGCTGTTTGGGACATTATTTTTGGAGTCATTGGAGGATTAGCTACTTGGATCTTTAAAGGAATCCTTGTAAACATATGTGGAACAGCGAAAAACAGTATTCCTCAATATATAATCTACTTTTATACAGTAGGATTTGTTTCGTTTATTATCATTTTAGCGTGTTTTTTTATCGGGCGAGCAATAACTAAGGATTAGGTAAAATTAAAGCAAACAAGAAGAGATTTGGCTAATGTAATTGGTTAAAATAATTATTAAATCTTATTCTTTTATTTTTTTTTCAATAAAGTTTAGAGATTGAATTTTTTCAAGTGAATTTCATCTTGTCATTTTTAAAAGAAACTAAATTATGGGAGTTTATTCCCATTACAATTGATCATGTATAAGTTAATTAAAATCTAGTAATTAAGTAGAACTAGATCCATTATTTATCATAAAAGGTAATCATATAAAGGTATTATGGAACTTAAGAGTTTTAACTTATTGATCGTAGGTATAGGTGGTCAAGGTGTTATAAGTGCCATACAGATTCTCGCCTGGGCTGCTTTATTAGATAACTATAAAGTTCGCACTGCTGAGACACATGGCATGGCCCAAAGAGGCGGTTCTGTTTCTTCTTTTCTTCGATTTGGTAATGAGGTTGAAGGTCCTTTAATTCCAAGTGGAAGTTCTCAAGTAATTATAGCTCTTGAAGCTAGTGAAGCTGTACGTAATTTTAGGTATGCTGATTCAAATACAATTTTTCTTATAAACAACAAAATCATTGTACCTCCTACAGTTCATTTAATGAATATGGAATATCCAGATCTAGATTCAGTTCAGAAATTTCTAGAACAAATATCTTCAAATGTTTTTATCATTAATGGGCATGAAGAGGCTTTAAAAGCGGGAGATATACGCTCATTAAACGTATATATGTTAGGAGTTTTAGTAGGTTCTGAAAAATTACCGATCAAACAAAAAACTCTTGAAAATTCTATAAGAAGATTTGTTCCAAGAAAAGCACAGATTATTAATAAAATTGCTTTTCAGAATGGAATAGAAAATGGAAAAATAATAAAAGAGGAGATCGAATGAGTGTACCACATTTTGTCGTAAGTAATCCAGGTAGCCACGTGATTTTATTAGGAAATGAAGCAATAGCACGTGGTATATTAGAGGCAGGAGTTATTATTGGGGCAGGATACCCAGGAACACCATCATCTGAGATCTTATCAACTCTTGCGAAAATGTATCCATATTTCTCGCATTTAAAGATAGAATGGAGTATAAATGAAAAGGTTGCGTTTGAAGTTGCATATGGGGGTTCAATGTCAAATGTACGATCAGTCGTGTGTATGAAACACGTTGGTGTAAATGTTGCATCGGATGCATTTATGACGGCGGCTTATGCAGGAGCTCGAGGTGGAATGGTGCTGGTTTCAGCAGATGATCCAAATTGTTATTCATCACAAAATGAACAAGACAACCGATATTATGGTTTACATGCTTTAGTTCCCGTTTTTGAACCCTCGACACCTCAAGAAGCTAAGGATTTAATTAAATACGCATTCGAATTTTCTGAAAATTTTCAAACTGTGGTGTTATTTCGCACTACAACTCGATTAAATCATGGGAGAGGTGATGTAGTATTGGGAGAAATTGAAGAAATTAAGAGAGAATATGGATTTGATTGGGATAGATCCCGATGGGTATGTTTACCTTCACATTCACGTGTACTCCGTCTTAGATTACTAGAAAGATTAAAGGAAATTTCTGAATTTGCAAATGATTTCCCATATAATTATCTTAAAATTTCAAAAAAAAGATTGAATGGAAAAAGAATTGGATTTGTTTCAGCAGGAATTCCTTATGCTCATTTAATGGACGCTCTTAATCATTTTGGCGTAAAAGATGATGTTTCAATTCTGAAACTAGGAATGGTATACCCTCCTCCAAAGAAGCTTATTAAGAAGCTATTCTCCTCAGTTGATAAAATTCTTGTTGTCGAAGAATTGGAACCATTTATAGAGAATATACTTAAACAAATAGCTTATGATGAAGGGTTATCAAAAGAAATAGAAATTCATGGAAAAGATATATTTCCCCAAAATGGGGAATTTTCAGCTGAACTTTATCTAGAGAATGTAGCTGATTTTGTGGATCTAGAATATAATGGTGTACCGGTTCCTAATGATTTAATAATAATGCCTCCAAGACTTCCTATCCTATGTCCAGGGTGTTCTCATCGTGCAAGTTTTTACGCGATAAAACAAGTAGAAAAAAAACTGAAGACCAAATTTGTTAATTCCTCAGATATAGGATGCTATACATTAGCAGTTTACAAGCCACTTGAAAGTTTAGATATAGAAGTTTGTATGGGTGGATCAATAGGGTTTGCGAATGGAATTTCTAAAATTCAATCTAAGGGGAATCCAGTTTTAGCAATTTTAGGAGATTCTACTTTCTTTCATTCTGGTATACCTGCACTAATAAATGCAGTTCATAATCAAAATAATATCTTAGTAATGATATTAGATAATAGATCAACAAGTATGACTGGATTTCAAGATAACCCTGGAACAGGAATTAAAATTACAAAAGAACTAGGTACAAAAGTAAATATCGAAGATCTTGTAAGGGGATGTGGTGTTTCACCAGAAAATTTATGGGTAGAAGATTCTAATAACCTGTTAGAAATGATTGAAAAATTAGAGAAAGCGGTGAAAGCTGATGGCGTTAGAGTTTTCATATCTAGGCATACATGTTCTTTAGTAGAAGCAAATGAATTTAAGGCAAAACAAATTGTTCCTCCGACTGTGAAAGTTGATCCAGAGAAGTGTAAAGGATGTTTAATTTGTGTTAATGACTTTGGTTGCCCTTCGATAATATTTGATGAAAATGAAAAAAAAGCAATTATAGAACAGGATACCTGTAGAGGTTGTAAAGTTTGCATCGATGTATGTATTCATGACGCTATTTATGAGGTGGAAGAATAACAAAATGGTTTCTTTTTTCTTTTATCCTAAAACAATCGCTGTAATAGGTGCTACTAATAACCCAAAAAAATTTGGAAATGCTGTTACTATCAATATTCTTAAGAACAAAAACCTTCAAAGTGAAGTATTTCTTGTTTCTCATAAAAGTCAAGAAATTGCGGGTTTAAAATGTTATAAATCAATTTTAGAGATTCTAAAAGACGTTGATATTGCAATTATTTTAGTCCCTGCAAGAGTTATTGATGAGGTAATTGATCAGTGTATAGAGAAAAAAGTCAAGGGTATAATAATTATAACCGCTGGTTTTGGTGAAATAAATGAAGAAGGAAAGAAAAAGGAACATGAGATTAGTGCTAAGTGTGAGGAAGCGGGAATCCGTATTATGGGGCCAAATTGTGTAGGGATACAGAATTTAGACATTGGATTAAATGCTTCATTTATTCAAACCGCACCTCCTGGAGATATTGGTATGATAAGTCAATCTGGTTCCTTTGGATGCGCGAGTTTTTATGCTATGGAGAGAGAATATATTGGTTGTTCAAAATTTGCCAATATAGGTAATAATATTGATGTGTCTTTCAATGAGATACTAGAATTCTTTAACTCAGATGAAAGTACTCGAATAATATGTATCTATATGGAAACAATTGAAAACGGAAAAAAATTTTTAAAATCTATCAAAAAAATAGTACTTGAAAAACCAATTGTGGTATTAAAAGGAGGTAGAACAAGTCTTGGTATGAAGGCTGCTAGTAGCCATACAGGTTCAATCGCAACAGATTATAAAATGTTAAAGACCTATATAAAACAAGCAGGAGCGGTATTATGTGAAAATACAAATGACTTTATAACTGCTCTTAAGACATTTTCATATTTGCCAATTCCTAAAGGGGAAAGAATTGGTGTTCTTACTAATAGTGGAGGGAGCTCGGTATTATTTAGTGATAAAGCAGAAGAGTTTAATTTGAAATTAACTGAATTTTCTGATGGATTTAAAGAAAAAGTATCACCATATTTGATACCATTAGTTAAATTAGTAAATCCTCTTGATATGATTGGAGGTGCAGACGAAACTACTTATTATAACATCACAAAAATGATGCTTGAAGATCCTAACATTGACATTGTTGTTGCATGTGTTGTAATCCCTCCATTTTTAGAAATGAAATCAGATGAACATTATAGAGGTATCATACATGCATGGAATGATACTGGAAGAGAGAAGCTATTAATTCCTTTAATTATGTTCGGCGAGGAATTCAAAAGTTTAAGAGATCATTCAAGGAGAGAAAAAGCAACAATTTTTTTCACACCTCATGATGCTGCTTTTGCAATAAAACTATTAATTGATAGAATGAAAATAATAAATAATTTTTATAGCATATAATAGTTGGATAAAATAGATTAATTAGATAATACTATACTATTATTGAAAATCCATTCTTTTGTAGTATTTTTACTGCTTCTTCTATAATATCATCTTCCACACGCACTATAAGCATTGAATCGTCTTTTACTAAAGTACTATAGCAATAATCAATATTAATTTTGTTATCACCTAATGTTTTTGGAATTTGATATAATGCATTAGGTTTATCATTTAATTTTATAGCAATAACGTCTGTAGTAGAAAGGAGATAATCCTTTTCTTCTAAAAGGGAAACAGTTTGTTCCGGTTTATCTACTAAAACCAATAACAATCCATATTCAGATGTTTTAGCAACAGTTAAAGCTCTAATAAAAATTTTATTATCCATTAGAAGTTTAATAAATTTAGCTAGCACACCCGGACGGTCGTCAAGGAACACACTTAGTTGTATCATCATAATGTCAAATTTTTTTATTAACTTTTTAGCTGTAAACTTTAATATTACTTTTTTTTTAAATTTAGTAAGTAATTAAAAATAATTTTGCTAGAATCATATTTATTTCAATAAAGAATAAATTACCAAAGATCACCTTCTATGATAAAAGATTTTTACGATAACCATAAGAATTTTTCTTTTAGGACGTTAATAGAATATTACATTTCTCCAGGGATAAAATGCAAATTTGATCTTTTAAAGGCAAATATTGATACAAAAAAAACGTATAACTATGGAATTGATCTGGGTTCTTCTGGGAATTCATTCCTTTTCTTTTTAGAAAATATTGATCAAAAATTTTATTTTGATATAGCAGAGCTTCCTTTAAAACAATATATTAACAAAATTAAGTGGCATCCTTTATGTGGAGATCTTATGAAATTGCCTTATCGAGATGATTCTTTTGATTTTTTAAGTGCTATTGATGTAATGGAACATATAAGGGATGATGAATATGCTGTTTCTGAAATCAGTAGAGTTTTAAAGAAGAATGGGATCACCATCATTACGGTTCCCCACAGAATGAAATATTATACTCAGCAAGATCGTTTAATTGGTCATTATCGGAGATACGAAATCAATAAAATTGCTTCTCTTTTTGAAAGATATAACTTAAAAGTGATACGCACATTTGGGGTATATGGGCAACTAATGAGGATTGCTGATATTCAATCATCAAATCCTGAAAAAATAGAAAAAAATCTTTTAAATTTACGAAAGCGATACATGTCTGATGGTCGATTTCGAAAGCTCTGGAATTTTTTCATGAAAATAAGTTCTACTATCATGAAGATAGATGCCAAATATCATTCATTGAAAAAAGCTATGAATATTGGATTAATTTTTAAGAAGGTTTAAAAATTGAATTGATGCTTGTTTAAAGCTCTCCACTTTTTAGTTTATCAAATAATTTCTTATATTTATCAAGATATTTTTCTTCATTGGATTCATCGATTTTTTGTAAAAGCTCGATAGATTTAGTTAGCGCTTCAGATTTTTTCTTTATTTTTTCAAGAAATTGTTGCTTATTAAAATGAGCTTTTGAAATATCAATTTTCTCTTTAACTTCTAAAATTGAAGCTTCAATTTCTTTATGTGATTCAATTACGCTATCTATTACACCCAATTCCAATTTTATCTTTCTTTCTTCTAACTTAATACAATTTTCACAAGCAATTTCTTCACCCTTTTCTTGTTTACTTAATTTTTCTCCTTTATTCATCATAAAGGGATTTTTACAACGTTCACACGCCACAAGCTCAAGGAGAAGCTTATCAGTGTTAGAATTGGGCATATTAAGAAACAAATAATTCTTAGTTTTAAATATTTATCTATAAAATTTATCTTGATTTAATAATATATTATTATTCCTTTAATTCTCACTTTTTAGAAAAGTAATAATAGCGTAATGTATTTCATATTATATGGAGCTCGGTGTAGTTATCATCTTACTAATTTTTGGCGTAATATTTGGAATAATTAGCTCTATTGCAGGCATAGGTGGCGGAGTGCTATATATGTCATTGATGATTTTATTATTTGCTATTCCTATCGATGAGGCTAGGGATACATCCACTTTTACCATAGTACTTTTCTCTGGTGCAGCATTTATCAGCTACTACAGGCAGGGAAAAGTAGATCTCAAATTATCTTTAATTTTTGCCGGTCTTGCATTATTGGGCAGCATTACAGCAACTATTTTCTTCATTCTATTTCCAATTGATAATTATGTTCTAAAAATAATTATTGCGTCAGTTGTACTTGCTTCAGGATTAAACATGATACGTAAGGTATTAATAGGTTATAATTTAGATAAAAATAATGATGGAGTCCCAGATATAGAATTCTCATTTGTGAATCACGATTATAAATCGAAATTAATAAAAGGAATTCCTTTGTTTTTCTTGGCGGGTTTTATAGCATATCTTTCCGGAATTGGTGGTGGAATGGTATTCGTTCCGATTCTCAGTATACTTTTTTGCATTCCAATCCATTATACAACAGCGATGTCCGTGTCTATGATTTTTTTTATCGGAATATATAATGCTGGCGCTAGAATGGTTATTGGTGAAATTCATTATCTCATTGGGATTTTAATAGGAATCGGGGCAATTACTGGTTCATTGTTAGGGGCGAGAATATCAAGTAAAATACCAAAAAACTATCTCCAATTTGGGGTGGCAGCAGTATTGATAATTTTAGCAATTAGGATGTATTTCGTGTGAATTTATTTTCTAAATTTATAAAATGAGTTAAAGTTAAGTAATTACACATAAAACTCCTATCTTTAAATTAACTATTTATTGTTATCTAAGATATTAAGAATAACTAATAATTAGAATGTCTTTTTATCCGTCAATTATTAAAAATTTATAAATTGTAAAACTTAATCTTTAATTGGATAGGCGTTAAAAATATCTATTCGAGGAGAAAGTTAATGGTAAAAGTAAAAGATATTGAAAAACTTATGGATGATTTTATGATGGAGTCAGATGATAAATTTATAGATTTAAAAAGATACCTTCTTAGTGAATTCGAATGGAAAGTAGATCCTTTAAAAAAGTCTCAATTTATGATTAGAGGTATTCCTATAGAAGATAATATGAAATTAGGTGATCTTCTAAAAACTTATTTACCTGATGAGATGGTAGTTCTTAAAGAAGTATAGATTAGTTTATAATTCTCCTTTTTATTCTCAAGATCTCATTTTCTTATGAAGACAAATAATTTATTATACAGCTATGACACGCTATAGAATATTTTTATTCAAATATGATTGTTTTATTATTACTAATAAACACTTTATCTTCAAAAACGAGCTTTAATGCCTTCGAAAGAGCCATTATTTCAACTTCTCTTCCCGCTTGTTCCATGTCTCTTACCGTGTATTTATGATCAACACTAATTATTTCTTGAACAATTATTGGGCCTTCATCTAATTGTTCAGTAACAAAGTGAGATGTAGCTCCAATGATCTTGACTCCTCGTTTAAATGCTTGTTCATAAGGATTTACCCCTACAAAAGCAGGTAAAAATGAGTGATGGATATTGATAATTCTATTTTCGAACAAAGATACAAATTTACGAGTTAGAATTCTCATATATTTTGCGAGGACGAGATAATCAGGTTTACATTTTTCTAGAATTTCTAGAATTTCCTCTTCATGGGCCTCTCTTGCTTTGTTTAGATGGCTCACATAATAAAATGGGATTTTAAATTTGCTCACTAGAGATTCTAAATCGGGATAGTTACTAACAACAGCAAGAATTTCAGCATTAATTTCATTGTATTCATTTTTTATTAATATATCTCCAAGACAGCGATGCTCTTTAGTAACGAATATAATAATTCTTTTTTTTCTCTGTTTAATGAGTTTGATATTTGAATCCTTTGACAAAGTATCTCTCAATTGAGTAATAATGGCATCACCATTAACTTCTCCAGTGAATTCCGAGCGCATAAAAAAATGGTCGGCTTCTTCTTCGACGAATTCATTATTGCTAATAATATTTAACCCTTGGTTATAGAGGACGCCCGTGATTTTATGTATAAGTCCTTTTTCATCCTTACAATCCACTAAAAGAATATAGTTTGCCATTAGTATATCTTTCAAATTATTGTATCAATTTATATTTTGATTTTTTTTTAAGCTAAAAAATCTTAAATTGTTTTAAGAATAGTATAAATTAATTTATCATAATGAATGAAGTGAATTTATTTCATGAGTAGTGGTTTTAGACTTCTTCGAGTAGAATACATCTTTTCTGTAATAATACCATGCTTAATATGTATATATTTGAACGATTACGATATAACGTCTCATATTTGGTTATTAGCGGGTTTTTCATTCTATGCAATCACAGGCAATACTCTTAATGATGTCATTGACATGAGAGATCCGAATGAAATAGAAACATTAGAAAGAGTTAAAGGTTATGGGAGAAAGGAAATTGCAGTTCTTGCCATGGCGAGTTTCATGTTAGGAACGATGTGTTTCATGAATGATATTTTAGTGAATCCGATTCTAGGATTCTACCTAGTGATAATTATTTTTATGGTAGTTTTCTATTGTATGTTCAAAAAGCTTGTTATTATCAATCATATTATTTTGGGTATTTCTCATATAATTCTACCATATTTTATGATAAAACTAAATGCAGGAGATGATTTTATAAATATATTTCCCAATATGGAGTTGTATGAGTCTTTAATATTAGCAACTATAACTGCAGTAGCCTTTACTGGACAAATGGTTCATGAAATGATTGATGGAGATTCTCTAGCAAAACTAAAGCCTAAAACTTCTCAATTAGTAATTTGGATTGCCTGTATAGTTTCATTAATTATAGCTATATTTTCCTTTGTTATTACAAAATATTGGATATTTATACCGATTGTTTTTTTTCCATTAGGAATAATGTACATATTTAGAAAACCGAGGAATAATTTATTAGGAAGAGTTTCTCTAAAAGATACAGGGATTATCTTAGGGAATTTAATGCTTGCTTACATAATTATTCTGATCATAACACCTTGAATTTAGATTAAATAATTCTTTTTTTAGTAATTTGGTAAAGACTTAGTTTTTAAATATGATCTGAAAATATCTCTTAGTTACCAAGACATAAAACTAAAAGAACGTATCATTTATTCTTCAGTTTTTGTGAATTTAAAATATCGTAAATCAGTTTTGAAAAATTGATGAGAATAATGATAAGATCAAAACTATTATAGGGAAAAATGATGTTAATCTCACAAAACCTAAATAAGATTAGCTATATTCAACAAAATGATGAATTTGATTATTTGAAGAACTTAATTAAATCACTTGAAAAAGGAATATGTATGGGTATTCTATTACATGGACCTCCTGGTACAGGAAAGACTTTATTGGCAATTACTCTTGCTAACGCTTTTAATGCTCACTATTATATTATTGATGGCTCTCCTGACCTTGATAGGCGAGATATTGAAGGTTATTGGGAGATATTTAATGGAGAGACACAATTCAATTATGGACCTCTGACGAGAGCTATTGATGATGCCAATAAGGAGGGAGTATCCTTTATAATTATTAATGAAGTGAATGCAATTAGGGAAAGTGAGCAAATATCATTAAATTCTCTATTATCCGAAAATCATATTAACTTAATATCAAAGGGCTTTGAAAGATACGAGCTAAATCCAAAAAGCAAACTTGTAATAATTGGTACATTAAATAAAGGTGTTATTGGAATCAATAAACTTCAAGAGGCTTTTGAAGACCGTTTTATTGTAAGTCCTGAGATAAATTATCCTATAAAACAGAAAGAAATTGAAATTGCCACCAAAATCTCTGGGTGTGATACGAATCTAGCCGAGATTGTAGTTGACGTTGCCAGACAAATAAGGAAACAGGCTTTAAAAGATTTTTCAATAACCAAAATTTTCTCAACCCGTTTAGTTGTAAACTTTTGCATTGTTGTTTCCTGTATGTCTCCCAAATTTTTAAGACATAATATTGAGAATATAATTATCAATAAATTGGGAGAGAATCAAGAAGAGAAAAAAAGTATTGCTATGATATTAGATGGTAAAATGTTTGAGGAAAAATTAAATAGACTGCTAAAACCTGAAGAAAATTCTACAGTTTCAGAAAAAACAGAATTAAATTTAGTTGAAGCTGAAGAACAAAAGATAGTATCAATTATGAAGGAGCAAGTGGACAAACATATTCAAGCTTATAGCAAAACTAGTGTCTTTAAAAAAAATGGGGATATTTGGTGGAAATTTTTTGAATGGTTTTGGCGCTATAATAGAAAAAAATTGAGGGATTATATTAAGCTAACCAGAAAATTAAGATTGAATATATTATATTCATCTAGTACTGGAAAAAATTATCAGTACAACGGAGAAATCACATTAAGTTATATTAGATGGTTGTATCGACACAAAAACCAAGTATTAATGAATTTTATGAAAATTATATGCCCCATTTTTAATTAGATAAAAGTTCTATATGAAATTTAGTGGTGGTGATTGATTTATCCAACTTATATGAGCTTTTCGATAAAGATTTTTTATCAGATTCATTAGCTTTAACAAATATCGCTAAAAGGATTAGTGGGAACATTAATATTTTAATTTTGTTCAACCAAACTTCGCATGTAGCTTTTACTGATGGGAGTTTTATTTACTTACCACAAAATACTAAGAATGATATACCATCAGCACAGGGATTAGTAGCCCATGAAAGTGGTCACATTGGTTATGGCTCATATGAATTATCCTTCATTAAATTGGTAAAAACTATTAGTACCAAGCATACTTTACCCGAGTTTCTTGTAAAAAAAGTAATTAATGTTGTAGAAGACGTAAGAATTAATGCATTAAATAATATAAAATTCCCTGGATTCTACAAAAATTTAAGAAAACTTACTAAAAAATTACTTCCAGAGTTAAAATTAAGAATGAAAAAATCAGGAGATATCCTTATCTATATAAATTTGTATATGGAAGATTATAAAGATTTTCAGAAAAAACCTAAATTTCGATCAAAAGTAATGTCTGAGGAAGATTGGAATGCTATATCTATTGCTAAAACATTTCTTTTGAAAGCATTAACACCTGCTTCCTCAATTATAACTATTGATCAACTTTGCAAAATTTTAAAAAAATATTATCGGAAGAAAATTATTAGAAGGATCCCACCTCAAATACACCAATCTTCTCAAGGTAGTTATGAGAAACAAATATATGATGAAGAATTTGGTTATGATGTCGTAGAAACAGAAGGAGAGTTTACTTCAATAGAGAAATATGAGACAGATTTTGAATGTGATATAGATTCAGATTTTATGGAAGATCCTTGCTACTATGATGAATCTGAGTATGACACATATCAAGAATTTAATCATGGGGAAAATGAGCCTTTATTAAACCATTATGAAGATTTCAGTGACAAAAAGGAGATAATGGAAAAAACAGAATTAAATGCTACAAGTGAAAAGCTCATAGAAAAAATAAAAGATTCAAATTTAACCACTGAAGATATTGAAAAGTTTATTGAAGAACTAGATTCAATTAAAGAAGAACAAAATAAAATAGCTAGTTCTAATATAGATAAAGAACAAGATGGTATGAATAATAACTTAATTGAAATTGCTGAAAGTATTGAACAAAAATTTAATCCTGAATTAACTGGAGAAGAACCTATCAATAAAAATGTACAAAATGAGTTAGATTGCTTGGAAGGATTATCATCAAACATATTAAATGAATTAGATATAAATAACCAAGATCTCGAAAAAGGAGGATATTTAGAGGAATTTATAAAATTAGTAACAGATGCACAAAACGCCATGGAAGATAGGCTCTTCATCCTTGAAAAAGGAAGTAGTTTTGAAAAATTAATTAAAGGTAATCGTGAACGACAAGTTAAAGATGTTCGTATTGAAAATGAGAATATGAAACCTATTGAAAAATCATATAGCCAAATCATAGGAACCTATAAAAACTTAATTGCAAGAATTAAATTTATTTTTAGAGATTTTAAAAATCAAATTGACATTGATAACTTTCAAAAGAGGGGGAGATTAAATAATAAATTCATTAAAGCTGTTACCAGTGAATTTAAGTATAAAAAATGTTTTTCAAGAAAAATTAAACAAAAAGAACTTAAAATTCTCTTATTAGTAGATATTAGTGGGAGTATGAAAGGAATTAAATTGGAAGCCGCTAAAATTGCAATGATAATGTTATGTGAAGCGATTTATGAAATTGCTCAATTACGTATTGTACTTTTTACAGGTGATTATGATGCTATAAACATTCTTTTAAAAGATTTTAATGATAAGCCAGATCCTAAAAAATTTGATAAGTTTGGTTGCCATGCCAATATTTGTAGCAATTTAGATGGCGTTTCTATGAAACATGAAGCTGAAAAATTAGAAAAGGATGTTTTAATAATTATTATATCAGATGGACAGCCTGCTGGATCAAGGAACTATGGATTATTTGACGCAATAAAAGAAATACATGATGTTAAAAAGATATTCAATGTATTTGCTTTTTCAATTGATGCAAAAGGAGAATATTTAGATCAATTATATGATAAAAACTGGATTTTAACTACATCAACAGATAAAACAGATTTAGGAAATAAATTAATTAAATTTTGTACACTTATAGTTAAAGAGTTTTTTAGGTAAGTTAACTAATTCTAGATTAATAATTTATGCTAAACTGGTTATGAAAATAGAAATAGATTTAATTAACAATAATTTCCTAAAGAAAGCAAAATATCAGAAAAGAATTAATGGTAAAATTATTCAGTGTTTAACATGTGAGAGAAGATGTAAAATATCAGAAGGATCATTAGGCCATTGTCAAACTAGGTATAATCTAAATGGATGTATCTATACCATTGTTTTTGGATGTAATGCGGGAATGTCTAATAATCCTATTGAAAAAAAACCACTCTATCACTTCTTTCCAGGTAGTAGAGCACTTACAATTGGTAGTTTTGGATGCAATTTCGATTGTTTCTGGTGCCAAAATCATCATATGTCTCATCCCGAAAGGAATATCTTAGAGATAATGAATCATTATGAGAGATTTATTTCTCCAAAACAGTTTATTGATCTAGCTTTAAAACAAGGCTGTCAAGGCACCTCTATTTCGTTTAATGAGCCTACATTATTATTTGAATATTCATTGGAAGCCTTTGAGCTAGCTAAGCAAAAGAAATTATATAATACTTATGTGTCGAATGGCTATATGACGGAGAACGTTTTAAAAGATTTAGTAGAAGCTGGGCTTGACGCAATGAATATTGATATCAAAGGAGAAACAGATATGGTTCAGAAATATTGCGGTATTAATGTAGAAAATGTGTGGAGAAATGCTAAATTAGCAAAAGATTTAGGAGTTCATGTCGAAATTACTACACTACTCATTACTAAATTAAACACCGATAATTCTACAATGAGATATATATCAAAAAGAATTTTCAATGAATTGGGAGATGATACCCCATATCATTTATCGCGATTTTTTCCACAATATAAGTCAAGTGATCATGGAATTACTAGTTCAACTCCTTTAAATTACTTAAATAATGCATATAAAATAGCAAAAAATGAAGGATTGAAATTTGTATATTTGGGGAATATGCCTAATACAAGATATAGTAATACTTTTTGTCCACAATGTTCAAAAATGGTGATTGAACGAAATTATTTAGGGATTAAAAATTTATCTTTGGATACTAATGGAAATTGTATATTTTGTGGATGTAAGATTATATAGTTCCTGTGAAATGACCAAGAAATAATTTTAGAGCGTTAAAATTATATTATTTCATATGATAATATTATATCATGAGCGAAATCTCATTTGTTGATGTTGAAGGAATAAAATTATGTTTTAAATTTAAGGGTGAAGGATATCCAATCTTTCTTATTCACGGGTTTGCTAAAAAAGAATTTTGGATGGGACAAATAGACGTTTTATCCACTCAATTTAAGGTAATTTGGTTTGATAATAGGGGTGTAGGAGAATCTGATCGTCCAAATATGCCTTATACAATGAAGATGTTGGTAGAAGATCTAAAAGGTTTAATGAATTTCCTTAATATTCAAAAGGCTCATTTAATTGGTCATTCACTAGGGAGCTTTATAGCTCAAAACTTTACTATAAATTATCCTGAACGTGTCAATAAACTAATATTGATGAGTACAAATCCGGGTTTGCCTGATCAAAAAGGAATTGATATATTTAAAGATAATCAAATTGCTTTATATGAAGCAAGAATAAAGGATCCTATTAGTGGTTTCTATACTAAGATGAAGGTAAGGTTCACACGTGAGTTTCTCAAATTAATGAAATCCGATCCTAAAAAACAATTCCATGGAATCTTTTCTGCGGAAAATCTTATTAAGAGTGAAAATGAGAACGCTTGGACTCCTCAAGATATTGTAAATCATTCCAATGCCTTAGCAGATCATAATACTTTAGCAGACCTTCATAAAATTAAACATAAAACTTTGATAATTGCAGGTGAAAAAGATAGGTTAACTCCAATAATATCAAGTGAACAAGTTCATGAAAAAATACCTAATAGTGAACTGAGGATTGTTTCAGGAGGTCATTATTTTCCATTAGAAAACGCACCTGAGGTTAATCAAATAATTATCGATTTTCTTAAAAGCTAAGATACTTTTCATTTATTATGTCAGAAGCTTTTGCTGAGGTAAATGGTATAAAAATTTGTTATTTGAGTCAAGGTGAAGGATTCCCGACATTCCTTCTTCATGGTTTTGGTTCTAAAAAAGAAGGTTTTATGGCTCAAATCCCCGAATTATCTAAACATTTCAAGATCATCGCGGTGGACATGAGGGGGGCTGGAAAGAGCTCAAGACCGAATTATCATTACTCTATGGATATATTTGTTGAAGATATTAAGGGATTGATTGATTTCCTGAAAATAGAAAAAATAAATTTAATAGCACACTCATTTGGAGGGATGATTGCCCAGAATGTTGTAGTGAAGTATCCTGAGATTGTAAATAAACTTGTTCTCATAAATTCGTTGCCAAAAATTCCTGATGGGTATGATCCTGAACCGTATATTCAGATGAGAATTAAGGGATTGGAACTCAGAAAAAAAGATCCCGTTAAAGCATTTTGGGAAAGCACTCAGTTTGGATTTTATCATAAATTTCGGGAAAAAATGCTTGACAATCCCAAGGAAAAATTTCATGGATTATGGTCTGTAGAAGACCTTATCGACTATTATACTACGGATCCCCCTACTCCGCATGATATTCGAAATATATCTTACTCTTTTAAAACCCATAATGCTTTTAATAATTTGCACAAAATTAAGCAAGAGACGTTACTACTCACGGCTTCTCATGATGTACTTGTACCAAAAGAGAGAATGATGGAGATTCACAATTTAATACCAAATAGTACTTTAAAAGTAATAGAAAAAGCAGGGCACGAATCTCACAAATCTAATGCACCAGAGATAAATCAGATGATAATAGAATTCTTAAAGAAATAAGTAATAATCAAACTTTAATTTTTTAAAGGAAAAAAGCATTAGAAATGTTTAATGCTTTGAATTTGGAAATAGAAATTTTAAAAATGAGTTTAAATTTTCCGATCTAATTCACTAAATATCTTTTTTTTTTTAACTATGGATCAAGAATCAGCTAATCAATCACATAAACAAGCACCACCTGCAAAGACAAAATATCCTGAATTAAATCCTTTATGGATTGGCTTACTAATTGACGTTTTAGGCTTTTATATAATTTTACCTTATTTACCTGCCTTAATTGATGTTTTCGATACAACTCCTTTCATGATTGGATTATTGCTTGCAACAAATGCTATGTTTTCACTTTTTTCAGCACCTATTTGGGGTAGATTAAGTGACAAACATGGAAGAAGACCGATACTTTTAATTGCTGAAGCTGGTACATGTTCTGCTTTCTTAATTCTAGCATTTTCAAACACATTAACGATGTTTTTTATCGCTCGAATTGTAGATGGAATTTTTGGTGGGAATTTTCCACTTACAAAAGCCATCATTACAGATCGCGTTCCCCAAAAGATCGAGGTCTGCAAATGACAAATGTTGGGGTAGTTATGACTATTGCTGGACTTGTTGCTCCAGGTTTGGGGGGATTTTTATCTATATATCTAATATTTGGTCCATCTTTTCCAATGGCACTTCCGGGGTTAGTAGCTACGGGTTTTTCTTTGTTAACTATCATTACAACGATCTTCTTTATAGAAGAATCTTGGCCAAAATCTAAAAGGGAAAAAGCGGAAAAACATGTCAAAATCAAAGTTAACCTATGGAAAAACAAAGAGGCACTATATCTATTAACACAGTTTGCACTCCATACATTTTCTTTTATGATGTATGTATCAACACTTGCTCTTTTTATTGGATTAATATTAGGGCTTGATACGATAGGTATAAGTTTACTTTTAACAGTTTCAGGCATATCACGAGCGATTGTACGTTTTACATTGTTTAACCCTACGATGAGAAAGCTAGGCGAAAAGAAAATGAAATATCTCGGTTTATCAATTTTGGTGGGAACATTCTTTCTTATTGGAATTTTCGGTACTTTTTATTCAGAAATTTGGGTTTTTATAGTTTTAATGGTCTTTATAAGTTATGGCGTTTCATGTTCAAGAGGAATTTTAATAAGTGAAGTCACTCAAACTGTTACACCAAAAGAGATGGGAAAAATAAATGGCTATACTACAACTTTAGACAGTCTTGCTCAAATAGTAGGACCTTTATTAGGAACATTCCTACTACAAGATTTTGAACCTTTATTATATGGATTCGCTATGGGATTACTTGCATTAGGAGCTTTTATCATGACCTTTAAAAATATCGTTCCATTAATGCAAAAGGAACAATCTAAGAAAATGCAGAAAACAATACAGTTATAAAATTTCTTATAGTGTCACCTTACTTTTACTTTTTTAACTCTAATCTATTAGAAATAATTTTTTAAAGATCTTTACCAATTATTATATTATGAAAAAAAGCGAATCATCTAAAGAAACTGAAGGGAAAACAGTAGAACTTCCGGCTTTTGACTTCTTTAAAATAAATTTTATTAGCTTTCTCGTTCCTCTATATATTTGTTTAGGACTTTTTCTAATGTTTGAATATTGCTTTATTAACTTATTCTCAATTCATCCTCTTATCCACTTTCTTATTTTACCAGGATTTCTCTTTTTATTATATTATATTTATTTAATAGTATTAATCGAATTTACAGCTCTATGGGTTCGAAGTTGGAACAAAAAATCTCCACCACAACAAGGTGTTTTTGCAAGGGTTCTTGATGATATTAACAGTCCTGAAGGAAAATTGATGAAATACTACCATAAACGAGGGTTTATTATCAAATATCCTATGTGGTTGACGTCAAAATCACCGTTTCCTTGGCTTGTTAACCGGACGCTTCGAAGGTTAGGTCATAATAAAATTGGACAAAATGTAATTTATTGTGATGGTTATGTAGGATTAGAATTTACGGACTTAGGGGACAATGTTTTTATCTATCCTTCAAGTGGATTATCAAGTCACGCAGTTAATACAATTTTTGGTAAAATTACTATGTTGGAAATCAAATTAGGAAAAAATACTACTATATACCCAGGTGATATTATAGGTCCAAATGTTATAACTGAAGATAATAATGTTATTTACCCCAATACTGTCTTGCATAAAAACTGGAGAGGAAAACCTGGAAAATACTATTATCAAGGGAGCCCTGGACGCCCTATTGAAATCAAAAACCTAGAAAATAAAGATAATTAATTTTTTGGGAATTTTTCATGTTTTTGGAGGAATTCCCTGTAACTATTTACTTTATCTAATACCATTCCAGCGAGATCTAAGCTTTCAAAAACTGGGACAGCCTTGTTTAATAGTTTCATTTTAAACTTATATCTACTTTTATATTCCTCGAATCCTTCATTTATTTTAAGCATAACACAATACATTGGTTTAGTGCTAACACTTTTCGCCTTAGAAACATACCTAATAAAATCTCTATTTAAATTCATCCCTTTGAATCCAATTTCTTCCAATAAATCTTGAAATCCACCAAATCGTTCAGGATCCTTAATGAACACAATTGAAGAGATATTAGGGTCTTTATCTAAAGCCAAAATTGTTCGGTAATATGTATGTGGTTGGATCCCACTACCTCCAAGATCAATTGGATTAGTCACATTTGTATTAACATCAGGAACGAACCTTTGCATTTTTTGTACGGTCTTTTCTGTTAAATTTGGAATTTTTAAATTGTATTTTTCTAGTATGTCAATAGCTTCGATCGTTGAACCACCACCAATGCCAATAACTCCAACATTGCGAGTTTCTGGTAAACGAGTTAAATTAAAAGCTGAAGCCAATGCTGCAAGTTCATTTGAGTTACTTACAATACAACTCCCTGTTTGCTTACCAACTGCCTTCCACATTTCATTGTTTCCAGCAAGCCCCCCTGTATGTGATAATATTGCTTTCTTTGTAGCTTCACCATATCCTGCTCTCCAAAGGATTACTGGTTTTCTATTGAGGTTACAATCCTTTACGACTTTCATAAATTGTCTTCCTTGATTTATAGATCTCAAGTTTTCAATATATAAGCCGATTATTTTTGTATAATCATCCTGATTAAAGTATTTTAAGAATTCCACCGGTGATAAATCTAAAGAATTTCCAATTGATATAAATTTTGAAGCATATAATCCATAAGAAACGCAGAGTTGGCTCATATTTTGTGCTATACCTCCTGATTGAAAAATACCTCCAAAATTTCCTGACTTTCTGGATTGATCAAAAGCAAAATAAAGCCCACCTCGTGGATTATAAACCCCTAAGCAATTTGGGCCTATAATTCTAACATTATACCGTTTTGCAGTGTTTAACAGTTCCTGTTCAAGGATTTCATTACCTACTTCGCGAAATCCTGATGCAAAGACAGTTACAAAAGGAACACCTTTTTTCCCAATCTCTTCCATTACTTTAGGACATAATCGTGCAGGTATAGCTAAGATTACGTAGTCTATAGGTTCTTCAATATCTAAGATTGAATTATAAATTTTATATCCATATAATTCTTGACCAGTTAATTTAGGATTAAACAAATATATTGGTCCTTTAAACTTTCCTCTCATACATCTAATAAAAAAGGTTCCTCCCCTCATATCTGGAGAGACTCCAATAATACCAATGGCTTTTGGGTAAAATAATCGTTCAAACTCAATGTTGTTTAATTTTAGTGCGTTAGGCATGATAAAAATTCAGATTTAACTTTACATCAAACTAAAAATTATGTAGATTAGTTAAGAATACCTAAAATATTTTAAGGTATTGGCCTGAAAGATATGATTTTAAAGCTAAATTTGGAGTATCTTGATTAAGAATTTCTTTTACCTATAAAATAATGTTAACCTAGTTCATTCAAAATCTTTTTAACTCTGTGAACTTCATTTGTAATAATTCCATCAACACCCAGTTTTATTAATTTCTTAATGCTAGAATCAGAATTGACTGTCCAAGGAAAAATTTTAATATTATTCTTATGAGCTTCAGTAATAAATTTCTGATTTACAAGTCTATAGAATGGATTAATCGCATAAAACTTATTTTTAATTGCTATACTAAATAATTTCTTCCTTGACAACCAACTTTTTATCCATCCCGTTCGCGTGGGTTCTAATGAAGCTAATTTAATTCGTGGTTCTAATTTCTGAATCCTTAACAAAATGTCATGTTTAAAAGAACTAATTATCGTTGTATTTATGATATCTGATTCATTTAGTATTTTTACAGTCTTTTCAGCAATTCCTCTTGCCTTTATCTCGCAATTTAAACCGATTTCGTCTTTAGTGATTTCAATTAATTCTTGCAATGTAGGGATAGTTTCACCCTCACCACAATCAAGTCGTTTTAACTCTTCAAGGGTCATGTTCTTGATTAATCCTAAATGCCCAGTAGTTCTATAAGTATTACCATCATGCATTATAACAATTTCTCCGTCTTTACTTTTGTGTACATCAAATTCTATGTAATCCGCTTTTAAATCTATTGCAATTTGAAAAGCTTTTAACGTATTCTCAGGAGCTAATTTGTTTGCACCTCTGTGTGCAATTATTAAAATATCTTGTAAATTACTCATAACTGATCCCTATATTATTTATATAAATGACCTTTTGAGATAAATTTTAGCCAATTATTAATCATATATTAATTTCTCATAACTAAAAGTTTATGTTTGAATGAATTTCTTAATCAAGGTTGGTATTTTTCCCAGTTGACGTTGTATTTATGCTCTATCATCTCTTATATACCTCTCTCGCTGGATCTCTATCTAATTTTGCTTCAATTTGTCCTGATCGATCAGCTATTGTATTGG
>JAUVXW010000009.1 GCA_030603385.1 Promethearchaeota archaeon | reverse complement strand
ACTCGACAAGTGAGGGGAAATTTTTTAATGAACAATCTAAAACTCATAGAATGCGCCGACCTACTAGAACGGGGGATTATAATGTAAGAAAACAAAAAAGGGGGTTAATTTATAATTGTTAATTCGTTTATAAAATTAACCGAATAAGATTTTATTATAGAATATATTTGGGCGAAAAATATTATTCATTCTCTTCAAAATCTTTCTTAAAGAGTTCCTGTGAAATGTTATTTATTTCAGCAGGTTCGAAAAATCTTGTATAATCAAGATATTTTGCCCAATCAATCTCTTCTTTTTCTGGGGGCGTTATTTCTGTTGCCCTTTGTTTGGTTTTTTCCAACTTCTCACCTCCTTTTCTGTATTCCAATATATTTCGTGAACCATATATTTCTTTTTTAGATATAATTAACTGGATATCAAGAGAGAACAAATCCATGAGAAAAGATATATCAAAAAAGGAATCAGGTTCGTCTCTCTTGATTTAGAGTAATAATAATACTACAACTAAACTGAGTACTAATAATACCAATAACTTATTCAAGAGAGGTCTTACGAACATTATTATTATATCTATCAATTGTACATATTTAAAGATTACTGTGCAATATACGATTTTGTTAGGAAAAGAGTATACAATTTATATGGTCTTTAGAGTGTTTATATATAATTTTTTTTTTTTGTTTAAACTTAAATAGAAGTGTTTGTTTATTATTGTAATCTATAAAAACCAGTTTACTGTTTTAGAACAAATATTAATAGCAAGTTATCATCTCTCATATGATTTAGGGGTTTTGGCATGGTAAAGATTTTTATTGTTGATGATGATCAATCCCTACAAAAATTATATACTTTGATATTAAAGGAAGCTGGTTTTGAAATTATTGATACAGCATTCAATGGTAAGATTGCTGTTGAAAAGTTTAATAATTTTGAAGAAAAACCTGATATTATATTAATGGATCATCTTATGCCCGTAAAAAATGGACTTGATGCCATGGCTGAAATTTTACAAATCAATAATCATACCAAAGTTATATTTGCAAGTGCGGATATTACTATAAAGCAAAAAGCCATTGCACTTGGTGCTTGTGCTTTTCTCGATAAACCGTTTAATCTGCGTAAGTTATTGGTTATTATCCAGAAAATTTGTGAAGAACTGGTATTAGAAAACTGAAATTTTTACTTAGATTTATTTTCTATACTTTTTATACGATAATTATTATTAAATTAATTTAGACTGTATTGTCCATAGTTTGAGAATAGTGGAATAATACTTGGAAATTGTTCTATTTAATCTTACAAATTTCACCTAACTCTCTCATTAATTAAAAATTGATTAAAATAGTTTTATATTTTATATTATACAAGATCTATTTAACAATAAAAATTAAAATTTTTAAAAAAAGTGATCGACAATGGCAATAGGAAAAAAATTAAGTGTGATATCTGGAATAATAACACTTGTTGCGACCTTTTTATTTTCATGGATTGCTCTACACATTGGGGGTAGTGGTTACTATGCAAATGGCATAGGGATAATTAAAAATCTTCCAGCTATGTTTACAGATGCCGAAAGTTTAGGAAGCACATTAGAAATCCCTGTGTTTGCATTTTATATTATTGCGGGTATATTTATTTTATTCTTGGCTTCGGGTGTTTTACAAATTTTAGGAATGAAACACCGTGCATTTGTAATAGTAGGGACTATCGTATCGCTTGGAATAGCAATTTTACTCATGTTAAGTATGGCTGATGTAATTGATAAGGCAAATTGGGTATATTATATTCTAGGGACAGACGAACTGTTAATAGAAAATATCATTCCAATAACAATATTTGGTCCTGGTACTTTTGATATAGGATTGTATTTATTATATGCTGGCGGTATTGTAGGGATTGTTGCTTCTGTTTATGGACCTGGGCCATTTTAAATTATATAAATCTCTCTCTCTCTTTTTTTTTATTAAACAGTTGAAATTCAAATAAAATAAACTGCTTATAAAATTTTAAGTTTTCAAAGTACTTCTAACAAGAATTTATTCTAGAAAGACCAAAGATAAATCTTATATATTACCTTCAATCTATCTAATATTAAATAATTTTTAAATTAAGAATTGAAATAATAATAAAAAAAAGTGTGATAAATATGGGAGTAGGTAAAATAATCGCCATTATTGGTGGTGTTTTAGGAATTCTTACTATAGGTTTATATTTTGTTTTGCCCGAAATCTTTTGTTTATGGAGACTTGATGGTGCCCCTTTTCTTAGCATATTTTTAGGGGGATTTGGATCTGCTACTGGGGAAGCTTTAGGTGTTGGGTATGGACCTGAATATTATGAAGATATAATGTTGTTGATTATTTGTGTATTAATTGTTGCAGGAGGAGCTCTAGCTATAATTGGTGGTTTAATAGAAAATAAAATGATTGGAATTTTGGGCGGAGTTCTTATGATAGTTGGGCCAATTCTCCTTATTGTTGCGTTATTCATTGAATATGGTGATTTCGAAGCCATAGCCTCACTCTTAGGAGGTAAAAGCCTCTTTTTTGGGAGCGAGCCTGGAGTGGATTGGGGTCTATGGATAGGATTCTATTTAGCAATTGGAGGAGGCGTTTTGGGACTAATAGGTGGCGCTACTATAGATTAGGTAGAATTAATTAATTCTTTTTTTTTTCTTTTTTATAATGTTTAATTATTCCCCATTAATAGTTCAATGTCTTCAAGAGTATTGATATTAAGAAAAGTAAGAAGATTTTGATCATATTGCTTAATTAAGTTTTCAACAGATAGGAAGTTAATTTTCCAATTATCACTCATAATATTAGTGAGTTTGTATTTCCGATTTTTCAAGTTTTCCTCAGCTTTTTTATAAGCTTTTTTAATAGGATATATCGCAAATAATGGCTCTAAGAATCCATTATTCCATTTTGGAATACAACAATCATATCCTCTTGATTGTTTTATCAAAAATTCAATTACATCGAGATTAATAAGTGGTAAATCACAAGAAAGTGTAAGGGATTTTTCATAACCCATGTCTTTTAATTCTTTATATGCTGAATATAATCCTTTCATAGGGGTATATAAATTTGAATCTGATGAAAGAGAATTATCATCAATTATGAATCCTGTAATCTGTCTAATATCAATTTTATTAATGTAAGATTGAACTTGTTCTATGGAATGCGCGACTAAGAAAATATCATAATCGGTTTGAGTTAATATGTCAAGCTGATAGGAAATTAAGGGTTTCCCATGAATCTCAAAAAGCCCCTTATCACTTCCAAAACGAGTACTTTTCCCTCCTATAAGTATAGCAATAGCAAGGCTTTTTAATTTATTGATTATTTTTAACACTTCTTTTATTAAAATCGTTAATTTTCTATTAGACTAATAATTAAAAATTATATATGATTTAAATTAATTGAAGATACTTAAATTTCCTCTCTTAATTATCCAAGAATCATGCTCTTTAATAAACCTAAAATAAAAATGAGAGATAAGATAAAAGACCATTGTGCTATTTTTGGTGTTACCTCTGATGATTTAGGTTTTTCCGTATCTAAGCTCTTGTATCAAGGCTTAATTGCATTACAACATCGAGGACAGGAATCAACTGGAATTTCAATATTAAAAACAGGCGGAAAAATTATTACTTATAAAAAGAGTGGGTTAGTCTCGAAAGTTTTAGAAAGTAAAATTTTATCTCAATATTGGGGAAATGTAGGTATTGGACACAATAGATACGCTACTACAGGGGCAATAGGATATAAATCCACCGATTATATGCAACCATTTCATTTCAAAAATAATGAAATTGAATTTTCTATGGCTTTTAATGGCACTATTGCTAATTTTGATGACATTAAGAAAAAGATGGATGATATGGGGCGTGTCTTTATTACCGATACTGATACTGAAGTAATTGCGCAATTAATTGGCTCTATTGCTTTAGGGACAGAAGATTGGCCAGAAGTTTTAACATTAGCTAGCAGATTATTAGATGGTTCATATTCATTAATTTTAATGACCCCTGAAGGAGATATCTATGCAATGAGGGATCCCCTCGGATTTAAGCCTTTATGTATTGGTGAATTAAAGAATCCAAGGAGAAATATATATTTTGTTGCCTCTGAATCTTGTGCTATAGATGTTGTAGGTGGAACTCTCATACGAGATGTTAAACCTGGTGAAATAATACATTTAAGCCACCAAAAAGACATTCACTCTGAAAATGTTATTAAATCAAATAGAACTGCGCTATGTCAGTTTGAATTTGTATATTTTGCTCGCCCAGATTCGATTATTGATGGAGTTTCAGTTGCAGAAGCAAGATTGAGATTAGGTGCATATTTAGCTAAAAACGATCCCATTTTAAGAGATCCTGAAATTAGAGAAAATGCAATAGTGGTACCTGTTCCAGATTCCGGTCGTAGTGTCGCTGTAGGATATGCCAAAGAAGCTAAGCTTCCTTATGTAGAAGGAATGATGAAAAATAGATATGTGCATAGAACCTTTATTATGCCAGGTCAAGCAAAACGAAAATTAGCTGTGAAAGAAAAATTAAATCCTATAAAAAGTGTTGTTTTTGATAAAGATATAATCCTCTTAGATGATTCAATTGTAAGAGGAACCACAACCCAACAAATAGTTTCACTTTTAAGAGAAAAAGGAGGAGCTAAGCGAGTTCATTTACGAGTAAGTTGTCCTCCAATTATAAGTCCATGCTATATGGGAATTGATTTTCCAACCAAAGATGAATTAATAGCTGGAAGGTTTCAAGAACTATATGGTGAAAATTTTCTAGAAGAAATTCGAAGAACAATTGGGGCAGATACTTTATTATATCAAACTGTTGAAGATTTGACTCAAGCTATTGGGAAGGATAAAAACAAATTATGTTTAGCGTGTTTAACAGGAGACTATCAATTAAAATCTGTAAAAAAATTAGCAGAATTGGAAAAATCAATTGTCAGAAGTAGAATTTAAATTTATTCTACACCATCCCAGCAATATGTACATAGCCTTTCCTTTGGTAAACCAATAGCTTTAACCAAGTTTTCAAGTCTCTGATATTGTAACGTAGTTAAACCTAACTTCTTACGTATAACATCAACCATGGCTTTATAATTCTCAGAATTCGGATCAGTATATTCCGCAGGATCTCCTATATCCCTTCCAATTAGTTCTTTTATAGCCCATCGTCCAGCTAAATCTAACTCAGAACGAGATCGAGAGAAATTGAGAAATTTACAGCCATAAACAAGCGGAGGACATGCAGGTCTCATATGAACTTCCTTAGCTCCGGAATCAAACAATCGTTGAATTGTTTTTCTAAGCTGAGTTCCTCGTACAATCGAATCTTCACAGAAAAGAAGGCGTTTGCCATTAATCAGTTCATTAATTGGGATAAGTTTCATTATTGCAACTAGATCTCTAATTGATTGATCTTGAGGCATAAAACTTCGGGGCCAAGTTGGAGTATATTTCACGTATGGTCGAGAGAATGGTATTTTTGTTTCATTTGCATAACCCAAACCATGGGCTGTTCCAGAATCTGGGATACCTGCCACTAAATCAATTTCCACATCGTCATTCTTTGCTAAATACGCCCCGCATTTATAGCGAACAACTTCCACATTAATTCCTTCATAATCTGAAGCAGGGTATCCATAATAAACCCATAAAAAAGCACAAATTTGTAGGCGATCACCAGGAGGGATTCTTTGTTCGAATCCTTTTTCATTTATGAAAATTACTTCACCTGGCCCAAGAAATTTTGATATTTTATATCCCAGGTTTGGAAATGCACTGGTTTCCATGGTAACAGCATAAGAACCAGGTTTATTTCCAATGATAAGAGGTGTTCTCCCAAGCCTATCTCTCGCAGCATAGATGCCTTCCCCAGTTAGTATAAGCATTGTACACGAGCCATCAATCATATTTTGTACCTTTTGAATTCCTTCTTCAAAGGTCCTCCCTTGGCTTATTATTGTTGCAATCAATTCTGTTGGATTAATTTCGCCTCCATGCATTTCTGAGAAATGTGTTCCGTTTTTTAAGGCTTCCTTTGCTAAATATTCCAAATTATTTATTCTCCCAACAGTAGAAATTGCAAACACGCCTAAGCGTGAGTTGATTATTAAAGGTTGATCTTCAAAATCACTAATCACCCCAATACCTTTATTACCATGCATTTTCTTGATATCTTTTTCAAATTTCGATCTGAATTGAGATGTGGTTATATTCTTAATAAATCTTTGAAATCCACCTGAGTTCTTTACAGCTAAGCCACCTCTTACTGTACCTAAATGGCTGTGATAATCAGTTCCGAAGAATAAATCCTCTATACAATCATTATCTGAAAAGACTGCGAATAATCCTCCCAAAATTTTTCCTCCATGTATAAGTTAGATAAAAGATTTTTAAACTAATTTATTAATCTACTAAGCTAAAACTTATTTCCTACAATAATGGATAAAATTTTGATACATTTTTATACCATATTTACCCGATTTTTCAGGATGAAATTGAGTAGCGATAATATTATCCTTACAAACTATAGAACAAAATTCAGTTTCTCCATAATTTGTTTTACCGAGTATAGTTTCTTTTTCTTTGGGAATAGCATAAAAACTATGCACAAAATAGAAATAGGCGTTATTTGGAATTTCTTTAACTAAAAAATGGTTTTCATCTAAAATTTGAACATTGTTCCACCCGATTTGAGGGATTTTATCTACTTTTTTTTTATCAAATGAAATTACTCTACCTTTAACCATATCTAATCCCTTATGTTTTCCCATTTCAGAACTTTGGGAAAATAATAGATGCAATCCAAGGCATATGCCAAATAATGGCTTTTTCTCCTTTACTATATCTTCAATTGTAGTAATCAAGTTTTTTTCATTTAGATGTTTCATCGCATCTCCAAACGCTCCAACTCCTGGTAGAATCACCCCATCAGCATCTTTGATGTTTTTTGGATCTGAAGTAATAGTACTTTTACCCTCTAAATAGCGAAAAAGTTTATAGATACTCTTAAGATTTCCCATCTCATAATCTATAATGGCAATATTAAATGGCATATTTTATAACCTCATAGGGATTCCAACTTTATTACATTCATGTTTAACTACCTCAATTGGATATTCATTATAGTGAAAAATCGAAGCCGCTAATGCAGCATCAGCTTTACCAAGTTTAAATACATCTATAATATGCTGAGGACTTCCTGCACCGCCTGAAGCAATTATTGGAACATCTAATCCTTCACTAAAAGCTCTTGTTAATTCTAAATCATATCCATTTTTAGTTCCGTCACAATCCATAGAAGTCAATAGAATTTCACCACTTCCTAAATTAGTAGCTTCTTCACCCCATAAAATAGCGTCTTTTCCTGTGGGAGTTCTTCCGCCATTAATATAAACCTCCCACCAACAATATTTATCATCTACTTTAATAACTACATTTTGTTGCGCCTCTTCTGGAGATTCTACATAAACTCTTTTAGCATCTATAGCTGTTACAATACATTGGGATCCAAATATTTTTGCTCCTTCAGTTATCAATTCAGAATTTTGAACAGCAGAAGTGTTCACAGAAACCTTATCTGCTCCTGCTCTTAAAATTTCTTTAATGTCTTGTACAGTTCTTAATCCGCCACCCACAGTAAAGGGAATAAATATTTGTTCACCAGTTTTTTCAACTAATTCTATCAATATTTTTCTCTTATCTGAAGATGCAGTGATATCCAAAAAAACTAGCTCATCAGCTCCATTTTCATCATAAAATCGTGCTAATTCAATAGCATCTCCGGCATCTTTTATATCAATGAATTTCGTACCTTTAACTACTCTATTGTTTGTTACGTCTAAACAAGGTATAATACGTTTAGTTAATGGCATGATAAGAAATCTTAATTTTCGAAGACTTAAGTAATTCAAAAAATGTACTAAAATAAATATTATTAAAATACTTTTTAATTGGCTTAATATAGAGTTAAAAACTAATGGTTATGACAAACCCGGTATACTTTCTCTTTCAAATCTTTTCATCGTTATCGCATCACTTGGACACGTAACAGCGCATAAACCGCACCCTATACATTTTTTAGCATTCACGTTAGCAAAGTCATCTACAGTAATTGCGTTAAACTTGCACCGTTCCACACAAGTTTCACATGCTGTACAAGCATCCTCATCGATGCTCGATATAAAATTCGCTTTAGCGATCGCTCTTGGATTATCAAATTCAGTTAATCCTCTCAACATTCCACAACAACATTCACAACACGAACATATCACACTAGTAAATTTCGCTGTATTATCAGTTGTCAGTACTAGACCTACTTCTGCAGATTGCTTCATTATTTCTTTAGCTTCTTCCTTAGAGATTTTTTTAGCGCCAATATATTCAGCAGCAGGACCTATTTGAAGGCAGTTATGAAGTGGATATTTATCAGTACATTTTCTCACACCACTAATCCCTGCTCTTAATCGGCATGGACAATCAATTATCGCAAAAGAGCTATGGTTATCAATAATGCTATATACTTCTTCTAAAGGCATGATTTCATGTTCTGGGTCAATTTCCTCGCTAACGGTTAAAACTCTCATATATGGTGTACCCTTCCAAGAAGTCTCCCATTTTTTATAGTACTTATCCTCAATGAAAAATTTTCTGCTTAAATCAGCAAATTTTTTCGCATCAGGCCCTTCATAATTCTCTTTGACAATGAAAGGAACATCATACATCATAAAAGGATCAGGTAAAGCATATTGTCTTCCAAGTGTCACAACAAATCGTTTCTTACTAACTTCGTCAAGTTTTTTAATTAATTCTTTTTTATCAATATTAACCAGATTAGCGAATTTTGCGATATGTATCCCCTCAGGAAAAACGGGAAGATATTGAACTAGTTTCGCGATTTCAGGATTATACATAAGGCTTAAATATTCAATATACGTTTCCGTAGGCTCTTCATTTTCGTCTGTTGGAATCGAATGTGGTTTTCTTATTAATTTTTTAGCAATCTTTATTAAATCTTCCCTATGCTCATCATTTAGGATCATTTCTAATTCACATATATTTTAGAATTAAAAGAAGTAAGATTACCTATCATTTAAAGATAATTTTAATTCTGAGTATAATATTTAAATAAGCCACCAATTAATTGCCCTGTGCTTATTCCAGCATCCCCCGGAGGGACAATATTATGTTCCAAAAAAATCAGACCTGAGTGAAGAACTTCCTCCTTTATGGCTTTAGAGAAAAAATAATTATATGCAACACCTCCCGTCAATCCTATTTTTTTTACACCATTTTCATTAGCAAGTTTTATGGCTATTTCAGCAAAGGTTTTTCCAAACTCAATTTGAAATCTGGCAGCAATATCCTCATTTTTAAATTTACCTTCTTCTAACAAAGTAATTATCTCTAGTACTAGATCTGATGTTATAATTTTATACATTCCATTTTTCTTTATGAATCCTATTTTTAACTCAACATTATCAGGATTTCCTTTTATAGCCATCCCTTCAAGTCTCATAGCAGGTTCTCCTCTATAAGTTTTTAAATTTGCGGCACCTAAAAGATATGATATAGAATCGAAAATTCTTCCTGTAGAACTTGTTAAAGGGATATTTTGAGATGGAAAATGATTTTCTGCCTGCTTGAACTGAGAAATTAAAGTCTCTAATTCAGTATTTTTATATTCAAGATCATTTTCTAATTTTATCTTCTTAAAGATTTTGGTTGATTTCTCTACTCCTAGTGAATTTAGTATAATTGAGGCTGTCATACGAGCAGGATATTTCGTGCATCGATCTCCTCCAATCATTGGTTGATATTCTAGGTGACCTAAACGTTTATAATCATAATAAGAAGATAGTAGTATTTCACCACCCCATATATTTCCATCTTCCCCGTATCCAACTCCATCAGTAGATATTCCTATTATACTTTCGTTCTTTTTTACATTATTTTCAGCCATCAAGGCTAAAATGTGAGCATAATGGTGTTGTATTCTATAAAGATCACATTTGAATTGAATACTGAATTCTCTAGCTAACTTAGTTGTAATAAATTCTGGATGGGCATCACATGCAATAAATTTAATTTCAGAATCATTTATTTGTAGAAGAGTTTTCATGTGAAAAAGAGCATTCTTAAGAAATTCATATGTTTCCAAATGAGAAACATTACCTATATGTTGTGTAGGAAAAATCCTGTTCCGCCTCAATATAGCTCCAGTTGCTGCTAATAGGGGTCCTGTAGCAATTGCACCTGGAACATCTACTTCAAATGATAAAGGTAAATATTCAGGGACATAACCTCTAGAACGCCTAATTAATTTTACTTTATCGTCATGGATTCTTAAAACACTATCATCAGCTCTTTGATAAATTGGTCGATTATGAAGGAGAAAAACATCAGCAAGATCTTGAAGTTGATCAAAGATTTTTATGTTATCTATTGCCATAGGAATATAAGATTTATTTCCACTGGTATAAACTAATGGTTTATTTCCAATATAATCAAATAAAAGATGATGTATACCAGAATAAGAAAGCATTATTCCAACATTATTCAACCCAGGAGCAATTTCTTTACTAATTATTGAATTATCATTTGGAGTCCTTCTCTCTAAAAGAACAATAGGTCTACGATATGAATTCAAGAGTTCTCCTTCTTTTTCAGATATCTTTAAAATACTTTCAATAATTTTTAAATTTGGAACCATTAAGGCAAAAGGTTTATACTTTCTTTCACCCTTCCTTTTACGTAATTTAAGGATAATGTCATCATTATCAGCTAAACAAACTAAATGAACTCCTCCTATACCCTTAACTGCAACGATATTACCTTCATTTATTCTTTTAGCTGTTTCCTGCAAAATAGCTTCTATTGAATCATATTTAAGAATTTCTCTCTGTTTGTTAAAAAGTTTATAATGTGGTCCACACACAGAACACGCAAAGGTTTGGGCATGAAACCTCCTGTTATTGAAATCTGAATATTCTTGAACGCAAGATTCTGGTTCTGCTTGCATACAAAATGGAAATTCAATCATTGTGCTGCGTTCTCTATCATAAGGTAATTCAGTTACAGTAGTAAACCTCGGACCACACTCAGCACACGCAATGAATGGATAGTTATAATACTTTTTTTTTTGAGGACTACGCATATCTCTTAAACAATCATTACAGATTGCAATATCTGGCGGAAGTGTTAAACTAACTCCACGGCCTTGTTCACTTTTTTGAATTTCTAAAGTCTTAAACTCTTGTGAATTCTCTAAATAATTTACTTCAATATTTTCTATATATGAAATTTTGGGTTTCTTTAACTCGATTTCTTCTAAAAATTTTCTTAAAATTTGGGAAGACCCTTGTAAAACCAATCTAACACCAGCGTTCCCTCTATTTAATATATATCCATTTAGGTTCAAGGAACGAGCTAAGTTATATAGAAAAGGCCTAAACCCTACTCCTTGGACAATTCCAGTTATAATAATTTCGGTAGTTTTATAATCTGTCAATTAGCTATATTTGAATTTTCATATATAATTTAAATCTAAATTAATTAATAATCGCTATAAAAAAAAGCTAATATTTTATTATGTCATTGTCACTATGATATTTGTAATAAATACTACAAGTACCCTCCATAGAAACCATACAAGGTCCAATGGGGTTAAGTGGAGTACATTCTTTTCTAAATAATTTACATTCATAAGGGTAAAGTTTTCCAACCATTATTAAGTGGCAAGAACAGTCAGGAGGGATATCTTGAGATTTTTCGATTGTTATATCAAACTTTTTATCAGCATCAAATTCTTTATATTTTTCTCTGATGACTAATCCACCATCATTCACCCTTCCAATTCCCCTCCATGGTGATGAAACAGACTGAAAAACTTCTTCTATAATTTTTTGGGCAATCAAATTTCCTTCAGACTTCACCACTCTTGAATATTCATTTATCGTATCATATTTTTTATCTCTCACTTGCTTTAAAAGCATCAGTATTGAAAGTAAAACATCGTTTGGCTCAAATCCAGAAATCACATTAGGAATTCTATATCCTTGGGAAAAAATTTCATATGGTTTTAAGCCAATTATAGTTGAAACATGCCCAGGAGATATAAAACCATCTATTCTTAACTGGGATTGACTCATTAAGAGTTCTAGAGCCGCTGGGATTAGTTTTAGGGCACAAATTACTGAGAAATTTGAGGGGGGACCAGATTGTAATTCATATCCAATTAAAGGAACTGTAGTTTCAAACCCTATAGCAAAAAATACCACTTCTTTGCCTGGATTCTCTTTAGCGATTCTTACTGCATCATTGGGTCCATATACTATTCGAACATCAGCACCTTTTGCTTTAAGTTCAGCTAAAGATATATTTGTTGCAGGAACTCGTATCATATCTCCAAAGGTGGTTATAATAGTATCATCTCTTTTTCCAAGTTCAACTGCTTTATCAATATCAGCAGCAGGACAAATGCAAACTGGACATCCTGGACCTGATAAAATTTCAAATTCTTTAGGTAAAAGAGTTCTTAATCCGTATTTAGAAATTGTATGCTCATGGGTTCCACAAACGTGCATAAATTTAAGTTGTCTACTGATATCTTTTACTAATTTATTGATTGATTTTATAATCTTATTTGTAAATGCCTTACTTTTAAGGATAGTTAATTCGGGAATATTCATTATATTATCTAAACAAAATTTTTTGAAAGTTAAGCAAATTATAATAATGTAAATTATCTTTATTTATAGTAGAAGTTATTTAAGATATTTTTTCTCTATAATTAAAACATTATCAAAATAAATTAGTGGTGATACAAAATGAATACAGAGATACAATTAAATGAAGAGATTAGAAAAAAGATAATTTCAATTCTTGTAAAACATGGTATTAAAAGAATATCAATATTTGGATCTTATGCTCGCAATGAAGCAACACCAAAAAGTGATTTAGACCTGATTGTAGAGTTTCCTGACGGAACTAGTTTATTAGATCATGTTGGTATAGAAATTGAATTATCTGAAGCTTTGAATATGAAAATTGATCTATTATCTCGTAATGGAATAAGCCCATATATTAAAGATCAAGTATTGAAAGAAGCAATTGTGATTTATGAATGAGTGATAAAAATAACCTTTTTTTAAATCATATACTTGATTCATGTACACACATTATAGAATTTACCACGAATGTTGATTTTGAGACTTTCAAAAAAACACGCTTGATTCAAAGTGCCGTAATTAGAGAACTTGAAATAATTGGAGAAGCTACAAAGAATATTACTGATGATCTAAGAAAAACTTTTAAAATTATACCTTGGCTAAAAATAGCGGGAATGAGAGATAAATTAATCCATGGATATTTCATAGTGGATCTAAAAGAAATATGGAATACAGCTAAGAAAGACATATCAACTCTTAAAAATAGTATTGAGCAAATTATAAGGAAAAAGGATAAGGATAGAAATAATGATTAACAAATCCTAGGGATTGGTTCTCCTAAGGGCATATCTATAAATCTGGTGCCCCCCACAATTGTTTCTAAAAAAACTCTTTTAGGATTCTCAGATTTCACTTCTCCAATTATTTCAGCGTCTTTCCCAATCTGAGTAGATTTTATTTTTTTTAAAATTATTTTTGAATTTACGGGATCAACCGCTAAGAGAGCCCTTCCTTCGCATGCTATATTGTAAGAATCTAAACCTAACATATCACATATCGCGACAACTTGCTTCTTAATTGGAATTTTTTCTTCTTCAATCCAGATACTCACATTAGATTTTTCTGCCCAATTATTTAATGCTCCAGCAATACCACCACGAGTAGGATCCTTCATTGCATGAATTAAGTTATTATTAATTTCGAATTGAATCGCGTTATAAATATCAATTAACAATGATAAGTCTGATTTTAAATTAGTGGAAATATTTAAACCTTCTCGAGAAGCCATTAATGCGGTTCCATGATCTCCAATACTTCCAGTTAAAATAATCTTATCCCCAGCTTTTAGATGATTATCTAAAACCTTGATTTTTTTATCTTTAATTCCAATACCAGTTGTGGCTATTATCATTTCATTTAATGTACCCCGTGGCATTACTTTAGTATCTCCCGCAATTATCGCAATGTTTGCTTCCTTCGATTTCAAATTCATCGAATTAACTAATTTTCCTAATTTTTCAAATTCGAATCCTTCTTCAATAATTATCATAGAGGTTAGAGCAACAGGTTCTGCTCCCATCATTAAAAGATCGTTTACAGTACCGCACACACTTAAAGTTCCTAAATCTCCACCAGGAAAAAATAAAGGAAAAACCGTATGCCCATCTGCAGTAACAACAATTTCTTTATTATAGTTATCTAAAGGGATTGTAGCACCATCATCTAATTCTTCAACACCAATACCATTATTTACTTTTTTAAGTGGAATATTTTTTGTAATGAAATCTATTAATTTTTCTTGTAAAACTCCACCAGCTCCATGTGCCAAACGGATTACATCTAAACTCTCTTTTTTTTTACTCATAAATGCAAGATTGAAACAAAAATTAAAAGAATTTAGGTTATAAAACAAGTACAATATAAAAATAATTATGTAAAAAAAAAAGAAGTGTTTCGATTTATTTAACTACATATTTATAATAGTTTCACTTTCAAAAATCAAATCAATAACATCGCTAGATGAAATTAATTTTATTTTATCAGAAATGAAATTGTTTAAACCTCGAACATCGATGTCTTCTTTACATGCTGCTACTGTTTTCTTTTGATTTAAAGCTTGGGAAACTGTTGCGTTAGATTTATTTGCGAAATAGACAGCGTTCTGGAGTAAAAATATAGTAACGTCATCTTCATCTGTATGTTCCATAGCAAGTTGTATTCCTGTTATATCTTCACTTGAAATAAAATATAAAACTTTTTTGCCCATTACTTCTACACCTCCTAAAATGGTATGGTAACCGTTGAATTTTGAATAATTTTTAAAATCTCTCCATGCTCCTTAATTTCAACGCTGTCAATTAAATCGTCTTTGGTGAGTCCACGCTCATCAAGTGATTTTTTATCCACATAGATTTCCAAATCTATATCTTCTAAAAAGTTAATGTGCATTGAATACATAGTTTTGTCTACATCTTTGAGAAATGTATACACTCCATCGTTAATCGCTACAGTTATTGGTTCAAAATCTCCGCTCACAGCAACTGACATCCTTAAACCTTCAACAGGGTACAAAATACCATGAGGAGGTTGCCGTAAAAGTATAACTATCTCTTTTTCTTCAGACATGATATCACCTCAGCATATTACAACTAATCGATCGGTCTCTTCAATAATCTTTGCCAGATCAGGTGTTCCCGCTCTCTTAACGTCACCACATTCTCTTTTTAAACAATTTTTCATAGTGCCTCTAACCAATAAACAGAGATTGCATAACCTTACAGTTGCTCCTTTCTCGAGGATTTCCTTAAATCCCTCTTCGATATTATAGATCCCTTCAACATTTTTTTGATTTTCTAAAGCTGCATTAACTGCATCCATATAACAAAATATATGCACGCCATGCCCTTTATCTAATGCTGCATTTGCTAATTTCACTACTGTCTCTGAAGATTGTGCTTGGTAAGGCCCATTGAAAAAAAGAATTCCCAGTCTTCCCATTTTTAATTAATCATCTCCAATGTTTAATCTTTTCTCCACATGAACAACAGATAAGCTGCAATCCATGAGCCAAACACTATACATACGCCTGTTACGATACTATGTAAAGAAAGTTGTGGAACACCGCCTAAAATATTGGTTATATTACACCCCATTGCGACAACAGCACCAAAACCCATTAACCCGCCACCGATAAATTGTTTGACTATCGTAAAGCCATCCTTTGGGACTCTAAACTTGAATTCACCAGCAAGATAAGCACCTGCAAAAGCACCAATAATAATACCAAAGATTATAAAACCGGCCCACATAACTGAATCTTTTGTTAATAGCCAAGTATCTATATCCATCCAGCCACCAGTAATACCTATTACGCCATTACTAGCAACATAACCAGCGGTTAATATTATTCCGATAAGAATACCTGTAACCCACCATGGATATGCCTTTTTAAAGGTTGAATCTACAAGATTCTCTGTTTTTATCATTGGTTCATTTGCTTCTCTTTTCTTCTTAATTGCCGGTAATCCCCAGAAGATAAACATTAATACAATTCCCACTAAGCCAACAATAAGCATTAAAAGTGCATTTCCTGTCGGAGTTTTATCTCCAATTAGAACATGTTGTAAGTCAGATTTAGCTACACTTAAAATTCCTGAAAGGGCAGGAATTGCCTTATTTGAAAATGTCATCATTGCACCTGTAGTCAATCCAATTGCTGCGACAAAAGAACCCATCATACCTTCTCCTACTCGATATGTAGTCCCACTCGCACATCCTGCTGCAAGAACCATACCAATTCCAAAAACCAAGCCACCAACAATTGCACTCCATGGTTTAAACCCTTTTGGAGCTAAAGTAATAACATCCCCGAAGACAAATAATGCAAAACCAATCATTAAAACTGCTAATGAAACAAGTACTGCTTTTGCTAATTTAAATTCTTTCAACAAGATGATATCTCTAAAGGCTGAGTTCATGCAAAATCTTCCACGTTGTAATATAAAACCAAAAATCGCGCCTATTAGAAGTCCTACTACTAATACATACCAAAATTCACTAGTTAAAATTTTTTTTCACCTTATTTTATTTGGATTAAAATCTTCCAAGCAGAAGTTCCGGTTTTATCAGCAGATAGCACTTTATGCCCTAAAGATTCCATGGTCTCGGGAATTCTTTCAGCTGAAAGAGGATAATCAACTAATATTTCTAAGACTTCTCCTGAATTCATCTTTTTTACTTTTCTTTTGCTTTTTACATCTGGATAGGGACATACTTCGCCCGTGCAATCCAGTGTTTCCGTAATATCTACCATTTTCTTCAATCCTATTTTATTATTTAATTTTGTGAATATATATTCGATATTAAATCGATAATTGGGATTATATTTTACTCTATTTAAAATTATTTAATAGGGATTTGAAACTTATACATTTCTATCTATAACTTATTGAATGGTTTTTCTCTGTATTTTTATCAGAAATATTTTTTTTAGTATTATTATCAAATTAGCTAAATTATTCTAAGAATTAGCAAGAATTGCTAGAATTGGTACCTTTATAGACGAAATTTACAATAAAATGAATAATTATTCAAAAGAATTCATCAATCTTATTAACTGAACCTAAAACAAAATTTGTTTATTGACAAATTTTCAAACTTAAACTTTTAAATAATATTTTGTAGCAAATTGAAACCAGAATCAATTGCGCTGTTTAAATTAATCTTTAAACGATATATTTATATATGACCATTTCGAATTCTAATTTAAGTAAAAGAAATTAATGTAAATTGAAAATAAAAAGTTGAAAATGTATGGTTGACGCTACCCTAATTGAAATTAAACATGAAGAAAAAGTAACCCTCCCTGAATTTGAAGTTGAAGGAAAAAAAAATACTGATCAATATTTTAAACTATTATTAGCAGGAACACCACGTTTAAAATTTTCCATTACAGATAAAAAGGGGAAAGATCTTTATTCTAATCTGATGAATGTTGAAATGTGATAGAAATTTAATGAAATTTAGTTTCGCTACATTCACATTGGATTGGGTTAAAATCAATTTATAACTAAAGAGCCTCTTAAAACCATCGTTATTAAGAATTGTTTCGTTGAAGCAGATAAGAGGTTCGTAAAGTAAATTCAACTTGGACTCGATTAAGGTTAAAAATGGTATATAAAATGGGGTTAATACCAAAAAAAATTTATGAAAATTACTTAAAAGAAAAAGTGGGTAAAAAAGAAACCGTAGATCTGTTAATTACTCTAATTGAAAATATTGAAGATGATATAGTTAGAAAGGAATGCATTGATACATTAAACAAACTTGATCTTAAAAGTGTAAAAGTTTTTAAAATTTTAGAACAAATATTAATCTCTGAACCAAATGAAGATTTGCGATATTCCGCAGCAAAAGTTATAAAAAATAAATTCATTAAAAACGCTTTAAATCCTTTTCTTTGGACTCTTCAACATGAGTCTTCTTATGATTGTCTGATCACAGTGATTAAATCTTTGGAAAAAATCGGTGATGATAGAATTGTTTCAACATTGATTAATGAAATAAAAAAAATTTCCTGGGATAAGATGTGGAAATGGATAAATCCCTTGTTTACTCAGAATATAATTGAACAATCTTCTCCCGATAAATTAGTAGAAATGCTTATAGGCTTAATCACCATTAATAATTTGAAAAATAAATTTGATAAAATCAATTACAAAATTGAAAGCGGATATATTAATGAACTAGATTTTTCAAATGTTGATAATCAAATAATATATTGGCGTGATAGAGAATCACTCGAAAATTGTTCTGATATAATCGGAATAAAAAATTTAAAATACTTAAGGAAGGTAGAATTCTTCTCATTACAATGGGTTTTAAAGAATGAATTCACCTATAAGAGTTCAATTGCTTTAATAGAAGCTCTGGAAAGATTAAATAATATTACAGCTAAAAATGCTTTGATTACTCAATTAAACAAAATATCTGATAAGAAATTCAGTTTATCAATTAAAGCTCTATTAAAATCTCATCAGAAAATTGAAAATATTTCTCTTTCAAAATTATCAGACATTTTAAGGAATTATATAACTATTTCATTTTTTAAAAACAAATACCCCTCGATGGAATATAATGTAGAGAAAGGAGAAGTCATTTCAATTCATATTGAAAGCGCACCAATAACTACTATACCAGACTTCATTAAACATTTTCATTCACTTCGCTCTTTAATATTAAAAGGATGTAGGTTATATAACCTTCCTGAATCAATAGGATCTTTTAAACATTTAAAAGTTTTAGGTTTACAAGAAAATAACCTTAAGGCTATCCCGAAGTCTATTTCTTCTCTTACTTCACTTAGAATATTAAATTTAAGCAATAATAAATTACAAAAACTACCTTATTCAATAGGAACTCTTTCTTCTCTCCGAGATTTAAATTTAGAAAATAATAATATAGCAAATCTCCCTAGTTCTATTGGATATCTTGAGTCATTAGAAAAGCTTAATGCCGGTAAGAACAATTTAAAGCAGATTCCATCATCAATAAGCGCTCTTAAATCTCTTAGATCATTAAACTTAAATTCAAACAAAATAGAATATCTAACACATTCGATTGGATTACTCTATTCACTTGAAAACCTTAATTTAGATAATAATAATTTGAAAAAAATCCCAGATTCAATAAATTCAGTTTCTTCACTCAAGACTCTATGTATAGAAGATAATAAACTCAGAATCCTCCCCAGATCTATTGGATTACTGAGATCATTAGAAACTCTGAAATTAGGTTGGAATAAAATTGAAAAACTTCCCATTTCGCTTGGATCTCTAGCTTCGCTTAAGGTTTTATGTTTGAACAGAAATAAAATACAAAAATTTCCCGAATCAATATGTCTTCTTTCTTCACTTGAATTTTTGGATGCTTCTCGTAATAAAATTGAGATTCTACCAGAGTGTATTGACCAAATAACATCTCTTAAAATCCTCAAATTAAGTGATAATCAATTAAAAAAGATTCCTGACACTATCGGTTCACTTCATTTGCTTGAAAAGTTAAATATTAGTGGAAATAATATTTTACGAATTCCAAAATCAATAAGTTCGTTATTATCTCTTGAAGAAATATGGTTAAATGGAAACAAATTGAAATATTTACCTCACTCAATTGGAAAGCTTAAATCACTTAAAAAGTTGAATTTGAATAACAATCAACTAATATCTCTCCCAAAATCTATTAAGAATATTCCCTCACTTGAAAATATCTCTTTGAATTCAGATAACATTGATAATGTCTTTGATTATCCCTTTATTAGTAAAAAACTTACTATAGAAAGTAAAAACGAATTAATAAAGCAATCCGATTCAATTGGTGAGCTCAGGTTACTTGAAAACGGGAAATTGAATGATACTCAATTAGAAACACCTCCAAAATCTAGAATAAACATTCGCTCATTTGAAAGTTTCAACTCGAATTCGGATATAAGTGAAATAATTTTTGATTTTCCTATTATAAGTAATAAATTAACGATAGAAAGAAAAAATGAATTAGCTTATTCATTTTTAACCGTTAAATAAACAAGCAGTCTTAAAAGTTTTCCAAATTTAAATAAAAATTAATAAATTTTCATGGTTAAACTAATAATTTATTTGAATTCTGGAAAATCTTTCAATAAAATTCGCAATCGAGTAAAAGCTGCGAAATATCCATAACTTTAATTGGAGAATTATCTTCATTTGCAACTTGAAATAAATAGTTTTTACAATGTTAGTTTCTGCAGTATGGTTATAACTATATTATTTATAACGACATGTTTTAAAAACTGTGAATCAAGATAATATTAACTAATCATTTCATTATTAAACTAGAAATTATGCAATTAGATGGTATTGATAAACAAATATTAAAAGCATTATTTAACAATGGGCGTGAGAGCTTAACAAACTTAGAAAAAATCATATTTAAATCTGGTACCGAAACTATGAGTCATACGGGAATAGCAAAAAGAATCACAAAATTGGAAGATAAGGGGATTCTTAAGGTCCAGGCGAATACTAATATTAAGAAACTTCAATACAAAGCTGCATTTATATTAATGGAAATGAGTAACTACGAAGAAGTGCAAAATGTAATTAAAGCCTATGAAGATTGCCCAAGAGTTTTTATGTTAGCACATGTGACTGGTCAGTATAACCTAATTTTAGGAATCATTGGGCAAAACGTCGATGTTCTAGACAGATATCTAAATTATTGCGGTCCTACGAATAAAAAAGGAATTCTCCATTCAGCTTCAATCTTTGCTTCAGATCTCATTTTACCAAAATATCTGCCTCTTAATCTTTTCAGTCAAGAAAGTCAAGAAAGCAAATGTGGAAATATCTGCAAAAATTGTGCCGCATATCTTGACGCGAAATGTACCGGATGTGGGAATTTTTAGAAATAGTAATTTTATAATTACAATGTCTATCAAATCTTTTTAAAATTTTTTAATAAATTTATGAATATTTCTAAAGAATTTTCTAATTCTCTTTACGTTAATTATAATTTATGATTTACACGATTTTAGAACACAAATATTAATAATAATCTTTTTAGATCTAAAAACTAAATACATCATAATCTTTAAGATTTTTGAATTTCTATAAAATCCTTATTTCATATTTACTAAATCCAATTTTTTCGAATAATCGATATATTTAAAGGATTTTATATATATAATTAATTTCCATAATACATTCATTTAATACTCAAATTTATTAGATTTTAAACTTTCTAAAAATATAACCATTTAATAAATATTTTTTTATTTTCAATACATATTCTCTGACTCTTTCTAATTTCTCTTCTCTTGTAATGGCTCCTTCCAATAATTCTTTTTTCTGTTTATCAGATAAGGTATCATAAATTCGATGGCAACTATTCTTTTCTGTTCTTGGGCAGATGTACAGGTAATCTACCATTGGATCCTCCATATTCCTTACATTTACATGTCTAAATTGAGCTAAATTTAAATTCAGATTTATTATTTCACATATTTCGCATTTATTACAAAATTCTTCTGGAGGATAGTGTATTCTAATCCATCTATGATTTGCTTTATATTTAGCATCTTCTTTATAAGCACTACTTTCTTTTCCAAATTTACCATATATAGGATTATTTTCTCCACTCATACTTTCTCTAAATCCTGGTTGATTCCATACTTCTTTATGTATTTTTGAAAGACTTTTCCTATATCCTGGTCTATGCCAATTTCTATGTCGAGCCAGTGATCCTTTACTATCAAATTCTCTATTACAATTTGGTTCTGGACAAATAAAAGCCATCTAATAATCACTTTGAGTTATTCTATTAATTAGAATAATATTCTATATTTATTTAAATTTTCTAATCATACAAATAACTTTTAGCATCTGAGAATCTCTTAGGTATTGAAATCACGATTGATGAAAAATTGCTTTTAAAGAAATTAAAAGCAAAAATCAAATGAAAGTTCAACTTCCAAAAAGAATTTGGAAGTTCATCATTGGAGAAAAAATCCAATGACCAAAATCATGATAAAATTCAAATCAAAAATTTTTCGATTTGAAATTAAACCAAATTACACCAACGAGTAGATATGAAAAAGCCAAATTATTTTTAAAATAATATGGACATATCACGAGTAGATGGAATTCTAAAATTTTTAAGGATCATATAATTGAGCAAAAAGGTCTAAAGAAAAAAACTTTAGACCTTTTATTATCAAAAGAAAAAAAATTATTTTAATTTCTTATCGTATACATAAGGAATTATAAAAAATCCTACAATTGTTATAATAATAATTACAAATGGATAAAGTCTATCAGTTAAATCTCGTTGAAATGACCAATAATCGAATTCCCAATTATAAGATGTATAATAACTTATTTCAGCGGGAGCTATTATTATCCATACAAAAATTATTACTATAACACTTCCAATTCCATATAATATATGTATACCTCTTAACTTTGCCATTTTACGCCTCCTATTTGTTATTTTAAAATAAAAAAAATAAATTTAGTTATTTAACTCCACATTTAGATTATTGGTTCTCCTGAACTTTTTCTCTTATGTCTTATAACAAGAACTAATACAACAATTACAACAGCAATAGCGGGGAGTATAATAAATAACAAATTCCAGTTATTATCATTTGATTTAGCAGGAGAATGATATAAAATCTCTATATCAACTACTACAGTCCTTGAAAAAAGTATATCATCATTATATAGAACAACATAATAATAATCATCATCTGTAATTTCAATTGACCAACCACTTATTTGTGCAATATCCTCCCACATCTTTTCAGAAGAAAAATAACCAGTATCTTGAAGTCTACTGAATTGTCGATCATTCATAATATAAACATTAATTCCTCCACTTTCAGGATTAATGTTAATAATTCTAATATAATCTCCATTTTCCAAATAACCCATATGATAATAATAATATGATAATGGCGGTATCTCAATTGTTTCTTCAGCAGATACATTTGGTGTATTAGAAATTCCTATCATAACAAATAAAAGTATTATTGTTCCAAATATCATTTTTTTATTTTTCATTTTTTCATATCTCTTTTATTTAAATTTATTTTATTATTTATAATATAAATTTGGTCGTATTTAATATTAAGCAAGTAAATGTTTACATAAGAATTCTTAAACTTAGTTAAATATAAAGTTAATTAAGTTTACGGAAATGTAAAAATATCATATGTAAAGTTATAGAAAATAATAAGAAAATTAAAAAATGTTTAGAATTTACTACATTAAATATAAACTTAATTTTCTTGATTATGGAAAATAAAATTGATAGCGTGGAGAAGATTAGAGAGATCGGTAATTCTTTGTATATCAATGTTCGAAAAGATATAGCAACTTTATTGGATTTAAATAAAGGAGATTATGTAAAAATTTCTATCGAGAAAATTATAAAATCAAAAAAGAAAAAAAATTAGATACAATTGAGAAAACTCAATTAGATACAATTGAGAAAGATTAGAATTTTATTTCAAACCGAATTCTAATATATCACGAGTAGACGGGATTTTGAAATATATAAAGAAAACTTCAAAAAATCGATAAATATCATTAAATTAGTTGATTATATTAAAAACATCAATCCATTAATCCAAAAATGAATAATATATAAATTAAATTGATTAAAAATAGGATGAAATTAAATATTCTTAATTGAATTTATTTGGACTCAATTTTAAAGAAAAAAATTTAGAATTATATTTGTTATTATCTTTTTAATTTATCTACTCTTTTTTTTATATCATAATTATGAATCCAAGACATATAATCATCAGATACCCTATAAATAGGTTTTTTAGAGTTTGTTTTGGTAATTTGTATGTCATCTTTTTTTAATTCGACTTTCTCTTTTGTAAATTCCTCATACCTTTTTATTATCTCATCGTTCATTTTTATTAATTCATCATACTCTTTTATTGATTCAAATCTCCTTACATCAAAATTCCAAAGCCAAAACACAAAACTCCAGGTTGCCTTGTTATTGTGAATAGCAACATATTTTCCAAGATTAAGTTCCTCAAAAATTTTCATCTTGTCCAGCATAATTTGAGTCATCTCTCCTTTTAAAACATACATATTTGAAACTATATCTCCTACCTTTACATTATCAAGTTCACTCACCTTTTATCCCTCCTTTAAATTATTCTTATTCCTCTAACAAACCAAAACTTACCAAAATTTTACTCTCTGCTTTTTTAATCTGCTGAATAGCATTTGTAATATTCTTATTTGAATTTTCTCCCTGTGTTTCTGCCTTTTTCAATGTATTAGAGATTTTAATAAATTGATATTCCATTGTGGATTTTATATCCTCTAATCTTTCCACAGCTTTACTTATTCTTATCGAAACATATTGACGTTCTATTAAGAATAGTGTGCTTATTAAACCACTTGTATTTACGGGAATAACTCTATTCGATTGTAATTCACTCAATGTTTCATTTGTTAAAGCTAAATAAACTGAATCTGGGATAAACATTAAAGCAAAATTCATTGTTCCCTCTAATGGATTAATATATTTGGTAACCTCTCGCATTCTCTTGATTACTTGTGAATTGGCTTTTTTTCTCTGTTCCTTATTTAAAAACACAATTTCTCCTTCTTCTAACTCCTTATCTATTATTCCTTCTTCTGGTAATGAAAATTTGGCATCCATTGGTAATATTCTATCATCTGGTGGCATAAAAATTGCGAAATCTACTACACCAGAGCCAGAAATTTTATATTGTTCCTTCCATAATTTTTCGGGAAAACTACTCAAAATAAATTTGATAATTCCTTCTCCTACCCTTCCTTTTACAGATGGTTTCATTATAAGTTTATCATAGAAACTTTGAAAATTTAATTTTAATTCTGATTGAAGTTTTGTCAAACCAGCTATTTGCTTAAAAAGATTACCACTTAAGGTAGTAATTGTTGAAACCGTTGTATCAAGTTTAATAGCAGAATCTCTAATTATATCTATTGCCTGAAATTTATTTCTTAAAAACATGTATATTATTAAATTTATAGTAACAGTCACTACAATAGAAATAATAACAATTATTAGAATTGCTTCATCCATATTTTTCACCTCCTTATTCTGTAATTTAAAATAAATTTATTTTAGAATTGCTTAAATAATCAACTCAAATTTGTAGAATCCTGTTTGCGGATTATATTTAACATAAAAGTTCTCTGGTGCTTCTAAAAAAGCTTTAATCTCTTCCTTGATTTCGTTTTCTTGAATATTCTTTTGAATGATTCTGCACTTTAAACAGGCTTCAATCGTTATCGTTAACCTCCTTATTTATAATTGTAATATTAACTCCTCTATTATTCCTTTCAAAAGCTCTTTTTTATAGCCTAAATCATGAGTCATATTTTTTGGAATTAATTTTAAAGCATAATCATATAAATGGTCAAGCTCATGGCATATCTTTCCAATTATATTATATTTTCTAATGTCTTGTGTTTTTCTTTTTGTATAATCTGACATTCTACCTTTTATTCATTTTTAATTGGTGTTCTGGATACCAGAGCACACTTACAATAAAAAAACTAATTAATTTTGATTTTATTTCTTTTTTCTTGTTATTATTATCAATGGAATTATTGTTGCTAAGCTGATTATCGTTATTAAGGGAATTAAATCAATTCCAATAATATCATCGTCTTCTGGTTCAGGCTCTGGCTCTGGTTCGGGTTCTACGTTAACTTCAAAATAAATATCAATATAACCGTCTCTTCGTAATAGATAATCGTAGTTAATGAAAATAATCCAAAATGTATCTGTTCTGGGTGCGATCCAAATTCCCGAATCGAATTCTAATCCCTCAGAAACATCTTCACCACCTATTTTAACTAAAACTTCGAACTCTTCCAGCCTCGTTTCAAAACTCCAAGTTAAATTATCTCCTTCGTTCATTTCTACCCCGTAATCAGCAAATCCATAATATTCACTCCCAAAAATCAAATATTCAGTATCCTCGTAAGCCTTAGTGGGTATAACAAAAAAGCTCATTGATAAAATCAACAAAATTCCTAAGATATATTTACGTTTCATTTCTTTAACCTCCTTTTATCAAATTTATTTTTTGTTTGCTTTTCTTATTCGAAATGAATAAAATTAATCCAAAAATTTTTGACAATTAATTAATTGGACAACTAAGTAAAAAAGGTTATCATTTTACACCTCTTTTATCAGTAATTCTTTTAATTTATATTTGCTCCTGTGATAAATATCTTGCTCTTTCTTCGACAAATATTTCTCTAAAATTTTTGATAATTCTATTTCATCAACAAGTTTAATTATTGCTTTCATTTCTAATTTTCCAAGAATTACAGCTAATTTTTGGATTGTATCGTCTTCTGATACAATTTTCTCTTGATATTCAATGTACATTTTTAACTAACCATCCTCAATATAATATCCCTTTCGTTTCTAAATTTTGACAAATTTGAAGAGTTTCTAAAAATTTCCAATCATAATACTCAGCTATATCACTTGGATATGCTTTTCTTTCTTTAGCGAAATCTCTAAAATATTTAACAACCAATTTCTCTTTTTCAGATAAATTGTCTAATTTTTTTTGTATTCTTTTTTTTCTCATTTTTAATCATCATTATATACTATTTCACACCAATGTTTATGGCAAAGAAGGAATTTAGAGCCATCTTCCTTTGTTCCACTATAACCTATGGCTTTATTTTTACAGCCTTCAACTTGGCAGTCTTGAACAACAATCCAATTAAATTGTTTGGTCATAAATTTATTAAAACTTGCATGACCTATTTTTAACTTAATTCCATAATAAACTTCTATTATATGTTCTTTTAATGACATTGGATTTCTTTGTAATTTTTCAGTTTTGGACATTTTTATTCCACATTTTAATAATTTGACTATTTTTACAAAAAAAAAAATTAATTAGGTTGGCATAATATAAATTACACCTAAATTTTAACTAATACCACCATATATATCACAGAGAGCAAACGTTCCAGCCGAAATTGGAAGAAAACCATAGTCATCCCAGAATTGAAGCCAAGATGGTTCAGAACCAAAAGACACGTCTAAGTCGGTACCAATCCAACACCATGTTTCTCCTGAATACGGATCTATTACTGTTCTAAATTCATCATCTAAACTCCATAAAGTACAATCTGGAAATGCTAACTCAAAAGCAACAATATCTTCTATATGTACTAAAGGAACACAATTATAAAATCCATTCATTGTGTCACCAGGTTCTGAACTATGAAGAACTACTATCGTTGTTTCAAATCCACAGGATTCTAAGTAAGCAGCCATAAATATTGCTTGGTCTTCCCAGTCTCCTGCTCCTCTAAAAGCTGTTTCTACAGGAAATTTAATGTAATCATCAGTTGGAGATTCTTGGAGAACAGTCACAATAGAATCATATTCCCAAATAATCTCATTAATAGTCCAATCAACTAAAGTATCAATATCAACAAGTTCATCGCCAATTAAGTTCCAACCTTCCCAATTTGGCATCCACTGCCAATTAAGCCACATTGCTTCATACGCTAAATACATTGTATCACTTCCAAATTTTAAAGCATCAGAAAAAGCATCAGATACTTCAGTAAAGGCATTGTATTGATAAGTATCGTGTAATACCATATCTCGGCAAAATTCAGCATATCCTAACCAATAATCTTTTCCTGTTTTTCCTCCTAAATAAATTGGCGTATAGTATCTTCTAACAGCTTCGGCAAAAATACTAAATTGAACTGGAAGTATCGATTGTCTTATAGTTTCAGTAATATATCCATAAGCCATTGTTAGAGCATCAAAAGTATTCGAAAGAATATCGTATTCATTTTGAAGTACATCGTATAATCCTGACAGTGTATTATAGTCACTAAATAGAACGTCATAATTCGATTGAAGTAAATCAAAATTATTTTGAAGTGTATCAAAAGCATTCTGTAAAGCAATATGGTCATTTGAAAGGATATCATAGTCATTTAATAATACATTGAAATCATTTAGTAGGGTAGCATAAGTTACTTGGAGTGTATTAAAATTAACTAAAAGATCATCGTAATCACCTGAAAGAGAATTATAATTAGCTTCGAGATTATCATATTCAATTTGAAGGGCATCATAAGAACTTTGAAGCATATCAAAAGTAGATTGTAAATTATTGTAATCAATTGTTAGACTATCAAAAGCAATTTGAAGTGCATTATTAGAATCGATAAGTGTATTATAAGCACTAAAAAGGGCATCGTATTCTGCTTGAAGTAAAATATTATCACTAACAAGAGTATCGTATTGTAATTGAAGTGCGTCTAAATCAATTTGTAAGTTATCTCTTAAAGTAGTCATATTAGCTAAGTCAGCTTCTAATCCACTAATAGTAATTACATTTGCATCAATTGTAGCTTGTAATCCAGCAATAGTAGACAAATAACCAGCTATCTCATCATTTAAATCAACAATCTGAGCATTTAAATCAGCAATAGCTTGTTCATCTACTACAGCTTGTGCTTCAAGAACATCTATCTCAGCTTCTAAAATATATATTTGGTTATTTAATCCAGTAATAGTGTTTAAATGGTTAGTTATCTCAGCATTGAGAGTATCTACTTGATCTAATAAATCATCTCTTTCGGCGGTCATAGCAACTAAATTATTATCTAAAGCCTCCAATTCAGCAGTCATATCTGCCAATTCAATTACTAAAGCATTATAATCGTTTTCCAATTCAACATGTTCTCCTGTTAAAATAGAATAGTCATCTTCAAGTTCATTGAAATCATTTAATAATGTCTCATATTCGCCATATAAATCATCGTAATCACCAGATATGTCATTATATTTATCATCTGTTCGTATAAATGATATTCCAAATATTACCGCTGTTATCCCCGCTGTTACAAATAATATAGAAAGTATTATTGCTCCAATTCGTTTTTTCTCTCTAAATATATCATTTTCACTCATATTTTAAACCTTTTTTATTTAAATTTTGTTTTTATTGGTGCTCAGGAATTCTGGCACACTCACAATTTCTCTACTTTTACAAAAAGGACATTCACCATGTATTAACTCATTATATCCAACTTGTTTATTACAATTAGAACATTTCCAAACATAAACCTTAAATATTTTTTCCATTTTTCTATTTTTACTCAATTTCTTTTAACACCTTTTTAATTAATTCGTTATCATTACAGAAATTAGTCAAAATGCTTCGGATTAATTTGCTACGTGATATATTTGATGATTCTCTTATCTTATCGAGATTCTTGATTATCTCATCATCCATCGTTATCGTTATAATATTTGTCATAAGTCTTATTCATATAAAAATTAATTTAATTAATATAATTAATATATTTTGAAAAATATTTAAATATTTGGATTTTAGATGTATGTAGTGTTCATTAGACTTAATTAAATGATAAAATGGATTAGGGATTATCATTCTTTTGGTATTTTAAAAGAAATATGAGTATATTCTTTACAAGCATTAATACCACTATCTTGGATGTTTAAAGCTTTGATAATACCATGTCTATTAAAGAACTCGAGTTTTATCATTATATCTCCTATTGTAAGTTTAGGCTTTCCTTTTGGTTTTTTCTCATCCTTAGCATTTATAATTCCTGCATTAACTAAAATATTAAATTGATCTCTATTCATTTTTTATTATCCCTCTTTAATTCACTTAATTTGTCTTTTAGCTTGGTATTTTCTATTTTCAATCTATTAATCATAGTTTTGCTATATGTATTATTGTTTAAAGTATATAATTCTATTTTTTGGTGATTCTCATATACCTTATGCATTAAACTCTCATATTCCTTCATTTTAAATTAGCTCCAATTGTACCATTTACGATTTCTATAAGTTCGTTTACTTCATTTCTCATATCGATTAAAATCTGGTTTACAATAAAAATATACGATAATGACATTGCTATAAAACCAATAAGTAAGATCATTAACAACATTTTCATAAATTTATCAGACATTTTTAATCCTCCTTCGTTACTTTTTCCCATTCTTCTAACAATTCGAAAACATCTTCTTCTAACGTTTCTATTTGTAATGGACCTAAATGTCTGAGAAACTTTTGTTTCTTCAATATTTTCATTATTTTAATTGTAATAAATTTTATATCAAACAACTTCTCTCACCTCCATAATTCTAATTCATTTATTACTTCTATTTGCTTACCATCTTTATCAAATTTGAAAACTCTTAAATTCTTAGGATTCTCACCATCTATAAATTCACTCATCTCTTTTATTAAACCCCTAAGAAATTTGTTTATTGTCATTTTCCCTCACTCCATAAATAAATTGAATAAATTGAGCTGTTGGCAATTGATTAGAAAGAGTTTGAGGGTGAAATCCAAAAGACATTGATCAGAATAATCGAATTGAATACTCTTAAAATCCAGGTATACCAACAGCTCACATGATTTAAGGTTTAGCATGATTTTTTTTATTTTACACTCTTAATTTCGATTATATCATTAAACTTGTTTTCTTTACAATTATCACAAATAACATACGATATACTTGATTTTCCTGTTAAAATGTCAAAATTAACAACTACCTTTATTTTCTCTGTTAGTATTTTAGCATTGCACCAATCACAGAGAATATCTGAATCTGGAATTGGAATTTTATGCTCAATTACAGGTTCTCCATTAACAAAACTTCCAATTTTATATGATCTGCCCTTAAAAATTTGATTTTCTCTCGATATGCTACTAATAAATTGCATAGTCATTTTTTCTATTATCATTCACCTTCATAATATAAATTTATTTTAATTGTTAAAAAAGAAAAAAGCTTAGACTTCACGCTTCCAAATGAAATCCAAGCAGGTGTTCTAAAACCTCCTAATATGGATTCAACAGTGTAACCCACTGTCTTTACGACATCATCAGCTACAATATCAAAAGTTGCGTAATCATCGAATTTATAGGTTCCCATTGGTAATAATTCTGTTATGATAATTTTACCATTTATATCAGTTGTGTATATACCAGCAGAAATATAGTCAGTACCGTCATAATAGAATAATTCAAAGTTCGTTCCATTAACTGGTTCTGATTCGAAACTCCATAAGAATTCAGCTACTAATGATTTGGCTGTTAATCCAATTTCCGTTAATACATCTTCATTAAACTCATAATTTTCATTCCAAGCATTGCCAATACAAATTCTATATTCATTACCAGATTGAAGCAATTCATAGATTACTATCATACCTAAAACATCATCTTTAACTGCGACATAGTAATTCTCAGGAATAGTTATGTAATCATTTGCGGTATTAGACCAAATTTCTAATATATAGTTTATAGTAGATAAATCAACTGGATAGTCAGTTCCAAATATAGAATCAAAGTATGTTATTGAAATTTCTGTTTTGTCTGGAACTACAATCATGGTATCGGTGTAATTAATCATATCTTGTCCAATTGTAAATGTAATCGAAGTATCTTTAATACCAGAACTTAATGCATATTCGCCCATAATTAAATTGTTGAATTGAACCATCCCACTTTCAACGGCAGTAAACGTCTCAATCGTAACCCAGCTTGTACCATCAAAGTATAGTAGATTTAAGTTAAAATCATTTGTACTATTAACTATAGACATGAATATTTCATCCCACATTGCTAATGCATCTATGGATTTTGTGTTAAGGATAATGGATTCTGTAATAGATTCGTTAAAAATAAATTCATAACGTACTCCACCGAAAATCATTGTAAAATTTTGTTCTCCAAGTTTATTAATATCTATTTCAATGAGTCCTAAACTATTGGTAACATATAATAGTTCACCATTCAGGTAATATTCGATACCTGAATAATCAATTGATGTGAATTGTGCATCTGGATTGAGATATGATAGATTAAATATCGCAGATTTATCCTTAGGTTTTTTAGGTTTTTTATCCTTGTCTTTAGCATCAACAAATGTGGACAATGGAATGGAAGCAATAAATAATATTAGAAGGGCAAATGAAACTTTTAAAAATTTGCGAAGATCGTTTCGATCATATCGCACACATTTATGATTAAATCTTTTCATTTTTCCTCTTTTCTTTTTTGTTTTATAAAGAATTAAAATTCTTTACCGTGATATGTTCTTTAATAATTTTTTACTTTCTTGTTCAAATTCTTTTTTGGATTTAAAATCATCAATTGTTTGTTGGATTTTTATTTTCTGATTTAACAATAATTGGATAAATGTCTCGTAAGATTTTTTAACACCGTCACAATTAGAATTCGTCATCAAATTCGTGTTAAAATTGATCAATTTATCTAAAATTTGAATCTTATGTTCTAAACCCTTCATATAATTAATATACACCACTCAAATTAAATTTTGATTATTAATATTAATATAAATTTCTAAAATTTAAATATATTGGTGTTTTAAATATATGTAGTGTTCATTAGAATCATTAGAAATAATAATTGGATTATAGATTTTATTTATTTCATGAATAGAGAAAAAAAATTTAAAATTTATTCTGACTCTCTATACTTCTTAGCAAATGCTTTGTATTTCTTTGCGTTTCGATTAACTTTTTGGACACTAAATTTCTCTTTATATGCTTCATCGATAAGTTCTAATTCGTCTATTTCTTCTTCTGCTTCTATTTCTATTGCTTCATCTAATTTGTTAACTTCGTCTACTGCTTCTTCTATTTCTTCCATCTCATCGATTTCTTCTTCGTCATCATATTCAACTTCAATGTCTTCAAGTTCTTCTTCGATTTCTTCTTCAACGACTTTTGGCTTAGCTTTCTTCACCTTTTTCTCTTTCTTTGGCTTGTCTTTATTCATTCTCCAAAATAAAAACATTCCAGTGATTTTATTTCGCCAAATTGCTTTTGTTTTTCCTTCAGATTCAAAAGTTTTCATATCCGAAATTAAGTCATCTGTGATTTCTACATCTACACCATGTAAATCAGGTACTATATCTCCAATTGATAAATCGTCTACAATCATTTGCTCTTTCTTTTCTACTACTACCTGTTTTGCTTTTGCTTTTTTTGTCATTTTACTATACCTCCTATTTTAATTTTTGATAAAATATTCATTTTCTTTAAATTTGAAATTAATTATAAGGACTCCATGTTCCCTTATATGTCCCAACATATCTTGGTTGTAAACAATCTAACCACGTTTCTACTGTAGATTGGACTAAATTTAGAATTTGCCCAAATGTAGAAAAGAAATCAGATCTTTTACATCCTTTTACAATTGCTTGTTTGATGGTTCTTAGATATTTTATAGCTTCAGATGTTTTTGAAACCATAACTTTCTTATTAATTATTCCAGCAAAAGCTTTAGAAACTTCTGCCACCAATGTATAATCTATTTCTTCCATTTTACTCTATACCTCCTTATTTACAATCGATTCTCGATAAATATTCTTAATCATTTTAAATAAATTTTTAATTAATAAATAGATTACAATGTTCATATATAAATTTATTGTGTTCATGTGCATTTTGAGTTGATTTACAAACAGAAAATTAAAAATCATCAAATATATTTACAATAAAATAAATTTTCAATTAGAAAATTCATTTAAATTTAGAAATAACCCTATATTTGCTCCAAAGGATCGATGGAAAATTTATTTTTTGAATATTGGATTAGAAAATTCAAAAATCGATTAAAACTATTGTTATTTCTCGAAATTTGATTATGATATAGAACTACATCTAAATATATTAAAATGATAATTTAGATAATATTATACTTAATTTCATTAATTTCATTCGATATCATATTCAAAAGATCTATATTGGATCATATATTCGATTACATACCGTCTACTCTTTTAAATTAACATAATAAAATTATGTATTCTAAATAGAGTAGACATTGGAAGAATGCCAAAAACACTGTTTTTTAGAAAAATTTGATAATTAAGATCGAACAAAATAAGGATTTTGGATCAAAAAAATAAATTTCTAATTAGAATTTATTTCAAACATCAATAAACTCTATTGTTATATCTCGAAATTTGAATTGTTCTTATTTGGATATATAAAAATATTCAAAAAAGTTGAAATTAAGCCATAACCTCTTAAAAATATCGATATTTAGAGAAAAAAAAATATTTTATCTATTAAATTTTGTTTTGATCCACTCATCTAATTCAGCATTTGAGCCTCTAAAAGTCTTTCCTTCAAATACTCGATAAATATATCTCTTATAATCAGAAGTCTCGTGAATTTTATCCCAGTCAGATTTTATAGGTTTTCCAAGTTCTTCATCTATTTTTTTGCCATTCTCTTTAAGATCTTTAAGTTTCTTTTTTAATCCAGGTATATCTTTAAACTCTTCTCGAATTTCCATTGATTTTTTAGCTTTTCTAATTTTATCGGTTAGACTTGACATTTAGAATTCCCTCCATATTATCTAATTCTTTTAAAACATTTTCAGGAATATTTGAAATTTGTTTTTGTGTCATTTTACTAATTAACCATATATTCATTATTTCGTAAAGTCTTTTAAAATTTGACATAACTCCAGAATCATCAATTTCTATTGGTTTAGCCTCTACAAATCTATATAAATTATATCTACCTTTTTTACCGACTTTTTTTATCTGTGGAAATTGAGATATATAGGTTCTCACATATTCTATTGGAATTTCTAATTGTTCCGATATTTCTTTTGCTGTTAATTCTTTATCTTTTAATAATACTAACAACTTTTGTCTTTTTGATATTTCTGTCATTTTTTTTATTCCTCTTTATTTAATTTTATCCATTTTTTTATATCAAAAATTATATATCTTTCTGTTTTTGAAGGTTTTTTCTGAACTTTCTCTTCACCATCATAACAATCATTACAGATATAACCAAGTTTGAATTCTGGCAAGAAAACATATATAAGCTCTGTTTTAAGAATTTGTTTTTTACAGGTTGAACAAATATTAAACCAATTATTACAGAAACATTTCATACATCTATCTTCTTCAACATACTCTTCTGCATCAGAACACCAATACATATCTTCTCTTCCTTTCCTTTTATAATCAATAGAATTCCATCTACATAATCTAAAAGGTTGTTTTTCATAATTTACTTTTGGCATTTTTAATCCCTCCCGATTTGAACTAAGGCTCTTTCATTTTCAGTTAATTTTTGTTTATTATATTGAACATAAACATATTCAGTCATAGTAGGATTACCAAACCATTGAACCTTTATATCTACATAATCATTTTTCGATTCATAGTTATATCTTATTACATTGTCTTGGCTTACATTATACTTATAAACTGTAATCTCGTGAGATTTTCCATCCTTACTTTTCCATTCACTTATTAATTTATAGACCATTTTTTTAACCTTTATTATGTTTTTATTATTTTTTTAATTAATTTAATATTATTTTTCTATTATTTAAATATTATGTTTTTATTATTAATTTTTCATCATAATATTTTTATATGGTTTGATTGTTAAAATCGTGTTAAAACACAAATAATTTATAATAATTAGAAATTTTATAAATATTAATGGATATAAATAGATTTAAGCAAGTGCATTCAAATTTAATTTCAGATTTCAGAAAAGAAACTCCACGTAGCCCTCCATTTCGATCTAATAAATTTACAACTGCGTTTATAAATTGGCTATCACAAGAAAGAAATATAATAATAACATATAAAGGTCAAAAAATAAATTCAAATCCGAATAATCGTTGTAATATTTGTAATAGAGAATTTGATAGTAAACATGGATTAACTTCACATAAATGGCGTCACAAAGAAATAAAATTAAATTTTGATTCGAATAATCATATTCATGAGTTTTTTTTAAATTTCTTGAATGAACACACCTACTTTTCTAAGAACATAATAATAGGGATATATAAGGATAAGGTGCATCCACCTATAACCGAGGATGGTAATATTAAAAGAGATTTTGCTAGTATAATCAGGTATTACATAGAAAAAGGTATGCTTGAAAGATATTCTCAGAAAACATATAAAATAAATAAAGATATGGTGAATTAAAATGGGAAAAATTAAAAAAATTGGAGAATATTCAATTGGATCTCCACTAGTAAAACCATATGAAAGAAAGAGAAAAAGACGGAGAACTAAAGAAGAAAAAGAATTGGCTATCCAAAAATTTGAAAATATTATCAATAAGAGCCATCGAGCATTACACCCCATATTAACAGAAAACAAGGAAGAAATTAGTGATAAAGAAATTAAAAGACAAAAAGAGAGTCTTATTCCTGATGGTATCATTACTAAATGTATACACGACGAATCCATGATGGACACTGACGGATTTACTGTTTGTAGAGTGTGTGGAGTTAGAGTTAATAAAAAGAAAGATAGAAAAGAAAAACTTCTTGATTTGTTCTGTACACATAAAGAAATAATAGAACAGAATGGTTTTTTAATTTGCGTAAAATGTAAAGAAAAAGTTGGTAAAAAATAATGGTTGAGAAAAATTGGAAAACATGGCAAACACGCAGGAATAAGCTTTCGATTGTTTCCATGTGCATTACTTTATTTTTTGTGTTAATGTGTATATTTATAATGTTTGGCTTATTTACACAAGAAGATTTACAGAATTTTTGGAATTGGTAATGATGGTAGGTCGAAGGATTAAGAAAATAATGAGTAAAAGAAAGAAACGGAAGCAACAGAAAATTAAAGAGAAGAGAAAAGCCAGATTAAAATTACCATACATCAACTCGTTATAAAATAAATTTTAATGATGATAAATGACTGAATATAACAATATCACAGAAGGTGTATTTAGATTTCTCAAATGTCGATGTGGATATTGCGGTAAAATATCAAAAGAATATAATAACAACTTCTGTAGCATGAAATGTAAGATATTATATTTTAAAAAAATGAATGAAATACATATCGGAACGTGGACTTCTAAAAAGAGACAGAGAAAGAGACATATTTATGACTTGTCGGAACTTCTGAACGAAGAAATTTTAAAACAGATAATAGAGGAGACAGAGAAGAACATAGATTTAAGGATGAATAAATCGAGAAGATAAAATATCATTCGATTTTGGCAGATGATAAACTAATTAAATTTATTTCTTTTTTTAAATTAGGTGAACCCTCATGTATTATATTGTTATCTTTATCATATTTATTGTGGCAATATCTATGAGCCCACTGAAAATTATTGATATCTCTAATTAATTTCCCAGTCTTGTTGGATTTTTCTAATGGACCTAAATCTCTATAATTTTCTGGCTTACCGCATATCTCACAAATACCTGTCTTTGGCATATATTTATCAACCCAGTTATGTATAGCATGATAACCAGCATTATCACCCTTACAATACTGAGTTTCTTTGCCACGTTTACCAAAATGAGGATGGTTTTCTCCACTATGATTTTCTCGATATTCTTTATTATGCCAGTTTAAATGACGAGCCAACGAATATTTATTTTTAAAGTCATTTCTGCTACAGATGTCACATTGAAGGTTTTCATATTTTATTTTTTGTCGAAGCCAATATTTAAATTGTTTAGTTATTTTTCCACTCTTCTTATACATAGCATTCTTACCAGTTTCTCTTTCAAACATCAAAATTAAATCTGGACGTTTTTCTGGGATTTCTGTTATCAATATCTTCATTCTAATTACTCTATTTGGTTATCCAATTAATTAAAATAAATTTTTAATCCAATTATAATTTTTCTATTATATAACTTCTAATAACAAATAAGTGAATATTTAAGTCAATTTTACAAATTGGATAAAACTAAAACCCAATGATAGGTTTAGAATGATTACATTCAAATAAATTTATAAATGTTATAAATTTTATAATAATTAGAGTTTAATTTTTCTGTCAAAATCTTAAACCTCTATTTATTGCCCCTGCCTTCCACAGGGGTCTTTTCAATTTTTCGAATATTTTTGTCTTTGTTCATTTTTCATCTAATGTATAAAAATAACATCTCATATATGTTTTAACGACATTTACAATTTTTTAACTATTTTTTAACTTTTGTTAGATTTATCCAAATCATGTGCTTATGTATGTTTTATGTTGAATCTATGTATTACATCGATTTACTCAATAATATTTATAAATAATAATAAATTATAATAATTAATTATAAGTTATGATAAAATTGGATGATTAAATTATGGTTGTCGATGAATATTCTTCAATACAAATAAGTAAGTCAAACAAGGTAAAATTAGATGATTTTAAATTAGCTAAAAGAGAGTCATATAATTATGTGCTTGATGATTTAATTGAGTTTGGGGAAGAAAATGATTTTAAAAGAATTAGAATTAAAAATCTAACTAAAAACTTGGAAGATGAAAGTGACAGAAAAATTAAAATCAAGCAAAAGGAGAATTCTTGAATCGAATATTTGTAGTATATGTAAAAATCCTTTAATTAAACAAACGGAATATAATCTAAAAGATTATGATGTTATAGTTTCAGAAGGATGTTTACACTGTAATATTATAACTAAATTCAAATTAGTTATAACCAAAGAAGATATAGATTTACATGTAAAACAATTGTTGGATAATAACATCTGTGGAACATGTAATAAAAACGTAATTATAGATGATATTGAAGTTTGTAATCAGGTATTAGTAATTTTTATATATATCAGATGTCTACATTGTAAAGCACATTATATTATTGTTAAACCGTGCGACACCAAAGAAGAATTAAATAAATTATTGATAGAAAAAGAAAATGTAGGGAGTTTAATAAAAGGTTATAAAAGATGAGTAAAAAACATGGAAAGATTGGACTTTTTGATAATAACGAATTATGGAGTATGTTAGAGGAATATTTAGATAATAACTGGGTTTTAATTTTAGGTGGTGTTGGAATGGATGTTATTGAAAATGGAGTTTACACACCTGGAACATCCAGAAATGGAGATTTTATTGTAATATTTACAACATTCGGTAGACCAATTTTTCCAATTGGTATTGGCAAAAAAATTAAGGAGTTAAAAGAATTTATTGAAACACAATCTGGTGAGGTCGTAACACAACAAGAATTTGATAATTTAATTACTATTAATATTAAAGGAAAGATTGAGAGGGAAGATAATATACGTTGTTTATTATTATTAGAATTAATTGGATATAATTGGAAAATTCCAAATACATCTTTTAAAGGTTTTTGTAAAAGTTATGTTAATTATTTAAAAAGAAATTTAGAATCTGGGAATATTACATCACAACCACCAGAAGACGTATTGAATTTTTTTGCCAAAGCCAAAACGGAAAAATATTGGAAGGATATTAATATAAATTGATAAGAGGTTAAATAATGGTAAGAAGAAGATTAAAAGTTAATGATAATTTAGTGTTAGTAATTGACCCTGATAAAAAGGGAGTTAATATATTTCATGATAAGAATTTTATATGTTACTTTAATTGGAATAAAAAACAACATATTGAAATTAAAAAACCTAAAAATGAACTTAATCAATATCTTTCGGAATTAAATTTTTTAACTAACAATACAGCTCAAAAATTATTAAATTATTTTGTTAATTTAGAACATACAATTAAGGTTCAAATTGAAGCAGAAAAACAAACAGAAACATCTGAACAAATTGAGAGAAATATAGAAAAACAAATTGTAGATAAACATGGAGATAAATTATTAACACTTCGAGAAACTGATGAATTCTGTTTATATAATAAGGGATATTATCAAAGAGGAACAATACCAAAAACAAAGATAAAACAGGAGATTAATAAAATTGCCAAAGGAATTGAAGGTTTCAGACATACCATATCAACACGTAATAATGTTTATGATCTAATTCGAGATGAAACATATGTACATTTAGATACATTTCACTACAATGAAAATATTATAAATGTGTTAAATGGTTTATTAATAAGAAGGGGTAAAAAATGGCAATTCATATCTCATAAAAAGATAGAAAAACCAATTAGAACATTTACTCAATTACCTGTTGAATTCAATCCAAAAGCTAAATGTCCTTTAATTGATAAGGAAATTAGTTTAATTGTTGGAAAAAGGTATAAAAACGATGTATATGAAATGATTGGTTATTTTTTAATACCAACAATTAAATTTCAAAAGGCTTTTATGCTGTTTGGACCTCCCAGTTCAGGTAAAACAACACTTATAGAGATTATAACAAATTTTATTGGAAAGGAACATATTTGTAAAAAAAAATTACATGAACTTGGTAGAACTTTTCAAATACATAACTTAAGAGATAAAATGGTAAATATTGGAGATGATCTTTTAGATAAACCTATAAAATATACAGATACATTTAATGAAATTGTTACTAATAAGATATTATCGGGAGAAATGAAAGGAGTTCAAGATGATGTTACATGGTGGAATATTACAAAAAATTTATTTGGTTGTAATATATTACCAGACGATAAATATGTATCAGAAGGATTTCATAGAAGATGGATATTAATACCATGTTATAATATATTTGGAATAAAAGAAATAATTCGAGATTTTGGAGATAAAATTTCTACACAAGAAGAATTAAGTGGATTATTAAATAAATGTTTGATAGCCATATTAAGATTAGAGGAGAGAAAGGGATTTAGACAAACTGAAGAGTATGTTAGGGTGACTTGGGCACTTGAGAGGAATCCAGTAGCACAATATACTGAAAGATATTGTTCAGATAATGAAACTGGTTCAATTGATTGTCAATTATTTTATGAGATGATATGTAATTGGAGGAAGAAACGAGGACTCCCAGAAATTTCTAAATCAAAATGTACGCGTTCCTTAAAATCGATATATCCAAAAGTAAGAGTTATTTCAGTTAGCAAGAAAACACATTCAGAAAGTAGTGGTTATAAATATAGAGGAATAAGTTATAACGAAGATTTTAAAAGTGATGATAACATACAATCAATAAGAGTAAGAAGGGCATTTGAAGATGCAAGAGAGGAAAACGAGGAATATGGAAAAAGTGAATTTGAAACAGAAAAACAAGTAGAAATTTTTGATGATATTAAATTAGAGGACTCTGAGAAAATAGATGCTAATGAGCTTTTTGAAACAGACGATGATTTTCAATTTGAAGCTTTTTAAATTCATAATGAGATAATTAGAAAAAACTCAATATTATATTATATATATTTTATTTTTTTTTATTATTTTTTTTTATTTTTTTTTTTTTCCTATATATAGAATATTTGAATATTTCTTCATTTCTCATTATGGAGAAAAAATTAAACTCTGAATTTGGTATTTAGAAGCAGAATTTTAAAAAAAATCACGATTGATTTAAATATAAAACATATCTATATTGAGTAGAAACTTTCTAATCGTATTCAGAATAAATCATCTAATAAAAAATTTATACATTATATCTCCTGTTATAATCAAAATAAATTTTCTAATGATTCTATCATTTCCACTATTCAAAATCAATTATCTTTAAAAATAACTTAATTTCATTCTATTTCTATTAAATTTATTGGATTTAATCTAATTTAAATCAAAGATAATTATGATTTTAATTATAATTAACTAATTTCGTGTTATTTTTGGATTTTTTTAATACTAAAATTACCCAAGTTTTAGAAATTAGTATTGAAAATAATAAGTACATCAAACAAATAGCCAGAAACCATAATCATTATACTTTAACTTTATATATTAAACAATCCAATAAAATAATAATTATTATAAAGTAAAAAATTCCTATTATTTGAAAAAAATGATATAATTATTTATTTATTTTAAAGATTTTATATTATATCTAATATATAACGGAAAATCATTCAATCTCTATAATATCTTTTAAACAATTTAAGAGAACATTAAAAATTTTTCAATATTTATCTATTTTTTGTAAAAAAATTAAATTTTTTTCAAAAAAATTTTTAAACTTAAATATTCCAAGGTACATATACATACACTCTAATTTTCAATTATAGTATATATTAATACACCAATAGAATTGGTGTACATTGGATTTTTTTTAATCTATTAAATGCTATATATCAAATTGGAGTTGTAGATTAATTGGATATATAGATGTCATCAAACTAATAAAATATAAAAATATAAGATCGAAAAATTTTCGATATTCCAATTATGCCATATTTATAGAGTAGAAAGATTTAAAACATGTTTGGAATATTCAAAACACAATTTCATGTATTATAATTGAGTTTAAACCATACTACAAGTCAAATATCTAAAATTCCCAGAAACTCAAAATATCACATCTGTCTAATTATTCAACTCATGAATCTAATTATTGCTAATGTTATTATCAAACAGGATATATCGTTTGTATGTGAAAAATAGATTTATAAATAATCCAATATTTATTTTAATTAATAGATTAATCGATAAATCGAAAAAAATGAAAGAGAGATTATATTATGGTTAAACAAATTATTATAGATGACGAACTTCACATTCTATTGAAAACAAGAGCCTCAAAAGAAAACAAATCCATAAAAAAGCTGGTTGCTGAACTTGTTAGAAATTATCTTGATATTAAAGTAAAAAACGAGGAGGTCAGAGAATAATGAGTGAACATTTGATGTTTAAGGAAATAATTTTAAAATGTATGAAAAAATATAAAGAATTTGAATGGGCTATTGAATTCTGTAATTTGGAAGGAGAAGATGCTAATAATTTAAATTGGTTAAAAAAGGAATTAGAACCATTGTTTAAAGATATATCGGATAATCATAAACCTGATTCATCGTATAATGTAAAATCCATGATAAAAATTCTTGGATTAACTGAGAAAAAAACAAACCAATTTTTTATAAAATATTTAAAACTTGTTAAGGAATATCCAGAACTAATTCCAATATATATGTTTCATTGGGTAAGACAAAATCCAGATTATTTAGAAGGTGCTGAATTTAATACACTTGACGAATTAGAAATATTTTGGAAAAATCGATGGAAAGGTAATAATTCTTTAAAAGATTTAAGTTATCAGGATTTAGAGGAATTATACTCGCCATATATTTTTGGTGGTAAAGATAGGGGAATAGGAGATGAAGATGATTGAATCGAGAAGATTTAATAAAAAAATTTCACTCGCCTGTTGTTCGAATGCTTTATAATGAATTTATAGAAAAGTATGGAGACGAATCGATAAAGGAATATTATGCCGAAACAGGTAAACAGGCATTTAAAGATAATGGAGTACATCTGGGGGATTTTGAAGTTTGGTTAATGAGAAAACCAAAATATCATCATATTTGTCGTGCTATTCATATACCTATATGGAGGACAAATGTTAGAGAACATGTTGTTGAAAAATTGGATGATTATTATAGGAAACAAATACCAAAAACAAAATATAAAGATATAGTGTATTTAGTCAAAGAATTTCCAAGAATTAAAGAAAAAAAAGAAGTAGTTAAGATATTAAATAAGAGATGGATTTTTAAGCAATTAGATTTGAACCTCCAAAAAACAGATAAACGGGAGGTATTCTATAAGGTCAGGAAAAGTTTTGGTGGTAAATTAAATTTAAAAGGCACTAAAGAAGAGCAACAAAAAGCTATTGGTCAAGCAGTAGATAAATATTATAATAAACTCTTTGAATTTTTAGGTTTTGAGTATTGGGGTTATGTTCCAGATTATCTCGGAGTTGATATTAAGGGTACTGCGAATATATTTGATATGAATATGGTAGAAATTATTTTAACAAAGAAAAATCTGATTGAATTGGAGAGATTGGAGGAATTTGAAAATGTACCTTTTTTCTTAATTATCTGTGAAAAAACGATACTTATTGATTTTACAATGCGAGAACTAATTAATAGGGGATATAACGAGGGATTTTATGGTATTTCTTTAGGTGGTTATCCTGTAAGTGCAGTAATTAAATATTTAATACCATTTTCAAAAGTTAGAAATTTTTATGTATTTGTTCAACATGATTTAGATATAGACGGACTTATGATTTATTTCAACATTAGGGAAAGATTTCCCTGTGAAAGTGTAGGGATAAATCCTGACTTTTTAGAGCATATTGGGGTGGAGTTTGATGAAATAGCCGAAGATTATGATGTTACAGAAACACAGAAAGAAAAACAGAAAGAAAAGGTAAGAAATAAGGTTTTAGAGTTTGATATAACTGAAGATGAAAGAGAAAAATATAATAATTGGATTAATTCCTGTTTAGAGAGGCGGGCAGAGATAAACAGTTTGTTAACAAAAAGAGAAGAAGAAGATTATGAGCAAAATAAAGCCAGAGATTTTATTGATTATTTAATTGGAATTTTAGAAGATCCAGAAAGACCATGGAACTTGAGTAGATATGAAAAACCAGATTATTATGAGCCAACATTAAATACTCTCAATGTTTCAAGACCAGAATTTATAGATAATATAGACAAGGAAATAGAGAGAAGAATAAATATTGTCAATAATAAATTGAGGGAATTATCAGATAAAATAACTGAAAAACAGGGAGAAATTGGAGAAGAAGCATATAGAGAATTTAATGAGTATTTAGATGAGAGGAACGTGCGATTTACGACAGATTGGTATGAGCTTATAAGAGATAGAGTTAATAAAATGCGTGAGACTAATGAGGAGCTCCAAAATCTAATATATACAAAGGGTAAATATGATATTTTCAAAAAAATTCTAAGGAAAAATAAGGGATATAAGGGTGATAATATTGTTAAAGATCCTTGGAGTATTATTGAAAAGCAGAATAGACAATTGCGTATATTATCAAATGAACAAACTGAGGGACTTAGAAAACTGGTAAGAAAGCAAAAGGTTATATGTAAAAGAATTATTAAGCAAATTCCAGAATATAATGAACTTAAAGAGGAATTTATAGAGAGAAGAGAAAGTTTTATTGAAACTAATTTTGATAATTTTATGACAGAATTACAAGACGAACTTATTGAAATACTTGAGGAACCAATTGATTTCGAAGAATTGGGTGATGAGGAAATTGAAGATATTGAACTTGAAGAAGAGGAATTAGAGGAAATTGAAGATGAGGAAATAGATGATGAAATTGAATTTGAATTGGAGGATGAGTAAATGCCAGAACCCTTTACAGAAAATTTATTGGATAATTTGAAAAAATTGAGACATATGTTGAATTTTAGGAATATGAGCCAGATAAGAAACTCATTGGATAATATAATTAAACATGTGGAGAAGGTAAAAAAAGAGCAAGGAATGTTTTCACCTGCTATAATTAAAGTCAGTAAAAAAATGTCAATTATCGGTGAAATTGGTGAATTAGTTCGAGAATTGGATACAGCAGAGGAAGTATATAATATGATACAATGGGAGTTTAAAAAATGTCAACATAAATTATCAGAACTTATCAAGGAGGTTAAAAAAGATGAGTAAGGAAATTAAAAAACTACCTGTAGATGCTGAAACTCATAAGCTCCTGAATTATGACTCTCTATATTATGTACCACATAGCCCTTATGACGAGTATGAATTTTTAAAGAAATTATCAATTAAAAAATTTATTTCAAATAACAAGGAGGTTAGATAATGAACACAGAAGTATTCAAAAATAAATATCCAAAAATATATAAATCGACTTTATTGTTTAAAAAAGAGACAGGCAAAAATGCCATTATAGGTGGTAAGCTATCTGGACAATTTAAACAATGGAGATATAAGCAAAAAGAGATAAAACAAATGAAATGGAATATAAAAGAGATTGACATTAAGAATATTAAAATTGATGATTCTATCTCATTTCGAGATAGATGGTCTAATGACGAAAATGATGGAGCTTTATTAATGTCTATACTTGATGTAGGTTTGATAACTCCTGTTATTATTAGACCAATTAATAATAGTGAAAAATATTCTCTTGTGGAGGGGTATCGAAGGTTTACTGCCACGAAAAAGTTAGGTCGTGAAAAAATTAGTTGTAAAATAATGGAACTCTCTGATAGTGAAGCTATGGGTATTTTTGTTTCAGCAAATTTAGGTTGTAAAGAATTATCATACGAACAAATACAAAAACAAACATATCTTTTTCGAGGTATATTGAATGAAAAAATAGAAAAAGGATTACTTAGTAATGATGAAATCCATAACTTAAATGAATGGGTAGATAATATTGAAAGGACTAATAGACCACCGCCACCTATGACTCAACCTTATTACTGCTCGTGGTGTAAGAGAACACATTATAGAGGGAATGTATATAAAGAGCATAAAGGTTATGCGAAGTAATAAAAAAAAGAGTTGAAAAAATTGAGCAATAAATATAAGAATGTCTTAGAAAAAGGAAAAGTAGATGAAGGATATTTAAGATGTGGAGTTGTACGTTGTTATACATATACAGGTTATTTGGATTTTTTAACGAAATTTGTGAAAAAGCCAGCACATAAAGTTCTGAGATATGAGAAAGAAATTATTAATTTGGTGCCGTTCATAAAGAGAGTTTTTAAAGATTTAGGCATAGAAGAGGTTGATTATGGTTGGAAAAACAATATTTTCTGTATTTTTTATTTGTTTGAAAAAGGAAGAGGTACAGATTTACCTTTATTAGATATTGCGAGATTTATGAAATATCACAAATTGGAAACTTGGGATGAGTATTATCAATTTATTAGAGAACACGTTGATGATGAAAGCACAAAATCCATCATAAAACTCATCGAAAAGAGACTCACATATATTAAACATACAGATAAATTTCGTTATGGAATTCCTAATAAAAAGAAGGAGATTAAAAGAAATGGTAAGAAAAATGTTTGAAAAGGGGAATGAGAAAGATTATATAGAGCTTACTGCTGAAGAATTCATTAAAAGCAATATACCTTTACCAGAAACACCAGATACAGAGGATGGTAAATATGTGCTTATTTCGATGAGAGGTGCATTAAAACTTGGTGGAGGTTTTATAAAATATCTTGATAATAATTTATGGTATAATTTTGCTGAATGTATTGAGAGTAAACGTGACAAATATAATAAATTCACTTTTAAATATAAAGCAAAGTTCATTGAAATTTTATTAAAATTAAAGCTACATAAAGAGTTTAAGAATTACATTCAAATTATTGATTATGCCACTAATAATCTCGAAAAAATTATTCATATTAGACAGAACTTTGATAAATTTATTTCCTTATGTAAATTGTACGGAAGGATATATGGAGTTTATGAAACTTATGAATATGATAAAGAAGATGAAAAGGACGGGGAAAAAAATAAATTGAATTTTATGTTTCATGTTCTTTTAAATCCGCAAAATTTAAAGAAACAAAAAGGAATAAAAATGAGTGTAAATGAGTTTCAAAATAAATATCCAAAATTAATAAAAAGATTTGAAGCCGAGACAGGTCAACATGTTATTTGGGGTAATAAAATCACTGTACAATTTAAACAATGGTTACAATATCAAAAGAAAATTAAACAAAACAGGACGTGATATAAAATGAGTAATGAATTTTGGAGGAGAATAAAGAAATGGTATTATTCTCAAGGTAGTAGACAAAGATATACAAAAAGACAAGAAATATTATTTGAACAATATTATCATGAAACAAATAGGACTGCGTTAAATAAAAATAACGAGATAACTCATGCTTTTAAAATGTGGGAACATGAACAAGAAAATAAACAAGAAAATAAACAAGAAAAATTAAAGCAGAAATTTTTAGATGATCCGTCAATAGAAAAATTGGAGGAATTAGGATTTACAGAAGTGACAGAAAAGGAGTTAGATAATCAAATTTTAAAAGAGACATTGGAAGATGTAGATATGATTTTCATAGCAATGACCAACTGGATTAAAAAAAGATATGGTTTAAAATCATATAAAAAATTCTTGAATTTCTTAAAAAGGAAGTTGAAGGAATGTAAACATTTAAAAATCGAAATTAAATAATATAGGAGGTGGTAATAAGGATGAGTGAAGAGGAAATGATGAAATATGATAAATTAAGAACATTGGTCACAATTTCAATAATAGTTGGCTGTGTGATTCTTTATATTATGATACATGCAATACAAACTCTTGATTATGTAGATACAACGGGTAATTATGTCCTTCAATACGAAGCAATGATTAGCTTGTGTATAGGTATAGTTTTAACTATTGTTGTTTTTATGATTTATCCAATATTGTATTTACGGAAAGCCAACAAGATACGTTTAGGAATAATTAAATAAATTTATTTCAAAAAACAGAACAGGTGATTAAATGGAATTAAATCATATCTATTATGAAAACTGTATATCAGGCATGAAAAGAATACGTAACAATTCAATTGATTTAATTATAGCAGATCCTCCGTTTGGCATTTGGTTTGATAAGGGTGCATATAATTATGTCAGAAACTCTGAAAATTTAATGGAAGGATATGTAGAAGTTAAACCAGAACATTATTATAATTTTACACTTAAATGGATGTTAGAAGCAGAAAGAGTGTTAAAACATTCTGGCTCAATGTATATAGTGTTAGGTTGGAATCATTTAAATAATGTAGAAAGAATATTAGACAGACTCGATTTGATTAGGTTAAACCATTGTATTTGGGTATGTGGCACTACACAAGCAAAAGCAAAAAAGAAATACTCATCAGCTCATTATCATATCTATTTCTTGGTTAGGGACATAAACAAATACAAGTTTAATAGACTAAGACTCAATATGCCAGATGTTTTTACTATGAGTAGACCTAGAATTTCTGCTAATGTACCGAAAATTGGTACTAAACTACCAAATCGATTAGTTCGTGATTTAATTGAAAATTCAAGCAATGAAGGAGATATCGTATTAGACCCTTTTATGGGAAATGGAACTACTGCTTATAATTGTATCATAACAAATAGAAAATACATTGGATTTGAAGCAAATCCAAAGGCTAAACAAGCCATAGATTATTGGATTGATATTGGAAATAAAGAAAATGATATTGAGGCTTTAATATAAAATAAATTTATTCCAAATCACAAATGAAGGGGTAGAAAAGAGATGAGTGAAAAATATCATAAGAGAATGATAAAACTAAGACAAAAACGATTAGAAAAAGATACAGGTGAAAAATGGAGTGAACCTATTTTTTTAAAAGGTAAACTATTGGATAAATATTCTAATTTAATAAATAAAACCAACGAAGCATTAAAAAAAAGGAATATTAAATACGGTGGATTTGAATGGACTTATCATCCAAAAAATGAATTGGTTATGTTTTTAGAAATATATGATGAAAATCGTGTGACATTTTTAAAATTAGAATTATTTGAATTGCCAGAATTAAAAGATATTGTAATAGAATATAGAGATGAAGCAATAAAAGATATGGAAAAATTAAAACAGGAGGTTCTAACATGACAGAAGATTTTGATAATAGAATAAAATATTTGGAAAAAAGAATTAAGTTATTGGAATATACAATTATATTTATTATTATTGTCATAACCTTCCTTACTATTGCTATAATTGGAGAATATGCTGGAATATGGGGAGGGGCATATCCAGGTCTTGGGTTACATTTAACTCGAATTTTATTAGATCAAAAATCATTATCATGATATAAATTTATTCCAAATAACAAATGATGAGGTGATAATAAGATGAGTGAAAAATTAGATGATATATTAAAACGAATTGATTCTATACAGGAGAACGTTAAATCAAGTATACAAATGAATCGTGATTCATTAACGATTATCAGGGAAATAGTGAAATATTTAAAAGAAAAATGTAGTTCAGAATTTTTAAAACAATTTGACAAAGATATTTATGAAAAGATAAAAGATTTAAAATCATTAAAAAAATAACAAATGAGGAGGTGAAAAGATGAGTTATCAGGGATTTTTAATGTTGGAAGGAGAAACACGATTACCAAAAAGACGACACTGGGGAACTTTAAAGATTGAGGACGATAAGATCGTATTTTTGTTTCATAGAGGAAATATAACTGAGATTAAATTTGAAGAAATTAATTCTGTTACTATTTCTGAGAAATTTCCGAAAACAGCTAAAAGACCATTAATTAATCTAAAAGATGGTAGAAAATTTAGATTCCAAACAGATGAGAGTGGCGGGTTGATGAATATAAGGAGGAGAAATATGGCTGTATTTAATATGTTAAATTATTCATTAAAAAAATAAGGAGGTGTTAAATAATGAGTGAAGAAGAAATAATGGAATTATATGAAGAAATAATGAAACTAAGGGAACAGAGCAGAATTTTAAGAAAAAAATTTAACGAAATAGACGAACAACATTCTGAGAAGATGATTGAAATTAACAAGCTAAGGACGAAAGATGAGAGGTATGTATGGTGTAAAACTCATAATAAGAAGCACAATATAAAGCAAATAATTGCAGATAGACATAGAATTCAGCCAATATATGATGAATGTCTGTTTAAAGAAGATCATATCTGGATACTAACAGGATTAAAAAAATGGATTCAACCCAAAAATAAGCATTATCTTGAAGATTTTGTTGATATATATGGTGAGACAGAATGTATGACATGTAAATTAATAACATGGAAACAGGTAATTATGGGAATGAAGAGTGAATATCCAGATATGGAGGAATTGATTGTTGAAGGAATTAATTTTAGATATACAGGAGAAATGATAATTGGATAAATTTATTTCAAATTAAACAAATGAAGGAGGTGATAAAAAAAATGAAGAAATATATAATTGTTTTGTTTTTGGTTTCCTTTTTATTAATAGGAGTAGTTATTTCAGCGATAATAGTTGTTTTTTATCCAAAAGTAGAAACATGGGAAGGACGTACTGAACGTGAAATGCAGAGAGATACAGGATGGCTTTTTTATGTTAAAGGACAAGATGGAGATCATTTTCTTTTTAAATTTTATTGTGATCCACCATTCGATTTTTATGTTGTTTTATTGTCTTCTGGGCAACACGGGCTTGACTTTGATGTTTATGATTATAATTCATATACTAATTATTGGCATTTTACAGATGAATCTGGAGGAGAAGCATGGTATAATATGGATTTCCCTTTTTACGATACGTGGACTATTTTGGTTATAAATTTTGATGTAATTTCTTCCTATATATCTTTTGAATATTATTCTACATATAAAGAGACTTCGTTGGATTTTTTGGTTCTACTTACTTTTATACCTATTTATATATTTTTAGGATGTCTTGGATATATGTCTGTAGTTATTATTATTACAGGGAAAAATATATTCAAAAAGAGACATAAAAAAAGGAATATAAGAGAAACCATAAAAAAGCAAAAAGAAATTTATAAAATACAAAAGTTATATTGTCCAGAATGTGGAACTGAAATATTAGACGAAACAAAAATGTTCTGTCCAATGTGCGGAAAAGAACAATAATTAATTTTTTTTCTTTTATTTAAAATGTTTTGGCGTTTATCAAATTTAAGAGTCAAAACATTGGTTTTTATAATATTTATAAATTTCCAATATAAAATATTGATGTGTGATGATTCATTCAAATTTTCAGTTATAAATGATGATTGTATTGATTTTTAGATTATTTAATTTGATATTTAGAGAAAAAAAATTAATTATTCTTTTTCTAATGATTATTGGTTGTTAGATATGGTGTTTATTCAAAATTATTAAATTTTATAAACATTATAATTTATTTAGAAAAATGGCTTATTAAGGTTATTTAAATGAAGATTGATGAGTTTAAAAAAGAAATGGAATTTTTATGTGGAATTAATAAACATAAATATCATTTTATTTATATATTAAATTGTTTGAGTAGAAATGATGATTGGAGATATTACACTGGAGAAACAAAGCATATCTTAGGTAGACTTAAAAGTCATAAAAGTGATTATAAATGGAAGTTTGTACAATTGCTTTATTTTGAGACTCATGAAATGCCTTTTGATTTCCGTAAAAGAGAATCTGAAATAGAACATATGAATGATATAGAAAAAGAGGAATTAATAAAAACTATGAATATGATTGATATTAATAATGTAAATGAAGTGATTGGACTTCCTATTGTAGAAAAGGAATGGTATGAGGAACGTATAAAAAGAAAAGTAAAATTAGAAATAAAAAAAGAAGAGAAAAAAAAGAGAGAGGATGAAAAAAGGGAGAAAAAAGAAGAGGATGAAAAAAGAGGATTAAATTTACCAGTTTCCGAAAAGGCATTTATGTATAAAACTTTGTATTATAGAAAGGATCCTAATAGACATCCACATTATATTGAACCTATTGTAAATTATTTAATAGATTATTTTAATGATTATAATATAAAATATCCAGATAATAAAATTAATGTAAATCGAGATATGATCAATTCTATTTTAAGAACAGAACCAACCAATGAAGTTTATAATTATATGAGAAATCATTATTTAGATGATATGATAGAACATTCGATAAAATATAAAAATACTAATATTTTAAAATATATAAGTGAAATAATTTCTAAGGATAGAAAAAAAGATGATTTTCATATTGGAAATATTAATAATAATTTGGATAAAATTGTTGTTGATGCTATTTTAGGTTATCAATATGATGAATATACACGTGGAAAATTTATAGGTAGGGAGAAAAAAGACACAGATGTTTTAGAGAAATTAATTACACAAGATAAACCATATTTAATAAAAACAATACTATTATTATTAGAACGTCTTAATGATTATATATTCTTTTATATGAAGGAGATGGAAGAATCAGAATATGCGATAAAAAATTTGGAAAATTCCAAAAAGTATATTAAAAGAGAGAGTAAACTTATAAACGAAAAGCTTGAATATACAAAGAAAAAATTAAATTCGTTGAAGGATAAAAAGATTGATGAATTTTTTGGAGATATGACCATAGAAGATATTTTAGATTTATTAATAGAAAAGAGAGGGAAATAATAAGAATACTAATTTTAAAATAATAATTCACGAAAAAAAAAAATTATTTTTTACTTAACTTTTCAAAATGTTCTTCAAATACCTTTTTCATAACTTTGTATACCTTTGTAGATTCAATTCCATGTTTTTCATCGATTTCCTCTGAATATCTTTGCTTTTCGAGTAATATTCTAAATAACTGGTCAAATCCTTCTACCTTATGTTCCATACTATTTAATTTATTTTGTAATTCTGTATTTGTTTTATTGGTTTCAACTAATTGTTCCATTATATCTTTGTATCTTTTATCCAATTTTATAACTTTCTTATCTGTTTTACCATATATAACACCGTTTACACAAATACTCTCTTCTATTAATTTCCAATTATCAAAAAACCATTTGATACGTCTAATATTCTTATTATATGTTTTATCTGAATAATCTGTGGTATGTCCTTCTAAATGGTCTCTAAATTTACTACTTATTTCCTTAACATCTTCTATCTGTGTTATATAATATTTTCTAAGCAAATGTGTCTTCATATTTCCTTTTATTCCAGCCCTTTTAGTTGCCAATTTTAATCTGTCTAAGTAATCAACTTCCCTTATACGTTTATTGTTTCTTGTTATAAATAAATTTGATAAATCCAATTTGGTTAAATCATCTTTTATTTCAGGATATGTAAGACTCAACATATCTGCTAATTCGTTTGTAAATGGCATAAAATTAATTACCACTTTTTCTTTCTGTGTTTCAAAATTTCTAATAAAGTAACGTTCGAAATCTCCATCTTTATAATTTTCAATTACATATTTACCATTTGTTAACTCTTTCAATATATCATTTATTCTTAATCCTGTCTGAGTTTGAAATTTACAGACCAAATTATATGTAATATTATTGATGTTGTTTTTAATTCGTTTTATCATTTCTTTGTCTACATCTATTTCGTTTACATTTTTACCAGAATCCTTTGTTTTTATTTTTACGGATAATTGAAATCCACGGGATGAGTAAAAACTCCTAATTCTGCCTTGTATCATATTTCTAACTGAAACTTCGTTTGGTATCTTTACTTTTCCAGTATTTTTCATTACCCTAAATTTTAGATCTTTTAATTTCTGTAATTTCTGTTTGTTATTTTTGTCTTTTATTACATCCAAAAGAAAATTAATATATGTCTTTAATCTTAGATTTCCGTTTTCTATATCTCCCTTTTTTCCGTTTATTTCTACAGTCATGTTTACTTCATCTAATAAATCTGTAGGGTTTTCTACTTTATTAAACAGGCAATATTGATATAATGGTCTTAAATATGTCGTTATTTTGAAACCTTTCGGATTTTTTCCCTCATCAGTAAATTGATTTATCTTATTTCTAATCCACTTTTGTACATCTTCGTTTTTTAGGATTGGATATTCTCTAAGCCATTTGTTATAAAAGTCTTCTCCTGATTTCTTGTCTTTTCCATAAACCTTTCGAATATCGTATACTTTTTCTTCACTCAATTCTAACATGTTTCTTAATACCTCCAAAAATTTAAATTTTTTTTAAATTTATAATTATTATAAATTAATTATTATATTTATAATTTTGGAAACTTTCATAAATTTTTATATAAAATTGTTTGAGTATATTCGCTATTATATAAAATTTTCATTTTCAAAATTAATCCTTAATGAAGTAGAATGTATCAAATTCTTACTGTAATTGAGATAATGAATAATGAGAATAAAGAGACTATAGTTCGAGATATAGCCGAATCCCTTCAAAAAATAGAACCTAACATAGACAGTAATAATGTAAATAGCTCTATTTGGCACTATCGCAGAAATGGATTAATAAGGCGTAAGCATAATCCTTATAGGCGCCCTTTTGAATATGAACTTTCAAATAGTGGCGTAGAGTAAATAGATTGATTGGAAGGTTTCGCAGATGAATTTATCTTAGATTTAGATACTTGGAGATATTGAAAAAGAGGGTTAAAAACTAAGTATTTTAAAATAATAAAAAAATAGGAAAAAAAAATTTAATTATTGTATTCCTTTCCTTTTACGTCTAATTAACAGTAAGGTTGCTACACCTATTACTGCTCCTCCACTAATAACCGAAATTAAAATAATCAATTCGAAAGGAACCCCCCCACCCTTTCGAGTTGAAATTGGACATTTCATTAATGGAAAATTGTCCTGACTTCCCGCAGAACCTGTAATATTATACGGAATGTCACCAATTCCGTCAGCATTAGCATCTGAACCAGCATAATCCGCCCAATAATTCCCCCTAATTCCATTATCCCATTGATTACCCGAGCCATAATCAACAGCATTGATAGTATTAGTAATAAAGCAATTAAGAGCTATGTTGTTATTATTGGAAATAGAGCTTATATATACCCCTGTATTGTTGTTGTTGAATAAAGTGTTTCCCGAGACAGTGTTATTATTACTATAGTGTATATATATCCCATCTTCAGTATTGTTGTTTACAATGTTTCCCGAAATTTTGTTATGATGACTTAACCCTAAACGTATTCCATTCTCTCTGTTATTATTTGCGGTGTTTCCCGAAATCGTGTTATTATCACTTTTACCTAATTCTATCCCTTGACGGTTATTGTTTACGGTGTTGTCAAAAACCGTGTTGTTATCACTAGTTATTATCTCTATCCCAAAATTATTATTAGAATTTACAGTGTTTCCCGAAATTATGTTATTATTACTTAACCCTAAACGTATTCCATCATCATTGTTGCTTGCAGTGTTGTCCGAAACCATGTTATTATCACTATGGTGTAAATCTATTCCCCAATAAGGATGAGTATTTACATCATTTCCCGAAATCGTGTTATTATTAGCCATTGATAATTGTATTCCATCGGCGACGTTGTTACTTACGGTGTTTCCTATAATTTTTACTTTTTCATTAGACAGTAAATATATCCCAAATGCATAGTTATTTAAAACATTATTTTGGATTAATAATCCATTACGAACAGAATCTAACTTAATCCCAGCCGTAAGTGGTCCACCTCCGGAATTATAAAGCGTACAATTTTCTATTTTAAAGAATACATTAGAGTCTTCAATCAATATACAATTTCCCGTTCCCTTACCATCTATTACCAAATCTTCTATGACATATGGATCAGAATAAGTGCCAGAACCTGTACAAATTCCCGCACTCTTGGCAACAGTCCAATTATTATCAATATGAATTTTTCCCGATATTTTTGAGAGTTTCACATTTTCATAATCAAACTCAATATCATCACTATATTCCGTACTTCTATCGTTATTTCCTGCATCAGAATTGAGATTAATGCTTATCATCGTTGATAATGCGAAAAGGAATCCTATAATGATTAAATTTGATTTTGTATTTGATTTCATATTAATTTCGCCAAATTTGTAAAATATAATTTGTAAGTAATTAATAATTAGGTTGCTTTCTTTTATATAAATTTTGATTAATAAGGTTGTTTTCTCATTTCATAAATACTCTCAAATGTTAACTTTTGCCCTCTAAACCAATCTAATGTGAAATTATCTTTATTTATATTGATGAAGAGAGAAAACCACTGAATTATTTCATCTTTGTTCATACTTTTATCTTGAGTTATTTTACTTTTTTTATTACACTTAGGACATATATTAATAGTTCTAGGAATAGTTAGATTTGTTATTTTTGACGTTGCGAATATAATCTAACAATTATATAAAATTAATAATTATTCAAAATCTGTATCTATTTATCAATGGTTTAAATGATAAAGAAAACTTTTTCTTTAATTATCAAATTAGCTAAATTCTTCTAAGTAAGAATTGCTAGAAATGATACCTTTATAGACAAAATTTACAATAAAATGAATAATTATTCAAAAGAATTCATTCATCTAATTAACTGAACCTAAAAAAAAATTAGTTATGAATAATAATTCATATTTATCCATAAACAATTTTACTCCAAAGATAAAGAAAAGCAGAATTTTTTAATTGAGTGGGAAATAAATTAACCTAAACAATTATATTTAAAATTAATTTAAAAACTATAAACAAAAAATGATGTAAAATGGCAGTAAAAGTAGCTTTTATGCAACTTTCCGATTGTTGGGGATGTCATCAGTCCTTATTAAATGCACACTTAGGATTGTTACCAGTTCTTCCAGCACTCGAAATAGTTTACTGGCCAGCAGTAGTTGATTTCAAACACGATTCATTAAAAGCTAGAGAAGACGGTTCAATATTAGTCGGTTTTATTGAAGGAGCAATCAGAACAAAAGAGGACTATGAAAATGTTAAACTGATGAGACAGAAATGTGCTCTTATTATAGCATTTGGTTCATGTTCCTGCTATGGAAATGTAGCAGGTTTAGCGAATCAATGGGACATTGAAGAATGTATAAAACGAAAATTCATGGAAGTAGAATCTGCAACTGATCAGACGATTCCAACTCAACATGTACCTCCGTTTCAAGATAAGATTGTAAATGTTGATGAGGTTATCAATGTAGACGTTTATATGGCGGGTTGTCCTCCTAAGACAGAACAAATTATAAGTTCGGTGGTCTTTTTATTGGGACAAAAACCTTTTCCTATGAATGATCTCGCATTTTGTAATGATTGTGCGATAAAAGATAGTTGTTTATTAGATGCAGGAACCTTATGCTTCGGACCTATTACAAGTATCGGCTGTAGCTTAAAGTGTACAAGTGATAGAAAACCTTGTGTAGGTTGTTTTGGACCGGCAAAAACAGTAGATTCTAGAGCGGAGAAGCTGAATAATATGACTAAAAACCTTGGCTCAATCAGTTCAGGTGATAAAAAGAACCTCTATGAATTCTTAACGCTGTTTCTCAATATTCCCTTAATGGCGGGATTTGATTTAGCTGGAGATATCTTAAAACAAATTAAGAAACGCGGAGCACCTGAGACACCCTTAGCAAATATGCCCCCCACAACTACAGAAATTTCAGGGAGTTTAATGAGTTTTCTAAGGGATAATCCAGAATTCACTGAAATTTCAAATGTTTGTGACACATGTCCAAGAATTATTGGAAGTAAATCAACGATGACAAGAGTTAAAAGAGACTATGAGGGACTTCCTAATATGGATGATTGCCTTATTGAACAAGGATATATCTGTATGGGACCTGTCACTCGTGCTGGCTGCGGTGGTTTATGTATAAAGGTTAATACACCATGTTCTGGCTGTTATGGCCAAACAGAATGGGGTGTTAACCAAGCAGAGAGATTTGCGGATACAGTATTGAAAGGATTTAATGTGAGTTTATCCAAACAGGAACTACTCGCTCAGGTAAAAGATCCTATTGGCACTTTTGAAAAATTCACTCTGGCAAGTAGAAAAGGAGGTGTATAAAAAAATGGTAAAAGAAATAGTAGTAGAGCCCGTAACTCGATTAGAAGGGCACGGAGGTTTGAGAATAGTTTTAAGTGATGATGGAAAAGTTCAAGATGTTCAATTTAACATCACATCAACGAGGTTTTTTGAAAAATTTCTTGAGGGACGTTATTGTGAACACATTCCAAGAATAACACCTAGAATTTGTGGAATTTGTCCAATTCCTCATCATATAGCTCCAACTAAGGCTATTGAAGATGCGTGGGGTGTCGAAATCCCTACTCCAGCTTTGAAATTGCGACAATTGTTAATAAATGCAAAACAATACTCCTCACATACGTTACATTTCTATGCACTTGCAGCTCCTGATTTCTTATTAGGACCTTTCGCTGATCCTGCATTAAGGAATGTAGTTCATGTAATCAATAAAATGCCAGATGTAGGTGCAATGGCATTGAAAATGATGGATTTTGGACAGAAATTGTGTGCTACAGTAGGTGGGAAGTCTGTTCATCCAGTATCTGCAATAGTTGGAGGTATGAAAAAACCAATGGATGAAAGTGCTCGAGACTTATTTTTGAAGCAGATTGAAGACCAAGTAGAATGGAGCAAGAAAACAGTTGAAATTGGTTTAAAGGTTATCGATGACTATTGGGACGTTGTAGCTAACGTAGGAGTTGTTCCAACATACTACGTAGGAATGACTAAGAATGGTGTTCACGACATCTATGAAGGAGATATTAGAATTGTTTCTCCTACTGGAGAAAAATTTGATTATGCTCCTCAAAAATATTTAGATGCCTTAGGAGAACACATTCCTGAACATTCTTATGCAACCCATATGTATTATAAACCTGCTGGATATCCTGAAGGTATTTATCGAGCAAACACATTAGCAATGATTAACGCTGCTGATAAAATGGCAACACCTTTAGCCGATGAAGCATTACAAGCGATGAGAGCCAAATTGGGAACAAACATACCTCATCACACATTTGCATATCACTGGGCTAGGCTTATAGAACTTGTTGAATCAATTGAAATGATTGCTACATTACTTCAGGATCCTGATATTGTAAATCCGGATTGCAAAACATTGGATGTTCAGCCAAGAGAAGCTGATGGGGTTGGCGTAGTAGAAGCACCAAGAGGACTTTTGTTGTACCATATCTTTTCAGATGCTGAAGGTATCTGTAAGAAAGCAAATCTCTTAGTTGCGACTAATCACAATATTGCTGGAATCGAAAAAACATTAATGCATGTTGCTAAACAGGTATTTGAAGATAAGGCGTTAGATGGATTAAAATTACCAGAACCATGGATAAAATAAACTAAATCAAAATTTAGAGTGTGAAAAAAAAAGATGAGTGATATACCAGAAGGAGTAGTAAATATCTTAGAAATGATAGTTCGTTGTTTTGACTGTTGACTATCATGCGCAGCTCACATCACAGTTGTTGATGAAGAAGGCGCAGAGATTTACTCTCGAGAGATGAACGTAGGTTTAGGATGAATGTCCAATAAAAATAATAGAAATTGGATATAACTGCCCCTTGCGTGGGGTTAAAACCTACAAAATTAATAAGTTATTCAAAAAAAACAAAAAAAGTGGAAAAAAAATGGAAGCGAATTTTGAATTTAGAAAACAAGTTATGGATTTTCATATTGGGTCTGATGTAATTAAATATTGCTATCAATGTAGTCGATGTTCCGATAATTGCCCCGTAACTGCTGTTACAGCTGACTTTTATACTACAACGGGATACGATCCTAGAAAAAATATTTTAGCCGCTCTTTTAGGATACAAAGATTTACTTCTTGGAGGAGATGAGTTAGGAATATGGGGTTGTACTGTATGTGATACTTGTGATGAAGTTTGTCCTCAAAATATAGAGCTTACTGAGATTTTTACCTTTTTGAAAAATCAAAGTATAGCTTTAGGAAAGGGTCCAGATTTCATTTACGCACAAGCTAAAGCAATATTCGATAGTGCTAAAGCAATTCCACCACAACCAGCAATTGAAAGGAGAAGAGAACAATTAGGATTACCAGCTATAATTGTTCCGGATGTTAATGAAGTACAAACATTATTAAAAAACATTGGTTCAGATAAAAAATTAAAATAATTCGAGGGTAAAAGAAAATGACAGAATATAAAATTTTTCAAGGTTGTGTTATTGGAAATCGAATCCCCTTTATCGAAGCTGCTTCAAAGAAAGTTTTTGAAAAGCTTGGAATTGAGACATCACAGGCTCCATTTTCGTGTTGTCCTGATCCAACTGGAATGAAAAGTTTCGATAATGATGCGTGGCTAGCACTTGGAGCGCGAAATCTTACATTAGCAGAAGCAGAGGGAAAAGACATTATTTCCTTATGTAATGGTTGTACAAATACATTAAGAGGCGTGCAGCATCAGCTGAAGCATGATAGTCTTAAGAAAGAAAAAGTCAATGCTGAATTAGCAAAGATTGGTAAAGAATTTAAGGGATTTATTGATGTAAAGCATTTCGTAGATGTTTTAAAAGACGAAGTTGGGATTGATAAAATTAAAGGTTCCTTTACGAAACAATTAAGCGGTTTAAAAGTTGCGTGCCATCCTGGGTGTCATTATATGAGACCCGCTGAATGGATGGAATCAGATGATCCGATGAGACCTGTAAACTTAAAAGAACTTGTAGCTGCAAGTGGTGCAACAGTTGTGGATTATGAAGAGTTAGCACTTTGTTGTGGATCTGCAGTTACAAATGCATATGAAGAACATGGATTAGCAAATCTAAAGATTAAGATGGATAGCATTAAAAATGCGGGAGCAGATATAATCGTAGTAAATTGTCCTGCTTGTTTCCAACAATTTGATACACGACAAAGAGATCTTTCTAAGAAGTTTGAGACAGAATATAATATACCTGTTCTGTATTTAACTGAATTGTATGCTTTAGCAATGGGAATTAGTCCTGATGATATAGGATTAAAATTCCATCGAGTCCGATTGAAAATAGATTTATAAAAAGTCTTAAATTAATATTTAATTTATTTTTTTTATTTTCTTTATTTTTTGTAATTTGGATTGTCAATTATTTTTTTTTTAAATTTAATGAGTTCTTGTTATTAGAAGTGGATAAGTAATTATAAAAGTTAAAATGGTTATTTAGATAGTGAGAACTTATGACTACTAATCTTAAGGAAGAAATAATAGCTCTTATAAGAAAATTACCAGAAGATGCTACAATTGATGATATCATGTATCATCTATATGTTAAAAAGAAGATATTAACGGGCATTGAAGAGGTTGAGCTAGGAAAAGTAATTCCTCATAAACAAGTCATGGAAAATGCTAAAAAGAGATTAGAAGAACGGTTGTAAAGTTTAAATAAGAAAGATAATTTGGAATTTTATAAATTTGTACAATTATCCAATTCCATTGTATTTATCTTAGGGATTATTACAAAATAAGAAATTTTCTGGATTGTAAAATTTAAATAATAAAGATTTCATTAATAAGTTGGGTTTCTTAAACTTTTTAAATATAAGAATATAACAATTAATTTCTTGAATTGAGCTAAATATGGTTCTTTATAATCTAAATCGGGAGGTTCCTTGGTTTTTTCATCATATAGAAAATTATTATCATTTGTTTTTGAATATAAGATTTAATAATAGAGACATCATTCAAGAACAAATAGAATATTCAATAGAATTAGACATCCAAGGATTTGAAGGATTACTTTTTTATATGTATAAGCCTCATTCTACAAGAATTAAATTTGATCTTTATAAGCATTCGATTGATCAAATTCATATGATAAATGATCTTAAATATGTTTTAAATAAAGAACCTATGAATTCTTTGGATTTTGTCATAATTCCTTTTGGTTATTTTAAGGATGAGCATAAATTTAGATTAGTAGTTCATAATGAAAAAATTGAATCCAGTTTTGATATTCATTCATGGGCACCATCAAACCTTTATAAAAATGTGAAATCTGTTATCAAAATAGCCAATAAATATATGGAATTAATACCTATAGATGATTATAAAGGATATTATTATCAAGTAGGGAGTTCCTTTAAGGGAAATGAAACTGGGCGTCTATTTGACTTAATAAATCATCTGGTTGAATTAGATAAAAGCATTAGTGAAGTAACTAAAAAATCAGTTTTTGATCCGATGGATTTAGGTATAAAGGCACTAGTAACAAAGACTAATGAATACTTATTTGAATTATGTCATAATCCTGTTCCCTTAGATATAAAGAATTTATTACGAGAATTAGATAGACTAAAATTCAATGTTGATGGCTTATCTAAGGAAGAGATCTTTAACTGGCTTGATGATTTAGTTGCCTTTTATTCTCGAAGAGATTAGCCAAACTGGAGCCTTTGGGCTCCTTGTTAATTTAATTATACTGTTTAATTAAATCGATTTTTACTCATTTCTCTTTTTAAATTTGGTGATTAAAATAGTTATTAGGGCTATAACGAAATATATTATTGCAGCAAATAAGAGACCAAATTTCAGCGTTGCGCTTAAAGAGGCTATTAAAGGTTGAGGATTTGAAACAGAAGTCGGAGTATTAGCCATTGTTATTAAAAATACATTCTCAATTACGTCAAAAATTCCTGTTAAAAAGGGTGTTATAGCCATAAAAGATCCAATAGTCTCGATTTTGCTATTTGATCTCCGTAATACTATGATTATTAAACCAAAAGCCAATGAAACATAGCCAACAATAAATAAGAAGTCCCAATATATTGCCATTAGTTGATTATCTATTCCATCAGTACCCCACACAGAAAAAATAATTTCGACTCGGCTTGAAGTCCAAGCAAACTCATAATCCAAGATACCATACCCAGAGACAGTAGCTTCAATAGGTATAAATACGAATATTTCTACTAATAGAACGATCAAGAAACCTGCTATTGTTATAAGGTACAAGATTCTATTTTTAGGAAATTTTTTAAATCTATCCAAGAACATTTTTCTTCACGTATTTTATTTAATGAATTTTTAAGCTAATGTATTAGAAATATATTGTTTTCATTATACTTAAAAATAAATGGTTCTCTTTTGAAAATGAATCAATAATTTTATTTGGTTTTATATATTATCAAATGTGTATAAAATAAAGTTCCAAACTGATTTAATATGTGTCTAGCCATACCAGGAAAAATCTTGAAAATCGATGGAAATTCAGCATTAATAGATTTTGATGGTATCAAACAAAAAGTAATTATAGCTTTAATTCAAGATCCAGAGGTTGGGAAATTCGTTATTGTCCATGCAGGTTATGCAATTGAAATGATGGATGAAAAAGATGCATTAGAGTCAATAGAACAGTGGAAGGAACTTGCAGAAGAACAAGATTTAGATTTATCCGAGATGCTATAACTTAAGATTTATAGAATTAAAAATAAATCTATGGAGAACTATAAATCGATAATTTCTTTTTTCAATTTTTTTAATTTAGAGTAGAGATTTTTAATGGCTTGTATACCTTGAGAATCTTGATTAAAATCTATGGGGGATTCTCCATTCAAATCGGCTTTTCCTATTTCAAAATCAAAAGGAATTGAATGGTAAAGAGGTACCTCCCAATCTTCAATTCGTTTGTTAATAATATCTCTTTGAGTATCATCAGTTATTTTATTTGCGATTAGATAAATATTATTAACACCTAATTTTTTTGATAAGTCTATAATTTTGTTGCAAAGATCTAATGATTTTTGGGAAGGTTCTGTTATTACAAGCATTACATCAATACCTTTAGCTGTTCCTCGTCCTAAATGTTCTAATCCCGCTTCAAAATCGACGATAATAACTTCTTCTCTTTTAACAAACAAATTATACAATAATGTTCTTATTAACGCATTTTCAGGACAAAGACATCCTGTTGCAGGTTCCTCAATTGAACCAAGTACTAGAAGTTGTAAGCCATCCGGACCTGATATTTTATATCTATCTGGAATATCTGAAACTTTAGGATTAATGTTATATACTCCAGGTCCCGCCCCGTTGACAGCTATTCTCTCTTCAATTAGTTTTTTCATTTCTGAGATTGGAACAATTTTTTCTTTAGTTTCTGAATCAATACCAAGAGTATAACTTAGGTTCATAGCAGAATCGTTGTCGATGGCTAACACATTAAATCCATCTTTAGCAAACATTCTTGCCAACGTACCAGCTATAAGAGTTTTTCCAACCCCACCTTTTCCTGAGACGGCTATTTTCATCGATATCAAACGTAGTTTTTTTTTAACTTACTTCAATTAAGAATTTCTTTGATTTGAATTTCATGGTTATTATTCAGAACAAGCCCATTTAAAATTATAACAAAATAGGATTTATTATTATAATTAGTTTTTAATAATTATGAAAACAATTTATGTATATTGGACAATTATTGATCATTATGACAGAGTCAAGAAATAGAGGAATTGGTCCGAAAAATGAGGTCGAACACGCTTATTATAGTGGTATGATCATCCAACGTGTACGTAATTTCGTGAAAAATGATGACATTAAAGAACTCATCAATTGGGGCTATGGATCAAGGAGTAAATCAACAATTAATCCTAAAACCGTAAAAGTCGGTGGAGATTTAGGCACAAATGGTATTTTCGCTGCCTTTAAACCTATTAATATTGAACTTTACCAATCACTCCTACCGAAACATCTTATCATGCCAGAGCACCCTATTGTATCTTTAGTTACGGTTGATTATAACACTGGAAATTCAATAACACGCTATAATGAAAGTATGGTAATGATCAAGGGGATATGCCCTGATGGTGAAGAAACTTGGTTCGTGTTGAGTATGCCAGTTGAAACATGGTTGATGATGGAAATGGGTGTTGATTGGGGATTTCCCAAACGTATTTTTGATATAACAGTCACAAAAGAAAAAACCCTAGTTTTAGATAAAGGAGTTACGCATATAGCCCTTGAGATTACTCCAAATCCATCTATAAACGAAAGCGACGTTATTATACCCCCAGGAAACGCATGGGGAATTAATAACATGGCAGTTGTTCATCCTTTAAGAAAGGGTATAGTGCTAATATTTTCATATGGTCCTATAAGCGTTCAAGAAAGGATTCAAGGATCAGTTAAAGTTACCGTCGATAGGAAGCAACGTTGGGCGGATCTAATCCCTGAAACATTAAGTATTCCAGGAGTGTTTCAAAGATATGTACCTCTTGGGGACTCGGTAATAAAAAAAATCTTTTTAAAACGGTGACATTACTATTTCAAAACCTATCAAAGTAGGGTTGATAGGAGCTGGAGCAATGGCATATGCCCATTTACCCGCTTATCTTAAATTCCCTGATAAGGTTCAATTAACTGCTGTTTGTGATATCCGACAAGAAGCAGTAAAATTATTTGCTAAAACCGCAAAAATTAGTGCTATTTACAATGATTTTGAGAAAATGCTAAAAGAAGAAGATATTGATGCCGTTGATATATGTACTATCCATGATCAACATAAATTTCAAACCATTATCGCAGCTGAAGCAGGAAAACATATATTACTTGAGAAACCAATGGCTTGTACATTGCAGGATTGCCGAGATATGGTTAAAGCAACTGAAAAAGCTGGTGTTAATTTTATGATCGCACAAGTTCTTCGATATCTACCATCATCTCAAGGAGTATTAAGTCTCATACAAAATGAAGAACTTGGTTCAATTCGCGCTGCTCAAGGAAATTCTATTCTTAAGCAATCATTGATATTACCTCACGATCATTGGATGTTTGATGGCAATCGTGCTGGTGGAGGTGTTTTAATTACTCTCTCAATACATTTAATAGATCTTTTAAGATATTTTCTTGGGGATGTGAAAAAGGTAAGTGGTATCTGTAAAACTATGAACCCATTATTCATTAATGGTGCTGAAGATTTCTCGAGTGCTACATTAGAATTCAAATCAGGCGCAATTGGAAACATCTTCGCTAGTTTTTCTATTGGAAGAACTCCTTGGAATATAAAATACCTGATCTATGGTGATTCTGGAACTATTTATTCAAATCCTCCTCCATTAAATAAAGCTCATTATCAAATCGGTAGTGCTGTAATATCATCTAGAAAATTAGATAACGATGGAAGAACTTCTCAGAAAGGAGAATTTATTCCAATAAAACCAATTTCTAATACATTAGTAGGTAATGATCCATTTATCAACGAAATTATTCATTTTGTTGATAGTTGTCAAAATGATAAAGAACCCTTTAGTAGTGGGAAAGACAACTTAAATACCATGAAAACAATTTTTGGAATCTATAAATCCTCAAATACTAATAAAGTTATTAACTTGAATGATATTTAAAGAAGAATTATTAAGAAATAACTACTCATTTGAGCAAGCAGAATTAATTCAAATTAAATATCAAAACAAAATTAAGAGTATAAGAAAAGAGGAGTATATTAGCGACATTAAGCCAATAAAGACTATTGCTGGAGTAGATATTTCTTATTTTTACGACGAAAATAAAGAAAATGGAGTCTCGTGTGCCGTACTCTGGAATCTAGAACAGAATAAAGAAGAAAAACATTATTTCGCTCAAGATCTCATCAGTTTTCCATATAAATCAGGCTTTCTAGGATTCCGAGAATGCAAATTATTATTTAAAGCAATTGCAAAACTTCCAAGTAGCCCAGACCTTATAATGTGTGACGGTCATGGGAAGATTCATCCTAGGAGGTTTGGAGAAGCAGTTCATCTTGGCTTTGCTTTAAATATTCCTACTATAGGCATTGCGAAAAATCCTTATATCGGATATTTTAATAAGAATGAAATTCAGAAAATTAAGGGTAATAAAGCACCAGTATGGGCAAAAGATCCAGAAAATGTTGATGAAGATTCTTCAAACGAATTGTTAGGATATGTTATCTGTTTAAATGATGGTTCAAAGCCAGTTTTCATAAGTGTAGGCTATAAAACCACTATTGACATTGCTCTTAAAATTTGTTTAATTACAACTAAAAGACATCGGCAACCAGAACCGCTATATTTAGCTGACCATCTATCTAGAAAGAGAACAAAAAGTTATATATCCTAAAGTAATAAATCAAATAATTCATATTATTTAGAAATCTCATTAAACATTTTAACAGCAAGCTCTCTAACGTCTACATCTGCATCTTTTGAAAGCCTTTTCAATAATTCCTTAAACTCTTCTGATTCAAAATCAAATTTACTTAAAGCTTTAATAAGATTATATCTAATTAACCAATCATCATCATGAATTAATTCTAAAAATGCATCATAAACCTTTTTATCTTTTATTTCGCTTAATATTTTTATAGCGCTTCTTTTAATTTCATTATTTTTGCTATTTAAATCTTTAATAAGTGTGTTTATAACACCTTTTTTGTTATTATCATCTAAAAGTTTATACATTCTTTTAAAAAGAGAAATTTGGAAGTGCTCTGGAAAATCATAAGCAATTGAATTAGTAGAACTTTCTATATCAATCAATTCGATATTGTGAGATTCTAATTCTGATAATTTATTATTTAGGAGTTCATTTTCTTCTTGATATTTCAATAATTCAGATTTTACATTTTCATATTGTTCCTTCATCTCAGCAAATTCTAATGCATCCTCCGTGGAAATTATTGCAGGTTCAATTGGTTTTTCTAGTTCTCTTTGTAAGAACTTTAATTGGGTATCATAATCCTCTATTTCTGAGGTTAAATCCTCAATTTTTCTGCTAGCTAATTCCAATTCTTCTGAACTCACTTTTTCGATTCTTTCCTGCATTTGAGCGTTTAAAGAATCTATTTCTGAGGTTAAAGCCTCAATTTTTCTGTTGGCTAATTCTAATTCTTCTGAACTCACTTTTTCGATTCTTTCCTGCATTTGGGCGTTTAAAGAATCTATTTCTGAAGTTAAATCTTCAATTTTTCTGTTAGCTAATTCCAATTCTTCTGATCTCGCTTCTTGGATTCTTTTTTGCATTTTTGCTTTTAAAGATTCTATTTCAACACGTAATAAACCATTTTGTTCCATTAATTGAAAGTTCAATCGCTTTATATTCACTATTTCTTCGTTTTCTTCTGTTTGTACCTTGTCAGTTTCTTCAAGATCAACCTTTTCTGATTCTATAGATTCAAGTTGATTTTTCAAATCTTCAATTTGATTTCTATATTCTTCACTTTCTTCAGATAATTTCAGTATCAGTTCTTGAGCTTCTAATAAGTCATCGTTTTGTATCTCAAAAGTCCCATTTTTAGGTTTTTCTATTTGAGATGCTAATATATCAATTTTATCATTTAGCTTATCGATATTTTCATCTCTTTTTATTAAATCTTTCCTTTGAGATGTAATCATTTCCTTTAAAATATTAAATTCACTTGGTAAATCACTTTGAGCGAAGCTAATTTGATCTCCCTGTTCTTCGATCAATAAATGTTGTTCTTTTATTGTAAATTTCAAACGATTAATATCTTCCTTTAAAGAGTTGATGGTAGCTTCTAATTCTGATCGTGATTTAGTTTCTTTTTCAACTGTATTAATTAAATCCTTTAAATCTCTATTCATAACTTCAGAATCCAATCAGTTTAATTTCATTAGAAAATTAGTTTTTTCAAATATATTAATGTTGATAAACTCTATAAACTTTTAGTTTACTATTTAAGATATATATCAAAAAGAATGTAAGGACTTTAAAAAAAATTAAAAAGATATCCTTTAACTCGATATCTATATTATTCTGATTTCTTTTATTGTATCTCCTTGAGCAATTGAGTTTACAACTCCTTGATCAGCTATAGGATCTACAACCTCTCCAAAAATAGTGTGGTTATTATTAAGATGTTGAGTTGGGACATGTGTGATAAAGAATTGTGACCCATTTGTATTTTTCCCCGCATTCGCCATTGCTAATAACCCCGGTTTATCGAATTTTCTTCCTGATTGGAATTCATCATTAAAAGGGTAATTTATGTTTTTCCCTTCAAATGGAAATGATGCAATACCTTTTTGTTTTGGTCCGCCTGTTCCAGTACCTAGTGGGCATCCACCTTGTATCATAAAATCCGGTATAACTCGATGAAATTTTAGACCATTATAATAACCTTGTTTTGCTAGAAATAAGAAACTAGCAATAGTCATTGGAGCATCTTCATCAAATAAGTTAAGATTTATTTCCCCTTTACTTGTAATCATTACAATTCTAGTCATACTACAAAAAAGATTCAAAAATTTTTAATCATTATGCTTTAACCCATTTTTGGTAGGTTTTTTAGCTTGTTTATAACAAAAATTGGTCTACGGAAGAAATTTATTCAAACTAATTTTGATTTTAAATATGAATGTATCAATAAAAGAAGAAGCACAAATGAAATATTCAGATCCTAATCAATTCTATGAGAATAAATACTCAACTGAATTTATCATCGAAGTTCAAGATCTAGAAAAGTCGTTCAATGGTATTAAAGCAGTTGATGGTATTAGTCTTAAAATTCGTAAAGGTGAATTATTTTCACTTTTAGGTCCTAATGGAGCGGGGAAATCTACAACAATTAGAATGCTTACCACAGTATTAAAACCTACGAATGGAGATGCAAGAATCAAAGATTATAGTCTAATAAAAGAAAAAAATAAAATTAAACCACTTATTGGTGTATGTCCTCAAGAAAACGTTATTTTTAAAGCCTTAACAGCAGAGGATAATGTAGAATTTGTTGGTCGTATGCATGGAATGGACCCTGTTGACATAAAAAAACGGACGAATACTCTGTTAGAGAAAATGAATATTGCAGGAAGAAAAAAGCCTGCTAAAACTTTTTCTGGGGGAATGAAACGACGATTAAATCTTGTAATGAGCCTTATTCATCAACCACAAATTCTATTTCTTGATGAACCAACCGCCGGTCTAGATCCTCAAGCAAGACGACTTGTATGGGATTTTATCAAGGACCTTAAAAATACAGGAGTGACAATCATCCTTACTACTCATGATATGCTAGAGGCCGATGCACTAAGTGATCATATTGCGATTATGGATCTTGGTAAAATCATTGCTTTTGGAACCTTAGAAGAATTAAAAAGTAGTTCAAGTAATGGTAATATTCTTGAATTTAGTTTTTCTTCAAGAGATGAACTTATCCAAGCTAAAAGTAAGTTAGAACGAATAACCAATGTGAAAAAAATCTCAGAAATGGATAACAATAAGTTAATTATCTCCTTTACTGGAGGAGTTATGACTTTTAAGCGAGAAATTCTAAGAGAGATAGAATCATTTAAAGCCTTACACTTTAGGGAAGATTCACTTGAAGATATATTCTTAAAATTAACTGGTAGGGGGTTACGTGATTAATGTATTCAATTGATTTGAAAGTATGGTATATCACCAAAAAGAATGTAAAAGAAAAGCTTAAGAACTTAGGTTCGATGTTTTGGACTGTTGTATTTCCAATTATGATGTTGCTTGTTTACAAGTTAGCATTTAGTGAAGAAGGTGGAGATGCTATGATAAATGGATTAACCGCATTTGACGTAGAATTTCCTGGAATAGTAGTATATACAATCGGTATGTCTTCAGTTACAAGTGCAGTTATGTTCGCAATGAGTAAAGTAGATGGAACCTTAGAGCGTATAGATTCAATGCCTGTAAGTCGTGGAAATGTATTTTTGGGAGCTGTATTATCTGAGACCATTTTTATGAATCTTCAGCTTATTTTAGTATTCGGATTTGGGTATGGGATTTTAGGGGCTCACTTTGAACTCGCAATGTTACCACTTGGATACTTGATTGCTATGATTTTCGGTATTGGAGCTATTGGATTGGGTCTTATTATTGCGAGCTTTCTCAATTCTCCTGAAGGAGCAAACGGAATTGCTATGTTGTCTCACATGACCTTAATGTTTGTATCGGGCTCATTTTTCCCCTTGGACAATGGGGGTGTGTTTTTTACTCCACAGTATTGGATCAAACAAGTCTATCTCCAATTGACAGTTATTGGAAATTCCTTCTCTGATTTAATGTATAGTGGTAGTATAATTCTACCCACTTCTGAAGCCTCTATCTTTCCCATTTGGAGCGGAATCCTAATCATATTAGCATTCACTTCCACATTTATCTTTTTAGGAATTAAGATCTTTCAGAAAAAGACATCACTTTAAAATTCTTATCATATTTAACTTTTTTTTTAATATTTTATAATTAAAATTCGATTTATAACATAAAAATTTATATATAGGGCTATTAAAATGAGTTTGATAAAAATAGAGCTTGAATTTATCTACTAAATTATCCGATTTGAGTACTCGCCTTTTGTTTAATTTTATTTCTCCCATTTTCTTTAATCTCCAAGTTTTTAGATAAATTTTGAATTCTAATACTTTTAAAATTATTTTCCTCTCCAAATTCGATTAACTCGTCAAGTACAGAATTATATGATTCACCTTTGGTTAATTTATAATCATCTAATTTTTCTTTATTTGACTTGCTAACACGAATTAAAGTGTATTCTTCAATAGGCATATTAAAACCTCTAAATTTTATTAGTTTTTAATCCAAATAAATAAATTTTAATTTTTATTTAAATTTATTGATGTAAGTTGATGGAATTTAACGCTAATACAATATTTCGCCATTTAACATATATTAACACATGATTTTGACAAATTAACTCGAATATTTATTAATATTTTAAATTTTTCAATTGTTCTGTTTATAGTTTTTTAACGCTGTTTTTTTCATCTAAACTTATAATCTCTAAAAATTTTAAAATTAGAAAAAAAAGAGTGTTACCCTTCAAAAACGAAGGGAACACAAACTTAGAGACAAATTTGAAAATGGGAGTAATCTAATTTATCCAATTATTATAAAATTTAAAATATTTATAAATTTATTTGTATATCCATCATTTTAACTAGCCAAAATTGGTTTAAATCTTATTTTTTTGATTTATTCATCTTTTTATCTATGTTTCTCTCTGCTTTCCCAACTAATGCTGTCAAATCTTCCTCATTCAGAATATCCGAAATTAATCCATCAATTGTTTTTTGTTCGTTATTTCTTAAATTCGATGTAGAATATTGATGGTAAAGCATCTTTTTATCTCCAGATAAATTGCATAGCTGATGTTTTGATAAATTCCGTGAGATTATAATTACAAAATACCAAATCTAAGGAAACCTTTTAATTAAATAAAGAGTTTAAAAATTATGGAAAATCATGTCGAATAAAAGTAATAGTTCAAAGATAATAAGCCCTAAAATATCAAGGCTTCAAGATGAAATTAAAGTAAATAAGAAAGAGGCAGTTTCGAAGTTCTGGAAAGAAATTGAAGGGATAGGAACCCCTATCTTTGAAGATATTGAAGGAGATAATAAATATAACCTCATTACCTTTGTTTTTAGGGAAGATGAGGAAGTAGACAATATTGTGTGTCATATCGGTTTATATCTTCAGAATATGTTTGTGACTGAAGATATAAAAGAATGTTTACTTGAAAGAATCAAAGACACAAACATATATTTCAAATCATATAAGCTCCTTAAAGGCATAAGAGCAACCTATAATTTTAGTAAAAATACTCCACTAGAACCAAAAAATCCCACTGAAAATTTGTTTAAGTATGCAGATTCGATTATCCCTGATCCTTTTAACTCCAAAAAATACTTTTATAAAATAAATGGAATTAGTTTTCCACTTAATGAAACTGAATCTCCTGAAGCTCCTCCCCAACCTTGGTATGGGAAAAGAGCTAATATTGATTATGGTAAAGTAGAAGAATTTACATCCTACAGTGAAGTACTAAATAATAAACGCAAAATCTTAGTTTATACCCCTCCAAATTATTCTAAAAAACATTCTTCTTTTCATTTTGTTCTATTATTTGATGGAATAATATCCGAAGAAGTGGCTAAAGTATCCTCTACTCTTGATAATCTCATTGCGGATGATAAAATGCCTCCCGTAGTTGCTATTATGGTAGAAAATTTCCTGTCTACCAACTTAGCTTTAAGAAATAGTGAATTAGCTCCTAATCCTAAATTTGTGGAGTATATCATTAAAGAATTATTACCTTGGGTTCGTGAGAATTTCAATGTCACTACAAATCCGTCTCATTCTGTTATTGCTGGGGCCAGTGCCGGAGGGGTTATGTCTGCATTTATAGCATTTAAACATCCGGAGATCTTTGGTAATGTACTATCTATATCAGGATCTTATTGGAAGGAGGGAGAAGAATTCGCCCATCAATTCTCTCAAAGCGAAAGATTATCTTTAAAATTTTATCTTGACGTAGGAGTACTTGAGGAAGCTAGTCCTTCAGGAATATTTATATCTAACCGTCATTTCTGTACAGTGTTACAAGAAAAAGGATATCCCGTTTACTATACGGAATTTCTTGGAGGGCATGACTTTATTTGTTTCCGAGGTTCAATAGCAGATGGGCTTCTTTATCTTATAGGAAAATAGAACGTTTATTTCTTAGCTCCTCGGCAATTAGTAAACGAAGATGAACTTCTTTGAGTCCGAGAATAAATCTATTAATTTTGAAATGTAAATTCAAAACTTTTTTATTTCTTTAGTGGATTTGAAAAATTGGATTTATTTTGTTTTAGGGATTTGGAAAATAAAAATCTCTTGTTCTCTAATGTATTGTTAGATTTGATTTTTAACAAATAGAATATTTATCACTAACAAATAGAAAAATAATTAAGATATTAATCGAATTTTATTTTTAAATTTATTAAAAATAGATTCCTCTAGGTTTTTTTTCTCTCTTAAATAAGCTTTTTACATGTTTATTGTAAATCTATGAAAATTTTAAAAGGAATTACAATTATAGATTTTTATATACCTTTTTTAAAATTAAGTAACCTTAGATACAAAAATGGCTACTAACGATATCTCATTCTTCTTCAATCCTAAGAGTATTGCAGTTATAGGGGCAAGTTCTACTAAAGGTAAAGTGGGAAATACCGTTTTAAATAACATTATAAACTCAGGATATAAAGGTAAAATTTTTCCTATAAATCCTAGGGCAGATACTGTTTGCGATCTCCCATGTTTCAAGAGCATTTTAGATGTGAAAGATAATATAGATGTAGCGATTTTTGTTATTCCGGGTAAGTTTGTAAATAAAGCAGCAGAAGAGTGCGGTAAAAAGAAAGTAAAAGGTTTAATTGTTATCTCAGCAGGTTTTAAAGAAATTGGTGGAGAAGGTGTAGAAAGGGAAGAACAACTCATCAAAATCGGCAAAAAATACAACATGAGGATCTTAGGACCAAATTGTTTAGGATTTATTGGGCTTAATTACAATGGTTCTTTTGCAGCTGAAACCCCTAAAAAAGGGGGAATTGCTATGATCTCTCAATCAGGTGCCATGCTTACAGGAATGATGGATTATTCAATGACACAAGCATTCGGATTCTCTTGCAACATTAGTCTAGGAAATAAGGCAGACTTAGGAGCAGTTGATTTCATTAAATTTTTAGCTGAAGATGATAATACAAGTGTTATTTTATGTTACTTAGAAAGTATTAATGATGGACAAAAATTTTTAGAAATTTTGCCAAAAGCTACACGAAAAAAACCAATAGTTATTTTAAAATCAGGTGTAAGTGAAGCAGGTGCTAGAGCTGCATCTAGTCATACGGGTGCGTTAGCAGGCGCGGATATTGCTTACGATTTAACGTTTGAAAAATGTGGTGTTATTCGAGCTAAAACTATAGAAGATCTATTTGACTTTGGTGAGGTTTTCCTATATCAACCTGTTCCAAAAAACAATTCATTTGCGATAATAACAAATGCGGGAGGTCCAGGAATTGTTGCCACAGACGCATTTGAACGAGAAAATTTAAAGTTCGCTGGCTTTTCAGAGTCAATTCTTCATGCATTAAGAGCAAAATTACCTTTAGAAGCATCAATTTTTAATCCAATCGATATTGTAGGAGATGCAGCGCCAGATAGATATGAATTTACAATAAAAACAATTTTTGGTTTAAATGGAAAAGTAGAATCTAATGAAATTACTACAGAAGGAGCGTTAGTCATCGTAACTCCTCAAGCTCAGACTAATCCCTCTGAAGTTGCTCGAATTATTCATGATATCTCATCTAAACATTTAAAAGAAAAACCAATAGTCTGCTCCTTCATAGGAGGAAAAAATATTTTTGATGGGAGAGAGTATTTAAAAAAAAACCATATCCCGTGTTACCATTTTCCAGATAGAGCAGCTCATTCATTGAAAACACTTGTAAAACGATGTAAGTACTTAAGAAGTACTTCTTTAGATGAATTAGTAATTCCTGCGTTTGAGGTAAAAAAAGAAAGGGTAAAAGAAATTTTTTCTAAAGTTAGAGAAGATGGAAGAACAGTTTTATTAAGTTATGAGACAAGTGAAGTTTTTGATTACTACGGCATAAAATCTCCTACATCTAGGTTAGCACAAACTCCCAAACAAGCAATGAAACTACTGTCTGAAACAGGAAAATCTGTAATGAAAATCGTAAGTCCGCATATTATTCATAAAACTGATGTGGGAGGAATTTTATTAAATATTGAAACAGAACAGGATGCCTTTGAAGCTTACATTCAAATCGTAAATAATGCTAAAAAATTTGGTCCACAAAACGCTAAAATTTACGGTGTGGAAGTACAAGAAATGATTGACTTTAAAGCTGAGCCAAAAGTAAATGAAATTATAATTGGTATGTCAAGAGACCCTCAATTTGGTCCTCTTCTAATGTTTGGAACTGGAGGAATCTACGCTAATTTCATGCAAGATGTAGCATTTGCTTTAGCTTATAAATTCACTAAAGAAGATGCAAAAATATTGATAGAAGGTACAAAAATTTACAACCTACTCCAAGGTGTTAGGGGAGAATCGCAATCTGATATTGAAGCGATAATTAATGTTCTTTTAAGACTATCTCAGCTAGTTAATGATTTTCCAGAAATAGTTGAGCTTGATATTAATCCTCTTTTAGCATTTATTAAAGGTTATAGTGCCGTTGATATTAAAATCACAATTAAAAGATAAATAATTATTATTAAGTAAATTAAAATAAAATAGAAAGTAAAAAGTTAAGATAAGGGAAGAAAATGATAAAAACATTTTATTTTTGTTCATTAAAAGAACATGCTGGGAAAAGTTTTCTTTCAATTGGTTTTATCCAAAAGTTAAAAAAAGAAGGGAAGAAGTTTGCCTATTTTAAACCAATTGGGGTGCCAAAAGCAGCATTTACCAATAAAGCGGACCCTGATGTTGGGTTCATCCTAAATACTGTCTATAAAACAGAATATCCATATGACTACATTTCTCCAACCTCAATTCCGGATGCATATTATATTGATTTAGTTGATGCAAGCAAAAAAGAAGAATACTTAGCAAAGATTAAGAATGCTTATGACAAAATCGCTAAAGATGTGGATTACATTGTAATTGAAGGAAATCCTAGCATAAGAAAATTCGTTAGATTAGGTATTGATGATGTAAGCATTGCAGAGAACTTAGGAATAAAAGAATTAATTTATATTTCAACAGAATCCTCAGATCGATGTATAGACGACTTCTTTTTTACGAAAAAATATTTTGATTTTCGAAAAATAAGCATTTTAGGAATTCTTTTCAATAAAATAGATTTTGAATATATTGCACGAATCAAAGAGCTTTCAGATGGTCATATAACTAAATATAATATCCCTATTTTGGGTATAATAGAAAAGAGTGTTGAATTATTTTCTCCTCGCGTAAACGAGATTAAAGAGCAAATTGGAGGAGAATTAATAAATGAATCAGCAACGTCAGGATTAGATAATCTCGTAGAAAAATTCCTCATAGGTGCTATGAATGCACAATCTGCATTAAAATATTTAAGACAGGTTAAACGGGCAGCATTTATTACAGGTGGTGATCGGACAGACTTAGCAATGGCTGCATTAGATCAAGATGTCTCAACATTAATATTAACAGGATTCATTCAACCTGATATGGGTGTAATTACTGCTGCGAATGACAAAAATATCCCGATAATTTTAAGTCCATCAGACACATATACGACTATGAGAAATTTAGAACGTTTGAGACCAGGTATTCAAGAAGATGAGACGGATAAAGTTTTAGCCTTGATCGAAAAAGAAATTGATTGGAATTTATTATTATAACCTAAAACGTGTTTCTTATTTATTTTTATTAATTTTAAAAGGAATACTCTTACTCTTTTAAATCATCATTAACTGATTTTTTCTTTCTCTTAAAATTATGTTCATATAATTTGTCCATTATGGGCTTCATAGCATGACAGCGATCCCAATTACCCTCAAATTCACAATCTAAGCATCTTTCCTTGATATGCTTTGCTCTTATATATGCAATTGCCCCAGTAATAAAATGAATATCAATTAAGATTGAAATCTTTATGAAAAGGAAAATTGGAAGACAAACTGTCGAGACTATTAACAAACCTGTTCCTATTCCAATTGAAATTTTTGTAAGAATTTTTAGCAACTTATATTTGGTCAATCCAAAAATGTTTAAGACGATGGGTATGAAAAACACAAAAGAGATAAAAAACATAACAAAAAGGTTAATTAATGTTAGATTAAAGAATGTTAAAATGAATAGAATAGTTACTACAATTGTGGGATAAAAAGTGAAACACCCAATACATAATTTGAATCTTCCAAGGTTATACACATGATTAGAAAATGCAGTGCAATTTGGATGGTGTGACAATAATATTGGTTTTATATCTGAGAAAAAAAGTAATATTCGAGATAACTTCATTTTTGAATCATTGCCCTTGTTGATATTGAATTAGAAAAAAAAAATAGTTTTAGTTATATTTAATCTCTGACAATTAAATAAATTACACATCCACAACATCCAGTCAGGAGCACAATTAATAACCATACGGCAGCATTCATATCTCTCTTCTTTGCATCCTTATAAACCCAAACTGCTAATGCAATACCAATAATAAGAAATACAACAGAAAGTATAAGGATAAACATCAATACACCAGCTGCTAACCCATAATCTTGAAAAATCATTTTATTTTCCTCTTTATAATTTAATTATTTGTGTAGTAGGATTTTTATTTAGATATTATAATAATATCTTTATCAATATAATATATAAATTTATATGATAATTTTGTCAAATTTTAATCGTATCTATTATACGAAATTAAAAGATTTCGTGATTTGGGCTAATCTTGCAACTAAAAAAAAATTATTAAATTTTGTTGAATAATTACTAAATATATTTTTCACTATTATATCTTCAAGAACGTGTGAATAATTATGGTTGCCCAAAGAATTAAAGAAATTTCCTATGCAATACGCGAAATAGCTGCGGTTGCTAATAAAGTTGCTAAAAGCGGGAAGAAAATATATCATTTAAATATTGGAGACCCTGTAATATTTGATTTTAATACGCCTCGGTATATATCCCAAGCATTAGCAGATGCTTCTTTTGGAGGCAAAAATTTTTATGTTGATTCATTAGGTGCTCCAGAACTTAGAGAGGAATTAAGTAAGTCTTTAACTCAAAATTATAACCTTAATATAAACTCAAATGATATTTTGGTTACTACAGGGGTAACTGAAGCTATTTTTTTTCTCATAGCTGCAATGATAGAGAATAAGAAGGAGCTATTAATTCCTGGACCAAGTTATCCATTATATATAAATTATGCTAATTTTTTTGATGGAATTCCTGTAGAATATGGATTAGATGAATCTAATGATTGGGAACCCGATATTGATGATTTAAGGAAAAAAATTAATGAAAGAACTCAAGCAATCTTAATTTGTTCTCCTAATAATCCTACTGGTGTAATGTTCAGTGAAAAAATGATAAAGCAAATAATAGATATTGCTGGGGAATATGACATACCTATTTTATCAGACGAGATTTATGATCAAATCATCTATGAAAAACCTTTCACGTGTCCTGCAAGTCTTAGTAAGGATGTTCCAGTAATTGGATTGAATGGTTTCTCAAAAACTCATCTTGCGACAGGGTGGCGTTTAGGATATATGTACTATCATGATCCCGAAAATAAATTAGATGAATTAAAAGAGGGTATTGCAAAAATGGCAAGAGCAAGATTATCCGCAAGTTCAATTGCTCAATATGCTGCTATTGAAATTTTAAAAAACCCTGGAACACATACAAAAGAAATGGTTGGAAAATTAAAGGAGAGAAGAGATTATTCATATGAAAGATTAAGAAAAATTGAAGGGATTACTTGTGTCAAAGCTAACGGTGCATTTTACCTCTTCCCAAAATTTGATTTTACTGAATTAGGAAAATGGAAGGATGATAAGGAGTTTGTCATAGATTTACTTGAAACAACAGGAATTTGTACTGTTTATGGCTCTGGATTTGGTGAATATGGAAGAGGTCATGTTAGATTTACATTCTTACCTAATTTAAAAATTTTAGAAACTGTGTATAATAAACTCGAAAACTTTATTAAATAATCAAATTGAATAATTAAATAATCAAATACAGTATTGGTTCGTAAAGATAAAGCTACAGAGGAAAGAAAGGGTCTTTATTTTGACATAATTTGCGGTATCGTTAACTCAATTTTGGCATTAATTGGTATAATTTTTTCAACATTAATTTATGGAATTAGAGACGTTACAAATTTCTACATTGGACTCACAGTTTGTATTTCTTATTTAGGATTTTCAATATTTCTAATTTTTATTGGAATTTATACTAAACAGAAAGAAAGGAAACATGGTATTATCAGTAAAAAAAAGAAAAAAAGAGAGTTAAAGCCTCCTATAGTTTCATAAAAAGTAATAAAAATAATCAAAAGCTTTATATACACTTTTGTCTTATTATTTCTGTGAAGTTGTAATTCATCATTCCTCTTTAAAATGGGGTGATATATAGACTAACATGTATATTCACTGTACAATAAAGGAAAATGATTTCATTAGCCTTAACAGAAGTACACGTGATACACAAGACAGGAAAACAACCGTTATTCCAAAAAAAGATTAATTCTATATACACCCCACCCTAAAAATCATATCCCATTAAAATTAGGATTTTTATTTAAGGATCTTTCCAGTCTCCATATACCACATATAAAGGTCAAGTTCAGCAAGATTTAAGTTTAATCCTTCTGAGATTTTTTCTAATAATTCCTCTATTTCAAGATATTTTGTTTTTGTTAAAGTTTTCGGCTTTTCAATTAGGTTAAATTTCGTTAGAAGATCTAAAATATGAAAATCTATTATCGCATAATCCGTAAAACCTATATTCCTTAGAAAATGGCTAGCTTCTTTATATCCTAATCCTTTAATATTTTTTACAATCCACTCTCTTAACTTATGGAGATCTTTATAGGTTTTAATATTGCTTTTTAATTCTCCTTGTAATTCTCTTGCTTGTACAATATATTTCGCTCTAATATTAGGAAACCTATAGCCATTTAATCTTAATTTTTGAGCTAATTTCACTTCAGGTAAATTATGGAATCCAGCACCTACTAACTTTTGAACTTCAATACATTTCTCTGCACTGCAGTTTGCTGTCATAACACAAAAACTAAGTTCTCCAAATATTTTATCATGAAATTTGCTTCTAATTTCTTTAAATTCATTAATTCTGCGTTCTACTAATTTACTAACTTCACTCTTCTTAAGATTGTTTATAACCTCGAATAAATCTTGCATTTTTTCTTAAGAATTTAGCATAGTTTTTATTTTAAATTCTTTAATAAAATAAGTCTAAATTTCATTTTCCAAAATTTAGTGATATCTATATATTATATTAGAAAATAAAAAGGCACAAAAATTTATTATCTAAATACTAAAAGATTTTTACACACAAATTATACTCTATAAAAATATAGCTGTACGGGGTTATTAGTAGTAGTTAACTTAGGAAAAAGCAAAATTGTACGGAATACTATAACAAAAATGTGATAAAATAAACTGACTTAAAAATAAGTTTTAAGTTTAAATAAATAGAATCGAAGTGCTTACTAAAAAAAGATGAAAATTAACAAGAATACCGAAGATTTTGAATTAGATTGTTATTTGAAAATTCTTGACTATTTTCAAAACGAAAAAGTAAATAGGGAAAAAACTGAGATTTGGAAAGATCATTCCTTAATAGAATTGATGAAATTATTAGATAAAGCAAAAAACCGAGTCTTAGTTACTAATTCTATTATTTTAATGTTGTCTTTATTTGAAGATATACCTCCCGATACTTATAATAATCGTGGAGTTAATATTAATCGTATATCTGTTAAAGATAGAAAATCTTTAATTGCGGATTTAAAGGAAGAATTTTTACCTAACTAAGATTCCAGACCAATTTTAAAATTTTGGCCAAAACAATTATTTAAATTTATGAAATTTCATTTTTATTACATAGGAATATAGGTTAACTTCTTTTATTAAAGGGGAACTAAATGAAATGTAATAAAAAGATTTCTTCAATGAAGAAGAAAATAAATTGTCTGTCTATTATTTCAATGATATTGGTTTCACTGTTATTTTTTAATTCTATTTTAAATATAACCTTCCACTCTGATGATAACGATTATATTAATGATAAGAAGATATTTAAACATGAATTAAACGGCGCTAATGGTGGTGCTATCTTGTTCCAAGGATTAGAACCATCTTTGAATATTACTGATACTGGAAATCTTTATAAATTTAATCAAGATATCTCAGCATCAAATCTGGAAGAAGTGAATTTAACATATTATTTAGATGAAGTCCATGATTGGAAAGTTTCAGAAATTCAGAATTCAATACGAAGTATACAAGATACTAGGGAGTGGGTTAATAATAGCGATTTTTTACCAATTACCATTTATAGATTAAATGTTTCAGGTAAAGAAAGTCCTCATGATTATCAGCCAAATAGAGGTCGACCTCAGACTCTAGACTCAATTACTGCGAATCCTGGAACAATAGCGATGAGAGTTCATTTTACGCGGTTAGAATTTGAGGATAGTTGGGATTATTTCTTTATTGAAAATGAAAATAATACAATAATCTATACTGAAACAGGATTTAAATCTGACTATTATTCACCTTGGATTTGGGGAAGTGAATTAAATTTCTACTTTGAATCAGACGGTTTATACGAGTATTGGGGATATAAAATCGACTATTATGAGTTTATTAATACGAGCTCTAACTTCTATGTGAATTCACCATCATGGGGATTTAATGCAAATTCTTCTACAATGACTAATTATGGAGCGGGTAATGTTGGGGGTGCAGATAGTATGTTTGTGGCATTATATTCAGAAATCTCCCCTGACCTACCACAATATGATACGGTTTATTATGAAGGAGATTTTGTAGAATTATATCAAAATATAACCATCCCCAGAGGTGCTGTTATTGATGCTTATATTAGTTTCGATTATTACGCTGAATTTGCTATGGATTCTAATGAAAATTTTATATATTGTGAAATTAATAATAAAAAAGTATATTCAAAAGGTATCGGAGATGTTGCAGACGCAGGGAGGCAAACATGGCACCATACTGGAAAGATAAATATGGATTTATGGTTAAATACCTCAAATATTTTTGAAAATATTAAAAATAATAATGAGTTTAATATTTCAATTGGCATAATGAGTGGTGCTTCGATTACGTATAGTGGTTTTGAGGATCAATTTCAACAAATTTTCAGGTTTGATAACGTCTCTTTAGAACTGACGACACTTGCTAATTCAACCCAAAGTGATATAAACCTTACTATAAACAGTGAAATCCTTTCTGATGGGAATCAATGGGGGCATTCTTCTCGAAATTTTACTGGAAAATGGGAATATAATCCTGTAGTTTTAACTATCCAAACAGCATCTCCATCTTTAGAATTTGAATTAGATACGTTCTTGTATGGGTATCATGATACAACAACTAAAATTGGACAAACAGTTCAAGAAGGGATCAGTTATACAATTTTGGAAAATGGATCAGTTTATTGGGAGTTTACTCATAATTTTTATATGCCATCTCAATATACTGATTTTGAATTTACAATTACTAAGCCGACAAACGGGGAAATTACTTCAGTTTTAGATCCTACATTACAATCAGTTTCTTATGAGGGTGGGAGTAATGGGGAAACTTATTTAACAATCAATACTACATTCGCGATATTTCCTGGTTGGTGGTCATTCGTAGCAACATCACCTAATTACCTTAACAGTTCAAACACTAAAATGTTTAAACAAGGTCAATGGGTAGAATCATCATTTGTTACAGGTGAATCTACCAAAATTAGAACCCAAATTAATAATAGTAATGAAATTCCTCCAAATTTAGCTTTAACTATGGTAAATTTAACCATCTATGACCCAACTGGTTCAATTTGGTTTGAAGAAGCTATAAATCCTCTTTCTAATGGAACTGTATTATTTTCTGAGATCACGTTCACAGCCTTGAATTCAATAGGAGGTCAATATAATTATACGATATTTTGGAGTAATGGAACTGCCATTGGTGGAGTTAAATCCGACCTTATTGTAAACCATCAGACTTCACTAACTTTATTAAAACCAGATGACGCAGAGTTAGACTTAAGAACTGAGGGATTTGTCGGTGATATTATTCCAGTAAGGATTCTCTTAAAAGATTTTGAAAATAATTTTACAATACCCAATGCGATTGTATCTTATAACTGGTCTGATGGGACTCGTTATTTTACAGATTCAGGATTAGGTATTTATGAAACAACGTTATTTACTGGGGACTTAATATCACGAGGATTGCATAATATAATTATTAATTCTTCAAAAATTGGATTTATTACGAGTAATATTACATTAGAAATTAACTTAGGTGAAGAAACAAATATACAAGTTCTTGAATCAGATAATGAGATCGAATTACATGCTAATAGTACTATAAGATTTAAGTTTTCAGATTATGACGGCGATGGGATTGATGGAGCATTAGTCAATGTCAGCATCAGTAATGAATCTTTATATACAATTAAAAATCCTGGAAACGGTGTATATGAAATAGAATTTAGTACCCTTTTTATTGACGATATTGGTAGTTATCAGTTGAGGATTAATTTTTCTGCAGTAGCTTACGAACCTCAATATTATATTTATGAATTTGAGATGATAAAACAATCTGTAAATTTATTAGCTTATATCAATTCTCAACAAATTAATGAAAATGCATTATTAGGAACAGTTTTCAACGAAGAGCTTAATATATCAGTAAGGGCACTCTCAAATATAGACGCAGAATATTTAACCGGGGGTGTAATAACTTGTATAAGCGGTGCTTTCCAAAAGAATTTGACAATAAACCCCAATTTCTGGTATAATACAACAATTATATGTTCACAGGAGGATTTTTCTTTATGGTTTAATTTAGTTTACCTTCAATTTGAACATCCTAATTATAAAAATGCAACTTTCAGTTTTCAACTTTTGATAGATCAGATTGAAATAAAGGTAGATCCAATTAGTTTTGAAGACACAATAAATGCTGAAGTAGGAGAAACAATAAATATTCAAATTCAATTACTAGATAATAAAACACTAAATATCATCGAAGACGCGACTATAAAATATACATGGGATTATGGTATAGGCACTATCAATCAGACCGCTCCTGGAACTTATGAAGTAGATATAAAATTGCCAGAAGGATTAGAAGGTAATTATAAATTTGATTTAATAATTACACCTAATGGTTCAATCTACAAATCAACTATATACTCATTTATTGTTGTAATCGGTGAACCTGTTGTTGGTGGAAATGAATTCCCAGGCCTGTTGTTATGGATAATTATAGGTGTATTAATAAGCATAGTTAGTGCTTTAGGAATATTAAGTTTAAGGTCTTATGTAATTCTACCAAGAAAGAGGAAGAAAGAAGCAGAATTGTTAGCAAAAACACAAAGATTTAAGGACCTCAAAAATATTCAGGCTATTGTAATAATACATAAATTGAGCGGGATACCTATTTATTCGCAGAGCTATTCGATTTTAGAAAAACACAAGAAGGAATTATTCTCAGGATTTATTCAAGCAATAACAACTGTTGGAGAAGAGTTTTCTGAACAAGAAATAAGTTCCGTAGAATCAAAGAAATCTACAAAGAGCTATGGTATTGAGAAGATTATTGAGTTGGATTTCAAGTATTTCTACTGTTTAATCGCAGATAAAGATGATGTAAGAGCTGTATTTATCCTAAGAGAAAAGTCTTCTGAAAGGTTAAAAAGTCAAGTATCTAATTTGGTTTTAGCCTTAAATCTAAAATTATCTATAGAATTAGAAAATTGGGATGGTTCCTTAGACCTGTTTGAAGAATTAGTCCCTACAATAATAAACGAGTACTTTGAATTACACTATAAAGGCTCTTTCAGATTATCTGGAAAGATCGATCTTCTTAAATTGCGAAAAGAGAAAAACTTAGACAAACTAGAGATCCGCACATTAAATGTAATCCAATCAGCATCAAAAAGAAACAATAATATTGTTAATTTAAATGACGTAATTGAATTGGTTAGTGAAGATAATAAGGATCTCATAATTGTAGCCATTGAAACGTTGATAGAGCGAAAATTGATTATACCGATTAATCCTTAAATTTATTATAAAAAAATTCAAATTTTAAAATTCTTTTTTTTATTTTAATGCTAAATCCGAAAGATTTGAAATTTTTCTGTATTAGGTGTGGAAATTGTTGTACAGATAGAAATACACTTGTAAATGTGACTTACTTAGATATATCGAGGATAATTAAGGGTTTAAAAATAGAGTTAAAAGAATCACTTGAAATTTTCGGATTTTACGTTTATGATAAAGCATTAAATAATATCATCCTAAAGAAAATGGTAATTTCACCAATAGAAACTGAAAAAGGTTTAGCCTTCATTGGGCTTATGAAAACTAATAAAGGTGAGTGTTGCTTTTATGAAAAAAAAAATAAGAAATGCTTAATTTATAGCTTAAGGCCTATGCTTTGTAGGTCATTTCCTTTTTCATTTATTCAATCTAATAATGAAGATATTATTACTAAAGAAAAAATCGGTGTAATATATACAGAGAAAGCTAAAAAGTATTGCCCTGGAATAGATAATGATGCTCCTCTTATTGATATTGATTATTGGTTTACAGTAGCAAATAGGACACTAAGGGAATTAAAGGATAATCATATTTTTAATGAAGATTGGAATAATTATGTTAAAAATAAACGTATTTCTCCATCGGCTAAGAACTTTATTAAAAGAATTATGAAAATGAATGAAGACTAAGGATTCAATTTAAATTAGGCTTAATTCAATCTCTTTATCAGTTCAAAGATTTAACAAATTATCGGGAGAATACTGAGAACAAGCTAATAATGCCCAAAATAACATTCTTAATTCTATTTTATATGCTAATTTGTCAATACGCCAATTAAAATCTTTATCTAGATTTTCTAGATTAAAGAAATCTGTAGACTTTATAATGTAATTGAGTAAACGACTGCACAATACTGATTCTTGCTCTTTTAAACCGAAAATAACTAAAATTAATAATGTCTTGGCAGATTCCGTTATTGAATCATCAATGGAACCTTTTGAAGTTAACATTCTTTTAAGTGCATTCATATAAGGCACGATAAATCCAGTAAGCTTCACATTTTTGTCCAGACTATTGATAATAGCTAGTTGATTATAAATATCTAATGTTGGGTTAAATCCTCTCATACTCAATATATCTAAATTTAACACTTGATTTAATAAAGCATCTTTGCGTGTTGATATTATTTCACTTTTTGCTAGCAGTTTTAAGCAAAGTAAAGTGTAGTAATTCATTTTTAATTTCTCAGGTATAAACTCCTTCAATTCCATTTTAAGAAATTCTTCAGTAGCGTGAAGGTTAATGATGTTAGTTTTATGGATTAATTTCAATTCAGTAACAATTGAAAGACCATAAAATATGTTAATTGAATCTGGCATCGTATTTCTTGAAAAGCTAAAAATCATTTCAGTTATATGGTTCCTTAGAAAATTTAATATCTCTATTGAAGTAAAAGGAAATTTTATGTTTGCCATTTTCAAAATAGATATGTAATAAAAGAGATTTTCTAAATCTATAAAATCTGGATTAACTACTCTTGAATTTAAAAGATTGCCAATATTAATTTTAAATTTATTAAGAATTTCAAGATTTACAGGGGGTAAGTTGCCAAAATTATCAAGAAAATTCACTTTTTGCGACTTGAAAGTCAAATCTCTTGGTACAGATTTAAAGGAGGTTAAGTTGTTTTGGGCTATTAAAGAAGGGGTCTGATTGATTTTTTCCATAGTTTTTGTTGGCTTTTCTTCAGGTATAAAATTTTCCAATTGTTCCAGTGAAGGTTTTAATAGTTCTTTTTTTGGAGTTTTTAAAGTCTCAATAAAATCCTTCTTAGCTTCTTGTAACTGTGCTAAAATATTTGGTTCTTCACTGATCTTCTCTTCTCGTTTATCTATTTCTTCCTCTTTTTTCATGGTGGAGTTGAAGGTCTTTTTTGGATTCACATTGAATGCTTTTATATTAATAGATAAATCTGAAAAATTTAAATTTTCTTCAATACCTGGGAAAGTAATAAAAGTTTTAGTCCTCGAATCTACATATGTTATTTTAAATTTATGTAATTTATCAATGAAACTTTGAGGTGCTAATTTAAAAAGTTTTAAAGTTTCAATTTTTTGTACGTCTAAATCCAATAAATATTCAATTAAGATTTCAAATAATATTTTATTGATATATTCTTTGAAATATATTTTAAGATAAGAGTCATAATCATGCAGTTCTGTTCTTTTTTTACTAATTTCTTTCAAATAGTTATTCTGTATTTTAGATAATTTGTTTATTGGTACTCCAATCGTATTTAAACCAGTTTTTATTGCCTTTAACATCTTTATAAGTGTATTTCTTAAACTTTCTTCGTTTTCTTTGGTTGGATCTTTTCTTAAATCAATATCTTTGTATGAGACAAGATCCTTTAAATACAAATGAGATTTATCATAATAATCTAAGACTTCATTCCTCAACAATTGTGTAAACTTAGTGAGAAAAATAACGCGCTCTTCCATTTCCTAATTTCCTAACATATTCACTATTATATATTGAAAATTATATAACTTTATTAACATTTATATGTCATAAAGAAATAAAACGTTTTCATTTCATGGAGGGCCATAACTATAACCAGATTGCTAAAGACTATCATTCAAAAAGAAGAAAACCATGGAGACCACTTGAGTTTTTTCTAAATTTTTTAAATAAAAAGGGTTATAATTTTAATGGAATTTGTTTGGATTTAGGATGTGCTAATGGCAGAAATTTTAAAATTTTAGGAACTTATCCAAAAAAATTAATCGGCATTGATATATCACTTGAATTCTTAAAAATTGTTTGTAGTGATTTAAGAAATTCCGATCGTTATTCAAAACTTGAATCGAATTTAATTCAAGTTCTTCTTGCGGATATAAGGTATCTACCAATTAGAACAAATTCAATCCAAAATATTTACTCAATCGCCACAATTCACCATATCAAAAATAAATCTGATAGAAAGGATTTGATGACACAAACCAATGAAATACTAAAAAAAAATGGTAATTTAGTTATTACAGTGTGGCGTAAATGGCAAAGAAAATATAGAGGTTATTTTCTTTTGGATGGATTTAAAAGAAGGTTTAGTTTTAAGCATAATGAACAGCAGAAGATGGCAGGATTGAAAGAGTCAGGCGATAGATTTATCCCATGGAAACTTTCAGGAGAAAATAAAGCATATAATAGGTTTTATCACTTTTTCTCCAAACGAGAGATAAAAAAATTGTTAAAGATTTTTGATGTTAAAGAGTTTAAAATAATGGGTGGTCCAAATAATAACGATAACTTTTTTTTATTCGCTCAAAAAAGATAAACTTTAATGACATTCAACAGAATTGTATGATTTTATTATGTTTGGCTTGTAATTTTCATACATACTTTCTATTATAGAAGTATGAATACTAAATAATCGTTCAGTAATTTCACAATAAAAAATACCATGTATTACTTTTTCAACGTAATATCTCTTTCTTATCATCTTCCTTCGCTGCCCAAACCAAAATGTAAATTCATGACTCATTAACCAATCTCTTTCCTTTTTAGTAACCACAATGCCAATCGCATTATAAGTTTCAATACTCTTTTCTACTTCTTTATAGTAAAAAAGATTCATCCTTTCTCTTTTTTCCCATTTTATTTCAAGTTTGGTGTTTGGCCCCCAAATCTCATCACAATCATTTTGGGAGTGCATGATAATGTATCCATTATTCTCATCGCCTTCATATTCTATTTCTTTAAACCAAATTGGCATTTTATTAATTGTTATATTACACTCTGCTTTATTGTAAACATAATAATTATATTCCATGTTTGTACTTGTCTTGTTTGATTTTTGAATTATTAAATAAACTTATTTCTAAAATAAATTAGGTATTTATAAAACTTCTGATATTTGAAAAGACCTTTTTAATAAAGGTGTAATTAGAGTTTGAAGAATTAGAAGAATTAATAATACTACTTGATGATCTCTTTACCTTCTTCAATCCAATTTTTTAATCTATCAACAGACACTCCTTTGATTAACGTTGCTAATTCATCGGGGCTTTCCTTACAAAGCTCTTCTATTGTATTAACTCCAAGTTCAATGAATTTTTTTGCTGTGGCAGCACCTAATCCAGGTAAATCGGTTAAGGGAGTCCCTTTTTCTTCGATTTTAATTTTCTCGGCTTTGACAGGTTTTACTTTCTCCTTTTTCACTGGTTTTAGTTTTTCCTTAACTACGGGTTTTTTAGGTGCTTTTTTAATAACTTTTTTGGGCACAACTTTGGGTTTTTCTTTCTTAGGTTTGAAAGGAGTTCTTCTTTTCTCTTTTTGGATAAATGGTTTTCTCTTTCTTCTTTCTTTCTTTGGTATTTTTAAATTTTTTAGTATTTCAATATTCTCAGGGTGAGCAGATGTTCTAAAATAATCTATGTTAATTCTCAGATCTTTTAATTGATTAATATGTCTCCCTGATTCCTTTATTTCCTTTAAAGAGAAACCTACACCTTGCCTCAAATATGAACCTTTAGCGGGACTTTTTACAGTAGCAATGATTTCCGTTTTACTCTTCATAATTATCACATTATTATATAATGTAGTTTTGATAAACTAAGAAAACTTTTATTTTTTTCTATTTAGATGAAATCCAAATTAGAAGATACATTCATCATTTAGCTTAATATATTTTGGAAATAGAAGAATGTAATTTTTACATCCTTATAATATCCAAATTTTCTAATTTCTTAAGAGCATCATAGATTTCATTTCTTTTTTTATGTAGATTTCTCGAAATCTTCAGTGGAGAATTTTTCCCTGTGCATAACAATGCAACTTGAAATTCAAAATTATTAATCATTCCCATAGTCAAAACTTTTTCTAATACGTTTTTAGCAATAAGTAATTTCGGAAATACCTCTGCTATTTTTCCTCCTATGGTAAGATTCTCAATATCTGCATTTAAAGTCTGGAACCTACTTTTTTCATTTGTAGTTCTGAAAACTTTAAGATCCGATTGGTGTTTTTTCCAAAATCTATTGGCAATTTTATGAATTACTTCTTTTATTTTCTCTGTATCATCATCAGCATCTGAAATCGAACAAAAAAGAACTCTAGATAAAGGATGATAATATATAAAAATTGTTGAATCTTCAGATTCTACAACTCTATTCATCTCATTTACTCGTCTTCCCTTTGCCATAGATTCTTGTATCGCGTCAATTGTTTTATTAATAGCATTAAAAAATCCAGTTAATATTTGGTCTTGAATTTTTTTTAATTCTTTAAAGGTTGCTTCAAAAATCGAAATTCCATTATCCCCATCGATTAAAAACGTTTTGTATATAATAGATTCCTCAACCTGACTTTTTCGTTAAGATATGTAAAAATCAAAATTACTTTTCTCATTAAAAACATAAAAATTAACAATAATAAAAATATCCGAATAAAAACTAAGATATCAATTTCATCTAATTACTAAAGAAATAAAATTATAAGTCGAGAGTTTTATACATTTTATAAAAAATAATCATATTCTACAATTTTAAGAATGAAAGCTAAAGCTAAGTTTGCTTTAATATATTTGCTTTTCTTCCCTATAGCATTTTCAGCCTATTCAACAGCCCCATTACTTTCTACTGTTTCGTATACCAACCCTTTCATTTCATCACCAGATTATGGTGTTTCTAATTATGACATTACTCAAAGTGTAAAATATAATGTTGAGATCAATTTTACTTTGACTCATCAATCAGGTCCTGGCAATAATTATTATTTTAAATTTGCACGACTAAATAATAGGATGCCAAACGTTACAGAGACTCAATATACACCACCTTATCAAGAGAGCGAGATTTTATATAACAGTATTACAGGATATTCAGTACTTGATATGGGACACAATGACCAATTTAATAATACATATGATTTATTCAATGCAACTTTAGGGGCTGAAGGAAAAGTAACATTAAGCCAACATTATATAATTGAATTAAACGCTATCAGTTTTCAAGACATACAAGAAACAGATATTGGTATATATGATAAGTCAGACGAGATTTTTGATTTATACTGTAATAATACAGAACCTTATTATGAGCGAGATGATCCAGATTTAATTTTTTTATCTAATAGCATAGTTGGCCCAACAAATATAAGTGTTATTGAAAAAGCGGAAAAAATATATAATTGGGTTTATAATAACCTAAATTATAATGGAGGTTTACCACTTCAGGAAATGGGTGCTTCATGGGCTTATAACAACTCACAAGGAGACTGTAGTGAATATTCGAGTTTGATGATTACACTATTACGGATACAAGATATTCCTGCTCGTAAAGTAACAGGATTCTTAATATCTAATAATCCCGCTTTACGACCACAGGTGGGTAACTCATGGAGCTTCTACGTTTCAGAATTAGCCAGTAACATGTTAGGACATGCTTGGGTTGAATATTACGTTCCAAATATAGGGTGGATTGTTTGTGATCCTACTTGGGGAACAAACTATTTTAATAGAATTGATTTTCTTCGCTTTAATCTAAATGTAGGGGCGAATTTCTTCCTTCCTCCTTACTTCACTGTAAGTGAGTTCGGAAATCCCATCTTTGGCTATCCACCATCAGCAAGCTTTACTTATAGATACGACGTTGATATAACTGTTATAGAGTCAAACTTGTTACCTTTAGAGCAATTTCCATTATTATTTCTTGTGTTTATTGGAATTGGAATAGCTGCTGTATTAATTACAATAATTCTCATAACAAGGATTAGGAGAAACAAAGGAGGATATTAATAAAAACTAAATAAATTTTATTTTTTTTATTAAATATATGTATGAATTATATCTATAAGGTTTTTAGAGAAATCTGGTAAATTTTTCTCTATCATTTCAATTTGGTGAGATTTCTCAATAAACATTAACAAGTATAGATTATATTTTTCGACCTGAATTTTTTTAAATATTATTTTTTTAGAGTCATCAGCGATTCCTGAAGATATTAAAAAATCTTGTTGTAAAATTTTAAACTCTTTGAAAGTCTTATAGAGTTCTTGAAAATGAGGGGCAGAAATTTCAAATACTCTTTCAGAAACTTCATCTTTAGAATAATTAGATAAAATTATTCCATTTTCATTTAATAACAATATTGCGTCTGAATTTGTTTTCTTAGCAAACTTTTTTAATTGATTCCTGAATAATTCTCGATTAGGACTTAATTGTGAAAGACCAAAGGAATATGCGCTTATTAAGCTCCAGTGATTGAAAATACTAGTTTGGAAAATTTTAATTAAAAATCTATCAGAATTCTTCTCAATTTCATCTGCAATTATCTCCAAATTCTTGAAAATTTCTTTTGACCCCTTTAGATCTGGATCAAATTTATTTAAGCAAACTACAATAGGAGGGAATTCATCCAAGTCAATTAAAGAATCTGTAATCTTCCTAAAAAGTTCTAGGGCTTCCTGAATCCTCTCAACATCTTGAATATCAACAAAAAAGAAGATTAAATCTACGTTATACAAATAAAGTTTACTTTGTTCAAGAAATCTCTCTCGATATTGTTTTTGACCACCTAGATCCCAAAGTGAGATTACAGAATTTTGCTCTTCAAAAATGTTTTCCTCTGATCTTTCAACACCTCTAGTAGGTAAAGCCTTTATAATTTCTGAATATCTCCTTCTTATTCCCATTAAAAAACTTGATTTCCCTGCTTTATCTAATCCTGTTAATAGTACCTTGATTTGTCTCCTCACTGAAAAAGGATCTTTTAAGTCCTTAGTGAATTCAAACAATTCATCTCTTATTTCGTCCATAATTCTTTTATGATCATCAAATTCTTTGTCTGTTTGTATCTGGCTAGCGGTCTTATCAATAATAATTCTCAAATATTTCATATTCTCATAAAAAAAGACTCTATCATCCTCGTTGATTAATACGGTAATAGTAGCTGCCAGAGCTTGACCACGCGCTTTTTCTTCAGGAATGAGAAAAAAATATGTTAAACCATTTAATTTTAAGTCTGGAAACGGTAATATACCAAAATAATTAACCCCTACATCTGAACCTTGTGAATCTTGATAAACTGAATCACCCATGAGTAAACTGATGGTTTTCATTGCAATTAAAAGCCCAGCTTTCTCATCTAAATCAATGGGCCAAACAACTCTAGGTGCTGGACCCTTTTCATCGAATATACTTAAAACAATTGCCTTAATTAAATCGGATTTGTTATTATCATCGTTTTCTTTATCGGATTGTTTCCTTTTCGATTTAGAGTTGTTATTAGTCAATTTATCCCCATCTCCTTAGCTATAAAGTAATACTTTAGAAAGTACCTTATTATATTCTTTAGATTATAACAAAATCAATATATTACTTTAATATACTCAAAATAATAATTACTATTAAATAATTACTTTTCTCTCCCAAAGATCTAAATGTTTTAATCTTTTATGAATTAAACTTCAAACTTGCAAGTTTAGACGGTATGAATATTTTTTTTATAAAATCTACCAAAGTGAGATTACTTCTTTTGAGTTCATTTAATGAGATATACTCTATTGCTCCATTTTGGATAAAAATTTGATATTCTTCTTGTTTCTTAACCTTTTCTATTACATCAATTTCGGCATCTTTTTTAAAATGAGCAGAGTTAGTATAGTAGAATGTGTCTCCACTAGATTGAGGTATCGCAATTTTTGGAAAATGTTTTAAATCTAATTTCGCAAAACGAAACGGTGCTTTCTTTGAGATATTTTCACTTAATACATATGACATGTTATTTTTTTTAGATGATTCTAAACATATTTTATTCATCTCAATTAAGATTTTTTTTCCAAAATTGAATGCATCTGAATGTTCATGCAGTTCAAAATCAGTTAGAAATTTAACAGCTTCATTTAATCCTATAAAACTTATTGATAAGTGTTGATTTTCTAGATTATAGAGCTTCTTATTATTGATTATACCACTACATAGCGGTAAGTGTTTCAATTCTAACCTTTTTTTTATTATTTCATATTTTTTTAATAATATCTGAGAAGATATCTTCATATTAGTATCAACAATCTCCAAAAAATTTGCTTCATCTTTACTGACATACGCAAATCGAGGAAGATTTATACAAATTTCTTGAAGTATGCCTGAATTAATGAAATTAATTGAAGATAATGACTCTCTATTTTTATCATTTAAAGAATTGATATTTGAATTTATTAGTATAGGCGTTTTCATAGTGTCAATTTCGTCCCAAACATTCAGATACGCATCATTGAACTTATCTAACCAGATATTATTTAATACTATCTCATGCTTTGGGGATTTAAATGGATTTTTATTATCATCGCCTTCTTTAAAAGCTATTGTGAGTGCGTTAAATAATTTTAAACATTCTTCATAATATTCTTCATAGTGATCTCTGGTTTTACTGAGAACAGGAGCCTTTAAAGATGGCTCTAAAACAGTAGGACAAGTTAGGACTGAACTAGAAGAAATAGTACTACCAGTCATGACCGATAAATGATTTAATTCGTAGATTAAGTTTGTCATTGCAAGAATTAAATCTGAATCGTTTACTCCTTTAGCATAAGGTGATAAAAACATTGTTAAGTAATTAAATCCTTGGTTTCCACAAAACTCATTTTGAGTTAGAGCTAGCCATTTAACTAGATGATTGATTGCTTCTTTTAGATTGCTAGCTGGTTTTAATTTACAGCAAGGGATAAAATTTTTTATAGGTGGTAATCCATGATCTAATATTATACGAGGATCCCACATTTGGGTTAAAGGCCTTAAATCAAAATATCTTAACTTATGAATATGGAGATCTCCAGATAAATGGGCAGCTGATTCTTCACTAGTTAAAATTTTTAAATGAGCATATTCTTCAGAGATTCGATTCGCAGCCCAATTATGGATTTTTTCGGGATTAATTATTTTTTCTGGATGACGATCAAATCCGGTTTCAAGAATTTTTTCATAATCCATTAAAGGGATTCCTATTCTCGTATATAACTTACGTTCATTTTCAAAGTGTTGCTCAGAAAGTATTGAACAAACTATTTCTCTTATATGTGGCCCTGAGAGAAACTGTATTCCAGAACTAATAATCCTTCTGGCGACTAGTTCTGTAATTTTATTAGCATTTGCTTCGCTCATTCCAGTTTCTTTTATAATACTTTCAATAATTCTCGATGAGTCAAATTCAGCAAAATCTCCTTCGGTTCTAAAAACTTTTGGAAATAAGTCCATGGTTAGTCTAAAAAAAGTGTTTTATATAAATTTAAAAATTATCTTTTGAATTATTATATTCAAAAGATTTAAAAAACTAAATTATTAATATGTTAAATAGGAAAATTATAATGTATTTAAGCTCACTACATCTTGTAATCCTTTAAATTTTTTATCTATAAGGAGAGGTTATTACTTATATATCTCTATTTCTTGTTTTTTCTAGAACTTCTATACTCTCTATGGTTTATTTTATAAAGTTGATAATGTGAAATATATGTTAAATTTATACTCTGACTCTTCTCTACAAGATTTCTTTACTGAGATTCATTATATTCTAAGAGAAACAGATCCTAAAATAACTGAAATATGGTGTGAAATTTCAAAAATTTCTTTTTTTAATGGAATGAGAAAAACAGACCTATATAACTTTTTAGATAGGTTTGAATTTATCTCTCTCAAAAAGGGAAATTATATTTACTATATCGTAATTGATAAGATTTTGTTCATTATTAACTGTATCAAATTCCTGAAATATGACATTGCACATCTTTCTGAAATATTAGATTATAGTGGTTTTGAGGTATTAATAAAAGAAATATTATCAAAAAATAATTATCTCACAACAACTAATTTTAGATTTTCTGGTTCAAAACTAAAATCAAACGTTTCTCAGAAAAAGTTTGAGATTGATGTTATTGGAATTTATTTAAAATATATTTTAATCATAGATGCAAAACAATGGAAGCGTAAAGATTCATATGGCTCACTTAACAAGGCTGCAAATCTACAATATAACCGGATTAGGGCATTAAAACGAAATCCAGAAGCTTTTTCAAAACTCATTACATCAATTTTAGGCGAAGTACCCCATATAAAAAGGCATTTACCATTCATCCTTATACCTATAATGGTTACCCTTGAAGATAATAGCATAAAGTTAAATGAAAACCAGATACCACTCGTGTCCATATATGAATTTAATGGTTTTTTGCAAGAGTTCCCAAACAATCTACACTATTTTAAATCAGTTCAAGTAGGTAAAGTAGTTCTGCAAAAAAGATTGGATAAATTCTCACATTAAATGTATAAAACAATTTAGCTACTTTTATGTCTTTAAAATGAAAAAACTGTTATTTTTCTAAACCCAAATAGTATATTATTTGTTTCTTTATAAGATTTATAGCAACGGAAATAATTCCACTTTTAACTTTGGGGTGAGAAAATAGAATTAAAATCATATCTTTTAAATTTGGAGATTCTCTATCAATAGGAGCCAAATCTAATACACCTTCACTTCCTTTTACACTTATAGATTTTAGTGTACCGGCGCTTAAGCCATGAAGAATATCAGAGCCTATCATTGAAAGATTCATTCCAATCGTGCTAAATAAAGATTCTGATATCCTGCTTGAGATTGCTGAAGCTAACATTGTCCCATCTGTTTTGATAATCGCTGAAGCTTCTATTCGAGAATCAAGTCTAATTAATTCATTTAAAATTTCATTCATGCTAGAAGGAGGAATTTTTTTTTCAGGCTCTTTTTTAGTTTTAGATTCAGCTACAGGCGGTTCTAATTTCTTCACAGATATCTTTTTTGATAGAAAGCTTAGAACTTCAGTCATATCTTTTTCTAATCTTTTCTGTTTTGAAATAGATACTTCGGCTTCTGATGTTTTGGCGGGAATAGGAACTAATGATGGTTTTGGTTTTTCTTTCTCCTCTTCAAGAATTGATTCTTTAAGTTCTGAAAACGCATCAGAAATGGGATCTATGGAGGTAGAAGAGGTAGGTTGAAAGTCTTTTTTAACTGATAGTAACGAACTCTGAAATGGTTTTGGTGTAATTTCTTGTAGAACTTGGCTTTTTTCTTCTCCTATTTCTTGTTCAGATTCGTCTAGAACTTCATTAATAGAACCAGTATCAACATATTCACTGGCTTCTGATGGAATTTCATCAAGATTTAATTCCATTTCTTTTGGAATTTTCTGCAACTCGATTTTTTCTTCAACTTTTTTTTCTGATTTTTTTTTTTTGGTTCTAATTCTAGTAGATTTGGAAGAAATTGGCAGTAAAGCACCACATTTTCTACATGTACGATTCTTTGCTTCGTTATTTGTTGTACCACAATTCTGACAAATGATAATAGCTTTATCTCCCCTCCATGAATTTGAATTACTAAAAGATTATTATAGGTGATAATTCCCATTAAATTTAAGCATGATTCTTTATTATATTTATAGTAAATTTATGAATTTGCTGATTTTTAGTTTTTTGCTGTATAATTTATTAATAAAAATCTGATTTTATTAATATTAGCAACAATAAAGTAACGTTATAATATATTCTCAAAATGTAAATTTTGGAGTTTATTATCTAAAAATTAATCGTACTGATGAAACTAGCAATTTAGGAACTATATATTTTTAATAGCGATTTTTACTACTTATAAAGTATTTCTTTAATTATATTAGCAAAAGTTTCAAAGTCTTCTTTTTGGAAAACAGGATCATTCTTAAGAAGCAGTAAATAATATGGAGTTGAATCCTTCTTTAAATTAATTTGTTTAAATATAAAGTTCTTTCCGAATCTTTGAACAATCATTTTATCCTCATATTTACTTTCCAATACACCAGTGAATTGAATGTTATCATTAAGGGTAAGGAAATATGGACAGCTAGCATTTAGCAAATGCTTGGTTTCATCATTCTTATAATAGGAACCGATAATAAGCGAGTTATCGTCAATTACAACTACTCCCTCAGAGTCAATTTTTTTGGCAAACTCGGTTATTGTTTTTTCAATAAGTTCTGATTTTGGATATAAGCTTAAAAGGATTTCTGACATCGCTGATATGATTGTTGAAAAGTCATAGATAGTTGTCTCATAAAAGTATATCTCCTTATAATCAGTAGCACCTTTTACTTGCTCTTTTAAATCTATTATAAGGTTTTCCATTTCATTTAATGCCCCCCTTCTTAAAGCGGGGTCATATTTATGTAGGAATACGTATATTGGAGGTTCGATCTCTAATTCATTAAACTGTTCAACTACATCCTTAAAATAGCTTATAGCTTCTGGCATTCTAGGTTTATTTTGAATATCGATGACATAGATAGCAATTTCAGTACCATCGAAAAATTTACCTGGATTCTTTAAATACGAGATTCTATAGCTAATTTGTCCACCTAAATCCCATTCTGAAATTTCCTTTCCTAAAAAATCAAAAATTCTTCTTTGGGCCCCTCTAGTTGGAGATAATATGGCAATTTTCGAGAATTCTCTTTGAAGAGAGAGAATAATGCTGGTTTTACCCGCATCATCAAGACCTGTGAATAATAGCTTCGAAGGCTCCGGTTTCTGTTCCGGTTCTTCTTTTTTCAAATACATTATTGATTGTTTTAAATTTTTCTCCAAAGTCAAATTTCACCTTTACACATATAAAAATAAAATTATCAATATATATTCTTTTGTAAGATAAATTATGATCTTATTGTTTATTTAAATTACGCATTATATTTTATTTTGGACAAATAATTTGAAATCTTCATACTTATTAATCTCGATGGGATTCGGGTATTCTTTCTTATTTTGAATGATCTCTAATGTTCTGGGCAGTTTTGGCTTTTTTTTTATTAATGAAATAATTTCATCAGGAAATTTTGCTGGATCAGCGGTTTCAAAAGTAATAGATTTAATATCGTTTTGATAAGGATTCTTGGTACGATATATCTGAAGAGCTGCCCATCCAACAGCACCATGTGGTTCAATAATTTTCTCATATTTATTATAAAATCCTACTATTGTCTCTTTTGTTAATTTATCGCTTATTGAGTAGGATGTAATAATCGATCTTAATTTTTCCAAATCTGGATTTCTTTGGATATTTCCATTTTCGTCAATTTGACCTCCATATAAATCAAATATGCGGGCTAAATTGCTAGGATTACCAACATTCATGGCAGAAGATAGGCAATTTCTTGAGGGTACAATTGGTTGATAAATTCCAGTACTTAAAAACTTTGGAAACTCGTCGTTCTCATTCACAGCTGAAATAAACTTATCAACAGAGAGTTCCATTTTGGATGCTATAAGGCCACCAGTAAGATTACCGAAATTTCCCGAAGGTACTGAGTAGATAACCTTTTCATTTGGATTTTGGGCAATTCGTGAATAACTCCAAAAATAATAAATAAGTTGTGGAAGAAGTCGCCCTATGTTAATAGAATTTGCTGATGACAAGTTATAATCCTGCAAATCTTTATCTGCAAAAGCTGTTTTTATTATTTTCTGACAGTCATCAAACTTTCCATTAATTCCTATTGCTATAACATTTTTACCTAAAGTGGTCATCTGCTTTCTTTGAAGGTCACTTATTTCTTCTTTAGGATAGAGTACAATAACCTTTATTTTTGACATAGAATACATAGCTTGAGCTACTGCCCCACCAGTGTCACCGGATGTTGCTGTTAATATAATAATCTCTTTTTCTTCAAGTGAAAGAAAATACTCCATGATTCTTGCTAAGACTCTTGCTCCAAAATCTTTGAAGCTACATGTAGGGCCTTTGCTTAGATGGCAAAGATAGTCATATTGTTCAATTTTCTCTAATCCAATTTCAAAATTCAAAGCACGATGTATAATCTTTTTTAATGACTCTTCTGGTATTTGTTCTTTAATAATTTCTATTAGAATCTCAAAAGCAATTTCTTGTAAACTTAAGTCTTTAAAACTAAATATCTTTCGATGATCTAAAGTTGGAATCTTATTTAACATATATAAACCTTTATCTAAGGCTTGCCCTCTTAGAACAGCAGTTTTAAAGTCGACATCTGGAGTTCCGTAATTTGTTGAGTGAAACTTTATCATAATTTATTCCACTGAATTTATTTTAATAATTCATTAATTTTATTGATTGTTTCTAGTGGAGTACTTACGCCATATATCATGTCATTTCTTCTATTATCTAATTTTTGATTAGCGATTTTAGAAGACCAGCCTTCAACACTTGATAAGGCTACTATAGGTTTATCATATATCCAAGCAAAACAAATCTCAGATAAAGTTCCCGCTTTACCACTAATGGCTAAACATACATCACCTGTGAGAACGACAACAATGTTTCTCGCTTGAGAAAAGGGACATGGAATTACAAGATCTACATATTTATTAGCCAAACTTTTTTCTGTATGTGGAATAATTCCAATTGTAAAACCCCCTTCTTCTTTAGCACCTTTACATATTGCTTCCATTACACCAGAAAGTCCTCCACATGCCACAGCGTAATGGTTTTTTGCGATTAATCTCCCGATTTCTATAGTTTTATCTTCTATCTCTTTATCAATTTCGCTTGCCCCAATAACAGAAATTATCGCTTTAAACTTATTTTTGTAATTAAAACTCATAATATTGAATCCTCCTCTCTTTAATTTAAAATAGTCTAAGGAGAATAACCTTTTTTTCTTGTTATATCTATTAAATCATTTATAATAGCTGATGCTGCTTCAAAACCACCAGCACCCCTCCCCATTAAAATTATTGGACCTGCATATTTAGTTTCTAATTCTACTACATTTAGATTTCCACTAATATTAAGAGGGGAATACTTATCAATTAAACGTGGTTCAACAGATAATTCATTATTTTCTGCTATTGCTAAAGGCTTAATAACAAAACCATCTGGTTTAGCTAATTCAATTGCATGAGATGTTATTTTTGAAATACCTTCTACTTTAACATCCTTTATATGTTTTGACCATCCTAACAATTCATTTGCTAATATAACCAACTTACCAGCAGCATCATAACCTTCAATATCCAAGGTAGGATCTGACTCAGCATATCCCAATTCCTGTGCTTCTTTTAAAGCTAAAGGAAAATCAACTCCTTCTGCGGTCATTCTGCTTAAAATAAAATTCGAAGTGCCATTTAGAATCGCTTTAATACTAAGAATTTCATTCCCAATTAAATCTTCTTTGATCCTTAATGAAGGAACACAACTTGCTACAGTTGCTTCATATTTTACATAGCAATTATTCTGTTCAGCTAAATTCTTAATCTTTTTATACTCGAGATAGAATGGTCCTTTATTTGAAGAAATTACATCTATATGATTATTTAGGGCTTCAATAATATGAGACAAACCAGGTTCTCCTGTCTTCGGATTTGTGGGTGTTGTTTCTATACAAATGTCTACATCTAATTTAGATATTAAATCAATTGCTTTTACATCTCTTCTCCAATAAGGTAAATTTCTAAAATCGTCACCTACATCTAGAATTTCTTTTAAATCGATTCCTTTTTCATTAATAAGTGCTCCATCACTTTCAAATATTGAATTCACTGTAATCTTTAAATTAAATTTTTGCTTAAATAATTGTTTTTTTTCATTTAATAATTGAAGCAAACTAGTCCCAACAATACCCTTTCCAATTAAACAAATTTTGATATTCATAATTTTAATTAGAATCAATTTAATTATATTCTGGGTTTAAAGAGAATTTAGTCGGTTTGATAGCATTTGATTCATTACACATAATAAATTTATTTCACTTAACTTGTAATTAGGAATAACTTCTTTTCCTCACAAATTTTTCTAAGTTCATTAATAAGCTCCTTTTTATTCATATCTTCCGGGAATTCAATTCTTAGCTTGACATTACTTACTTCTTCTAATTTTGTAAATTTAGCTTGTAATTCTAATACGTTAATGTTTTTAGAAGCTAATCTTTTTATTGTATCCATCACATCTGTATCAAAAACATGTCCAGTTAAAATTATTGTGATTAATTTCTTTTCAAGCCCATAATTTATGTTCTCTATTTGAATATTTTTTTCTTTTAACTCGTTTTTTATATTTTGTAAACTAACATCCTGAATTTCCTCACTCAATTCAAAAGAAATGTTTACAGGAATCATATTATTTAATTTTCTATCATGGAAGTGAAGTATCCCATAAATATTTCCTCCATACTTAGATATCGGCCTTATTAATTCAATTAAACTTCCAGGAGTATCTGGTATTTTAACTTCCAAATTTATCATAATTATTTCTTCTTTTTTTCTGTACTTTTCTCTTGGTATATTTGGATTGGATCTTAAGAATTCAGGATTATCGCTGATTAATTATTCTAAATAAAAATTTTAAAATCTAATTACATCAATAGACTCTTCTTTTCCATTATTTATTCTCAGAAGATTTGGATCTTTAATAATGTTACCGATAATATTAGCATTTAACCCATATTCTTGAAATGTTCCTACTATTTCCTTACAATTTACTTCGGGAGCAGTTAATATAAATGAAGTAGTTAAATACATTTGAATATAGGTTTCTAAATCATATCCATTATCTATTAATTTTGGAGGAATTCTGATTTTAGTTATATTCACATCTGCTCCTACATTCGAATAATTAATCATTTGAATTAATGTTCCAAAAATTCCCCCATTAGATATATCTTTTGATGCATTAGCAATATGTTTCTGTGCGATCATATTCATAGCTTTTCTTTTTCTTAAAACCTCTTCGGAACTTTTGAAAGTGGTTGTGTCATAAAATAATTTGCTTGCTTTACCTGTTTTTCCATCAAAATCAACTGCTAAGATAATATTATCTCCTACTTGCGCATTGCACGCAGAAATATAATCTTCCTTTTTAATTTCGCCTATCATTGTAGAACTTAGTTCATAATACTTTCCATGAACATTAGTATGCCCTCTAATAATTGGAACCTTAAATTTCTGAGAACCTTCACTTATCCCTTCAAGCAATTCTTTGCAGATATCTGGTTCTTTCACTGATATAATTATACTTGCTGCTAATGGAATACCTCCACACGCATAAATGTCATCTACACTAACTAAGATTGAGCTAAAGCCAGCTCCGAATGGGAAATTTTCTATAAAAGTAGTTTTTATTCTATCGGTAGTAACTAGTATATATTTATCATCATTTTTTATAGTAGCAGCATCTTCTCCTATATCTGTGAATATATTTGCACTTTTAAAAGAATTTTTGTCAATAAATTGAACTATCGGGCTAATTTGTTTCTTTTCTAGAATGTATTGATTATTTTTAATGCTGTTAGCTATCTTTTTAAGTGTCATCTATGAATTTAATATAAAGTTATTAATAATTAATTTTTCTTAATTACTTTAGGAAATTTAAAATTTAAAATGAAAAAAAAATTACTTTAAAGCAATGGAAGAACTATTTAAAACTTCAATTATCAAGGGATTAATCTTCAGTAGTTACGGAGATTTAGGTCCAACCCCAATTTATGTATGGCCTAAATATTATACTGAAAAGGAATTAGCAGATGTCAAAGAAGAGAGGAAAAAACAAAACCTTCTCACCTTATCAACCAGAGATGTTACGCAAATCTCGATAAAAAATCTTAGTTTGTTTATTAGTGATAGGGCGTTTACACCAGATTTAAATATTCAAGATTTAATGTATTTTGCTATTTTACCGTATCCTGATTTCAATGTGACATCTTTAACCTATTTTCATTATATCAAGACAAATTCTTCTAATTCCCAGATTCCTACTGCTTTCTCAATATTAGTTGATGAAAATAGTAGAAGTTTTTTATATAATAATATAAACAGAATTAAACCTATTGTTATTGACTTTTTTAAATCATTTGATAATGAATTAGCTGATAATTATCCTCCACAAGAGGATGTTCAATCGCTATTCCTTAATTTATTAAAAGAATTAACAGATATAGAAAAAAGTCCATCAACTCCAGTGAGCTCTCATAGAAAACTGAAGGTTTTAATGGCTGGATTAGACGATTCAGGCAAGACGAGTTTTCTTCTAAGCATTGATCGAAAATATAGTAAATTAATTGGATTAAAACCTACTACTGGTGCTAGTATCAAATCAATAGAGGCTTTAGGTGCAACTATCTTCACATGGGACCTCGGAGGACAATTAAAATTTAGAAAAAAATACATTAATAAAGCCGAAATTTATTTATATGAAGCAGATTTATTGTTTTATTTTATTGATATCAGAAATAAAATTAGATTTGAAGAAAGTATTGAATATCTTCTAGATTTGAAAAAAGTTTTAAAACAATTTAACCAATATACCCCGATTATCTATATTTTATCAAAAGGAGATTCTGATATTATAAAAACTGAAGAAATTATGGAGAATATTGAAACTGTTAAAAATAGATTGGCTGAAATTTCACTAGAAGAACCGCCTGAAATGTATGTGACTAGCATTTTTCAAATATTTACCATTTTAAGAGCCTTCTCCTCAGGAATCTCAAAATTAAGCCCTAATAGAAACCTGATTAATCATAATCTCAAGAATTTCTCTTTAAAAACTAATGCATATCTAACACTATTGTTAAGTGTAGACGGTTTAGTTTTAGCAGATTTCTATTCCCCAAAAGCGAGAAAATTAACAAAAATAGCTGAATCAGAGGAATTAATTAATGTTTTTGAAGTCACTGCTCCTCAATTTGCCATGTTATTCAAGATCTTCTCTAGATTTAAGGCATTAAAGCAAGAAGAAGCCATCTTTAAAGTAGCAGACTCAGTGATACTTTTTAAAAAGATTCAAGTCGCAGAAAACGATATGTTCATCTTATTTTTGATTGATAATGAAAAAAGAAAAGAAAAAATAAATGCCAAATTAGTAGACTTCCTAGATCAAACTAAAGATCTACTCTTAAGATATATCTCTTAAATGACACGAGTTAATGAATTAAAAAATCACATTTAAAGGAGTTTTTTCTGATATATTTTTTCGCAGTATTCTTTTTCTATAATAGGAGTTAACCCCAGAAATTAATGCGACTGCAGGCACGATGCATTTTGCGAATTTTACAGGACCAAATAATATGAAATCACTTGGTGCACTAGCACAGTATGTCATAATAGAAGCTATTGCCCCACATCTCGGAATATCTCCATATTTCTTAACGAAATTCCATCCATAAATCGCATTTGCAGGAGCAAATCCAGTAGGTAAACCTAATTCATTTTTAACCATATGGCTAGTTTCAAAATTTATTGAAATTGAAGGCAAATCTAATACAGCTGTATCAATAATTATATTTTCAATATTTGCTTTTTCTGCCTTAGGAATTAATGTTTCTTTTAACAATTTTAGTTTTTGATGAGGGAAAATAGATCTACTTCCAAATGTCAGTAATACAGCATTTTTAACGCCAATTTCTTTTAGTTTTTCAAGGTTCTCTTCACTAGTAGCATTATCTATACTATTTAAAATAGCTCTATCGATTAATCCTATTTCCTTCAGCCCTTCCATAGCGGGAATACGGGATGAATCGTTTAATCCATCAACTAAAAAAGGATAATCTACCAAATCTGCCACAAATTCGCACTCTTTTAATAGTGCATCTGGATATGCTCCAACAACATCGATTATTCCTTGCATTTTAGTATCTTCTATAATCTCAGTAAATTCATTTAATTCTTTTTCAACGAGAGGTTTATCAATCTCACCAGTTTTTTCATTTAATAAAGCTGCATGTTTGGTGTAAAAAACGGTGCCAATCATCACAATTGGATTTTCTCCTGGTTGTCCACCAATCCTAACCTCACCAACTTGGGCTACCTTTTGCTCAGATTCAAAATTTAACATAATTCATCACAGGATTTCTTTATTTATTTGATTAATAATAAACAATTACAACTTAATTACTCTATTAAAGTTAATTTAAGTTCTCTCTTTTGCGAATGGCTTGTCTTGCATAAGTGATTCAATAAAGTTAGAAATTTCATTATCAGGAATAAGCAAATAATCCCCTTCTACTGTGTATCCATATTCCTCAGACCATGTGACAATGTCTTTTAAATAGGTTTTCTTTTCCATCCTTAGAACCTTTCTTATTAAATTTAATTCAACCTTACTTGTTTTTTTGACAATTTCCTTAACCTTTTTCTTTCTATTTTGCTTAACTGGTTCACTTACTAGTGTTCCTACATATATTATTGAAATTATAAATTCTGGCAACCACTTATGCATTAAAAGAACAATGATTGCCGCAATAAAAGAGCTTGCCGCACTTATTGAGAAATGTATGTCTTCCCATGGATAACCCATGTGATATAACTCAATTTGAATTATCATGCGAATTATGTTCACTACATAAAAGATTACAGATGAGATGACGAGAGATTTGGTTTTTCTCCAGATAATATCCCTTTTAGTATTTATATCTTGGCTATGCGGTGTGAAAATAATTAATCCTACGAAGACTGCGATTGCCTGGACGCCAGTGCAGAATGTTTCAAAAGAGATGCTTGATTTTCCAGGAACAGTAAAGTCCCAATGATATTTTCCTACTGGATCAGCAGTTGCCCCCATATTAAAAAATAGGTTTAAAAAGTAGACCGTTTGTTTGACAACAATTTCATGGAGCCAATAATTGAATTTCATATCAAAAAAAAGAAATACTAAATAGGACAGAATAGGTGTCCCGATAGCAAAAATTATAATAGAGGGTATTGAAAAAATATATTTTCTTTTATCATATTCTATTATTGGTTTCTTAATTTTTTTTAATTCTTTAATCTTTAACATTGATCTTCTCCTCTTTATCATTAAGCTGATCAATAATAAATTGAAATCTATCTACAATGATGTAATTTAAAATAATCAACAAGGGAATCATTACAATTCCGAATATATAGCTATTCTGTGTTTCCAATATTGGAATAGTGAAACCAATAATAAAAGCGAATAACAAATTTATTGTTAGAAGAATCCAAAAATATAGTTTCTTTAAAGTTATTTGTTCCATGATCTCGATAACAACTATTTTAATATAAAGAAATCAAATTAACCATTGATAAAAAACCTTTATTAGAAAGTGAAAATGTCGTTTTTATTTATTTTTATGTCTTATATTTTTTTAGTAGATTGCTCAAAAGAGCTAAAATTTACTAATTCATGATTTTTTTATTTGAAAAATTTTTAGAGATACATCAATTTTCCCATGAAGGAAGTTAAAATCTCATTTTAAGCAGATCTTAAGCAAAATAGTATAGTTAAATAATATGCTATCTTAATAAGTATATAAGGTTTTAAGGTTATCACTAATCTTCGGAGTCGTTTAATGGTTCTTGCAATGAAATCCAGAGAAGAAAAAAGCAGTCTAACCTATACCATTCAAAACATCGTTGTTAAATCATGTTTAAAAATTGAAAAAGATCTAGATTTAGTATTATTATCAGAAAAATTAGAAAACTCAAAATATGATAAAGATCGCTTTCCTGGACTTTTTACAAGATTTAGTAATCCTAAAAGTGCAATTATAATTTTTAGGAATGGAAAGTTGATTTTAACCGGGTTAAAATCATTCTCCCACATTGATTTAATAATTAAAAGACTAATTGTAAGGCTAAACGATGTTTATCCAATTGATATAAAAAATGATTTAGTTGAAACACAAGTCGTCAATATAGTGGTAACCGCTGATTTTTCTAAAGAAATTAATTTAGACACTGCTTCTATCAAATTGGAAAATGTTATTTATGAGCCAGAAGTATTTCCTGGATTAACATATAAATTATTTACTCCTGTGAAATCGGTATTTTTAATATTCAGTACGGGGAAGGTTGTTCTTACGGGGATTAGAGATAAAGAAGTAATTGAACCGGTTTTAGCTAATCTTGGACGATTATTAAAAAAGGAGAAATTATTTAAGAGTGTATAAAATTGTATTTCAATTAAGTTTATAATAATTAAAAATAAAACTTTTTTTCAAAGAAATATAGTAATTTATGACAAATTAAGATAAATAAATTTTTGGAAAAAAACAATGTCAGAAAATCAAAACTCAGAAAAAAAAGAAGATCCTGAAATACAAGATTCGGAAGCAAAAGAAATTGTTGATGAAGAAAAAGAAGTTAAAACTAAATTTACATTCAAATGTACCCGCTGCGACGCATGCTGCTTAGATAGAGGTCCCATCCCAATTACATTTTGGGACTTAGAAATGTGGGCAAGAAAGGGAGTCGTTGCAAACTTTATGCCATACTTAGATATCTACCAAAAACCAGATGGCAGTATTGATTTAATATTAAAACCTTTACCACCAGTTAAAAAAGAAGAAGGAGAAGGAGAAGGAGAAGGACCTCCACAAGATCCATTTGATGCTGTACCAATTGAAGAACTACTTGAAGTTAAATGTCCTTTATACAATAAAGATGATAAGAAGTGTCTCATTTATGATAACCGTCCCTTAAGTTGCCGCACGTATCCGCTTGAGTTCGACGGGAAGAATTTCATAGTGGTTGATGCTGACTGTCCTGGTATAGGTGAAGAAGGTATGACAAAAGAAGAACTAATCGAGATGAGAGAAACAGCAAAAACTATGCATTATGAATTAACACGTATGAGAATTGCCTTGCCAGTTTTAAATCAAATTATATCGAGTAATTTCATGAAGATGCTTATGAAACAACAAATGGACGCGATGAGCAAGATGTCGGATGATGATAAAGCCAAATTAGATGAAGTATTTAAGAAACAAGAACAAAACCATGATCCTGATCATAAACACTAAATTTTTTTATTTCTTTCTATAAAATTTTTAAAAAACCTATCTACTTATATTATATTTAAAAACAATAACTAATGTGTAATTTTATGAAAGAAATTCATGTAAAAAATTCTATAATTAAACTTGTCCAAGGGGATATAACAGAATCGGAAACGGATGCTATTGTCAATGCTGCAAATGCTCAACTTATCTTAGGTGGAGGTGTTGCAGGAGCAATTAGGAAAAAAGGTGGACCCACTATTCAAGAAGAATGTAATAAAATTGGTGACACTTTTGTAGGCGGTGCCGTTATCACAACGGGAGGAGATTTGAAAGCGAAATATGTTATCCATGCTGTAGGACCTAGAATGGGAGAAGGAAATGAGGATGATAAATTAAAAAATGCAACCTTGAATAGTCTAAAATTAATGGATGAAAATAAATTAAAAACAATAGCATTTCCTGCAATATCTACAGGCATTTTTGGGTATCCTATTGATAAATGTTCAAAAATTATGATTTTTACAGCGAAAGAATATTTAAGTGGTAATACTCAAATTGAAGAGGTCATTTTTTGCCTTTATACTACTTCAGATTTTGACATCTTTTTCAAAGAGTTAAAATAATTAGTTTTTGACGTTACTTTTTTTATTAACGTTTATTCTATAATTAGAATAATAATAATTATTATTTGGAGAAAGTCTCATTATTACGATAACTTAAGGGTTTCTCTTTAAAATGAGTGATTATAGATATATCAAGTTCTTTGAAGATTTAAGGGTCGGCGATGTGCCTCTTGTAGGAGGTAAAAACGCATCACTTGGAGAATTATTGAGTTTTGGAATATCAGTCCCACTTGGTTTTGCAGTGACTGCTAAAGCATTTGATTATGTTCTAGATACTAATTTCTTTACTATTAAAGAGAAGGAAGTATCTCTTCGAGAATTAATAGCAAGAGACATTAAAAAGATTTCTAAAGAATTAAAATCAGAAGATATTAAAGCTGTAGAAAAAGTGGATAAAATCTGTGCTAATATCAGGTATATTATAGAGCAATCAAAAATTCCAGATTCATTAGCAGATGAGATCTTAAATGCTTATGCCAAACTAATTGAAAAAATTGGGGAAGAATCTACATTCGCTGTGAGGAGTTCTGCCACAGCTGAAGATTTACCTGATGCATCATTTGCAGGACAACAGGATACACATTTAAACATTTCTGGTGAAATGGAAATCTTAGAATATATCTTAAAGGATATGTCATCTGTATTTACTACAAGGGCAACGATGTACCGTGAACGAGCAGGCTTCGATCATTTTTCTGTGAAATTATCTGTAGGAATCCAGGAAATTGCGGGTGGATTGGGAGGTGTCAAGGCATCTGGTGTTATGTTTACGGAAGACCCAGATTCAGGTAATCCAAATGTTGTTGTTATTAGAGGAACGTGGGGTTTAGGTGAATTAATTGTACAAGGTGTTGAAAAAGGCGATGAATTCATCGTATTTAAACATGATCCCAAAGGTCTCAGAATTATCTCTCGGGAACTTGTTAAAAAAGAGAAAATAATGATTTTTTCTAAAGGTACTGACAAAATTGGAACTGAAGTTGTCCCTGTGTCAGAAGAAAAGCAGATGCAGTTTTGCTTAACAGAAGAAGAAGTTTTAATCTTAGCAGATTATGCCCAAAAAATCAGAAAACATTACGGTAGAAGGATGGATATTGAATGGGCTGTTGGTAACAACGGAAAAGTTTATATTGTTCAAGCACGCCCTGAAACTGTCCATAGCATAAAAGGAGATGTCGAAGAGATTTTTTATCTTCTAGAAGATCCTCAAGAACTAATTGAAAATGAGCTTTTAATTGAAAACTCAGGAATCGCTATTGGCCGAAGAATTGGGTTTGGAAAAGTAAAAATAATAGAATCTATCAATAATGCTCATCTATTAAAGGAGGGTGATATCCTTATCACTGAAGAAACTAATCCTGATTGGACATCTTATATGCAGAATTTAGGGGGTGTAATCACGTGCCGCGGAGGACCAACCTGTCACGCCGCGATTGTTTCGAGAGAATTAAATATAGCTTCTATTGTTGGTGCTGATAATATAGTACAAATAATGAAAGAACAACAACGCGAAGGAATGGAATATGTCACCATTGATTGCAGTGAGGGTGAGTCAAGAATATGGAAGGAAGATGTAGAATATGATTTTGATACAATTGAATTTGCTAAACTCCCTCAAACAAAAACTAAGGTGTTAGTAAATTTAGGAATTCCAAAGGGAGCACTTTCTTCTGGAAAACACCCAGATGGAACTGGATTAGCAAGGCTAGAATTTATAATTAATGACGAAATTCAGATTCATCCCAATGCGTTAATTGACTTTGCAGCTTTAATAATGAGATATGATATACTTTTGGACCAAAGAAATAAGATTGAGAATATTAAAAAAAGCGATTTATACCATAAAGATCCTTTTAATCAAGAAATTTTTCAACTAAAGCAAACTTTAGACAAAATTAGAGAACTAACAGTTGGCTACGACAATAAAGAAGAATTTTACGTTGAAAAATTAGCTGAAGGGATCGCAACTATTGCTGCAGGGGTATGGAAAACATTATCTGATGGAAGTCCTGCTGAATGTGTAGTAAGACTTTCAGACTTTAAAACCAATGAATACGCTAATCTTATTGGTGGTTGGATTTATGAGGGAGAAGAAAATAACCCCATGCTGGGCTTCAGAGGATGTTCACGGTATGTACACGATGAATTTCAGCAAGCATTTATATTAGAATTACGAGCGATTAAAAAAGCTAGAGATTGGGGGTTAAAAAATATTATACCTATGCTACCTTTCTGTAGAAGCCCCGAGGAAGCCAAAAAGATAATGGAGATTATGGAAAGCGAAGGATTAATTCGAGGTCAAGACGATCTAAAAGTATATGTTATGGCAGAAATTCCATCAAATATTATTTGCGCTGATATTTTTAGTCAATATTTCGACGGATTCTCCATAGGATCAAATGACCTTACTCAACTCACGTATGGAGTAGGGCGAGATAATGAAAAAATGATTCCTTTAATGAATAATTACAATTACAATACTAATAGCGAAGCAATAAGAAGATCAGTTAGTCACTTAATTAAAACAGCTCATGAGTTCGGGAGAAAAGTAGGGATATGCGGACAAGCCCCAAGTGATGACCCCGACTTTCTTAGATTCTTGGTAAGAGAAGGTATTGATTCAATTTCTCTTAATTTTGATACATTTGCTCGAGGTCGTATAAATTGCAATAGGACAGAAATAATAGAAGCAAGACTTAGTGAAGAAGATAAAACTAAATCTTACAATTTTTTGAGCGAATGCGATCAATTGATAGAGAAGATTAGAATACCTAGAGGAAAACTTCGAAACATGGTTAGAAAGCAAGGTAAAGAAGTTAATCCAAAATTAATGGAATCTACAGACCGATTCAACCAGATTTTTGATACTATTCAAAATTTATCATATAAATTTATAGAAGAAATAGATCAAGGAAAGGATGACAAATTCGATAAGTATTATGAAAAATATAATAGTGAAATTAGAGGATTTAAAGAAAAGATTCCTATAATGAAACGCGAAATCCGGGAATTTGGAATTTACTGAAAATTGCTTAAAATCAAAAAAATTATATTTTAAAAAATATTTCACAATTTAAATTTCTCATTAACTAAATACACTATTTTTGGAGATTTCTGACTATGACTAAGGAATTTAGTGATGAAGTTAAGAATGCTTTTGAAATCGTTGAAAGTCTTTTAAATGGAATGTTAGGGGACCGAAGTGTGCCCCGAAACATAAAACGGGTGGCTCAAAGGAGTGTTGATGAATTACATAAAGAAGATGAGACTCCTGGTGTGATTTCTAGCAATGTAATGTATATGGTTGATGATCTTGCACAGGATGCCAACATTCCGTTCGCTACACGAACTACGGTTTACCGTATCATCTCCATTTTAGAGAATATCAAAGACTAAAAAAGTTTTTTTAGAAGATCCTCTCTCCCCTTATTTTTAGACCAATTATTTATTAAACCGATCGGTCATATAATAAGTTAAGATTATATCTTTTTCCAGTAAATAATTTTATTTAATTTGGTGAACTCTACTTTTGGCAATAGAAGATATAAATGGATGGATTGATGGAATTACCGCCACAGGGGTGGTTCTTCTTGGTATTATATTTGGCCTATTCTTCATCTACAAATCACGAAAAACAGGTGCAAAATTACTTTCTTATTTAGGTTTAGCAAATATGCTTGCAGGATTAATGTTTTTAGGGGTATTTTTAGACTTCTTATTTGTCCTATTTTTTAAAGAGAATATGGAAAACAATGGAATGGTTGCCATTTTATCATATATCTGGTTTGCACCTGCTATGATCACCTCAATGTATATTGGAGCAAAACTTTTAATCCCAAAAATAAAACTACATATTCTTAGCATAGTTCTAGTTATCTCAATCTTCTTTGAAATTATAATTTTCATGTATCCTTTAAGTTCTTTTAATTTTAAACCCGAACCACCTCTAGTTCCAACTGAAAATTTAATTGATTATAATGTTAATCTACTTACTCCCGCAGGAATGTTGATGGGAGTCTTGTTATTGCTTGTGTTAATCTTTCTTGGGTTAGGATTTCTATTTAAAGGTTTGAAATCTTCAGGGGTAATACGAAAAAACTTCTTGTTCTTATCGATAGGTTCTCTATTCTTTTGCATATTTGGATTATTAGAAGGATTAACGGCTCCTGGAATTCTTGTAATTTTTGTAAGGTTAGGTTACCTTAGCTCATTTTGGCTGATGTATTTAGGATTAAAAGATTAATTCAATTTTTTTTTTTCTTATCGATTATTATTTATAGTAATAAATTTTATTATTAGTTAGATCCAAATATTTAACAATTGAATATTATTATCATTCTTCAACTATCATGGAAAGACAAATAATCAAAGCTATTATTTATAGTAATTTGGATGAGGAACTCGGTCCTAATCCGAAAGCATATTCTCCAGAGGATTTTTCTCAACTAAATTTACTGCATATTAGTGTTAAAACTTTTGCGGTTCTTACAGGTGAGAGAGGCCTTATACCTGAATCCTTAGTTATTTTACCATTTCCATCCTTACAACTAAAAGGTTTGATTAAATATATTCAATGGGAAGATCCTGATAAACGAGGCGGAATTGGTCAATCTAATATAGTTTTATTATTTCAAGAAATGGATGATGTAATTTTCTATAAGTATATGAAGGAAATTTCAAGCCCTTTTGATGATATTGCTCAAAATATTGCTTTCTTAGAAAAATCGAATGCAAGTGAAGATAAATTTTCTAATGAATTAATAAATCTTGAAAATGCAGTAACAGAACTTTTAGAAAAATTTAGAAAACAAGAACTAAAAGAGTCCAAAATCGGGGCATTAACAGAACCACTCAGAGATCGAAGCCTAATTGATTATCAATTTAAGATTATAGTTGTAGGAGATCCAACTGTTGGAAAAACAAGCTTAATCTTAAGATATACTAATAATGCCTTCAGAAGATCATATGTTTCAACCTTAGGTGTTCATGTTTCAAATAAGATTTTTAAAACTGAAGATTCCACTATTATTCAACTTGTTTTATGGGATGTAGGGGGTCAAGAAAGATTTAAACTTATGAGAAAACAGTTTTATCAAGGGTCTGACGCTATATTTTTAGTTTTTGACTTAACCAATCCTGAAACCTTTAGCAATATCCCGATCTGGTATTCAGACATTAAGAAACAAATTAATATGCTTGATGAAGATATCGCCGGCTATATCATTGGAAACAAAAAAGATTTGGAGAAGGATAAGAAAATAACCAATGAGAGTGCTCAAGAACTAGCCCAAAAGTTTAATTTAGAGTATCTTGAAACTTCAGCTTTATCGGGAGAAAATGTGGATTATGCGTTCACAACGCTCGCAAAATTACTTTACGAATCACGTAAGTAATAAACTTTAAATTCTTCGTGAAAGACTTGTTTCACGAACAAAGAATAAAATACGATTAGACTAATAAGGATAAATAATATTCTATATTTTATTATTTATATTCTATAAGATGAACTCATTTAACTATGAAAAAACTATTTTAGCATATTACCACCTTAACTATGTCTGAAGAGATTATCAAAGCAATCGTGTATACTTCGCTTGACGAGTCCATTGGTCCTAACCCTCTTTTATGGATTCCACTTGATTTGCCAGAAAAGATTCGAATGGGCGTAAGTATTAAAACTATTACTATGCTCACTACCGATCAAGGAATTGTTCCTAATTCATTAGTAATTATGCCCTTCCCTGCATTCAAATTAAAAGGAATTATCAAATATATTGAGAGAGAAGATGATTCTCGACGAGGGGGTGTTGCATTGTCATCAATTGCTCTATTGTTTAATGAGGCTGACGATCTTATTTTTTATAAGTATATGGAGTATCTTGAACCCGTTTTTTCTGAAAGTGCTAAGAATCTTATTGCATTAGAAAATGGAGAGGCAAAGAGTGATGAGATCTTTGTTGAAATAGATAAATTCCGACTAAATTTAAAAGAAATTTTAGATGATTTATACCAAAAAGAAAAAACAACCTCCGAATTGGAAGCTTTTCCCGAAGAAAAAATTAAAGAGGAATTACAGGAGTCTAATTTCAAAATAGTTGTGTGTGGTGATCCTGGAGTAGGAAAAACTAGTACCATTTTGCGACTTACTGATAATGCTTTTATGCGAACCTATGTCCCTACCCTTGGTGTAAGCATTTCTGAAAGACTCATGAACATAGGAGATAAACATATTAATCTGATACTATGGGATATCGCTGGTCAAAGTAAATTCGAGATTATGCGGCGTCATTTCTACAAAGGGACAGATGCTGTGATTTTAATATTTGATCTTACTAACCCTAAATCATTTGAAAGCGTTTACGATTGGTTTAATGATATAAAAAGATATGAAAAAGATGTAACTGGACTAATTTTTGGAAATAAAGAAGATCTTGTAGAACAGCGAAAAATCCAAACTGAAGAAGCATTAAAGTTAGCCGAAACGCTAAACCTCGAATATATTGAAACATCTGCATTAACGGGTAAGAATATAGAGCAAAGTTTTTATAAAGCAGCAGAAACTTTATATAAATCAAAACAGTAATTAAAATTTGAAAAAAGATGGATTTAGAAGAAATTATATATAAAAGGAGAACAATTCGGAGATTTAAACAAGAGCCGATCTCTTTAGTTACATTAAAAAAATTAGTAGATTTTGCTCGTGTTGCTCCTATGGCAAGGAATGTTCAAGCACTTGAGTTTATTATTGTTGAAAATGCTGAAATGAGAAAAAAATTATTTCCATTAGTAAGCTGGGCAGGATCGCTTCCTAAAGAACAAAGAACTCCTGAAAATGGAAGAGAACCCACTGCTTATATCATTGTCTTAGTAAACACTAAAATTAAAAGACCATTTGTAGATTTTGATGTGGGAGCCGCTGTTGAAAATATGTTACTTGGCGCAGTAAGTTTCGGGATTGGAACTTGTTGGATGGCCGCAATTAACTATAAAAAGATAAGAGAATTATTTGAAATCCCTGAACATTATGATCTAAAGCAAGTTATAAGTTTGGGGTATCCTGATGAAGAATCGGTTATGGAAACTTACAAAGATTCATTTACATATTGGAAGGACTCTGATGGAAAAATGCACGTTCCCAAAAGGGAATTAGATGATGTAATTTTTAAAGTATATTAAGAACTTCATATTAATTTGTCTAATTCAATTTTTCAAAAATCGCTTTTTTTTATCTACTTAGAAGGTCTAAAAGGAGAAGATGATGCTATTTAAGCTCTTTTAATTCTGCAAATAACGCTTTATTTTTATAATATAGTTCTCGGATTATTGCTTGAAACGCATCATGTACGAGCTCACCTGTCTTTGCTGAGGTTAAATATAATCCAAGAAGGTTCCTTTTTTTAACAAATTTTAAAATCTTTGAATTGTTTAAGTCTTCTTTATTAACTAAATCAACCTTATTAGCGAACACCATTACAGGAATAGTACCGCAAAATTGCTTTAAATCATTATACCAATTCTTAATATTCTTAAAACTCTCCTTACCAAGAATATTTTCTTCAAGAGAATACACAATTATTGCTGCATTACTATCTTTATAAAAAGAGGGACGTAAGAAATGAAACTCATCTTGTCCGGCAATATCCCAAAAAAGTAATCCACATTGATCACCTTCTATTTCTTCTACATATTTCGAAAATTGTGCTCCTATTGTTTTTATATAGTCTTTCTGAAAACTGCCTTGAGTAAATTTTCTTATTAAACTTGTTTTCCCTACACCACCATCTCCAATAACAGTAATCTTAAACTTAAATTGACTGACTGTTTGCCCTCCGCCACCTACATAAGAGCCAGCACCATGCTTATTCATAGATTTAACCAATAAAAAGTAAATTTCTTATAATCGAATTATTGTAAATAACAGATATTCTTGAATATAAAAATTTGTTTAATGCACTTTTATATGAACATAAATCGTTTAAATATTGATATTCCTTATAGAATATAATAATCTATTTACTATAAAGAATTCTTTAAAAATACTTAATAGTGAGATCAAAGTGGTAGCTAAAATCGAACAAAAAATGGAAGTCTTATTCGGGTTGTTTGGAGTATTAACTGCAACTATTTTTTTAATTATGGCTGTTTTTTTCACTCCAGGATATAGTCCATTGCTTAAACCTGTAAGTTCATTAGGAAGAGGAGAAGCAAAATCATTATTTAGTATAAGTTTTGTAGTCGCAGGTTCAATGAGTATTCCTTTTTTTATTTCTCTCGAGAGGGAATTGGTAAATATTAAAGAAAGCATTCGAAGACTTGCAACAGGAGTCTCAATATTTTCTTCAGTTTGTGTTGCTTTAGTTGGGATAATTCCAGATGATACATATATTGAATTATTTCGTATGTTCCATGGTTTTGTAGCATGGGTTGGTTTTTTTGGTACGTGTTTTTATATTGATCTCTATAGTGTTTTAATGTATAAAGGCCCCAAATCTAAATTATATACAGGGACAAAATTTAAGAAATTTTTATCCTATTTTGGATTTAGTATATCTATTATACTAATTATTTTTTTAATTACGCGTGAACCTTTAAGCGAATGGATTGTAACTGCTTTTATTATAATATGGATTCTAATTACAGCAATTCAAATGATTTCATTCAAGTTTTTTAATATTCCAGGTGTATATTATAAACGAACACAGTTTCCAGAAGCATTGAAAATGTTTGAAGATGCATTACAAATTTTAAAGCGTCTTGAATTGAGTCAAGAACCTATAACAGAGACTATTCAAGAAAACATCGAATTCTTGAAAAAAAAACTGGAAAAAGAAGCATAATTACAAATTATTTTAAAATAGAAAAGAAATTATATCACATCGATTTTTTTCTTTCCTTTGTTCTCTTCTTTATTCTTAGGTAATTTGTTAATAAGATTAAGCCCAATATATTTAAATTTTAAATTTCCTCTTAACTACAATAGCTGTAATTATACTCACCAAGCTAATTAGCATAATTGTGTCGAATCCTGGAATAAATTTGGAATCTTTTTTAGTTGCTTTATTAAATTTTACCAGGACCATATCAAAATCTCCTGCTCCGAAATTTTCTATATATCCTGCAAGATACACATTGTCTAATGAATCAATTGCTATTGCCCAGCTCTCAACAAGATAAGTCCCACCCCATGTGATATTCCACTGTAGCACACCGGAACTGTCATATTTCACCAAAAACATATTATCCCCCCCGAAACTGACTGTGAATACTGTAAGAAATATATTGTCTAAGGAATCTAATGCTAGTCCCATTGTTAGTTCACTAATTCCACCCCATGTGCGATTCCATTCCTTTACACCAGAACTGTCATATTTAACTAGAACTAGATCCCAATATCCTGGTCCGAAACTTTGTGTGTTTCCTGCAAGATAAACATTATCTAATGAATCTACTATTACTCTATAGGCATATTCATATTCAATACCACCCCAAGTTCGATTCCACTGTTGTACACCAGATCTGTCATATTTCACTAAAACTAAATCAACAGCTCCTGCTCCGAAACTGTCTGTAGATCCTGTAACATAAACATTATCTAATGAATCCACAACCACTCCAGTACCACCATCATCACCAATTCCCCCCCATGTGATATTCCACTGAAGCACACCAGAACTGTTATATTTCAGTAAAACTAAATCATAACCTCCCGCTCCAAAACTAGCTGTAGCACCTGTAAAATAAACATTATCCGAAGAATCCACTGCAAGTCCATTGCCCTCCTCCCAATTACTCCCCCCCCATGTGCGATTCCATTGCTGTACACCTGAGCTGTCATATTTCACCAGAACCAGATCACTGTATCCCATTCCGGAAATATTTGATATTCCCGATATATAGATATTATCTAATGAATCTATTGCAATACCCTCGCAAGATTCGGAACCAATTCCACCCCATGTGTTATTCCATTGCAGCATACCGGACTCATCATATTTCACAAGAGCCATATCAAAAGCACCTACACCGAAACTATCTGTCATCCCCGCAAGATAAATGTTTGATGAGGAATCCAGAGTTACTCCTGTACAATATTCATAACCAACTCCACCCCAGGTACGATTCCACTCATATACCACTGAATCGCTTGTAGACAAAACGGGATTAGTAGTCTTATAAGCCTTGTTATTTCGTTCAATCAATAAGTTGTAGGATCCTTGAAATAAAATACTAAAATATAAGACCGAAATTAAAATTATTAAATAGTGTGTTTTATTTTTCATTTTTTTACTTATCTTTCTGTATATTTTTTGGATTAATAAACTTCTATACATATTTGTTATTTAAATTTTGTTCATGAGGATTATTTGTTTTCAATAAGCATCAGAAATTACTATGAAATGAATCTTTTAGCTCTAAATTTCTTTTTTGATCTAATTTTTTATTCTAATATTTTCCCATTTGGCAGTATGAAATCATATTCTGCATAAAAACCTCCTAAATCCTTAACAGCATCTTTAAGTACTTCATGTGAAAGATCATATTGAGATTGTTGGCTTTTTAAGTAATTAGCTAATGCACCATTTTGAGTATGAACCTTATCTATTTTTATGGAGGTCTCTGTTAATTGTCGAAGTGCCGGTTTTGTATTATCTGCAACGTCTGGGATTAGTTTCAAATTGTAAAAAGGTAGACTTTCAAACATATCTTTTGGATTTAAACCTGGTTCAGTGTCCATAATTTCAGCACTAATATCAAAGATTATTTTACCTTTTCTGGTAACCGTTCCATTTATTTTATTTTTCTTGATTTTAGATAAATTGATTTCAGCCATTTTCTTAGGGATCCCCCATATTTCTCTCCCTGCTGCTAAAGCTACATCGTCATCTACATATATGCTATAGACATAAACTCCAGGTTTATATTGATATGTACAACTTAGTAAAAGTATAGCTTCATTATAAGGACCAATTGAAGTATTTGGATATTCCAATATAATGAGTGTGTCAAGACTACTTTCTATAGATACTAATTCAGGGGGTAAATAGTATTTTTTCATGTTAGGTACACATTGAAATACTAATGCGAGAGCACGTGCATTTATATATTCGATAGGAGGAGGAGGATATAAACCACACTGTCGTGGCATGGAATACTCAACTTTTTGATTATTTTCTACCATTTTATAACACCTTTTTATTGCTATTAAAGGGGCACTACAATATGAGTTTGAGTTCTATCGACACCCTCAATTTTATGAATCTTTGCTAAAATCGTTTTAGCGATGGTCTCAACATCCTTACCTTCAACCTTCGTTATTATATCAATTCCTCCAGTTACGGGATAAAATTCTTTTATTTCTGATATTTTACTTAATTCATTGGCAACAGATACTACAAAGCCAGCCTTAACTTTCATTAATACAAAGCATATAGTCATTTTTTAAAATCGTCTCTTTAAAATTATTATATTTATTGTTAAAATTATCGTGAAAATTTAAAAGGTTTACAGTTATCTATGGAAGTATTACTTGTTCGATTAAAAAGTAGAAGAATACGGCACTTCCTAGATATAAAAAAACGGAATATATTCTATGATTATCTTTAATTAATATATAGACATTTTTTATCAATTTATAGCCATGCATGAAGAAATTAAGGATTTGATTAAGTATTTCATTGAAGATTATAAAGTAATAAACAACACTAAGACTAAATGGAGAGAGACAATCATAGCATTTGCTAATGCTAAAGATCCAATTTTTCTACAATTAAAGCAAGTAGTTGATAAAGATCATAAACTACCACATAAATTACTTAAAAACGCTAACAGTATAATTACCTTTTTTATCCCATTCAATGATGAAGTTGTACTTAGCAACTCTAACGGTATAAATGCTTCAAAAGAATGGGCAATGGCATACATCGAAACTAATAAATTAATAACAGATTTAACAAGTTTTTTAGCTATCTCTTTAAAAGAAAAAAATTATAAATGTTTTGAAATACCTCCAACACACAATTTTGACAAAAGCAAATTAATGAGCTATTGGTCTCATAAGCATGTTGCTTATATTGCGGGATTAGGAAAATTCGGTTTACATAAGATGCTGATAACGGAAAAAGGATGTTGTGGGAGATTAGGAAGTTTAATAACCTCAGCAAAAATTGAAGCCACAAATAGAAGTGAAGAGGAATATTGTCTCTATTTTCAGGATGGAAGCTGTACACAATGTGTCGATAAATGTACTTTTGGGGCTTTAATTAATGATTCCTTTGATCGGCATAAATGTTATGACATTTGTTTAAAAAACGGTAGGCTTTATTCAAAATTAGGTTTATCAGATATGTGTGGGAAATGTGCTTGCGAAGTTCCCTGTTCACTAAAAAATCCTTGTAAATAAACTAATATTCGTTTAATATGAATGACAAAGCCAATAATTAATATAAAAAAAAGAAAAATAAATATTTAGGTTGGTTTTAATTCAGGGTGTTGTTCTATTTCTTTCCTCATATTTTCAAGACGTTCGCCATGTAAACCGTATGATTTCATCATAAGAATTCCAATAGTAAGGGCAATTGCAGGGAATATCCAAATTATCGCTTTTAAGCCAAACTCAACTAAACCTTGATTACCAGTTATTGGTACATATTCTTTATCCCAACCGATATTACCAAACATTACTATAACTGTGACTATAACCAAGATTATCGAAATTCGGTGGACAAAAGCATTAATGCCATAATAACTGGCAGATCTTTTTACTCCAAATTTAAGGGCATCCTCATCTATTATATCAGCATGTATGATATCAACAAGATAAAATGCTCCTGCCAATGGAAAACCTTGTAAGGCAGTGATAAAAAGAAAGAGAACCTTAAATTGTGACCCAGATATCAAGAAGAAAGGAAATAGAGTTCCAATCCAAACTATCATCGATAGAATTAATTCGTTTCTCATCCCGATTCTAAAGCCAATTTTTCTATGCAAAGGCATAGAAGCAGCCGCAACTAAAAATGCAAGCAATAATGCTATACTAATTAAAAAAGAGCCTTTCTCTATATCAAGAACGTGTTCGGCATATAATGGTAGAATAAGCGGTAAAATTGTATAACAATACCAGAGCATGGTGTTTGCTATGACAAACTTGACAAATGTTTTATTCTTAAACGTAAATTTTAAAGATTCTATAAAAGAAGGTCGTTTTTCAAAATCCTCAGCCCTTTCCTCTTTTTCCTTAACGCCCCTTAAAAGGAATGGTATCGATATTACAATAGTTATAATTGCAGCAATAATAGCCATAAGAAAGTATTCACTTTTTATACCTCGAATCGCTGAATCACTTTCGGGTACAAAATCGGAAATAATTAATCCTGGAAGAAGGGAAGCCAAAATCAATGCCACAACTAAGGTGATTTTTATATAAAGATTAGTAGCAGCCCTCTTCTTTTCAGTTGGAAACATTTCAGGAAATAGAGCATTCACATTTACATCGAATAAAGTGTAAAAGAACTCAAATACTATTATTGTTATTAAAAAATACAAAAACTCAGCTGTTTTACCACTGGTACTAAACGGAACAAAAAACAATAATACCATCATTATACAAAGAGGTATTATAGAAATTAATAGGTAAAATTTCCTCTTTCCCCATTTTCCCCTATGTTTTGTCCTTTCTGATAGCGCTCCTAAAAGAGGATCGTTAATTGCATTCCAAATTCCCCACAATATATAAGCAGTGAGCATCAAAGTAGTAGGTATCCTAATTACCGTAAAGTAGAAAGTAAAGATTAAGAATTGGAATATCTGGTATGTAAATTGACCTTAAATGACTTGAATATTCATTTAAATTTGATCCGGAAAGCTAGATAGTCCAAATAAGAACTTTTCTTTTGAAGTAAGAGTTTCTTCACTCATTTAATATCCCACTATTTTTTTTAAAATTTGTAAATAAATGTAATTACATTTTTTTCTATTTAAAATTATAGGTGTAAAATTTTAGACCAAAATATTAACAAAGTTAGCTACATAATAAAAAAACATAGAATGGATGAGATATATAATCATTTTTTAATGTATGGAAATTTCTAATAAATATAATTAGATCAAAGTTGATAATATATGACAGATTTAAATCTTGAAGTCACATATTTTGAAAAAGGAGGTCCTCAAAACACAGAAAAAGCTTTAGAAATCGCTAAAAAATATGCTGATCAGTTTAATATTAAGGATATTGTTATGGCTAGCACGACTGGCACAACTGCAGAGAAATCACTCGATCTCTTTGACCCAAATGAATATAATTTAGTGGTTATGACGCATTCATATTACTTTACCGGAGTAAATAAAAGGCAAGAATTTCCTGAAGAAAAAATGACTGATCTAAAAAATAAAGGATTGAAATTCTTTATAGGTACTCATGCTTTTGGCGGTCCAGAAAGGAGTATGAGAATTTCACTAAAACAATGGGGTCCTATTGAAATAATGGCTAAATATTTACGTACAAATTTTAGTCAAGGGATGAAAGTTTGTATGGAGATTGCTACTATGGCTGTTGATGCCGGCTTAATAGAGGATATTGAAAGAGACATTATTTGCATAGGTGGAACTGGACGAGGAGCAGATACTGTATGCCTTATTAAACCCGCACCTACTAGTTTATTTGATAAATTACGAGTGAAAGCAATTTTAGCTAAGCCTTTATAAGTAGATGCAGACGAAGAATGGTGAGATTTTATTAAAAAAGAGCTTGAAGCCAATTTAAAATTATGGAATGAATTGGTAGATATTCACGTAAAGTCAAAATTTTATAGGCTCGAAGAATTCAAGGCAGGTAAAACTTCATTATTACCTACTGAAATCGAAGAGATGGGTGATGTTCAAGGGAAGACACTCTTGCATCTTCAATGTCATTTTGGTATAGATACTCTTTCTTGGGCTCGCAAAGGAGCAATAGTTACTGGTGTCGATTTTTCAGACAAAGCGATAATTAAGGCGCGTGAGTTGAGTAATGAACTAGGAATTCAAGCAACATTTAACCAGTCCAATGTTTATGATATACCTAAAGTAATTAATGATAAATTTGATATTGTTTTTACTTCATATGGCACCATTTATTGGTTAGACGATTTAGAAGGATGGGCAAAAGTGATAAATTATTGTTTAAAACCAGGAGGGTTTTTTTATTTTATCGATGGTCACCCATTTAGTGGCTTAATAGATGAAAAAATAAGTGATAAATTCAAAATAAGTTATCATTATTTTACCAATGGGAAACCCTTTATATGGCAAGAAGATGGTGATTATACTGATGAAGACCCAAATAATCCTACCATTCTTGAAAATAAACTTCAATATGGGTGGTCTCATAGCATTAGTGAAATCTTAAACTCTCTGATTGGAGTAGGATTAAAACTCGAATTCTTACATGAATTCCCTTTTGGTTTTTTTGGTTTTCACCCGGATCTGAAGAGATGTAAGGATGGTTTATGGCGTTTTCAAACATTAAAACCTGAGGTACCACTTACTCTTTCAATTAAAGCTATAAAACCATTGTAATCCCAGAAAAATTCATCTATAATTGATAGATGAAATAAAAAAGAAATTTATATTATTTTTAATTTTTTTCCAACTTTTTCTATGGCACCTAATGCCATATCTAAATCCTCTTTAGTTAATAATGCATTCATCTGGACTCTAATTCTAGAAAGTTCTCTTGCGACCATAGGAAAGACTATAGGTGTCCCATAGATTCCTTCTTCTTCGAAAAGAACTCGTGCTAATTCTTGAGCTTTTCCAGGATCTCCAATAATCAAAGGAATGATTGGTGTTTCTGATCTTCCAGTGTCGTATCCCATATTTTGAACTTCTTTTTTAAAGTAATCTGTGTTTTCCCAGACTCTTTTAACGTGTTGTGGTTCACTCTCTACCACTTCAATAGATGCTATGTTAGCAGCTACGATACCTGGAGGGTGGGCTGTGCTGAGTAAATATGTTCTACTTTTATTAGCGCAAAATTCAATTAAGTCTTTTGAACCTGCCACAGTACCTCCGAAAACACCAAATCCTTTACTCATGGAACCACCTTCAACATGAACCTTTCCTTGTAGATTGAAATGAGCTACAATACCCCTGCCTTCTCCAAGCACCCCTTCTCCGTGACAGTCATCCACGAATATCATCGCTCCAAAATCTTCTGCTACTTTTACAATCTTATCTAAAGGAGCCATGTCTCCATCCATGCTAAAGACTCCATCAGTTATGATACAAATTCTTCTAGCTCCTCCTTTTTCAGCTTCTTTTAATTGTTTTTCTAAATCTGAAATATCCCGATGTTTATAAATAACCCGTTTCGCACCAGACAATCTAACGCCATCAATAATTGAACCATGGTTTAATTCGTCTGAGACTACTATATCAGGCTTTCCAACCAACATAGGAATTAATCCTGAGTTAACTGCAAATCCAGTCTGACATAAGAGCGACGCTTCCACTTCTTTATATTTAGCAAATTTTTCTTGAAATTCACGG
>JAUVXW010000008.1 GCA_030603385.1 Promethearchaeota archaeon | reverse complement strand
CCTATGTTGTTCGAGAAACTATTCAGAAACAACTCGAACCTCAAGATCAGGAGAAACCTACAGAAGTAGCCCCTACTCTTAATGAAGTCAATTTTTGTAGGTATTGTGGCGAAAATGTTGATAGGGAAGCCCGGTTTTGTTATCAATGCGGAAGTAAATTATAGTTTTATATTTATTTGAATTAAAATGAATAGAATAAGAAAGAGAGAGCACTGTAAACAATGTAATAGAAAAATGAGATATACTGACTCTGTTATTGATACAATATCTCCAATAGATAAAATGTATGGATGTATTAGAATCTTTACCGATTTCCATGCCATACCACGAGCCAGACACCGTTTTTTTAGATGTAAGCATTGTAATTTAATATATAGAATTTAATGAAAAAAAAACTTAAAAAAAATAAAAAATTAGACGCTCAATGCGAAATAAGGGATTTATGTACTTTCGCTGGAAAAGGAAGGATAATATTGCTATATTTCTGATTATAGTTGTTGGTCTATTAATGACATCAATTGGCTTTCTCTATAATAATTTTTATAGTATTTTTTTAAGCCTGTGTTTGGGATTTTTTATAGGAGGATTTTTATTATCGATTATTTCCACATTCTTAGCTCAAATGGAGTCAAATATAACGGGGGCTGGTGAAATAGATGCCGAAGTGGATGTAGACGTTGATGCCGAAATAGATATTGATGCTGATGTCGATGCTGATATTGATATTGATGCTGATGCTGATGTCGATATTGATATTGATGGCGATATAGATATCGACACTGATGTAGATGTTGATTATGACATAGAGGCAGAAATCGATGTAGATGCTGTTGAAGTTGAAGCGGATTTAGATGTCGAAGCAGAATTAGATGTGGATTCTGACTTAGACGTAGAAATGGAGGGCGAGTTTGATTCAGGTTTAATACCCACTATTACTCCTGCTCCAATTATGCTTTTGTTTTCAACCGCATTTCTAGTTTATGGAATTTCAGGTTTATCTTTTTATTACCTTTTAGGTGTAAATTTAAGATATTTAATATTCTTCGTCACCCCTGCAATTTCATTTTTATCTATAAAATTAATAAATTCTCTTTGGAAAATTCTGGCAAAATCGCGCTATTATAGAATTTCATCTACAATGAATTTAATTGGAAAAGAAGGGGAGGTAATATTAAAAGTTGATGACAGAGGGGGAGTAATTAAAATTCCTTCAAAGACACCATTAAAGTTTGAACGATTGCATGTTAAACCTGTAATAGAAGAATCGATTTTTGAAAGGGGTGATCGTGTATACATATGCGACGCGAAAAATGGTTATTTATTAGTTGATAATTCTAAGAGGTCAATTAAAAAAAGGAGAAGATGAAATAGATTATGATTTATATTTACTTAAAAGAAAAGGTAATGATTTTTCGAGATTTAAACAAAAAATTAAAAATTTTCGATTAAAAATAAAAAAAAGGAGGTTTTAAAAAAAAAGTTGATATATCAAGAATTAAATCCTTTATTTGTAGGGATAGGTGTCACAGTAGGGATTGTTGTATTTCTGTTTGTAATATTCCTAGCTGCTCGATATAGAAAGTTCAAAACAAACCAATTTGTAATTCATTTACGTAATGGTAAAGTCAAGCATGCAGGGTTGGGTGGAAGTTTATTCCTTCTCCCATTAATAGATGAATATATTGTCATTCCAACTACTAGTATTCAAACTGTGGTTGAAGCTCATGAACAAGTAGTTTCAACTGAGTACCAAAATATAGAAATCGAAGGGTTATTGATTTGGAAGGTCATTGATCCAGAAAAAGCGTTTAGTGCTGTATCATGGAATGCAAGAGATGATAATTATGTTGAAAAAATATTAAAGGGTGCAGCAGAAGCGATTATTCGTACTACTTGTGCTAACATGCCATTGGAAAAGATCATTAGAGAAAGAAGGGAGATTATTGATCCCATTGAAAAGGATCTACATGAATTAACTGCTGATTGGGGAATAGTTATTGAATCTTTAGAAATTTTAGAAGTCATTATTGGAGAACCGGAACTAAAAAAAAACATGGAGGCAACTAAACAAGCAGAAGAATTTCGAAAAGCTAGAATTGCTAAAGCTGAAGCTGAAAGAGATTCAAGAATGAGAGAATTAGAAGTAAAAAATGAGGTAGGTATACAAGAACAACTCGTAGAAAGAGAAATTGAGATACGAAGAAAAGATAAAGAAATTGCTATTGCAGAACAAGAGAGAGAACGTAAAAAAATCGAGGCTGATGGTGATAGACAGAAGAAAATTATTGAAGCCGATGCTGACGCTCAACAAATAAAACGAAGGTTAATAGCCCAGGCTGAAGGTGAATCTGAGAATATAAGACAACAAATGCTTGCTCAGGCGGAGGGTTTCAAGAAACAAGTAGAGGCTATGGGAAGCGCAGATGAAAGATTCTTAGCTGTTCAATTGACAAACATATTACCTGAAATATTTAAACATATAAAACCTGATAAAATGTTTATCATGGGTGATGGCAATGAAGCATTTTCATCGCTTTCAAAAGCTATAATGCCATTCTTACAACTGTTACCTGAATATTCTGACAAAATTAAGGAATTTTTTGGCAATGGTGGATCTGAGAAAATTAAGGAAATTTTAGTTAAAAAATAATTTTTTTTTCATTTTAATATTTTTATTATAATTCTTTAGGAGATTAAAAACGAGATATAGAAAGCATGATTGATAATATTGAAAATGTACTAATAAATGGAAATTTACGGTATCAATGGAAGATATCGCAGGGCTTAGAAAATATTGAAGTTAATGATAAAATTCCAAAATATCCTGTTTTAATTCTTACTTGTTTTGACCCTAGAATAGATGTTCACCGAATATTTCAACTAAATCCTGGAGATATCTTTGTCCTAAGAAATGCAGGAAATCTTTATACTCAAGATACTCTGAGATCAATTTTACTTACTGTTTATCAATATAAGATTAAATATATTATAATTTTAGGTCATTTAGACTGCTGTATGACAAAAATTAAATTATTAGAATTAAAACGGAAAATACCATATGAATTTCTTTCTTATCAGTCAGGGGAGAATTTAGATCTCTTTTCTGAAATTAGAAATTTTTTCAAACCATTTATAGATGTATTGAGAAATATCAAACAACAAGTAGAAAATTTGCAAAGATTACATATGCATAAACCAGAAGTGAAAATTACAGGAATGTTATATGATGTAGAAACTGGATGGGTGTTTGAGTACGATAAATTTAAAGAATTTGCTTTTATTGAGAATTTTAGAAAGTATTATAAAACAGTACTTAGAGAGAAAAAAGACCAGTTTATAGATTTCATCGAAACAATTGAAAATGAAATTATCAATAATGACGAACTTGAGAAAAACATGTTAGAAAAAGATTTGGATGAAGAAAAAGAAGGCGATTTGGACCAATTGGTTGATAAGGTGGAAGAATTTCCTATTTATACTGAAAATAATGAAAAATTTGTAACTCCTGTTAAAATTCAAAATCAAAAAATTGAATTGGATGAGAATTTTAACACCCAAATGATTATGCCAAAAATTCAAGTTCCTAAAATTCATTTTCCAGGAGTTAAAATACATATACCAAAAATATCTAGAAAGAAAGATGAAAATTAGACGATTAACTGATACTTAAGAGAATAGAACAGAATGTCAAAATTAAAAGAGTTATCACCCGAACTTCGTCATGCTTCAATAAGATATTGTGGAAATTGTAAAAGGGAATATAGCTTTAATACCTTTATTCAGAACTATCCTGAACCGCAACATGATAAAATCATAAAAATATGGCAAAATCAAGGGATAAGATTTTATTGTTCCTATTGTTATTTTTTAGAAATTATTAAAGAAATAAAAAATAAAAAGAAATGATAGTTGAATTATTTTCTTTTTATGGCTTACTTTTTTTCACTATAGTTTGTTAAATTGTTTAAAAGTCGCCTTAAATAGCCTTCAAACTCATCTATATCCTCTTCTATAAAATCTTTGTAATATATATCTTTCATTTGATTAGAAACTTGAATATATTTATCCTGTAACTCTTTGTTTTTTTCCGTCAATTTTATATTTATAGTTCGTTTATCTTTTGGAGAAGGCACCCGTTTTATGTAACCCGCTTCTTCAAGATTATCCAACGAGTGAGATAATGTCGCTTTACTCAATAACGTCTTTTCTTTAAGTTCATGAAAAGAAATGTTATCTTTCTTCCAAAGTGGAAACATAACTCTACCTTGGGCTGGATTTATCTCAATAGCCTGATAATCACGAAGCAATTTAGCAAAAATCCTTTCTGATAATTGACGGATCTTTGAGATTAAAAATCCTCCTTCTCTCAATTTTTCCATTATTTTTCTCCTGGATTGAATTTAACTTGATTTAGTTTATAGTAAAATCTTGCATTTTTAGGATTCAATTTTAGTAAAGTATAATCAGGATCTTCTAATCCTTTTGGATAATACCTTGTCCACCAATCTAACCATATATTTTGTTTCATTTTCATATCATCGACAATATCTGCCTCACCTCCAAACATAATTCCTTTAAATTCTTCAGGATCGCAGAAATAAACAGAAATTTTGGGATTGTTCTTGATGTGATCAATTTTCGATGATGATGTATTTGTTGAGATATATATAATAAATTCATTATCTTGTTCAGTGAAAAACTCAGAAAATTCTGGAAACTGTTCCTTATTTCTTAAATTAAACATTGCTCTTGTTATGGGATAACCTTCAGAGTCAATAGTTGTTAAGTAAGCGGCTTTAGAGGTCTCTATTAATTCCAAACTTATTTTTTTTGCTTCTTCCAACTCCATATTTCTCATCTCTTCTTTTAATTTTAACTTTTTAGATTGGGTTGTTCGAAGTCGAACAAACATTGTTCTAATTCGAACTAATTTTGCTTTATATATAAATCTATCTCTCTGTAATTAACAAGGTGAGATCACAAATCTGTAAATCAATATACTAAAATTATTTAAACATTTTTTAATTATTTGGATATTACTATATTACACATCTCTTTAGTGAAAAACTATGATTGAATACATCTTTTTAGTACTATTCTTTATCCTTGTTATAGTAGAAGTGTTTGCAGAATACAAAGACAATAAAAAAATTGAATATTGCACTAAGCCACTTTTGATGCCCTTATTGATTCTATTTTATATTTTTGGAGTAGTTGACACAACCTCAATAACCAATGTTGACTGGTTAATTGTTATTGCGTTACTTGGTGGTTGTGCTGGAGATATTTTCTTGATGCTTGAAAATGAAGATAAATGGTTTTTATTTGGAATGGGAGCCTTCTTAATTAACCAGATCTTCTATATAATATCATTCTTCTTATCTATAACTGATATTACGAACTTTGATACTTGGGGTTACTTCTTATTAGGACCAGCAATCTTAGTACTCGTATTTACCGTACCAAGGTTCATTAAGAAAACTGAAGATATGAAGGTTCCTGTGTTAGTCTATTTAATAGCGATCCTAATAATGCATATAGCAGCGATCTTAAGATTTGCAGAGTTTCAAGGATTACCATTTGTTTTAGTTTATATGGGTTCAATTTCCTTTATACTTTCTGACGCTTGTATAGCTGTAAATAAATGGGCTGGAGAGTTTATTAACGCAAGGCTCATCATTATGACTACTTATATATTAGCCCAATTCTATATTACTTTAGGAGTATTATTTACCGCTAATTTATAAATGAAAAAATAAAATATCCTACCTTTTTTTTATTTAAAATTTACTTTCTGTAAAAAAATTTTTAATTTAGCAATAATTTAATGTTAATAGCATAGGTTTTAAAAAAAGGTGCCTCAATAGCTCAGTCGGTAGAGCGTTGCCTTGGTAAGGCAAAGGTCGGGGGATCATAATTTACGGGCATTTAGCTCGAAAAGGATAAGCCCCCTTGAGGCTTTTTTATGACAAATAGGAATCTCTTCTTTTATATTTGCTCGTTAATGTTTGATTGATTGAACGTCTTAATGAATTTAATAGATATTCAAACAGAGAATTGATTTATTAATTAAATATTAAACAAAAACCAAAAAAGATAATAATAATTTTAAATTTAAAAAATTACTAGTCTTCATATACCTTATATGCCGGTGTGGCTTAGCTGGTTATAAAGCATCTGCAATAGTCATATGTTTAATAGGCGCCAGACTCATAATCCTTCTGAAAAATTGGGTCAGACTGGATGTATTCTGGAGGTTCGAGGGCTCAAATCCCTCCACCGGCACTCCTTTTAATTCAAGTCTAAGAAGTTAATTTAAATATTTTTTTAAAGGGCTTTATCTTCTTCTTAATCAATTTTTTTTCATACTTAAGCTAAATATACGATTGATAAATAAAAATAAAAAGAGATAAAAAAAATTATCTCTTCTCTTCTTAGAGTTTACATTTATATAAATTTAAGTTCCAATCTTTTCTCCTTTCATCTGTCTATAGAGAGCAAAAATTCCTAATAAAAGAGGTCCAAATGCGAGACTATATGAGAATAATATCCCTATACCCCAAGAATATTCATCAAATATAATATCACTTACTTCTGTTAAGTATATCGATGGAGCAATTAACAATAAAATACCTGTTATCAACCAGACAATCCCAAATATAGTAAGATTTTTTTCAGTCTTAAATGTTTTTAATATTTTGGCTAAGATTAGAGTTATTGTTAGGATTACAAAACAAATTATCATTAATGTCATTGCAGTTCTACCAGCAGTTACCCAAGCATCAACTGGGCCAATACCTGATGTAGTAGTGCCACCGCTGCCCGCAAAATAGAAGCCCCAATACCAAAAGAACGATGCCCCAATGTCAGGAATCAGAATACCCCACGCAGGAATAAGTATATGCAAAAACCCTACAATCAAAAATACGATGCCCCCAAGTGTAGGTTTACCTTTTAAATCTGCCATATTTATCACTTACTTTTTTGACTTTATATGTAATTTTCTTTATTATTGATTCAACGTTTCTTTTTAAAAGTATTTGCATTATTAATGTAAGAAGCATAAAGAATTACTGTGAAATTTGTTTTATTTTTTGCCATATCTCCTTCGAGTCTTACCTTTCCACTTAACATCATTCGAATATCCGTTTCACCCATCATATGCTTACAAAACACAATAATGAAGTTATTGGAACACTTTTAGCAGTTTTAGTTCCTCAAGGATACCTGTATATTGGAGATGTTTTTGTCCATCCGAATTATAGAAGGCAAAATATAGCCACTTCTATGTTAATTAGATTAATAGATGAATGGGCTGTAGCGAATGGGGTAAAATACATTTGGTTACAAGTAGAAAAGGTAAATACTGAAGCATTGGATCTATATCATAAACTTGGGATGACAAAATTATATGAATATTACTATATGAAACGTTTTTAAGAAGAAATTATACCTCTTTTTTCCTTTTCAGTTTCCTATTAATTTCCTGAAGTAGTTTTTTAGGATCTTTATTCTCAAGTTTGAATTTATTTTTATTGATAAAGGTTTCAAAATCAGATCGACTCATTCTGTTCAAATTCCTTTTCTCCGCCCATTCCATACTCTTTTCTATTATTTCTCCCCCATCTCCTCCTACAAAGTGTGGTAAATAGAAGTCAGCGAGTTTATTATTAAAAAATATTGTACGTAAGTACAAACCCTTAGGATCAAAGTTTCGATACATGGTGGAAAGACGGCTAGGTGTTACAGTACTAACAATGTTTTTCCCTGCTGCCTGAATTTTCTTATATAGAGTGTACCATTTCTCATGGCCCATAGGTTCTCTGACACCCCCAGGTACCCATTGTATTCCTGTAAGTTCTGGTATAGAAAGTAAATCATCCAAATGTACTAATGCATTAGGGCCATCTAAATGATATATTGAATAATCCATATGCGCCGCTTGAGCAATTATATCTGGTAGGACGAATCGCTTAAACCATGTAGGACTGAGCATTGCACAAAAATCACATTGAATTGGATACCATCGTTTTCTACTCCAGACATTAAGCCAAGCATTGCATCCATCATTATATTTATTGATAATGTTTTGAAGGTCATCATACACTTTCAAAGTTTTCTCTAAAATTATTGCTCGACAGGCGTCAATAATATCAGGACGTCGTTTCATTGTTAGTATGACCTCTTTGGGACCAAGAAAAGAAGATAAAATGTCTAATATCCCCCCTAAATCTGTCATTGAGACTTGATAATTATTCTGAGAGTGTTTAGCAGCATATTCAGTTATTCGTAATAATCTTGAGTACCATGGATTATTGGCATTTAGCTTAACGTCTTCAAGTAAAGCAACTACATCATTTGGAGAAGTAGGGCGACTGAACCACACAGTTTGAGTATGAAATTTTGGGATCACACCAAAAATTGCTGCCATAATTCCAGCCCCATAATAAGGGATAAAGGAAGGAATGCTCTCACTGCCATAAGTTAAATTTTGTATCCGCCGTTCAAAATCAGTGATTACCTCTTCTATTCCATCAGGATTTTTAGCTAATTTCCAGCCAAAAAAAATAATATCAAGGAATCCCGCAATTGAACTACCATTACGAGGAAAATAATAAGAAATAACAGGACGATCAATTATTTCATGGTCCCACCAAGCTTCTAGTCTATTTTTTGCTTCATCAATATCTTCTTTCAGAGTATCCATTTAGAAATCCTTTTTATTAAAGTGTATTAATTTGTTGCAGTATAATCCATCTAATTAAATAATATTTTTTAATTCAGAATCTTAAGATTAATTGTTATGGAAAGATTTAATTCTGAAAAAATTTCGGCTGAAGATGTTGCTATAGCCGATAATAATGCTCAATGGTTAGGAATTCCCTTAATTCATTTAATGGAATGTGCTGGATACAGTATTGCTGATGAAATTGTAAAAAGATATAATCTTAGCGATAAGTCAACTGTTGCTATTTTTTGTGGTACCGGAAATAACGGAGGAGATGGGTTTGTAGTTGCAAGACACTTAAGTGCGTTTAATATTAAATCATTGGTAATTCTAGTTGGAACTCCAGAAAAAATAAGGACTCATGCATCACAGTTTAATTGGGAAGTAATTAGGAACAAGATTAATTATATGGTTAAGACGATAATAATAAGTGATTCTACAGAAATTGGGAATATTAGATTATTGAGAGAAGATAATAAGAAACTAAGCTTAATTGTTGATGGTTTACTAGGAACAGGAGTGTCTGGAAAAATTAGAGAACCTATATCAACAACTATCGATGTTATAAATAAATTAAGAGAGGAAAACGAAATAGAAGTCGTATCAATTGATATACCTTCTGGGATGAACCCAAATACTGGAGAAGTGATTCATAAAGCTGTAAGAGCAGATTTAGTTGTAGCACTTCACCGAATTAAAAAAGGATTAGACATTAAAAGCGATTATATAAAAGAAATCATAATCAGATCTATCGGAATCCCCTCTGAGGCGTCCCTATTTGTAGGAAAAGGTGATTTAATTCCAACTCTAAAAACTAGAAATGTTGATAATCATAAGGGGCAATTTGGAAGAATCCTTGTTATAGGAGGATCCAAAAATTATTCCGGAGCTCCTGCATATTCCTCACTAGCAGGGATTAATTTTGGAATAGATTTGGTCATAACTTATGTTCCAGAAGTTGTTGGAGATGCTATAAGGAATTATTCTCCAAACATGATCATAAGGACAAGCCCCGGTAAATGGTTAAATATGAATTCATTTGATGAGATCTCAGAGTTAATTGAATGGTCTAATGCAGTAGTTATAGGTCCGGGTTTAGGATTGCAAAAAGAAACTGAAGAATTATTACTCAAACTACTAGAAAAACTCAAACATGAGAAGAAGTCATGTGTACTTGATGCTGATTCTTTAAAATTAGTTAAAAATCATCTTGAATTATTAAAGGGTCAGAATGTTATTTTAACCCCACATGAAGGCGAATTAAAAATTATGACGGGCATAGAGTTACCCTCGTATGACCAGATTGAAGAAAGGAGTAAGGCAGTATTAAAGTTAGCTAAAAAATATGATTTTACACTTCTCGTAAAAGGACCATATGACTATATAAGTAATGGGAAAGAAATAAAAATTAATCGTATAGGATGTCCAGAAATGTCAATAGGAGGTACAGGGGATGTATTAGCTGGACTATGTGCTGCTTTTCTGGCTACAGATAATAACCTATTTAAATCAGCATGTTCTGGCGCGTTCCTTAACGGTAGCATTGGTGAATATTGTAAACAGAATATAGGAACGCGTTTTACGGCAGTAGATATGATTAACAATATTAATAGTGTAACAAAGAAATTATTTAATCTTTAATTCATCTAAAGATAAATATTTTGATAACAAATTAAGAGACGTCAGAACGTATTTTTGTTTTTTGATAAAAATTTATTAGTTTCTAATTTATTATATTATTAAACTAGTTGTTATGATAACTAAGTTGAGGTTTTAGAATTAATATTTTGAGTAACAATTTGCAATTAATATAATTTATTTAACCATAAGCTAGTTTTCATAAAAGAATAGAGGAGATTGATTAAAATAACGCAAGTCTTTCTTATTAATCCAGATGGAACAACAACCGAACTGACAACAGAAGGTCCAATTAAGGATGTGTTAAGTACTGATGAATGTTATGTTCTCGTTGATGATGAATCAAGAAAAGTTTATCTCTGGAAGGGTATAAAAAGCAGTGTTAGATCTAAATTTATTGGGGCAAAGAGATCTCAAGAAATCCGTGGTCAAGTAGGAATGCATTACAGTGTAATACCTCTTGACGAAGGTGAAGAAGATTCTGAATTTATAAAACTTATTGGTGGAAGAACAGAAGGAGGAATTGCTAAAGAAATAAAAGATGAACCAGTTGCCCCACCATCCGTTCATCCATTGAGAGAAAGGAATGTTTTTGGAACTCCAGAACCCGCTGACGGAATGAATATTGCAGGGAGTAAATCACGAGCAGAACAAAATGCAGGCCCTTTATATAGAGGAGAAGGATCGATGACAGCATATATGCACGAGGAAACTCAAATCGATTTTCAAGAGATTATGGCAAAATTAGAAGAAATAAAAATGCCTTCTGGTTTTGAAAGAGAATTAATAATAATCGGGAACCAAGCTTATTCTGTCGTTGAAAAAGTACAACAATTCTTAGGTGAAAAGCAAATTACTAAAGAAATCTCAAAAGTGGGTGCGATCCCTGAGGGAATCTTCTTTGCGGAAAACTATTCGCCGCGTATCCTTAGCAAGAATGGCAAGATATTAGCAATAGAGTTTCTTAAACGCTCTGGCCAGTCATCTAAGCCTGTTGAAGGTAAATCCAAACGAGAATTATTAAAAGATCAAATTAAACACCAATTAGAAGGTAAGTAAGTGAATTTTTTCAATAACCTTTCTCTTATTTTATTTAGAAAAGTTAAAAATTTCAAATATTCTTAAAATATAATTTTTTAAGTTAAAATTTTTTAATTATTATTAATTGAATAAAAAAAATTTAATATATTATGGCAGAATTAACTCCTGACGAAGCACAGTCCCTTAGCCAGTTTCTCGGATCAATTACTGAATACAGCGAATTGGACTCGCTGGCACTTATCACTCGAGAAGGACTCCGACTCGCTTTTAGTGCAGTTCCCGGTTATAGTGTGGATCCTGACCTTTTTGCTAGTTTAAGTGCAGTAGTTATGCAGTCTGGTAGTGATGCAATTGATTCTCTAGGATTTACAAATATGCTTGAAGTTATTTTACGTGGTGATAATGGTTTTATCATTCTTAGTGCTGCTGGTAGATTTTTCCTAATGGGTGCATCCAGACAAATGCCTGAATTAGGGAAGCTCGTTAAAATCTTTAGATACTACAGTAAAGAGATAGGGACCCGTTACCCAATTCAATAACGGAGAAAGGTATTTCCAAGAGTAGCATCCCATACATAATAAACTAGGCTGTTAACTTATTCTAATTTTTTTCCCAAACCACATCTTCATTATTGGATTAAATATCATATCTTGGTCCGCCTTCTGACATACGGGATAAAAACAAATAGATTTATCTAAGGCCCTATCTATTTTGTACATTTCTCTAACAGGTCTTCGCGATATTGCTAAATTAGTTTCTTTTTATTCTGCTGGACTGCCATTCTCATCCCACCATATACACTCTAACTCTTCTCTCTGACGAGATTTTTTATCTATAGCATATTTGATTAGTATTGACCGTAAATTCCTCAATTGCATAAATAAATATATTTATGTGTATGATTTTATCAATTCTTGATAAATATCTTATACTGATATTAGTTTAATATTAATAAAGAAAGTAAACAATAATTGATAGACATTTTAATCTATATCACTTATATTATATTAAAAAATTGAGTAAAATTAGTGAGTAAATATGGCAGAACTCAAACTTTTTGTAGATGGTAATAATGAAATATCAGATAAAGTAATAATCTGTCAATCTAATGCTGATAAATTAGGTGTAAAAAATGGAGATTCAGTAGAGGTTATAAATTCTGATAATAACTTGAAAAAAGTAGCTATCATAGAGATATCAAATGATATGTTAGATTTCGCTGGACAATTCGCAAAAAACGTTCTTGAAGATTTACAATTTTCAGGAGTAGAATTAACCGTTCGCCCTGCTAGTGCTGCTGCTTCCCTTACACCTAAAATACAGGTTCCTAAAGTTCCTACACAACAGCCCACTCCAGCACCAACGGAACCGTCTACATTGTCCCCATTACCTACACCTCCACCCTCTCCTGTAATAACTCCTCCTCAACCCACAGCCACTCCGCAGCCATCTCCACAACCTGCACCACCTCCACAGATTCAACCGACACCAGTCCCCCAACCCCCTACAATGTTTCAGCCATCCTCACAACCTGCACCAATACCTCTACTCACTCCATCACCACCTACTCCTGCACCTCAGCCTTCCTTATCACCATTACCTTCACCCCCACCTCAACCTACGACGCCAGGATTTCCTCCATCTCCTACCACACAACCATTAACCCAGCCAGCAGCTCCAGTTGAACCTTACCCGAATAAAATCGATATTAATATGTTAGCGAGTCAAAAACATGGTATAATTCTTAATCCTGTAATAGATAATAATATAGAAGGAGGGAGAATTCAATTAAGCCCTAATGTTCTTCAACAATTAGGTCTTGGGCAAGGAATGCTAATAGCTTGGGAAGATCCATTAACAAGATCTATGGGATCGGCTCGGATTGATGAAGCAAATATAGCTATGACTGATTTAAAGATGAGTTTTGATACTTATGAGGATACCAATATTAAATTTGACCAAATAGTCATATATTCAACAGAACCTCCTATAGAGAGAGCATCTGAATTAATGTTGCAAGTTGAATCTCAACCTAATTTAATGGGATATGCTTTAGTGAGCCCAAGAACTCAATATTCTCTCTCGATTCAGCAAAATGATATTCTGGCATTCGAGGATGAACTTACCGGGGCTATGGGTGCTGGAAAAGTAGATGTTTTAGAATCAACTCCCGATGATGTAATTATCATTGATAGCGAGATATTAGAAGCTTCTGGGATTGGAAGCTTTGAAGTAAAAGTTTCTAAAAATCAAAGAACAATTATCCCTTTACAAAGTATATCACTAGGAATTTCCGCTATTTCGGGTGAGGGTTTATGGGACATTATAAGCACGGCACGAGAAAACATATCCTCTATGAAGGGCTGGATATCAAATTATGTTATATTTAAAGGCATTAAACTAAGATGGAATGCTGTAAACATAGCTTGCTCAATTCTTGATACAGTTCCTGATCTTGCTGGAGATATTTTTGCAAGTGTTACTGAAAACACTACATTATCTTTGAGCCCAGTAGGGTTAATCCCTTTCAACGCTATTCTAATAATCGATATTAGTCGGAGCATGATGGCCAGAGATGTGCTTGTCACTAACATAGCACCTGCTATCGAAGGAATAAAAGCGGCTATGGAATCTCGAGAAATCCAAGAGTTTTTAAAAAATTTCAAAGATGGTATTTACATACCTCGTAGAATTTCGGCTGCTTTTGCTGCAGTTTTGTTCTTAAGCGAAAAGGTAGGAAGAGGTTTTGGAGAAAAAGTTTCAGTTATTAGGTTTGCTGATGAGGCACAGACGCTTCCTTTTGGAAACAGCTATTACATGGATTCAGCAAGTGGTAAAAAGGGAGTACTCGAAGATGCCGCAAGAATGATCGTGGATAGAATTGGCAACAGTTATGGTCAAGCTACCAACATGCATTTAGCGATGAATGCTGCGCACCAAGTGCTTGGAGAATTTGAAAAAATGAACCCAGACCAGCCTACAATGATCGTACTCCTTACAGACGGCCAACCCACGCAGAAAGAACCATTCCTTCAATCCGTTAAATTGTTTAGTGAAAATCCAAATGTAGTAATTTATATACTCGGCTTAGGTAACCCAGATCGAGAATTAATGACACGCGCAGCATCATTGTGCGGTGGAGAATATTTCGAGCCAGAAGATGCGGGAGAATTATTAATTTGGTATTCTAAACGAGCGCGGGATCTTACAGTAAAATTAAAAGCCCATAAAGAATAGGTTTTACATACTAATTCTTTATATTATTTCAATTTTAAACTTCTTCTATGTAAAGTTTTCATTAAAATTATTAATAATAATTTCGTTAATATTTATAAGAAAATTATTTCCATATTGTAATTATTAAAAGAAATAGTAATATATTAAGAAATATGAAGGATGTTAAAATTATATCTATAGATAATCGAGGGAGGATAGTACTACCATTAGTAACTAGGAAAAATCTTGGCATTACAACAGATTCACAGTTAATGCTTGTAAGCGACTCAGAAACAAAGGAAATACGGATAACACCAGTAGGAATTTCAAGGGAGGATAAACCTATCAAGTTTAGAATTACAATGAACGATGAACCTGGTTCTTTAGCAAAAATTGCAACAATATTCGGAGATTTTGGGATTTCTTTGATGTGGGGAGAGAGTATCATTTTAGAAAAATCGAAAACAGCAATTTGGACTGTACTTAGTCCATCTCCAAAAAATGTTAATATGGAAGAATTAAGAGAAACCTTGATAAAAAACGGAAAAGCAATTAATGTTGATATCCTACCTTTTGAATAAATTCATAAATGAGAATTTTATTAAGTATATGGGTATATTCTATGGCGAAGAAGAAGAAGAAGAAGAAAGAGAAGAAAAAAAAAATAGTTGAAGAAGTTGAAGAGATAGGGGATATTCAAGATTATTCCTTAGATGATGCTTTGCATTCAATAAAAACTACAAAAACGACATTACAGAGCTTAATGGAGGAAGCTACTGAAGGAAGGGGATTTGAGCTTCCTAAAAAAGAGGGAGATGAAAAAATTACACCTCAGTTATCTCATGAAAGCAAAAGTAAAATAGCTGCAGCGTACGCTTTGGAAGATGTCCCTTTGACCCAAAGAAAACCTTCCCAAAAACGAGAGAAAGTTTTATTAGCCTCTGAGTCTAAGGAAAGGGCAAAACCATCAATAAGTCATGAAAAACTTAAAACTGTAACTCGTCCGAAGATTCAAGTAGAAGCTTCAACAGTGCCAACTTCAGGTGAAAAAGAAGCCTTAGAAGTTAAAGAAGAACTAGCCCCAACACCTCCAGAGAAAAAAACACAACCATCGATTAAAAAAGATAATATTTATGCTAAATTAACGATATTTTTTGAGGATTTATTAAAGAGTTATAATGAGAGATACGAGAGATGGGAGAATTCTATTTCTAATATATTAGCAATTTTAAGAAAAATGCGTAAAATAACCAAGAAAAATACAGATGATTTGGTTGTGTCAATAAACAATCAATATAAAAAGATCGCGGCAGAGTTAGAGTTGTTTAAAATCAAACGCGATGAAGTTGAAAAGGTTGCAGAAGTTGACATAGAATCTATGTCTGGCAAATTTAAAAGAGTATTAGGATTATTAGAATTACAAATTAAGGAATATCAATTAAAGAGAGTCACAGACGATTTAATTCATGAAATAAGGTACTAAATATACGCTTTTTTTCTGAATGATGTAATAAATTAAAAATTATCAGAAGAATATGTCATTTGAAAATAAAACCCAACTACGTCCATTAATTCTCGATATAGGTAATAATTTTTTTCGACTGGGATGGGCAGGTAATGATTATCCAGATATTATTGCTCCCAGTGTCTATGTAGATAATACTGATTATTTATTTACTTCAGATGTAATTACTGGTCTTGAAGATATATTTATTAGTGAAAAGAATGTCGACAATCAGTTATTTGGTCATGAAGCGCTAAAATATTCTAATATACTGACGGTTCATGAGTTTAAAAAAGAAAATAATTTTACAATTTTAATGAAATTCTTTTATCATCATTACAAACAGTTAGAAATAATGGAAGAAAATCAATTTAAACAACCAATTATCATAATTATGCCCTTCTTCATGCCTGAATTAGAGAAAACCAAATTAAAAGATATTTTTTTTAATGTGTTTGATTTTCCAAGTGTTTTATTTTTATCTGAAAGTCAAGGAATAATATCTACATTCCGGAAGACAAGTGGAGTAATCGTAAGTATGGGAGAGGAAAATACCTATATTACAACATTCTTACATGGTTTCTCTAATGTAATGGCAAGAGATACATATCCAATTGCTGGTAAAGATATAACTAATTATCTTCTTAACATACTTTTAACCCAAATTGGGTCTGGAAAATCAATATATCTTGATCATATAATTACTAAGGAGATAAAAGATAAATTATCATTATGTATTTTAGATCCAGAAGAGGAGATCAGACGAATAAAGGATGGATTTACAAAATATAAAAGTAACATTGATTTACCTGATGGATCTAATTTAGAAATTAATTCAGAAAGGTTTCTTATTTCAGAGCCTCTATTTAATCCATCAATAATTCATATTGATTATATTGGATTACCTGAGGCAATTGCTAAAGTTGTTCGTACATGGGATCGAGAGAATTGGGAGGATTTATTATCGAATATTATTCTTGCAGGTGGCGGAAGTTTGATCCCTGGATTGGATAAGAGATTAAAAATTGAGATTTCAAAGTTCTTCTCAGATAGAATAAAAGAAAAAATTAATGTATTAGCAGCCTCAGGAAGAGAGAATGTTAGTTGGGTTGGAGCTAGTGTTTTATGGGCACAGGGAAAATTGAAAAAAGGATGGGAACAAAACCCTAAAGTCTCCGAAGGAGAAGAAATGGAAAGCCCCAATCAAAACAATAATTAAAATTAAGGAAATTAAAATTTTATGACTGTTAGTTTAGATATAAAGCAGGAATTTTTAATAGACTTTCAAAAAAAAATAATAATTGCACGCAAATTATTATTTGGTGCTAATCATAAATGGGCTTCAAATTTACTTGATAATTTAAGAATGGATATAGAAAAAAATGAATGGTTAGATATCCAGAAGAAGCATCAATTATTAATGATAATCTCGAATTCTTGGTGGATATATTTAAATTCACTCGTAAGACGGGAAGAAGGAAAAGTTAAAATTGATTTAATCCGATATATCGATGCATATAAAAGATTTTTTTCATTCTTAGCTAATTTGGATGATTTTTATTTATTCAATAATTTTGGGATAAATCTTCTTAAGCAGTTTATAAAAATGGAGGATTTATCTCAGAAAGGAATCACTAAATTCATCAATTCTTTTTCTGTAAAATTACATGAAAAAGATGAATATCAGAAATTAATAGAATTACAAATTTTATTAATGTTTTTGAGGAAATCCGTAGCACCTTCAGAATTTTTTCATTTAAGTATGGAAAAATTGGGTAAAACTGTGTTAAAATTGGAACCAAGTAAAAGAACATTATTTATTTATATGACTTTAGAAGATGTCTGTATTAAATATAACCTTATGGAAGATTCCTCAGAATTTGTGAGAATAATTAATAAAATTTTAATCAATCGCCTTCCACAGTATTTAAAAAACGAATTTAATAGTATCAGTAGAATATCGATCAATGAAAGAAGTTTTAATACTATTTTAGTGGATCTTGAAGAACTTATAAATTATTTGAATGATATAGGAGAACATTCTTGGATTATAATTATCATTAGAAATATTTTCTCAAAAATGCAAGAATATCAATCATATGGGGATGCAGTTACTTATATTCGAAAATTCATTGATTTTTCAATTAATAGAAATCGCTTTGAAATAGCATTTGAGATTTATGATTTCTTAGAAGATTTATTTTTGTATAAAACAGATCTATCCTACGATAACATTTTAATTGAACTATGGGTTGAAGCTTGCAAAAAGTTTGTTGAAATGAAAGAGAAAAGGTATTTATTACAGTCTTTAGAAAAGTTAGACACCCATTTAAAAATGCCTCAAACGAGTGCTCAAATTTTTCATTACTTCTATACATGTAACTTGCTTTGGCAATTCAAATCTATGTTCTTTTCTTTAGAACAAAGAGATTTTTGGAGGATGATGTTCTATCGTGCCCTTTTTGAAGAAAAGAATTTTAAAATAGCTCAAAAAATAATACTTTATCTTGAAAAAGATTTTAATAAATTAATAAAAGATGTTGTGTCGCTATATAATGAGGTAGAACCTTTAAACAATCAGATTTATTCATTTAAAGATGGGGATAATTCTCTCAGATTAGATTTTGAAAGTTTTTCCATAAAAAACATGGTCCTAAGAATAAATTCTAAGGGGATGATTTCGTATCGTATGTTTTCAACGGATCATCAAATTTTAGAGGGTAACATAACTAATGAATACTGGAATGATACTCAAATTTTAGATATATATAATGAACTTTTCTATGAGACTGAAAAGAGAAAGTTTATGTTCAACCTTAACGAATTTGGGGAAATGTTATATATTTTTTTACCAAAATTAATTAGAGATTTTTTTAAATCTTTCAAAATTGAAAGCTTGAAGGCTATACCTCAAATTTATTTTGTCATGGATAACATGACTATTCCTTTTGATTTGATATATGATAATAATTTTTTCTTGCTAAAATATTCGATTGGATATAAAATTGGTGAAATACCGCTTGGAGGGTTTTCTTTTGAACAAAGATCTTTAAATGAACCTGCATCTGAGCAAGCTAATAGAAAATTTAATGTTTTAATAATTGATGCGATAAATTCTACAAGTCCTTTAAAATGGAATGAGGAATTGAAAAGAAAAGAATTAATATACCCATTTATAGCTGGTGCGAATGAAGTAAACTATATTATCAATTTTTTTAATAATGTGGAAAATATCAATCAAATTACTACGCTTATTGGCCCAAATTCGACACGAGAAAAGTTCTTAGACCACTTCTCAAAAGATTTTTATCATATTATTATATTTGTAGGAAATATATTTTATTCTAAATGGAGCCCAAATGATAGCTACTTACTAGCTAATGATAATGAAATCATCACATTCAAAAAAATAAATAATGCTTTAAGTCAAGATAACTCAAATTTACAACCTCTATTATTTTTCAACACTCAGATTTTTGATATCGAAGGTCAAAAACTAAAGAATGTTCTTAAAACGTTTGGAGAGGTTGTTGCTCAATTCGATCAAACTAAATTTACTGGGATTATTTCGAGAACTTACCCACTTTTCAACGAAGAAACGAAAGATATTACCTCAATCTTTTTCATTAATTTATTCAATAATAATAGCCAAGGAGTATCACTTCTTAAGGCTCGTCAACAATGTATAGCAAAGCAGATGGAAGAAATTGTGGAACAACAATTTAAAGATTCACTAAAAAAAGACGGTGCTGCAAGAATTGATTTAAGAAGCAGCCTAGCAGTATCAAGTTTTATACTCTTCGGACAACCTTGGAAAAGGTTAATACCGTGAATTTAAAACTTTTTATATAAAAAAATATGGGATAAAAAATATTTATAAAGAAAATTTTAATTAATTAATACAAGAATTAAATTAAATTTAAAATATCAAACTTGTAAAATTCATTATTTAAAAAGAAATTAATTAAAACTTATTTAATGAATGGAAGCATGTTTTGAGTTGAAAAAATTGACAAAAATGGTGAGTGTATAAAATTTCCGACCGGTTACTCGAGTTACGTGTAGAAAATAAACGTTTGAAGCAGGAAATAGCTTCATTAGAAAATAAAATTATGACATTAGTTGGAATGTTTAACATAGAATCTTCTGGTGGGCAAGAGAAAAGAAATGTGCTTAATGATCAACTGTTAAATTTAATTGCGTCAACTAAAGAACAACTAAATATTGTTACACCGAAAGTTGATGAGTTCTACTCAAAGGAATTAAAAAAAGTTACTCAAAAAGGGATTCCTGTACTTTTAATCACAAATGATAGAGGAGATTTACCAAAAAATCTTCGACCTATCTATGATGATTTGAAGGTTACTGAAGGGATAAGTATAATTAATAATCCCAATGTGAGATTTTTGTTGGTATTCAATACTAACCAAGCAATTTATTCAGGGGGTTCTTTGGATAGAGAAGAACTATCAAATTCGGTATTAATTATCACATCAATACAAGAGAAAGCAAAATTAAGGAAAATTGCAAAGATTTTTTCTTTCATGCTTCCAACATTTATGAGAAAGTAAGATAACCTTTTTTTTTATTTTCAATTCTTTTTTACATTATAGTTCTTTACTTTTCAAAATGGGAATTAAAAAATTAATAAATTCCGAAGTTATTACAAAGATTTTTGGTGTAAATTCAGAGATATATAATGAATTTATGAAATTCCTCAAACATAGTTCTATCTCCGAGAAGAATTATGAAATTAATTATAAAAAATGGGTAAAAACATTCAATAATATTTATGGTAAGGATATTTCTTCAGAGCTTTTTCAAAAACATACTTATTTTGCCCAAATATTAAAGATTTTAGTCTTGGTTAAGATAGGATTTATTAAAAATCTTAGTTTTGAAGAGATATATAATGATAGCGTTGAAAAGAGAATCAAAAAATTTAAAATCTTCGAATTTGAATACTTTTTCTGGACATCTATCAAAAAAGGACTATTTAAGAAGATATATAATGAAATAAAAGGCGGTATATTTGAAAAACAGGATATATTCAGTCAGCTCTATCAACAAATTTTCATTTCTGACATTAGACATAAAAGAGGAGAATTTTTTACTCCATTACATCTTGTAAAGAAGATGTTGGAGGATTTCTATGAATTTGGGTCAAAAATTTTAGATCCATCATGCGGTTCAGGAAATTTCTTAATTAGTATAATAATAGAGATTCTTGATTCTCAGAATTCTCCTTCCAATAAGCTTAAAGCAATAAATAATGTCTTTGGATTTGACGTAAACCCTTTAGCGATTATTACAGCAAAAGTCAACATCTTTTTAATACTTTTAGAACATTTCAAAATTGAGGAAGAACAATTCCCAAATATAAATATTTTTCTCTGTGATTCTTTATTTCCAGATTATTGTAAAAAAATTTTAAATCTAAATATAAATGACATATTTAATTCATTTGATTTAGTGATAGGAAATCCTCCATGGTTAACATATAAGGATTTGTTTGATAAAGACTACCAGATAAAAATTCGAGAATTATCTGATAAATTAGATATTAAACCTTCAAGTCAATATATTACTCATATAGAATTAGCAGCGATTTTTTTTTATGCTATCCCTGTAAAATTTCTGAAAAAGAAGGGTAAAATATTTTTTGTCATGCCCAAAAGTTCCTTGATCGGCGACCATTGCTTCGAATTTAGGGCGTTTTCAATTTTCAATAAAGATTTAGAAATTTGGGATTTCCCTAATAATTATTTTTTTAATGTCAATCACGTCTGTCTTAAAGCGGAATATATTGGTCAAAATAGCAATATATCAATTAGTAAACGGTATCCGATAAAAGCAAAGATCTTTAATAACAAAATTGAATTACAAGAAGAAATATATTATTCAAGTTTAAAAATTGAGGATAATGGTGCTAAATTAATTTTACCAATCCACGAATTAAATATTTTAAACAATTTAGAAAATAGCCCCTATAAAAAAAAATTTCTACAAGGAGCAACCTTAGTTCCTAGAGCTCTTGTATTTTTCCAAATTAGAGAAAAAAAAGGGAAATATCTTATAATTGATTCTGATCCTGATATTTTATCAAGAGCAAAAGAAAGATGGGAATTTCAATTTCAAAATAAAGAAATTGAGCAAAAATTTCACTTTAAAACCTTTTTAAACTTACAGCTTATCCCTTTTCATTTAAAAGAATTGAAAGATGTGTTTTTACCGATTAATGAACAACTAATGTTTAACCATGATTTTCTTCAACATTATCCGAAGGCTCAAGGTTTCTATAATGAAGTAAATAGTTTTTATCAAGAAAATAAAAAGGAAACGACCAAGATAGATACTTTATATGATAATTTGAATTATTGGAATAAATTACAAAAGCAAATAAATAATAAATCTTTTCTTGTTGTTTACAACGCAAGTGGCTCTCATCTAAAAGCTACTGTTATTAATAACGAAGAACAAAAAGTAATTATTGGATCGGAAAACTATTATTATTCTACTGATATACAAGAAGAAGCTTATTATTTATCAGCAATTTTGAACGCTCCAAATTTATCAAAAAATATAAGACTTATAAAAAGTTCAAGGCATATACATAAGCGACCTTTTATGTTTCCTATTCCGACTTACGATGAAAATAATCCAATTCATAGAAAATTAGCTAAAAAAGGTAAAACGTGTCATGTGATGGTTCAAGAATTATTCATCAATAATCCAAAAATCACATCAAAGAAAGTTCGAATTTTAATAAATAGGAAGTTAATAAAAATCAGAGATTTAGTCGAACAAGTTGTTTTTATATAAATTTCCGATTAAACAAATTTTTCTTTCCACATCTCTAACTCTTCTAGAAATTCTTCCCGGATTTCATCTTCTAAGAGATCTCTTATCGATCTTAATTTACTAATCCATTGTCTTATAACATTGGCAGCGACAGCGCCATGAGATCGCAAAACAATATCTGATATATCTTGCAATTCACCACTCAATTTATTGCCTGTAGAGATATTAGTGGCTTGAATCAAACTTTCGATTTTATTATTTAAACTTTTTCTGTTTTCCCCATCAAGAGTATCATGATCTTCTTCTGAATATTCAAAAGAAGGACCAAAATCTAATGTCTGGTTGTCTGAGTCTCCTTTTGAATATTTTTCTTTCCATTTAAAGAAAGCTATAACAAAATCTTCTTTGATCTCATCATCAAGTGGCTTTCTTATTCTTCGAAGTTTACTTATCCAATCTTTAATTTCTTTAAGATCCATTGAATACCCTTCAGTTTCTAAAAATATATCAACAATATTTTGTATTTTTTTACTAATATCCACACCGTTTAATTCCGTGAAATTTTTCTCAATATCGTCAAATTCCTCTTTCATTTTTACAGATGGATCAATTTTTTGTTCTTCACTATCACCTTTAGATTCAGAAGAAGTAATGTCATCTGATTGAAATTGTGATTGTGATAATCCAGGACTTATGTATTCCTCTTCAATTTCGGACATGTAATCTTTCTGAGTTGCCGATGAATCAACATATTCTTCCGATTTTGGTGTTTGACCTGTAAGTGCTGGATTTAAAATCCCTTTCTTCCAAGTAAGGAAATCCTGTCTTATTTTTTCTTTAAGTGGTTCATCTAATGCCTTATCTAAATTAGATAAATTACTCTTCCAATCAACGATTTGTGAATGACCTTGCAATTTTAAAATTACTTCTATGAATTTATCAATCTGAACCCCTAACTCTACACCTTTAAGGTCATCAATTTTTTCCAAAAAGAGATCGAAAAGGTTATTCACTTTCTCAGGATCCAGCGGTTCAATTTCTTTATCTTCAGACTCAAGTCCTTGTTCTAATACTTCTGTTGATTTCTCATCAATAATTGGAGGTCTAAACTCTGGGGGATACATTAATTCTAACGAGGAAAATTCTTTATTCAATTTATCCAATTCTTCAATTACGTATGCTTTCATATCATCCTCTAGAGGGTAATAAATCTTTTCTAACTTGCTAACCAACAACTTAAATTCTAAAATATTAAGGGAGATCCCGTCCTTTTCAAAAGCTACATTAAGTAGATCCTTTAATTTTGTGGATATTTTCTTTCCGCTATAATCATTTATATTCTCGATAATTTCATTAAATCCTTCATTAATCTGAATTTCCCTAGTTGGTTTAGCTTCATTAATAATTTTTAGAATATTTGGTTGGATCAGCTCCATTAAAGGTTTAAACGATGTAGTAAATCCAGTAATTTCATAATTGGAATCTTTTTTAATCTTTTGACTAATACCAAATACTAAATACATACCATCTCCAATAATGGCAACTGTATTATTATTCTTAAGCCTTAAATATTCAATACCCTTCTTTTTTAGAGCATTAACATGTTTATTGTTATGGAGTTCAGTAGAAATTATTGATAATTTTAAATCTTTGACTATCATTCCAGGATCAATGTTTTTTCCATTGTATATCGCACTCTCAGAGCCATCTTTTACAGTCTGCTCAGGTTCAGCTTCTTTTTTCTTAATTTTTAAATAATCTTTTTTCCATTTCTCAATATCTTCTAGTATTAAATATTGCGTATTTTGATCAAGAAATCTCCTTATAAGTAATAACCTATTTAACCAACCTTGTACATTCTCGATGATAAGAGATTCAGGATTAATTTCTGAAATCTTTGCTAAAATATCAGCGACATCATGACTCAACTCATATCCTTTAAGGTCAGCAACTCGTTTTGCTGTAAAATCAATCTTTTCTATTAATTCTTTTTTCTGTTTCTTACTAATGGAAGGTTTGCTCTTTGGAGGTATAACTGGCTTCTTTAAAGTTGGAGATATATTCCTTATGGAAAGCTCAGAATCAGCGTCTTCAGAATATTCTAAATCAAATTCATCTAGGGGTATAAAGTCTTCTATATTTGGAACGATTATAATTAATTCTTCTTTACATCTTTCTAACAAAAGAGTAATAATTTCTTGTATCTTTTCAAGGCTATTAAGAGGTAGAAATTTGTCAACAGAAATATGATCCTTACTTATATAATCTATTAAGACATTGTAGAATGATTGTTCTAACTTTTGTTGATTTTTTAAAGGTGAAGACTTTGGATCTTGGACAATTTCATTACTTCTCTTATCAATTGATTCACCTAATTTTCTAATAAATGTTTTAAATGATTCAACTTCAGTATTTATACTTGCTGAACCCATCTCACCAATGATATCTCTAAATTGAGTAAACATATTAGAAATTATTTCTTCAGATTCATCAATTTTCTGATTAACAGCTCTCATTACACGCTCAATTTCAATCTCATTAACTATGGATCGTGTTTTTAATTTTGCAATTAATTCATTTACTTCAGTTAACAATACTTGAGAGAATTTCTTAACATTTTTCTCAACTTCAGATAAAATCTCTGTTGTCTGATTGCCTTCAAATTGAGTTGAAATTACTTCTATTAAATCTTGACTAATCAATTCAATATCTTGCAATAAATTATCTTGAAACACTTCAATCGTAGTGTTGTCTTCTTTAACTTGAGGGGTTATATCCTCATAATTTTCATCTAATTTTGAGAAAGCATTAATCACTGCTGCGAATGGTGGAAGAAAAAGATAATGAGGAAAAATGTCTGAAAATTTAGATTTCATAATTAAAACCAGTTTTTTGTCAATAAGCTCACTCACAGTTTGTTTAACTTCATCAACCGAAGATTTTGGTAAAGTTTTATGTATTTCTGATAATGTAAATGGAAATTTACCTACTCCTTCAAGATATACTTTAATAGCTTCCTCAGAAACATCATACATTTTCAAGAGTTCTTTCATTTTTAAAGCCCAAAACTTTTTTATCTCTTTTCAAATTCGATTTATCTTTATATATGATGTTACTCCATGTTTTTTAATATTCGGAAATCGGAAAATGAACGAAACAATTACACGAATTTTTCTAAATGAAATATTGTAAAGAATTTTCGAACTTACAATATATTATAAGTACAATATTAAAAGTAATTATAGAAAGCTTTTTCTTTAAAGAATCATTTTCCTTCTTGAAATTGTGTGAAAAAACGATAAAACTTTTTGTGAAATAAACTGAATTTTGAAGAATTAGGCATTAACAGTAAAAATGTTAACGCTTTACGGAATTTGAATATACTTAAACCTACGCCTGTCCAAAAAGTAGCCATCCCTTTAATATTAGAGGGTCAAAATATTATGGCTCAAGCTAAGACAGGAAGTGGGAAAACTTTAGCTTTTGTACTTCCTATAATAGAAAACTTAAAATTCCTTGACAACGAGGCTCTTATTTTAGTACCAACAAGGGAACTTGCTAAACAAGTTGAAGGGGTTATAAGAGATTTAAGAAATCCAAAAGTTAAATCTATGACGATATATGGTGGTGTCTCGATTACTAACCAAATAAGAAAGCTAGAGCAAGGTGTTAATATAATCGTAGGGACCCCTGGGAGAGTTATTGATCTCTATAAAAGGAGGAATCTCCACTTTAGAAACCTTCGGTTCGTTATTTTAGACGAGGGAGATCGTCTTTGGGATATGGGATTTGCTCCTGATGTTCAATTTATCTTAAATCAAATAAAAACAGACTATCAGTTTCTATTATTTTCAGCAACCCTCTATTCAGAAATTAGAGAACTTGTTAAAAGATTTTCAAAAAACAAGTTTAATTTTTTAAATTTGAGTAGAGATAATATAACAGTTGGAAGTACTAAGCAATTCTATTATATGATTGATAGTTACCAACAGAAATTTAACACTTTTCTGAAGATACTAAGAAGAGAAAAACCTAAACATGCATTAGTTTTTGTAAATACGAAAAAGACAGCAGCCTGGTTATCAAACAGGTTGAAATCAGCTAGAAATTTTGATTATCGAGTGAATATAATTTCCGGTAGTCTTTCGCAGGCTCAACGTGAAAATGTACTTTCAGCTTTTAGAAACCATAAAATTAATATGCTTATCGCCACTGATGTTGCCGCGAGAGGTTTAGATATTGAAAATATTTCTCATGTGTTCAATTATGATATTCCTAAATTTCCTGATGTCTATGTCCACCGAATTGGAAGGACTTCTCGAATGAGCAAAAAAGGTGTCGCGATAACGCTTTGCTTAAAGGATGAATATGAATATTTATGTCATATCGAAGGTTTGATTGATAAGGAAATTAGACAAAAGACATTATATCAACCTCGACAAGAAGAAGGAAGATACCATAATCCTTTTTACTAAATTACTTCAACTTAATGTTTTCTATAATCATAATTTTGATGATCATAATCATCAAAGAAGATATGAATCTCTGAGTCATTTTTGTACATCTTAATAGAAAACCATTTATTAATTTTAATTACTTTTGCAAAGCGTTTAGAGCAACCTTAGTAGAAATTTGTGCTTCCTCAACCCCCACCATACCAATCGCAACAGCACAAATATTATGTTTAGAAATGTATTCAAATGCCTTTTCTGGTTCTAATCGTCCAGTATCCAGAGTTTTCATGCCAATAAAGTGGCAGTCACTATTTGTATCAACCAATTCTTCTAAAGCTATTTTGTCTCCCATCATAAACCCATTAGCATTGAAAGGGATCAGAAATGCCTTAACATCTGGAGCATTTTCAAAAATGTAATTTATGGTAGAAAGCGGATTATGAGTAGCTACTCCAGGGATGACACCTCGAGAGGAAATATCATCTAATAACTTGAGGAGCGTTTCATCTTTTCTATCTGAATAAGCACCATGCACAAAAATTACTTTTGCTTCAACATCAATTAAGTCCTCAACATTAGGATTAGGCCCTGGCAAAGTAGAACCGGTCACTATATAATCATTGTGTGTTTCTTTCATTATTTTGATAGCCTTACAGACAGCACCCCCAGGTACTGCTTCAATACCTCGACCTCCTGCTTCATAACATCCTTCCATAATTTCCAGCATTGCATCTGCATTTGTCATAAATTTTTCTCGGTAAGCTTGGGCTCTATTTCCAAATGTAGGTGGTCCGAAAAAAGGTGATGTTCCTGTTGATACAAGCGGAATATTAACTCCATTAATTTTACAATAAATTCTCTCTACACCTCTTAAAATTTTCTATCAATTTTATTAAGTATGTTTAAAATTATATATTTTTAATAGCTTTTAATTATTTAAATTAATTTTGGTTCACAACCTATTAATAATATTTGGATATTAGAAGTAAATACAAATAAGAACAAGGTTTTTAATAGTTAATAATCGCAAAACTTTTCTTTTGCAAATTTTTATATTACAAGAGTTTTATTGATTTAATAATATAAATCTGAATTTTAAATTATAAATTTTCAAGTAGATATAATTGATTATAATGAAAGTCAAAAATCTTGGAGGTGGCAGGTATTCCTAGTAGAAGAGGCGATGGAACCTTAGTATTCAAAATTTGTTTCTACGGTCCATCACTTGGGGGTAAAACAACCGCACTGGATTGGGTATATCGTCGTGAAGGATTAGCCTCTGGAGATATGCAACAGATACAAGATCCCACAGGACGCACACTATTTTTTGATCGTGTTGTGGCACGGGTTTCCAATGTGGTTTTTCAGGTTTATACTGTTGCGGGACAACGAAGACACAAATTCCAACGTCAAACTGTTCTTAAAGGCACGGATGCTCTTATTTTTACCTGGGATTCTTTAATTGACCAATGGACCGAAAATATTTGGAGTTTAAAGGAATTACTACGATTTTATGGTAATAAAATGATACCAGAAAAACTCTTTGACCAACCGGATGTGCCTATGGTAGTTTTAGCCAATAAACGCGACCTAGAGGATATCGTGGAAGTATCTAAAATTAGAAAAGCATTGGATACTGCACATTTAGACCATACATTAATTTATGAAACAATTGCTATCCAAGGAATTAATGTAAAGAGAGCTTTTGTCTATGCGGCTCGTCAAGCAGTCCTAAATCACTATAAAAAGCTTTCAGGAAAGTCAATGGAAGCAGCATAAATTAATTTTTTTCTACTGTTTTTAATTAGAATTGTTTTATCTAAGCGTTTCCTATCTTAAATTAAATTGCCAAAAATAAATATAATTGTAGATGGTAACTCTTTATCTAAGATTCATTAATATTTTAATTCATTTCCACAATGTGAGCAAAATTTAGTTCCACTATATAAAAGTTGATGACCACATTCAGAACGGAAGTTAATCTGATGAGATTTTTCGCCTATTGGCTTTTTTGTTATGATTCCCTTTTTTTCTCCAACAAATATAGGTTCCTCTCTGGGTTTAATAGTTTTACTAGCAATACTTCCAGCAATAGACAATCCAGCTCCAATAAATGGAGCAATAACAGCAAACCCGGGGTCAAATATATCCCAAAAGCCTGGTGATCCTGGTGGCATAGGCCCATACTCTTGTTCATATACATATTCCGTCAAATTCATCCAAGTAATATCTATTCCAATAATATAGATTATTGAAGCTATGATCATCACGACTCCTATCCCAATCCATCCATTTTCAACATTTTTAATATCTCTTCCGCCAGTCCTAACAGCATTGGAAGAAGCAATAAGTATTATTGACCCAATCAATATTAGTACTGCAGGAATAAGGCCTGAGAAAAATATAGACATCGTATATTGTGAAGGACCAAATTCTTCTGTAAACATAAAAATGGTTTCAGAACCATAACCGGGAGCGGATAAATGATATAATCCCCACATCCAATAATTTGCATCAAGCCCAAATTCATTAAAATAATGAGCTGGGGTAAAAAAAGAGATAAGTATTAATACACCACCAATAATAGGTAGAGCCCAAATATAGTCCTTAGGATCTTTAATTAAATTCACCTTTTTTTAAAAAAATTCTTGCTTTAGTTTTCTGGAATTTTTATAGTTAAGCTTTGATATATTTATTTTTTTTAATGATTTATTTTTTTAACTATTCCTTTAATAGTAAACATATAGAAATATTAGCATTAGTTATTGACCCAAAGAAGATTAAAATTAGATTATTTTTATAAATATACAATTTCAGGTTCAATTTTTTCCTTAGATATCCTAAGAAAACCATAAGAGTTAATATCAGTAAAAACTTTGTCAGTGGGGGAGCCTGGACTAATATATAGCTTTCCATCTCTCCATCTTTCATTATATGGGTGATGAACGTGACCAAAAATTATGATATCATAATCAGTTAAATCAAACAATTTATTCAACCTTTTTATTATAATATTTGGTCCTCCCGTCCCGTGTGTTATGAAAATATTGTGTCCATATAAATTTAATTCGACTTTTTCAGGTAGGATTTTTTTTAACTGATGATTATCCATATTTCCTAAAATCCCAATTACTTTATCTTTTCCAAATGTTTCTAGAAGGTTATTATATACTTTCAAATCAGTGAAATCTCCGACGTGGATTAAATAGTCAATTTTTTTTTCCTTAAAATCATTTAATATATGAGCGGGGATTTCTGATACTCTCGAAGGAATGTGAGTATCACCAATCAATCCAATCAATAATTCGTCTTTATTCGTCTTTATCATTCTTCTTAGATTCCTTCAATCTTAGTTTAACTATTCTTAAAGCAAAATTGATTGCTTCTTCAAGGTTTTTCCATCTTCCTAGATTTATCATATCTTTAGTCCAATAAAATAGGTCTTGACTTATCGCAACAGTTGAGAAGATAGGCTTTAACGCCCTTTCTTCTTCAGAACCAGCTTTGTTCAATAACCAAGAAATAACATTAGATACCAATTTAAAGTTATCTGCCGCACTGATGCCATATAGTTTATTTAAACTTGAAAATATTGAGAGATTACCAATGGTAACAACTTTCCCTATATCATAGTGTACTGCCCCTATAATAGGAAGATGCTGCAATGATTCATCATGCCAACCATCTTCATTTAGATAACTATGCCATGAAGTGTTTTCTGAAGAATATGCAATACTATTAACATCAATTTTCTCATCTTCAATAGACTTATCTACTGTTAATGTACAACCATTAGAGTGTATGAATTGGTTTAAATCTCTTGTTATATAATGAGGGCTGAAATCTTTAATAATAGGATGAGAATTTTCTTGGGAGAACGATTTGTTATCATACAATATATCATTATTAAAACTTATCCCAAAGTTTTTGGTTAATTCAGATAAATTATTTTTGTTTTCGTAGTCTCCACCACCATCATTTATTATAAGGAGACTTCCACCATTCTTAACATAATCGACTAAATCTTTTATCTCATCTAAACCTAAATTAGGACCCAAATGTGGGACTCCAATTATGAAAAGATCATAACTAGCTAGTTTTTCAGAAGTTATTCCAGCCTCAATTTTTCCTAGTTGAAAACCGGAATCAAATAAGTACTGTATAAAGTCAGTAAAAGCTTGATTTTCGATAATAAGCTTATTATTATGAGTATGGTCAAAACCAATAGAAATTTTCTTTGTCATGGTGGGAACCTATCTTTATCTAATTTAATTTTAATTTGATATCATTTTAATAGATTAAGAATTTTGTTTAAATTATGATAAAAAAAAATTATGCAGATGTAGAAGAAAAACAAGCTACTTTAATGGATGGGAGAGAAGTAAAGGATGTTTATGTGAGATGGTTAATTGACACAAATTCTGGTGCAAAGAATTTTGCGATGAGACGATTTGAAATTAAACCGGGGGGAATGGTTCCACTTCACAATCATCCAGAAGATCATGAGATATATGTATTATCTGGGGAGGGTAAATTTTATAATGATAAAGGGCAGCAAGAAAAGGCAAAAATGGGAGATATAATATACATTCCACCTAATGAAAAACATGGAATAGATAATTTAGGTAAAGATAATCTTGTATTTATTTGCCTTGTTCCATATCTTAAAAATAAAAGTTAAGATATTTGATCTTCTTTTTCACACTTTCCGATTCCAATTACCGAATCATTTTCATACAACTTAATGACCCTAACACCCTTTGCCTTTCTATGAGTAATTCTTATTGAATCTACAGGTACTCTTATCATTTGCCCTTGTTCTGTTCCAATTAATAGATCCATATGTTTAGCAATTTTAATCGCGATTACTTTATCATTTTTTATTTTATTTAGTGTTATGTTTATGACTCCTTTGGCGCTTCTACCTGTTTTTCTATATTCCTTTACGAAGGTTCTTTGACCATATCCGTTTTTAGTTAAAGTTAAGATGATTTCATCATTTGAGACTAAAAGTGAGTCAATGACTTCATCTCCTTCTCTTAAATCCGCGCCTTTTACACCCATAGAGGTTCTTCCTAACTCTCGCAATTCAGATTCGTCAAATCTAATAGCGTATCCAAGTTTCGTTGCTATAAAAATATCTTCTAGCTCGTTTGAAAGCCTTTTTACACTTACTAATTCATCATCTGGTCTTATTCGTTGAGCTCTAACACCTGTACTTCTAAATTTTGAAAACAGTTTTAGCGGGGATTTCTTTATTATCCCATTTTTCGTTGTCATTATGAGCATTTCATTGGTATTAAAGTTATTAATGGGTATCATTGAAGATATCTTTTCACCAGGTTGTAGGGGTATTAAATTAATAATTGGTTTTCCACGCGCTGTGCGTTTTTGAAGGGAAATATTATAACTTTTTATTGAATAAACTCTTCCTTTTGAGGTAAACACCAGAATTGTATCGTGTGTAGAACATACAAATAAATCTATAATGAAATCTTCTTCACGTATGGTCATTCCTTTTTTACCACGCCCCCCTCTTCCTTGAGTACGATATTCTTCAACTGAAATCCTTTTTATATATTGATTCTTTGTAAAAATAACTATCGTTGGCTCATTTTTAATAAGGTCTTTTTTTTCAATTTCATTAAGCGATTCATCTCCACTTAATTCTATTTTAGATTTCCTTGGATCTCCATATTTTTCACTTAGATCAGTTAGTTCACCCTTTATTATATCTAACTGTATTTGCTCGCTCGCTATAATTTCTTTGTATTTTTTAATGCTCTCATTAAGTGATTTCTCCTCATCTACTAATTTTTGATTTTCTAAATTAGTCAAACGGGATAATTGCATGCTCAGTATCGCTTGAACCTGAATTTCACTTAAGCTGTAGGCTTCTATTAATTTTATCTTTGCTTCTTTTGTATCCTTCGCTTTTTTAATTATATTTACAACGTTATCAATATCATTCAAAGCAATGAGTAGACCTTCTACTTTATGAAGACGATCCTCAGCTTTTCTTAGATCAAATTCTATTCTCCTTTTAATGATGAGGAGACGATGATTTATATATTCTTGAATTATTTCTTTTAAAGTTAAAATTTTTGGTTGCTTTCCATTGTTAATTAAAACTAAGTTAATAATATTAAAACTGTTAAACAGTCTAGTTCTTTTAAATAAGATGTTTTTAATGATAACGGGTTGAGCATTTTTAGTTAAATCTATAACTATACGCATCCCGTGTCTATCAGATTCGTCTCTTAAATCTCTTATATCTTTAAGAACACCATCCCTTATTAATTTAGCAATTGATTCTATCAATAAAGATTTGTTTACTAAATAAGGAATTTCTGTAATAATTAAGCTAGTTTTTTCACCTTTAACCTCAGTTTCAACATTCCCTCTAATATTTACATTACCAATTCCAGTAGTGTATGCATTATAAATACCATTTATATCTGAAATAAACCCTCCTGTAGGAAAATCAGGACCTTTAATAATTTCCATAAGTTCTTGAATTGATATTTCAGGATCGTCAATAGTGGCAATTATACCTTGACAAATTTCATTTAAATTATGAGGAGGCATTGAAGTAGCCATACCTACAGCAATACCCTTTGTCCCATTTATTAGAATATTTGGCAATTTTGCAGGTAAATAAACAGGTTCAACCTTACTATCATCAAAGTTTGGTATAAATTCGACAGTCTCTTTATTTATATCCTCAATTAATTCATCAGAAATACGAGAAAGTCTTGCTTCTGTATATCTATAAGCTGCGGGAGGATCTCCATCAACTGAACCAAAATTACCTTGTGGATCTATTAATGGATATCTTAGAGAAAAATCCTGCCCCATTCTTACAAGCGCACCATATATAGCTGAATCCCCATGAGGATGATAATTCCCTAAAACTTGTCCTACTATTTTAGCACATTTAACAAGAGAAGAACGCGAATCCCATCCACCTTCAGACATCGCATAGATAATTCTTTTCTGAACAGGTTTAAGTCCATCTCTTACATCAGGAATGGCCCTTCCGATGATTACGCTCATGCTATAATCTATATAGCTACTTACCATCTCTTCTTTTAACAATATCTCTTCAATTTGTTCTGAAGTCAAAATAATGACCTAATATTTTAATTTAAATAAATATAAAATTATATAAATTAGATATCCAACACATTTAACTAATTTTTTATTTTTTGTTTTAATTTTCTTAATGCATTTACGAAATCATCAATTTCTGGATCTTTTAGATGGAGATTTTCGAAGCAGTCAGATTCTAGAAAATTCTCTATCATAAATGTAAATTTTATCAATTTCTTTTTGTTATACTGTAGAAAGTTTTCATCTTCTCCAATTAAGATTGTCGAATAGACGAGGTAAACTAAGTAATTTTTTCTTTTAACTTCCTTCAATATATCTTTTATTTCATCCTTAGAAAAAATTTTCAAGAACCCTTCAAAGAATAAGTAACAAAACACGGGGATATAACCACTTAGAAGCCTTCTAACTAATTCATCTTTAAATCCTCTTTTTGCTTGTATATCACCGACCTCTGCTAATTTCTTCAAAAGATCAAACGAAAGCGAATAATGTAGCATATTGGTATCGTAGTTATGTTCTGCCCAGACTTGTAGATTGGAACAATGTGCCCAAAACTCGGTCTTAGGCGGTATTTCAGAAGGCTCATGCTCTAATGAATGATCTAAATTCTCAGATTCTTCATCAATAGATTTGAATTCGTTTAAATAAGTTCCTAAGTCATTAATTTTTAGTCTTTTTAATAATAAGTATTTACATTGTCTAAATAAAATTTCATTGATGTAAATATTAGTCTTACTATTTTCCAACTTTAATGTTATATAACTATTTATTTTGAATATTTGCATATTTATTTTGAATATTTGCATAAAATTATATAGATTAGATATCTAACACATTTACTTCATCAAAATGGCTGATTATAAACTTTTTCCGGGGTTTTACTTCTTTACCCATGAGTTTAGTAAACATTAAATCGTTTTCTAAATAATCTTCATAAGTAACTTTCTTTAGTTTCCTAGTGTCTCTATTCATTGTTGTCATATAGAGCTCCTCTGCATTCATTTCACCAAGCCCTTTATATCGAGAGATCTTAACTGAGGATGTATCTTTTAGTTCATATTTTGTTTTTAGTTCTTGGATAAAATCATCTTTTTCTTTATCTGTGTAAACATATTCTTTATTTTTCTTATAACTGACTTTATATAACGGCGGACATGCAATATAGAGATGTCCTTCATCTATTAAAGGACGCATATATCTAAAAAAGAAAGTAAGTAATAAGGTTTCAATATGGAAACCATCGATATCTGCGTCACACATTATTACTACTTTGTGATATCGCAACTTACTTAAATCTAAGTTTTTTTCAGTTTCTTCAGCTTCTTCAGTTCCAGCATTTGTCCCATTTGTCCCATTTTGTTCATTATCTTCTTGAAATCCTACTCCCAAGACCTTGATAATAGATTGAATCTCATTGTTTTGAAGTACCTTATCTATACGTGCTTTTTCTACATTTAATATCTTACCTCTAAGAGGAAGAATGGCTTGGTAATTTCTATCTCTTCCTTGCTTAGCAGAACCTCCAGCTGAATTTCCCTCAACGATAAAAAGTTCAGATTCTTCGGGATTATTAGAAGAACAATCAGCAAGTTTGCCAGGCATCCTTGCACTATCTAATGCAGATTTTCTACGGATTAGCAATCTAGCTTTTTGAGCTGCTTCACGAGCTATTTTAGCATTAATAGTTTTTAAAATAATTCTCTTAGCTGTTTGTGGATGTTCCTCTAAATATTGAGTTAATCTATCAGTAACCATCTGGCTTACAATCTGACGAATTTCTGGATTTCCTAACTTAATTTTTGTTTGACTTTCAAATTGAGGTTCAGGAAGTTTAACTGAAATTACTGCGGATAATCCTTCTCTTGTGTCAGTCCCACTTAATACATGGTCTTTATACTTCTTTTCCATATAATTTTCGATATAAGAATTAAAACCCCTTGTCAAGGCTGATTTAAATCCGGTCAAATGGGTTCCTCCCTCAATTGTGTTTATTGTATTTGCATAAGATAGAATATTTGTCTGATATCCTTGGTTGTATTGCGCTGCAATTTCACACATTACCGTAGAACCATCTTTATCATCAAAAGAATCGCTTATATAAATAATATCATTATGTAAAGGCTGTCTATCTTTATTTAAATACGTTACAAATTCTTTTAATCCTCCTTCATAATGAAATTCTTCTGTTTCGTCTTTAAATTTATCATGAAGTTCAAATCGCGTGTGTGGATTAAGGAATGCAAGCTCTCGTATCCTTGTAGTAATAGTATGTGCACTGAATATTGGATCATTTGGATCAAATTCAAAAATAGAATTATCTGGATAAAATTTGATCTTTGTGTAAGATTTCGTGGGTTTTACTTCTGTTATTTCGGCTTCTGTCGCTTTTTTTCCTTTTGAGAATTTCTGTTTATAGAGGAGTCCATCACGACAGACCTCAACATCCATCCATTCAGTTAAAGCATTCACAACTGAAAGCCCAATGCCATGTAAGCCACCTGAAATTTTATAACTTTTATTATCAAACTTACCACCAGCATGTAAATGTTCCATGATTACTTCAAGTGCAGGTCTCTTATATTCGGGGTGTTCATCAATAGGAATCCCCCGACCATTATCAGATATTTGAACTGAATTATCTTTGTAAAGCGTTACCTTTATCTCATCAGCATATCCCCCAATCGCTTCATCGACAGAGTTATCAAGTACTTCAAAAATAAGGTGGTGAAGTCCCTTCTTCCCTTGATCGCCGATGTACATTGCTGGACGACGTCTTACTCCGTCCAAGCCTTTCAAAACGGTGATATCATCAGCATCATAAGAGTTATTTTCTTTTTCAGGCATAAGAATTCGATTTTACATGTAGTTTGTAAGGTTAAATTTATCTAATCTAAATTGAACTTATGTGATAATTTAACGATTTACATATAATATATAGTAATACTCAAATTTAAATATAAGTACATTTTTTCATCGCTCAAGAACGCTAAAGAGTTGTTTTATTTTGCCAGTATTCGGAGATCTGCTATTTAATTAAATAATATATTCAATTCAATAATTATTATTATAATTATTAATTCTACCTGCCCAATTCTTCAAGATAGATTTTTTACAAAAAAATAGAGAACTACTGATTTCTTCGGATTTCCTCAGCCATTTTTACCATTTCAAAGAGCCTTTTGTCTACGTCATGAGTTCGAACAATATGAGCCCCATTATAGATCGCTATTGCTGTTGAAGAGAGCGTTCCACTCAATCTATCTTCAGGATCAGGAAGATTTAGTGTAGTACCAATAAACGATTTTCTTGAAATGGCTACTAAAATAGGTTTCTCAAGTTTCCTAAGCTTTTTTAAATTCCCTATTATTTTCAAATCATAAGTATGTACTTTTTTTTTAATCCATTTACCTATACCAGGGTCTAAAATAATCTGATTCGCATTATAGCCCTGTGATTGAAGTTTTTTTATAGTTTTTTCAAATTCTTGGATTATTTCTTCAATTGTACATAAATCTCCGGGAATTTTTTTCGATGCCATTAAAATGATTGGAAGATCATGTTCAATTATAAAATCTTGTAGGGAAGGGTCTGTTTTTAAACAACTTACGTCATTGACGATAATTTTTTTTTTATGTTTTAGAGAAATGTCATAAGCAACTTGAGCAACTTCACTATATTGAGTATCAACAGAGATAATAATATCGTCTGGAATGATGTTGCAAACAGATTCCATAGCTGAACTTAATCGGTTAATTTCTTTTTCAGTAGTAATTTTTTGAGACCAGGGAGCAGAAGATCGAGCACCCAAATCTAATATTTTCGCACCGTTATTTATCATTTCTATTGTAGCATTCTCTAAAGAGTGAGTATTGGAATAAACAGATCCTTGGTAAAAACTCTCAGGACTTAAATTCAAAACACCCATTATTACCGTTGGGAAGTTATCCCCAATCTCTAAAGTATCAAATAAATTCAGGTATAAATTTTTCATGTGTTATCAATAAAATGAACTCATTATTTCAAATAAGTTTAATTGATGAAGATCTAGAGTCACGTTAATTTTATCCATTGATATAATTTTATTATTTCATTTGTTATCTAATTAACTTAATTATCACCACTTTTTGATAAAACCGAAATAATATTAAATAAAATTAATTCTTCTTTCCTACAATGGAACTATTTTCAATTAAACTACCCCTTATTAAAGAAAATGATAATTTATTGAGTATCATAATTGAAAACATAGCCAAACAAGGGGAATCTTTAAAAGAAGGAGATATTATTGTAATTGCAGAAAAAGTAATAGCTACTTCACAGGGAAGAGTGATAAACCTATCTGATGTAACAAATGTTTCAGAAAAAGCGAAGGAAATGGCAAAAGAGTATGATATGGATGAACGTTTTGTAGAACTGATAATGCAGGAAGCGTCAATGATTTTAGGAGGAATGACACATGTCATCTTAGCCAAGGTGAATAATTTTTTAATTGCTAATGCTGGAATCGATCAATCAAATGCAGGACCAAATAGAGTTGTTTTACTCCCAAAGGATCTTAAAAAAGTTGTTTGGGAATACTGGAAAGAATTAAGAAAAGAGTTTGGGATAGAAAAACTGGGAGTGATAATAGCAGATTCAAGGGTTCAACCTCTCAGAAAAGGTACTATTGGAATCGCTATAGCTACAGCTGGATTTGAACCTGTTGAAGATTTGCGAGGACACCCAGATCTCTTTAAAAGACCTATGGAAATTACAATGAGAGCGATAGCAGATGATCTTACTAGTGCCGCTCAATTTCTTCTAAGTGAAGCTGATCAACAAACTCCAGTGGTTATTATTAGGGGAAGCAATGTTGAGTTCACGGAAAATCCCCAGTTAACTCCCGAAATGGCACCGGAAGAGTGTCTTTATATGAATATCTTCTCTAAATATCTTCTTAGAAAGCAGGAAGAAAATTAGATTTTAGAATTAAAATCAGTCAAATTTTTTAGAAATCGCTTATTTCTACTAGTATTGTAAGTTTAAATTCATAAAACATTCTCACAATTCAAAAATGAAGGATTTAAAATATACAACCATTGAAGAATCGTTAAAACAAGAAGATTCTAATGTGAATTTAAGAGGTTGGGTATATAGAGAAAGAAAATCAAATAAATTTGTATTTATAGTCCTAAGGGATGAATCGGACATAATACAATGTGTTATATCAAAAGCTAAGAGCCCAGAGATATTTGAGAAAGCTGAAAAGTTAACAATTGAATCTTCGGTTAAAATTTCAGGGGATCTAAAGGAGGATGAAAGAGCTCCAACGGGTTATGAGGTTTCTGTGTCAGATTTACAAATCGTTCAAATAGCTGAACCGTTTCCAATTACAGAACATCAATCACCAGAGCTTTTATATGATAATAGGCATCTTTGGATAAGATCAAGAAAATTAAATGCAATTCTAAAAATCAGGCATACAGTTGTTGGAGCTATACATGAATTTTTTAGAAGTCATGGTTATTATAAATTTGATGCACCTATTTTCCAACCCAACCAATCTGAAGGTGGAGCCACCCTATTTGAGGTTAAATATTTTGACGACATAACATATCTTAGTCAAACATGGCAATTATATGCTGAAGCAGGTATTTTTTCATTAGGTAAAATTTACAATATGGGTCCAACGTTTAGAGCAGAAAAATCAAAAACATCAAGACATTTATCAGAATTCTGGATGGCAGAAATGGAAGCTGCGTGGATGCAACTTGATGAAGTTACAGAAGTTGCTAAAGATGAAATTAGGTTTATTGTGAAAGAAGTATTGAAGCATAATAAAAAAGAACTAGAAATTTTAGAGAGAGATATTAAATTGTTAGAGCATTATACAGAAGCTGAATATCCAACTATAAAATATTCAGAAGCTTTAGATATCCTTAATACAAAATATAAAATGAATGTTCCTTGGGGTAAAGATTTAAGAACTATGGAAGAAACGAAAATTGCTGAACATTTCAAAGTTCCTGTTGTTGTCACGCATTATCCCACAGAAATTATGGGTTTTTATAAACCACCAAGTGAAGAAAATCCTAAAGAAGCATTATGTTTTGACATGTTAGCGCCAGAAAGATATTGTGAAATTGTTGGTGGTTCAGAGCGTTCTTTATTACTAGAGAATATGATAAAGAGATTAGAAGCTGACGGGGAAGATCCAAAAAATTATGAGTGGTACTTTGAATTGAGGCGTTATGGCAGTGTACCTCATTCTGGTTATGGTTTAGGTGTTGAGAGAGTTATTATGTGGTTATGTGGGTTAGATAATATTAAAGATGCCATTCCATTCCCCAGAACTATGTTAAGAAAAGCACCTTAAAAAAATGAACTCATGACACCAAATAAGAGATATTAAATAGATCCTTTTCCTACAATATTTAAAAGTGTGGTTTGCTGTAAATGAAACTCTATGAATACATGGCATATGAACTAATTGAGAAAATAAAGAGTAAAGAAATTACCATCGAAGAATTAATATACCAAATTTATGAAAGAATAGAAAAAACTGAAGACAAATTACATTCTTTTGTTCACCTATCTAAAGAAAAAGCACTAAACAAAGCAAAACAATTAGATGAAAAATTAAATAAAGGTAAGCCTGTAGGGAGACTTTATGGATTACCTATGGGAATAAAAGATCTTATTTGTATTAAGGATAGTCCTACTACTTGTGGCTCTAAGATTTTAGAAGGATATTATCCACCTTATAATGCTACTGTTATTAACCGTTTAATCGAAAAGGAAGGAGCAATATGTGTGGGTCGTACAAATATGGATGAATTTGCTATGGGCTCTTCTACTGAAAATAGTTGTTATGGCCCAACTTATAATCCTTGGGACCTAGAAAGAGTTCCGGGAGGATCAAGTGGAGGATCGGGTTCATGTGTAGCTTCAGGTCAAACGCCAGTTTCACTAGGAAGTGATACAGGGGGAAGTATTAGATGTCCCGCTTCTTATTGTGGTGTAGTGGGTTTAAAACCAACATATGGGAGAGTTTCTAGATATGGATTAGTTTCATATGCAAATTCGTTAGATCAAATTGGACCTATATCAAGATGTGTATATGACACAGCAATATTATTAGAAATCATTGCTGGTTATGATCCTTTAGACTCCACTACAGTTGATATTAAGGTGGATAAATACACAGAAGAACTTCAAAACCCAATTTCAAAAATGACTCTTGGGATTCCTAAAGAATTTTTTGGTGAAGGTTTGGAGAAGGAAGTAAAAAATAAAGTAAAAGGAGCCATTAATAAATTGAATAGTTTAGGAGCTGAGACAATTGAGATTTCCTTTCCACATTTAGAATATGCGATTCCTACTTATTATTTAATAGCAATGAGCGAAGCAAGTTCGAATTTGGCTAGGTATGATGGTTTAAGATACGGAAGTATGAGCAGTGATCTTAGTGGAGATTTATATGAGGTTTATAGTAAAACTCGGGGTGAAAGATTTGGAAGGGAAGTAAGGAGAAGGATTATACTAGGAAGTTATACCCTATCTGCTGGTTATTATGATATGTTTTATATTAAGGCATTGAAAGTTAGAACTCTTATTAAAAATGACTTTCAAAATGCTTTAAATCAATGTGATGCTATCGTATGCCCTACAATGCCCACCACGGCATTCAAAATTGGAGAATTAGTAAATGACCCATTACAGATGTATTTTATGGATATTTTAACTTGTCCCGTGAATCTTGCGGGTTTACCTGCTCTTTCGATTCCATGTGGATTTGATACGAAAGGCCTTCCGATTGGATTTCAAATTATTGGTAATTATTTCAGTGAAAAAATAATTCTCAATATCGGATATTTACTTGAGAAAGAATTAAATTTCTTTAGGAAACTAGCTCCTATTAAAGATGGAGGGAATTAGAGTGAGTTCTAATTATGAAGACGTGATAATTGGATTAGAAGTTCATATTCAACTCACCAATTTGAAAACTAAACTATTCTGCAGTTGTAATGCAGATTATAGAGGAGCTGAACCAAATTCTCATAATTGTCCCATTTGTTTAGGGTTACCGGGATCATTGCCTGTGATAAACGAAAGAGCAATCGAATTTGCTACAAGACTTGCATTAGCATTAGATAGTAAAATTAATGATTCAATGTTTTTCTTCCGGAAAAATTATTTCTACGTAGACTTACCAAAGGGCTTTCAGATAAGTCAGTACAATAAAGCAGGAGGGAGAGCTTTCGCAGATAGAGGGAATATAACAGTTAAAATAAATGGCAAAAAAAAAGAGATAAGACTTAACAGAATCCATTTAGAAGAGGATCCAGCAAGATTGGTACATAAAGGGTCAATCGCGACATCTCCATATACTTTAGTGGATTACAATCGATCTGGTGTTTGTCTTATTGAAATCGTATCCGAACCAGTTATTAGATCTCCTGAAGAAGCGAGAGAGTTTCTCAAACAATTAAAGTCAATTGTTCAATATACAAGGATATCAAATTTAGACTTAACTGGAGCTGCTCGAGTGGATGCTAATATATCAATTAAAGGACATGAGCGAAGTGAGGTTAAAAATATTAGCAGTTTTAAGGAAGTAGAACGTGCGTTAAAGTGGGAAATTCAGAGACAAAGAAATCTATTAAAACGAGGTAAGAAGCTAACCCAGGAAACAAGACATTGGGACGATAAAAGAAGGATTACTATTTCGCTAAGAATGAAAGAATTTGAAGAAGATTATCGCTACTTTCCTGAACAAGATTTAGTTCCAATAGCAATTGATAAAGATTTCATCCAGCAAGTTAAAGATAAATTACCAGAAATGCCAAACGAGAGAGCAATAAGACTTCAAAGAGATTATAATTTATCAGAATTTGACTCAGAGAATTTAGTTCTAGATAAAGATATCGCTGACTTTTATGAAGATGGAGTGAATTCTGACCCATCGTTCGGCCCGAATGAGTATAAACAATTTTGTAATTGGCTGATGAATGATATATTGCGGCATTTAAATGAGCAAAATAAGACAATAACAGAAACAAAAGTTCAACCCAAACTGGTAGTTGATTTAATCAACAACATTAATGAAGGAAAGATTACCACTAAAATAGCAAAAACATTCATAAGTGAAATGATGAATGGTTCTTCTATTTCTAAAATAATTGAGAAGAAAGGTAAAAAGAGAATTTCTAATGAAGAAATTATTGAAGGAAATTGTAAAGAAGTAATTAAAGAAAACCCGAAAATCGTTGAAGATTGTCGTAAAAATCCAAAAGCAATTGAAGCTTTAATAGGTAGAGTTATGGGTAAAACTAAGGGACAAGCTGACCCAGAAATTACTAGAAGAATAATGTTCAAAATGCTGAAGCAAATTGGAATAATTATATAAGATATTTTAATTTAAAAAAATAGAGAAAAAATTATAACCCTTTTCTGATTTCATTACTAGCAGCATCCAATTTTAGATTAATTATACCAAGCTTAGCTTCTTTTGTAGTTATTATCGTGAGAATATTACCCTCGATTTCGCTAAAAAGTATTTTTCCCTTCTCAGACTCTATTATCGCACTAAAGAATTGCCCTTGTTCTAATTCTTTAGTTGCTCTTTGACTTGCTTTCAAAATTAAGGTCACCATAGCAGCTACAGCTTCTGGGTCTACCCATCCGGGTAATGCGCTACCTCTAATTAAACCAAATTTCTCAATAAGAGCCGCCCCATGAACTCCTTTAATCGCCTTTAAAGAATCAAGTATTTCTGTTATTCTTTCACTCATTTAACTCATTCCAATTTTGATTTTGTGAGATTATAAATTCTTTAATTATTATGTAAGGTGTAATTTTATAAATAAATATACAAATCTAAATTAAAAAAGCTATTTATCATTTTTTAACTTCTTCTAAATAAATCCATAAAATTCGATTATTTCCATGATACACATTATCTTCAGACACTATAAAGAAAGGGATGTTAAAGGATAAAAACTTGAATAAAACATTCAAAGGAATGAATTTCCTTAGGTTTCAAGATGACGTTGTGATGATTAAAAAATTTAAAAATACAGTTAAGTTCCCTATTATTAAAAAATTAGTAATATACTTAACATATTCTTTTTTCATTTTCTTAATATAACCTATCTTTTAATGAGAAAAATGAGTGACGTAATTAATATAATTAAAGAAAAGAATGTAAAATGGGGCATATGGATTTCTGCGTTAATTACTACCATATGTTATGTTATAATTTCAATTATATCTATGATAGTAGGAGAAATACTTTTTTTTGGAGTTGTCCTTTTTGCTGATCTTGAATTTTTATTAGGATCTATTTTTGGGCTATTAAACTTTTTTAGAAATCGAAAACCACATCAAGAATTCTTAAAATATGGTATTATTGTAGGGATTTCTGGAGGTATTTTAGCTTGTGTATTTATTAGTTTATACCAGACGATTTTAGTAATGATAACTATTGGGGGGCATATAATTGTTTTCTTTTTGTATGTAGGATATACCTTTCTTTCTGGAGCAGTTATTGGTCTATTAACGGGAACGTTTTTAGCCCTCTATTATTCGTACAAAGATGAGAAAGGAGATACTGAAGAAAAAGATCACTTTGATGATAAATTCTTTAATGATTTAATTGACAAATAACATTCACAAAAAGATTATTCTTCAGTGTAAAAAAAAAAAAAAAATGAAATTACATTTACATTAAAGATGCAAGTGAACTTGCTAAAGTCTCTTTTTTAGGTTTACCTTTTAATAATTCTTCTTGAACTCGTTCTGCTAAAATTTGAGGAGAGAACGGTTCTCCATTGTTATCTATTTGCTTATAGGTAGTCCACCCTATTAATGAGAAAACCCGATCACCTACCACTCTGAAAACTTCTCCTGTAATCTTAATTGCATGATCTGAAGCTAGAAATGCAACCATAGGAGCAACATTAGTGGGATTGAAGATATCAAAACCTCTTTTATCTTTCATACTCATTGTCCCTACCATTGTCGGTGTTGCATCTGTTGTGAGTCTCGTTCTAGCTACAGGCACAATACAATTAACCGTAGCATATTTACCTAATTCCATTGAGGCGATATTTGTAAAGGCAGCAATACCTGCTTTTGCAGCACCATAATTAGTTTGACCCACATTTCCTAATAAACCCGCATCTGAAGCAGTATTGATTATTCTCCCAAAAACACCTAAATCGGGATTAGCCTTTCCTTGTTCTCTAAAATATGAAGAAACATGACGAGTCATGTTAAACGTACCTTTCAAATGTACAGCTATAACATCATCAAACTCTTTCTCTGTCATATTAAAAAGCATCCTATCCCGTAAAATTCCAGCATTATTTACAACAATATCTAACTTTCCGTATTCAGAAATTGCTTGATCAATCATTGCTTTTGCCTTATTAAAATCAGTGACTGAATCATAATTTCCTACAGCTTTAACTCCCAATTTTTTACATTCTTCTGCAATTTCATCAGCAACCTTAGCTTCAGCCCCACTACCATCAAAACTGCCGCCTAAATCGTTTACTAATAAATTACATCCCTCCTTAGCAAATAGTAAGGCTTCCTCACGACCAAGACCACGACCAGCGCCAGTTATTATGGCAACTTTTCCATCTAACATTCCCATATTTTTCACTTTTTATTTTTTTATTTTGATTTCTGATATGTAAAATTCAATTGCAAGTTTAAAAAATTTTAAGGATTTTATTTAATTTTTCAAAAATATCAAAATGTACTTCAATAAATCTGATTGGAAACAGTTACTCACAATCTAATCGTAATCCTTAATCAAATATTATGTTTTAAATTTTTGACTTTTCCCTTCAATATTCTCCATACGATAATTTTTACATTTTTATTATTATTTTTTTTGAGTTAAATTACTTTAATATCTAAACTCTTTAAATTGCTGGAAATAAAATAAATGGCTGTTGCACATACAATCAGATGATCCAAAATCTTCAATAATATCGTCTGAAAACTCCATCATTTCTTTAGCAATTATACACTCTAGACGATATAATGAAGGAATTAAGTATAACTGTGTTATAATACTTTTCTCATAATTTAATAAGTAATCAATATGCCAGTGAGTTTTTTTATTATTTGAAGGTGAAATATGTCTTTTTACTCTATTTTCTAAGGTATTTGAACCATAACCGCCCATAGCAGATCCAATATATAAATAAAACCCTTTGTCAAATAAGACGCTGTCTAAAGCACCAATAGTTATTTCAATCATTTCAGGAATGTGAATAACTAAAATATAAGAACCTTTCATTTATTTACAGTTTTTTTTATGTTCATGATAGCAATTATCACATAAATAGCTTCCACATTTTTTACAGATGTTACTACACGTATCGCAGAGAATATTACTACAATCTTCACAATTAAATATTTCTGAGTCAGTATTTTCTCCACAATTCTCACATATAATATCTTTACCAACCATTTAACTCATCTGATTATCTTTAATAATATTATGTAGTAAAAACAGTCAATCATAAAATTCTCTATTATTACTAGATAAATAAGATGGGCAACTCTATTCTTTTACATGTTTTTAGATTTTTTCTAAAACTTTTTTTTAACTAAAAAATTCATATTGAATAATTAGTTAAGAGATAGCTTATTATTTATGGAAAAAATACCAGAGAGAAAAGAACTTAAAATTGATTTCTCAAGAGATCGAAAGTTCTTTGAGCAAGAAGGGAGTTCGCGAGTGATAACTTCTGGATCTCTTTATATGTTTTTTGCATTAATTAATGCGGGATGTATTTGGGTTTTCATAATATTAGGTACAGGATGGGAAGGGTTAAAATATTTCGGATTAACAACCGCAATAAACGGTATTGTAGGATTGATGGGGATAGGAATTTCAAGATATTTTATTGCAGAAATAAAAACTGCCTTTATTGTTAATGAAGAATTAGGGCGTTTAAAAGCAGCAACCTATTCGAAAATTCTGTTTCTAGTTGGGTTGATATTAGGACTTGGGATGATTATGATATCCTATATTTTTGGTTTTGTTCAAACAAATCAATTATTAAGAGAATGTATTTTTGCGTCAGGAGTTAGCTCTATTTTAATATATAGCAACTATGTTTTTCAAATTGGGTTAGAAATTAAGAATAGATACGATATAATTGCATTTTTATCAATATTTGCAGGGATTTTTCTATTATTTTGGGGATACATTTTTATCTCTTTTAATATCAGCCCTTTTTGGTTTGCATTTCACCCGTTTTTCAATATTACTACATTATTTTTATTTGCTTTTTTTTTTAGCAAGCAGGCCCCTTATTCAATTAAAGAAATAATTCAAGCAGGTTTAAGAACAAGGACTATGAAAAAAAGAACATCTCCAGAAATTAGTCAATTAATTGAGGAACATCAAATATTGCTATATATGAAAAATTCTGCCTATTCAATGCTAACTAATATTCAAAATTCAAAATTTTTCGAAGATATTTTATTTTTTTTTACTGCTATATATTTAGCTATATTTTCAGATCCTGAATATCAGGGGTTAGCATTGAGTTTATTAACTGTCTTAATGACTTACGGAGCTGTTAAAACAGTAATATTGTATTACTCTGCTCCATTGAGCATTGAGATTGCTGAAGCGTTTGCTAAAGAGAGTTATGGTACTGTAGAGGCTTCAATTAACGATTCAACAAGAATTTCCAGCATTTTAGCTCTTGGGTTTCTCACTGCAATGGTAGCCCTTTCAGGGGAATTGCTATTTTATTTACATAGAGATCTATTTATGGAGGGAGGAACTTTCAATAGCGAAATCTTTTCTATGGCACAAACTTTATTCATTCTTATAGTTTTAGGTCAGTTTATTTATGGATATTCGACCCTATTTGGAAATGCTCTAATAGGATCTGGAAATGCTAATTCCGCAGCAAGAGGTTTTCTAATAACAATCATAATAATAACAGGATTATCTCCAATTTTTCTTTTTCTTTTTGGGATCTTAGGTATTGGGATAGTGATGTTGATATCCGCCTTCTTTCTGTTACCTTATACAATCTTTCAACTTAAACGGAAGCTTAAAGTAAATTATAAAATTAGAATATATCGCTTAGTACCAAATTTATTTATTCTGTTTTTTATATTATGGTTTTTCCCATTTAATAGTAGAATTAGCTTACTTTTTGGTATAATTTTAGGTGCTTCGATATATTTATTGTTAAATCCTTTCTTTGGTGTATCAATTCCTGAAGATCTTCAAATGATAAATGATTTATTCAAAACATTAAAACTAAAAATATTTGGAGATTTAATCGTTTATGCAATGAGAAGTACATACAATTTCAGTCCTTTAAATAAAGATAAAATAATTCTTGAAGAAGATAAACTAATCTTAGTAAAGAAATGATATAATCTTTGGTCAATATCCTAATTTTATTCTATAGATATAAATCTTCTTAAAAGAAATTTAATTATGCTTTTGCTAGTTGGGTTCTTATTATTAAAATTATTAGAAGAGACTGAAGCGCGATCAACGAATATAACATAACATCAAGATAAAAACTTGCATGGATATCAATACCCAACCAGTTTTTAATCCAACATCCTGGATCTCCGCCATTATATAATAATCAATCTGTAATGGATAAATATAAAATGTGAAATCCTAATGATAAAACAATTACAATAATTCCTAAAATTATCTGGATATAGAAAGAATTTTTAATTTCTGAATTTTTATGAGAATTATTTAAATTACCTGCTTCTATTAAAGATATTTGATAATTTTTCTTAGTACTTTCGATGATAAGATCTTTTAAAATTTTACTTTCGTCTGATAAATTTTGATTTTCTTCCTTTAATTGATTGTATTTCTCAACTAAATTCATGTAGTTTTTATCGTTTCTATCAACTTGCTCTTCAAATTCCAGATTTTTTTTTGTTAGCCTAGACTTACTCATAATAAATTATTTTTTAGGAAAGAGATTCTCGAATTTATAAACCCCTAAAAACCTTAACCCAATTTTTTATATTACGAATATTTAATAAGACTTTTTATATTAAAAAATAATCAAAATATGACTTTTACGTTATATTAATACATATTTTAAATGCAAAAAGTAATTATATGCAATAAGTAAATATTAAAGTTTTATAAAAAAATGAGAAAAAACACTTGGTCCAAAATGGCGGTGAAATTTAGTACTCATAGAAACCTTTCCTCGTTTTTCTCCCTAGAAGTCCGCTTTCTACCATTTCTTGTAAAAGAGGGCTTGGTTGATACTTTTGTCCTAGCTCTTCTTCTAAATACCTCCCAATATGATAATATATATCATTACCAACTAAATCAGAAAGTTCTAAAGGGCCCATAGGAAAATTGAATGCTAATTTACATGCAGTATCTATATCTTTGGCACTGGCAATTCCTTTCGTAAACAAATTAATTGCTTCATTACATAATACATAAATAAGTCGAGTTGTTACGAAACCAGGTGAATCATTTACAGTCACCACTGTTTTATTTAAACTTTCAGAAAATAATTTTGATTTTTCTACAATTTCATCAGAAGTGTTATTTCCCTTTATTAATTCAATCAATTTCATTACCGGAGCTGGGTTGAAGAAATGTATTCCTATTATCCTTTCTTGATTTTTAGACTTTAAGGCAATATCTGTGATACTTAAAGATGATGTATTAGACGCAAGAATTACATCTTTTTTACACAGGTTATCCAGTTCAGAAAATAATTGTTGTTTTAAATCCATATCTTCAAAAACAGCTTCAATTACTATTTGAACATCCTTAACAGCTTCATGTTTATTAACATTTAGGCTAATTCTGTTTAAAATTTTTTCTGCTTCTTCTTTAGTTATTTTATTTTTAGCAACAAAAAACCTCTCTAAATTAATTTCTATCGAATTTTTAACTTTTTTCAATAACTCCTCACTTACATCAACTAAATTTACATTATAACCGTGAGTTGCTATTAATTGGGCAATTCCTGATCCCATAATCCCTGCTCCGATTACACATACATTTTTTATTTTCATTATCCTCACTATTTTCTAAATTGGTTAAAGTCTGGTTTACGTTTTTCTAAAAATGCATTTTTTCCTTCTACAGCTTCATCTGTGCCATAATAAAGTGATAAGCCACCAACACCAAGCTGAGTAACCCCAGTAACACCATCTGTCTCAGCTAAAAAAGCATATTTTAGCATTTTCAAGGCTGTAGGACTCTTCTCTAATAATTCCTGACACCATTGTTCTACTTCCTCATCTAATTTTTCCATAGGTACCACAGCATTTACAAGTCCCATTTTGAGAGCTTGTTGAGCTGTATACCGTCGACAAAGATACCAGATTTCCTTCGCACGCTTTAAACCTACAGCACGCATTAAGTCACCAGTTCCATAGCCAGGATCAAACGAGCCTACACGAGGTCCTGCTTGTCCTAACTGTGCATGTTCTGCTGCAATACTTAGATCACAATTAACATGCCAAACATGGCCACCTCCGATAGCATATCCATTCACTCGAGCTATAACGGGTTTAGGTAAAGTACGTATTAAATGTGTAACACGTTGCCAGCCTACCTCAAGGGGTAACAAATGTCCTCCTTTATATCCCCCCTTTTCACGGGTACTCTGATCTCCACCAGTGCAAAACGCTTTTTCTCCAACACCCGTAAATACCACAACACCTATTTCGTTGTCTATGCACTTGTTAAAAGCATCTATTAATTCATGAACTGTCTTTTGTGTACACGCATTATATCGTTCAGGACGATTAATAGTTATTCGCGCAACACGATCTTTTATTTCGAAAATTATATCTTCATAATCCAAATTCTTTTCAACTCGATTTTATCATAAAAATTTCATTTAATGAGTATTCATTAAAAATAATCTCATAACATTTAAAACAACTATCTAAATTTTTCATCTCCATTATGAGTTCATTTAGAATAAAATTTCGTGAAACTATGGTTTCACGATCATTAATTTATCTATAAAGAGTATGTTAATCTAAAGAAAAACTAAATGTATTGCTAAAAAACCATTTTTTGTTTAATTTCTTGAACCATTTTATATCCATTTTCATTTATCTCAGTAATAATGTCCCTTAGTATTTCATTAATAGACGTGCCATGTAAATCACAAGAAATATATAGAAGAGATAAAATTTCTTTAGCTAATAGTGAAATATTCTTGATATCATTTATTGGAATTCTGATTCCAAGAGCCTTTAAATCTAAATGAGTTTCTTGTTCTTGTTGTCTGATGGTTAAGAGAATATCATTTTTTCTTCCTTTCCATTCTTCTGTAATCGCTCTTAAGGATAAAAGATATCTTTTTGTTGGGCTTCCAATACCCATTATATCCTTTGCAAATTCTAAAGATTCAGAATTTCTAATTGTTTTCAAGCCAAATGTTCTATTAAGTTTATAATTTTTATCTAATTTATCCTTCATTTTCAAAATTTCATCAGTAAGTTGTTCAACTCTTAATGCTAATTTCTCAAATTTTTCAAGAAATAATTCCTCAACATTAGATTCATAATTACTCATATTAACCACTAGTAGAGATTAAATATAACATCATTTGAAATATTCTTTGATAAAACTAATTATTAACCAATTAATCTATGAAGAATTTTTAATTTACAAAAAAGAAAAAAAATTAATTAATTTTATAAATTGTATTAAAAACTGATCTAATCGGTTTAAAATACTTCGTCTTCATTGTCTTCATCAGTTTTATCATAAATTTCAGTGTCTTCTATGGGTTCTGAAGGATCACTTGCCTCGGTTTCATGTTTTTCTTCTAAAATTGGTTGGGGGGCGAGTAATTCTTTTACATCCAAATCAACTTCTATTTTTAACTGTTTCTGCTCTTTAGCATATTTATTAATCTCATATATTCCTATTACTACTAATAAAGCTATAAAGAATATTAGTACAGCAACATTTTTGACAAGATTAATAAGATCATTAGTATCTAAAGTAGATAAGGCATTAAGCCAAGGAACGTTTACTTCTTGAAAGACATCGTAAGGGAAGTAGTGAATAAATTCATATGTTACCTTTGAAAGTATCAACCAAATTATTACTGCATCAAGTCCAAACCTTTTAAATCTTTTACTTAAAAGTTCTGCTTGGGATCCCATAAGAGTACTCAGAGAATAAAAGATAATAAATAGATCTGGGATTATCACTGCAATGTAAGCCCAAATAGAACCAATCTCATCCGGTTCAGTATCAACAATACCTAGATAGATCTTTAATATCAGAAATAGTGTATAGATTGAAACCAATATTGCAAATGTACCAAACCAACCAGCAAAGCTTTTTTTAAACATATAAACAATGCAAACAATTGCGAGTCCAACAAGAACTCCTCCAACAAGTATATAAATTCCATTAAGATACCATGGGAAATCTATTGGTGTTTCGATTATAACAGAAAAATCAAATAATGTAGGCCCTATAATAAATAGATATAAGAATAGAAGAGAAGCAGCTAAACCTCCGAAAAAGATGAGAGTTCTTATAAAAGGTCTTAATTTAGGAGTTTTATATAATTTAGTATCAATATTTTTTCCTAATAAATAACATCCATAAAGGATAAACCATGATGTAAAGAAAAAGTAAGAGACAACTGAAATTGCTAATAGTACTATTAAAATTATTGAAATAAAAAGCATAATAGGTAAAGAAATCAACAAAAACACAATTATTTTCCATGGGGAGTACTCAAAAATATTCTTCTTAGAAATAAGAGAAAGCAAAAACAAGAACATTAAAAAAACTAAGAATGGTAAAAATATCAAAATGCCAATTATTGAAACAATACGGTTAGGATATGGAATAATAGCTATTCCTACTAACATCCAGACTAAAAGAGCTGTTAATCTCCAATTTTTACCTAGTTTCTTTAAATTATCGATGATATCCATAAAAAATTAGTTAAACTCAATATATTTAAACTTTCTTATTCAAAAGAGCGATTTAAAAATCCAAAAGCGAATGCATTATCATTAAAAGATTTCATTTTAAATATTCTGACAAGCTTCTTTGCTTATTAAAACTGTTATAAGATATTCCAAATTTCTTTCTTAAATTAGTTACACTTTCAGGAGCCGAACCTTGGAAATGATTATTCACAATAATAAATATTTCAGATATCTCAGGTATGTTCATCAAATTTTGAACGTTCTTATAGAGGTCAATTAGAGCATCCTTTTGATCTCTTTGAATTCGATTAAAAATAGTGAGTTTTCTATCTCCAATTAGCCTAATATAATAAAATTTTTGATTTTCCATATAATAGGCTATAACTCCAGGCATATATGTTGTTCCAAGTATTCTTTTTTCCCTATCAATTAACTTAGCTAGAATTTCAGGATTAAACCAAGAATTATCTCTTAATTCAATAATATACTTATATTCTAAAGGAAGTTCATTTAGTAATGATTTTAATTTTTCAAAATGGTTTTCGGTGTATTTAAACCAAGGTGGGAATTGTAATAGAAACGCCTTAATTTTACCATTTAGATGTTCTATTGTAGAAAAGAACTTTACAATGTGTGAATCTAAATCAGGATCATCAAGATTATGAGTAATTTTTTGCCACACTTTAACAATAAAACAAAAATTTGCAGGAACACGTAATTTCCAATTTCTAACCATATCTATAGAGGGGAGATTATAAAAAGTAGAATTAATCTCCACAACATCAAAGTATTTAGAAAAATATTCCAAATGATGGCTTCTCTCTAACTGTTTTGGATAAAAAGGACCAACCCAGTCTTTATATCCCATCCTGCAGTTCCAATTTCAATTTTAACCATGAAAAATATATCTATCCTTATTTAATCTTATATAATCAATGATTTTTCACTAAAATAATTATTTTTTATGAAAAATTAATTTAATTTTAAAGATTTAATAAAGAAGTAAATTTTAAAATAATAAAATAATAAATATTGAACTTCTTATTAACAAAATTAGTGGATTAATATGGGTATAGACTGGGTAAGAGTAGAGGAAAACCCCAAAAAGAAACACTCTGTAGAGGGTAAGATTTTATTAGAATTTAGAACGAAAAATAAGGATTTAGAACAAAGGTTAAATGAACTTGTTAAAGAATTAGAAAAAATTGCCGAAGATTTAGAAATTACGAAAAGAAAATTAGCAGGACGAGAGAAAAGTTTGATTGAACTTACTCTAAAAAAGTCTTCGGCTAGAAAATCACTTGATAAAATTAATGAAGAGAAACTTCATGCAGACATTAAGGTTACGCAATTGACGGCAGCAAAATCCGATTTAGAGGAAAAATTAAATGAATCTACTAAAAAAATTACGACATTGGAAAGTCAATTAAAACTTGCTGTGAAGAAATCTGAGGAAGTAGAGCAAAGAATATTACGAAAAGAAAAAGAAATCCAAACTAAAGAAGAAGATTTGCTAAGTAAAGCTAAAAATTTATTAGATAAGGAAAAAGAAATACAAAATTCAAAATCTCTATTAGGGCAACGAGATAAAGAAATTGAGTTCCTTAAAAAGAATTTAGAGGTTGAAAAAGGAAAAATTTCTTATCAAATTAAAAGGGTCGAATCTATTGAGGAACAAATAGCAAAATCAGAAGAGATATTAAGCGTAATAAAAAAAATTAAAGAGTTATTAGATGTTAAGGGTTTTCTTTCAGATAAGGAATTTGAAGAGATTTACTCAACTGTGCAGTAATAAAGTACAGTTATTAAAATAATTATGAAAACCCTAGTGTATTAAATATTTTAATGTAAAATTTATATATAATAGATTTTAAGAAAATAAATATACAGTAAAATAAAAATAAAAAATTTATATATCTAAAGGTGAAAGTGAGATATCAATCGACTGGGCTAAGGCCGAAACACGTCCTGATAAGAAATTACCTGTTGAGGGAAAGTTCTTGTTAGATCTAAGATCTAAAATTAATAATTTAGAAAAGCAACTAGCTCAAAAAACAAAAGACCTAGAAAAGACTTCAGTTGATCTTAAATCAACTAAAGAAAAATTCTCAGATGTATCGAAAAAGGCAGAGGAACAGTCACAGAGTCTTTTGGAAACACAAAAAAATTTCGAACGAGCAAGAGAAGAGAAGCTTTATGCAGATGCGGAGATTACTAAATTTAAATCATCCAAAACAGAATTAGAAGATAATTTGTCAGAAGCTAATTCTAAAATTACAGAATTAGAAAATAAGTTAAAAGAATCTTCTTTAAAGGCAGAAACCTTAGAAAGAGAAAAAAAAGAAGCAAAAGACAATTTAGAAAGTGAAAAGACAGGTGTTAAAGATGAATTACAGCAAAGAGAAAATGAAATTGCAGATCTTAAAAAAGAACTGCAGACAACTATTTCAGATAAATATGTAGAAATCGAAAGCCTTAAAGATGAACGAGATTCCCAAACAAAGGAAATAAACGCCCTTAAACTAAAAATTGAATACCTTGAAGAAACCATTTCTGAAGCAAAAGGAGCACCTCAACTTATGGAAGAGATCAAGGGTATAATGGCTCATAAGGGTTTTCTATCAGATAAAGAGTTTGATGATTTAATCGAGAAAGTAGAAAGCACATAAAAAATTCTTTTTATTATATTAGAATGGTTAACTTAATTTGGAAGAATAAGGCAGATATTACTTTAAAATTAGATAATCTAAAAAAAGAATTTTCCAATTTTTTTGAATCCTTTATGATTCAAGCATGTTTAGATAATGAAGAAATTCCAGTTAGATCATCCTATAAAGGTTGGAAAAACAAATTATTCTGGGGACAAAATTTAGAAGTTTTATGCCACTTGTTAAATGAATTTGAAAATAAAATTGATTTAATTTACGTAGATCCCCCTTTTTTTTCTGGCGTTAATTATAAAATTGAAATTACAGAAAAAAACGAGACTTTTGATTCAATTGCTTATTATGATCACTGGAATAAGGATTTAGATTCATATTTACAAATGTTTTACCAGAGGATAACCTTGTTTAGAAAATTATTATCAAACACAGGGTTATTGTTTATTCACCTAGATTGGCATGCGAGTCATTATATAAGATTGATACTAGATGAGGTTTTTGGAGAAAATAATTTTGTAAATAATATAATATGGTATTACTATAATAAATATTCTGCAGGGAAAAAAAACTTACCACGCGCACATGATAACATCTTGGTATATTCCAAATCGGATAATTACACTTTTAATGAAATCAGACTCCCTCGTAAGAAACCAAGGAAGCAGCTAATGAGGATTAATGTTAATGGTGTATTGAAAAATTTAAAAGATGAGAATGGACATGTACGATATCGTATTGTCAATGATAAAAAATTAGATGATGTCTGGAAGATCCCTTGTTTACAACCTGCTTCAAAAGAATGGACAGGATTCCCCACACAAAAGCATCATTCTTTACTTGAGAGATTAATAAAGCTTGGTTCTAATGAGGGAGATTTAGTTGCTGACTTTTTTTGTGGATCAGGCACTACTCTTTTAGCCGCAGAAAAGTTAAAAAGAAGATGGATTGGATGCGACATTTCTGAATATTCAATATATTTAACTCGGAAACGTGTCTTAAATTACCATAATGATAGTCAAATTTTTTATCCATTTGATTTATTAACTCATATGAATGACGAGAGAAGTAAACTTATCGATTCAGGGTTTTTCCAAAAGGATCTTTTAATAAAAAGAAAAAAATAAATTTTTAGGTTTGTATTTATTAGAACCTGAATTTACTTTGTAAGTACGCTAACATTCCATCCTAAATTAGTTACTAATACTTCATATAAAATATCTTCAAGAATCATTTTTTTTTTCTTCTTTTACCCCAGAAATATTCTTTATTCATTCTTACAGCATATTGATTTAATAAAGATCTAATCTGTTTACATTTTCCTTTGCTAAAATCTACTGATAATTCAATATCAACATCCTGAATTATATTATTATTTAAAAGGAAATTAATTTTATAGATCTTGTAATTAGCAAGTTGTGATCTAGAAATATGTTTATACATTTGAATAGTATCAAAATTAGACCAATTTATTTGAAAATTATGCTTTTTGGGAACCATTATTTTTATTAATTCATCTGAAATAGAAAATGTTCTTACTTTACCAGTACCACGATATCTCCATAAAAGATAAAATAAAAAAAATATACTTACCCCTCCAAGAATTAAAATAAAGAGAGTTGAAGCAAGAGCGGCTACTATACCAGGTTCAATGACGTTAGGGAATACACCTAAACCTATGTAGAATACTAATATTATGAAACTTAGACAACAAATTGAAGAAACATATTTCTTTGAGGTTAATTTTTGAGTTATTATAACTTCACTCATTGTAATCATTTTGTTAAAGATTTGGAATTTCTACTGATTCTGAAATTCTATTAAAAGTATTTAGATATACTTCTATATAAATATATAATCTGAATACAGGCATACAAATTAGTCAAGTAATTTCTTAAAAGAAAAATGAAATAAAAAAGATTTAAATATTCTTATTATGAAATTCTACGTTATAATTAAGATATTTTGAAATAGCTTCATAGACAATATCACCAACTTCATTTAAAGTTGATGCTACATGATGAGCGAATCCTCCTAAACATAGAGATTTCAATAAGAATTGTAAATTAAGAATCTCAACTACTCCGTATCCTCCAAAAGTGTTTAGAGAATCCTCAGTATATTTTCCTTCTGCTATGATGGCTTTAATATCACCATATAAGTCATCTGTTTCAATCCTTAATAATGTACAAGGTTTGGTTTTAATACGACCTTGAATTGCTCCAAAACTTACCTCTCCACCTTTTTGATCAGAAATTATGGGATGAATAGTCATTCGCGTATCTTGAAAAAAAGATTTTGGTAAATTACTGCAATGGAATAGAACCATTTTATTAGGATCATCTCCATAATTATTATTCCAGTCTAAAATTGCTGAGGGCGTTTCAGAAGCAATTTGTAATATTAACATACTTATTAATCCCGAGATATCGACTTCACACGCTGCTGGAATAAGTCCTTCGCTAAACATACTCATGACAGCACATGGGACGATCCCAAAGTTATCTTGTATTGAAGGCCAGCACTGAAAAGCAAATCCATCTAAGTCATTTGTTTTTACCCAATTTTCAATAACAACAGCTAATTTTGCAAGTTTAAGAATACCATCTTCTGGAAATGAAGATGTAGAGGTATAATTCTTTATAATGTCAATCTTATCTTTTACTTTTGGATCATTATCCTTTAATTTTTCAATTAATCCAAAAATTTCTGATAGATCTATTGGTTCTACACTTATCCCGTTAAATTCCAAAATTTTTTCACTATATCTAACAGTCTCAAATGCATTGGGTCTTGTGCCAATTTGACCCAACCTCGCATTCCTAAGCTTGCTCACAATCTTGCATATTTTTTCAAATCGGTGAAGATCATCTTTGAAAAAATCCGATTTTATTGCGCAAGTGTGATATTTTGTTAGAGTAAATGGAATTCCATGTTGATATAATACGCTTGTAACAGAAATTTTTCCACAAAACGCATCTCTTCGATGTTCTCGATCCATCTTACTAATCTCATCTGAACATGCTTGAATTAAAACAGGAACATTGAGATCAGCAAGTTTTAGTGTGTTGGCTACGGCTTTCTCGTCACCAAAATTGCAAAGACATAAAATTATCCCCAAAATTTTATCAGAATTCTTTTTGAAAAGTTCTGCACATTTCTTAGCATCTGAGTACGTCTCAACTGCCCCCAGTGGTGTGGCTTCCTCATCTAAAATAACATAGTGATATCCTAATTCATTCATTACATCTATAATATCTTTTCTACCTTCTTTTACTAAATGATTTGGAAATACGTCTCTATTTCCTAAAATAATCCCAAAATATGATTTCAATTCTTTATGCTGTATAAATGACATTATTTATCCCTTTTAAGGTAATAATTAACTAAATAAGTAAATTTTCTTCTTGTTTTAATTTTTTTCTAAAAAAATAATAGATTTTAATTCATAATCATAGGAAATACTTTTCCCAAGGTCTATCACTCGCTTTATATTGTTTATTTTTTTTAATAAAATTGTTTAAGTGTGTTAAAGTTGTTTTTGGTTCATATATCCAAGCTCCACTTTTATTGAATGTAATGCACATTATATCAGTAATGTTAAATAAATTCTTTAAAACTAATGCATATGAGGCCACTTGTGGAATAGATCTCATGAATGAATATGATAATCGAGTAGTTTCGGGAATTGGAGTCTCTTCCGGTTTATAATCGCATATATATATGATATCATCCATGACAAGGATTAAATCAATATGACCTGTCAAGTAATGGTCTTTATGCCACATCCAAATAGGAATTTCCAGACATACGGAATTAGAATCTTCCTCTAATATTTTATTTAAAACAGACTCATGACCAGGGCTATTGTGTGTATTATAAATCTCAGAAGGTTTATAATACTTATTTTTTGATAATTCTATTAAGTTATAAACTGAATTATGAATTTTAGAATCGTTGCTGTCAACTTTTTTGATTAATCCATCTGAAATCATTTTTTTAATAAAAACTCTCTTCTTTTCAATGGAAATAAATCTAAATTGTTGGTTAAATCTTGATATACGTGGATATTCATGATATCCTTCTAAAATTTCTTCAGGAAATGTTCCTAATTTATATACATATTCTAAATGATTGACCAATTCAGAATAATTATTTATCATTTTTAAATTCTGAACCTTTGGTCCAGTATATCTTTGAAATTCTTCATTTCTAACCTCAAGAAATCTATTTATTATATCTCTAGCTATTTGTCTTTGTTTCGATGTCCCACTATACCTAATAAACTTTCTAAGTTTAGTTATTGTGGTATTAGTAAAATACGATATAACTTTCAAGCGTTTTGATAATTCACTATAATTAATGAGCTTTTCTAACTCAAAAGGATGTAGTAAATAAATCGAACAAATCTGAACTATTAACCATAGTGCAGGGTGCATCTTACTTTTGAATTTTTTGTAATTAGGTAAATCAATTTGTTTTAATTTATTATAAATGGCTCTCTTCAAATATATACTCAAAACTTGCGTCGCAATCTCTTTTTTCTGGAGATCATCTGTTTTATTTATAAAGTTGCGAATTCTTTTGATTATTATATCTGAAAAGTCATATCGTGTGTGAACAGATGTTATAATATCTTTATAATCAATTTTTTTACCAAAATCTCGAATTACTATTAAATAAATAACACATAAATTATATATTAACCATTTTTTTGGATTAATATCCAAAAATTCATCGATTTCTTTTACACCCTCTCTATTAAGTTGAGAAAATACAATAAACTTAATATAATTCGATAGAATTACAAAAGATTTCTCTTTTTTTTCTTTATCATCGATATTAGAGATAAAATTCTTTATGCTCTCAATTCTATTTCCTTTGAAACGTCTTAATTCTGTTAAGTGATAAGGTAAATCACTATAATCAATCAATTTTCCTAATTTTGTATCAGAAATTAAACTGATTTCACATAATTTCAAAATTAACCAACCTTCTGGATAATCTTTTAATGTAAATTTTTCAATTCTTGGAAAATTATTTCGTTTAAACCCATTATAAACTTTAGTTTTTAAGTATTTCTGGAACTCTTTTATAGCTTGTTGTTTTAAAGATATGTCCTTTATTGATAAAATGAAACTCTTAATTTTTGAGGTTAAACCTTCCCATTTAAAGACACCTAGATTTTGTAATACTCTTATTATATTATTGTTATTAGTTCCATAAATTGCTTTTTCTAATTTTGGAAACGATAAATCTAAATGTTTAATAAGATTATAAATTAGAACACCTTCAGGATATTGATTACTCTGGATTAAATTAAATAACTTTTTATCATTTTGAAAAAAATTTTTTAACATTATTTCATTTCGGTATTCTATAAAGCTATCCTTATGCAGAATTTCCCTGAACCATTCATTTCTAACATGACTAAAGTATTTTTTGGTAAGCCCTTCATATTTAGGTATATTTTGGAAATCTCTAAATTTTGGGATATACTTACATTTTTCGATATCTTCTTTCTGGACTAAGAAATCTTCAAACAATTTATCTCTTAGACTTAGCGAGACTACAAATGATTCTTTTACAATATTATCAGTATTTTCCTTACAATCAGTGTTAAACAACTTATTACAAACATTTGGTTCACTATTTTCCGATGATTGGCTTGTTTTATAGACATCCTTCTCATAATAATCATTACTTTCATTTAATTTGTCCTGTTGTTTAACACAATAGCTTTTATTATTGTCTTTAAATTCTTTGTCCCAAGATTTTAGATAATCAAATATTTCTCCGGAAACAGGGATTTCATCGGTATTATGTTGTAAATCCATATTGTCTAATTCTTGATTATCACAATTATAATACCCATTAATATGCAATTCATTTTGAAATGCCTTTCCATTTGAATATCTTTCTTTTCCTTCTTGATAACTGTTTTCTTTTTCTATGTTTTTATCTTTCATTTGTCTAAGAATGTTTTAAATATACGAATATTAATCAATTTTTATATAATTTAAAAAATCTCCTATAAAAATTCAAATATTTTGCATTTTTATCAAGAAAACCTATTTTTAATAATCTAATGATTATATACATAAATTTTATATGTTTAAATTTAGCTAATTCCACATCTATTCAATTATATATGATTATGTGTTTATATACTTTCATTTTTTGCATCGTACAATTTTGCCTTTATAAATAACTTAAAGATCTTTTCTTTAATTCTTTCTTTATAAACTTCCCTTAAATTTTGTAAATAATTATAAGCTGAAAATACTTTATACTACTATAAACTATTTTAGATCTTGAGATTTTATTATTTTTAATTAAATATGAAAAAAAAAACCTATAATGTAAAGATCTCTAATATTAATGAAATGAGGTGTATATTTTTGTATGTGATCGACATTATAAGTTCAAGTGATATGAGAGGAAAGCGATCTTTTCAGGATAAAGACGATACGAAACCTGGTATCACCATGCAGTTCAGGATCCTAAGGTCGGGATTCCCATTAATAGTAGGCTATTATCCAAATACAACATATATTTAAATTTCCATACCACCTACAAACCTTAAGTATCTCAAAATAGTATTATAGAAAATATTAATTTAAAAATGAAAAAATAATAAAATATAGTAGGCGGTAAATTAAATTGAGTGAGCTATATGCCAATAACTTTTATGAAATATTACATGTTTTATCAAAAAATCATAAACTAAAGAATAAAATAATAAAATTAATCGAAACTAGACCAACAGCAGGAAAAGTAATCGAAGAGGAGAGTAGAAAAAAGGAATTTATTAAGATTCTTCAAAAATTGATAATGGGAGAAATTCCTGATTTAAATACAGCATACCATCAAGTTCAAAATAAAATACCTAGAAATACATCAAAATATGCAGATAATAGTAGAGTATTTACTCGAGATTGGGCAGAACGCTTGGTACGAATCCAATTAAGCAGATTTTATAATCAAGCAGTTATGGAGATTTTAAATGATTCTGGAGAAGAGGATTGCTTTATTCCACATTCTCAGTATGAAGATCATAATACATTATGTACTACGGAGATGGCAGGAAAAAAACATAAAGTGAAGCCTTTATACAATAAGCTTATTGATATATATGAAAACGAAAATTATAATCGTTATGCAAAAACAATACCCCAACATCCAAATTGTACTCATGTTATCAGCCCTATTATTTAATATATAATGAAATGCACCAGAAATATATCATTTACAATACTAAAAAAATCCTTTAATTAAGAAGATTTTGTTTGACCTCTCATAATTTGATTTAAAAACACTTTAAGAAATTTAGTATTACCATTAGTTCTATGGACTGCTAAAATTTTCATTTTTTTCTCTTTTTTGAGTAATATTCTTGCTGTAATAAGCTGTAGCTATTATATATTTTAAAATATAACTGATATAATATATGTTTTAAATAAATATAATGGTTGAATAAAAAGTCTGCTTATATTTTTATAATTAAGTTTAAATATATTAGGAAAGTAAGAAAAGTAAGAAAATAAGTTGAAAAGGTGAGTACAAAATTAGCAAATGTAATAAAAAAAGATTTAAAGAAAGTTCTGGGCATAAATATATTATATGGTTTGAGGGAGAAGGTTGATGGTTTACAATGATTAATTTTTCCTATCTCTGAATTAAAATGAGTATCGAGACCTTATATAGAATTTTAAAGGAATCACAGTGTTCTTATAAATTCATATGAAAATCAATTCCAAATCCTAACCATCGGGGGCTTCTATCTTTACTATCTTCAAAAAACTCCATAGTATTAGATTTAATAACTTCATGGTGGGGCTTAAATGTTTCCCAATTTTCAAACATAGATTTTAAATCTTTTATACTACTATCCACCCAGCCCAATGCATAATTGAGAATCGGACATTCATTTTTTAATGGGATGGGATATGGTACTAAAAAATCCTTTGTGTATATTGAATTTTCAATAAGATCTCTACAAGATTCATGAAAAGCACATCCCATCCAATTTTGAGCTTCTTCTGTTTTATAAGCATTAATAATTGGTTTGCCAACTAAAATATTATTAATCCCTTGAGAACCTGGTTGAATTATCGCTTTTCCGTAAGCTAGTCCTCCTCTTATAAAAATTCTTTGTTTAAATGCACTCTTAAAGATTTCTTCTAACGACATGATCATTTCACCAAATACTGTATCTTCGGGACTAAGATTGGGTTGGTGATCCTCCCCTATTTCTTTATAAATCAATACAGAGTCACTAAACAAAAAATAGGGAATGTTTGTTATATAATCTTGAAAGACTTTAGATACATTTTTATCATATTTAATTTCAACTACACCTTGTACTTTAGTATTTTTTAAAGCTTTCAATAAACTGTACATCTTATCATAAACTTCTGATAAAGAATGATTTTCAAGGAATGCTTCAAATCCAAGAATATCAATATATGTTATCAGATACGTCCGATCTTTATTTGGTTTAAACATATCAATTATATTTTAGTCTTACTCACCTAACTATAGATGCAGTAAATCAAGGATCTTTGAACTCAAATAAATTAATCTTATATTTAAATATTATTTAGTCTTTTAATGAATTTTTATCAATAATGTAAATAAATTTAATAAATCCTTCCTATTTTACATTTTATAGAAATCAACAAAAATTCGTAAAAACAATGAAGAATTCCAAAAAGAAAACTGAGGATATTAAATTACCATTCAAAACCAGAATAAATAATTACTTAGATAATAATTTATACAATTTATTTATTGTAGTAATAGTTATAGGTTTATTCTTAAACATATTTTTATGGTTGTTAACACCGATTTTTACTCTTCCAATTTATAAATTAGAAGATTCATCTTATGATCAGGACATAAGATATGACAGTTATTTTGTTCAGGAAATTAGAATAAATCATCCTGTAATACTCCCATATTCAGAATTATTCGTATCTTACAAGGGAGATAATATAATTGATGTTTACATCCTGAATTCAGCACAATATACAAAATATTTAGAAATAAAAGCTCAAAATGGATATTTGGATGATATTAATTACATTTCGCATCAAAATAATAAATTATTGGGGTCTTTCTCATTAATTTTAGATTATAAAGATTTATTCAATGATCCTATATACATTGTTATTGAGCCAAATAACAACAATGTAGATATTGATATTATTTATAAATTGATTACTTTTGAGAGGTTTTGGTATTTATTATCTTTTATCATTATGATATTTCTATTTTGTCTATTATTAATATTCAGGAGAATTTCAAATAAAAATTATCCATGGAATTATTTTCATGACATAATAATTAATGAGGCTTATAGATTGTTTAAAAAAGGTTTTTTTGATAAATCAATTGCTGCAGTTGATAATGAAATTGAGCAAATATTAAAGAAAGTAAATAAAAAAAAAGGCTTAAAAAGAAATTTTGGAGTTCAATTAATTGAACAGATATTCTCAGAAAATAGTCCAGTTATATTCTTGGATGATATTTCTACAGTGGAGGGAAAAGAGAAGCAAAAAGATTATAAAAACTATTTTAAAAGTTGTTTCAAAAGGATCAGAAATCCATTTGCCCATGAGAATTTTAGTTTACAAAAGCAAGAAACGATTCGTAAATTACACTTATTAGATGAAATGCTAATTGCTTTAGAAGAGGGTTATGTCTTAAATGATCAAGGAGAAAAAGAGACAATATTCGAATATATTAAATCATGAATTACTTACAATTAAGAAATTCTTATCTACTAAACACTGATATTATAAAGCATGGAATAAGGTAGATATTTAGGAGTATTTCAATATTTAAAGAACAATATTGAATTAAAGTTTCGACTTTAAACTAATGTATAAAAAGAATTAAGGAGTATTTTACAAGGAAATTTTTAATCAATTAATTGATTTTGAATAATTTTCAATCTTTTGAGGCTTTTTTTTATCCCTTTGAAACAGAAAACTATTAATCTTATTTGGAGGACATACAATTATCAAAACAATTGAATTTAAAAAGTAATAATCGGGATCTTTTAGCATGGTAATCATAGAATAGTAATCTATAGAACTATATAAACTAGAACCGTAAGGATGAGAATGCCAATCCCCAATAAAATCAACATTATCATAAACGGAATATTCAACTATTTCTTTAACATTTGGATATAGCCCTTTTGTATTTCTAGTTACAGAAAATCTTGAAGCATTAAGTGAATTCTTATCAAGAATTACATCAGTTATTATTATATGATTATATTTTATTTCTTTTCCAATTAGAACTCCACAGACTTCATTATTAGTTTTAGATGAAAAATCTAACAATTTATTAACTAAAAATTTAGAAATTTCTAATTTATATTTATTTTTCATAATATTTTCTTTAGGTTTGATTTCAAAAATCGCAAGAAATATTCATTAGTTAACTATTCTATATTTTATTCGAAATTGTATATTAAAGAAAGGTTTTCTCCGAGTTGAAAATCTTATTTGATTTTCCTAAAATTTTTTTTTCCTCTCTTTAGTATAACATCAATTTGAATTTTTTTTTGTGGATTAAACATTTTTTTTGATTTTGGTTTACAAAATGGACATCTCTTAATCATTCTAAAATCTCCTTGAGGTATTAATTTAATCTCATCAAATGGTTCAATTTCTGTAGGTTTATTTTGCCAGATATAATGATTTGCTTTTGCATCAGGGTAAGCATCCTCATCAATTAAAAGTGTTTGAATCACTAATCTTGAAGCAAATAAACTAATAAAATTTATATCAATACTGATTCCTGGAATTCCTGGTTGACGATATCCTACAAATTGAGGTAATTCAAATTCTAAATTCTGCTTTTTTATTCTAGGGAATTTTTGAGGTTCTTTTTCTAATTGAAGATTTATACAATAGTAACAAGGAGTTTTTCTAGGAATGACCCTAAATACTCTACCAACTTCTGCATTAGGTCCACACCAAGAATATATCACATTTTTGTTATTTTCAATAGAAATTTTATTTAATTGTAAATTTACTTGATAACTGGCAGTCGTATCAATGATTATATCTGATTTCTTCAAATCTTCAATAAACTCCAACAAATACTTATCTTTTTCAAAAGGATTTCGTATAGATTTTTTAACATTTACATCTGGGTTTTTTAATCTGATAATTTCTTCAACAACTTCCACTTTATACCTTCCAATATCTGTGATATCTCCAACATGGCGACATATATTTATCGTTTGAAATATATCGAAATCATATAAAATAAAATTTTTAATTCCTGATTTTACCAATTCCAAAACTATAAATGAACCAAGAGTTCCTAAACCTAAAATTAAGATCTTTTTGTTCCTTATCTTATTTATTAACGTATCAAAAATTGCATTAGTTCTTTGAAAAATATCATCTGGGAATTTAACTGAAAATATTTGATAAATAGGGATTTTGTAGATGTTTGATAAATCTGTATTTCTTAAAAAATAAGCAAAAGATATTAGATTTTCAAATTCTTTAGGGTTCTTAACTCTACTGTTAGGAACTCTGGTATCTTTAAAAACAAAAAAGATAAAATCTAATTCTAACATTATTTGTTCATTAAAGCCATAGTTTTTTAAAAATATAATTAGATTCTTTTCTTTTGCTAATTCCTTTCGAAATTCATTTTTATTAAATGGCAATTTAAGATAATATCCTTTTAATGGATTGTTCAATAAATTAAAATTTGACCAAAAATTTCCTTCAAAAATTTTTTCCATAACGTTATATTTAGAAGGAAATTTTAATATACGACCTTGATAATTTTTTGAAAATTCGTATAATTCAAGTTTATCTAGACTTTTGTCATTTTTTATTATGTAGTTTAAAATTTCAGCGGGTATATAAATTTCAAAATCATATCTAAGTTTACCCGGAACAGGATTAATAATCGAAGTATGTTCATCGGTATGTTCCTTAGTTCTAGCTTTTCTTATTGTATCTCTTAGTTTTTCAAGAACATCATGAGTATCCATATTAAAATGCCAGCTTCCATCACCCCAATCTGATGTGAAGAGACATAAGGATTCATCATAATTTTGATGAAAATGTTCCTGAAAATCTTTAACTTTTTTAAATTCATTAGATTCAAATAACCATACCTTTGGTGGAGAAGAAGGATAAATTCTAGGATATGAAATTAAGATATTTTCTTCTTTTCCATCTACATCTATAATACCAACAATACATAAATCATCATTTTTTTCATAGCCGTAGGGAAAAAAATCCTTTATTTCTTCTTTAATTATTAACAGTTCTTTATGGTATAAATCTATTTCAGTTTTATACCATTGAAATAACATTTATTCTTCACCGTATGTATAATTCTTTCCTTCTATTGGAAATTTTGTTTTTAGGTTTTTTTTATATGTATTTTTATTTGTTTTTAGAGGTTTAGGAAATTGATCTCCAAAAAGATCTCTCCAACCTTCTATTGCTTCTTGATATTTACCTTCCATTTCTAATCGTAGTAAACTCTTGATATCTTCACTGGTATTGCTAAAGATATTCTTTAAAGTTTTAATTTGAATATCTGTTAAATAACCATCTAATCTTCCACTTAACCCTGCAGGATCATAGCACTCGCAGTCTAAATTTTCAGCAGCTTTTGAAAAAACTTGTTGAATAGCTTTAGCATAATTAGAAAATCTACTTTTTAAAATATTCATCAAAAAGATTTCTAAATGAAAAGATTTGAATTTTAATTCAATCCCAGATTTACTCATGCTTTCTTTTATTAATTTGTTCCTCCAACATTTCATCATTTTTATGATGTGAATGAATTTGTCCCCTAAATTTTGGTTATATCTAGAGATAATAGCTTTATGTTTAGTAGGGGATGTCTCAATGAAATTATTTAGTTTAAAATTTGGAATTAAATAGATTTCCTTATTATAATCCTTAATAAATCCAGGTATAACATCTACATCGGGAAGATCCTTGAATTTAATTCCAATAGAATGAGATTGAATTATTATATCTTTATCTGGATAAGTTTCTTTTAATTTTTCTCCTGTAAAATTGAGCATCTCACGTGGGTTGTTTTTAAATTGATCCCAATATTCCTCTATATCAAACAATATTACTATATCCACATCATTAATAGGTCTTATTTGAGTATTACGAGAGTATGACCCAGATAAGAATGAATGCATTCTTCCATCATTCTTTATTTTGTTGCTAAATGTTTCTCTTATATATTTATGTCTTTTTTGAATTTTCTCTTTTTCTGGCTTTAATGGTTCTAAATTTTGCCTAAATTCATCAAAAGCTTGACTTACTGTATTTGCTATAATTTTTCACCTACCTAATTTTTGTTTTAATATATAACTTGGAATATATTTTCTCTCTACCATGTCAAATTCATATAATTGAATAGTTGGCAATGCATTGAAATTATATCCCAATAAAATTGCTAACGCTAATGGAATTGCATTAAAAATATGTACTTTCTTAATTGTTTTAACCTTTAAAATCAATTCAATTATGAAATTGATTAAAGGAGTAACTTGATTTACTTTAATTGGGGGTTTTGTTACAATTTCAATAATTTGATTATAATCTATTTTATAATTAGTTAAATATTCTTTTATGAAATGCTTAATAGGTTTTTCAGTAAATTCCATACAAATTATTAAATTTTTAGAATTAATATCTGACATTTCTACTCTAATATCAATATCTTTCTCAATTTTATAGCGATTATTTGATTCGTATTCCCAAATTTCCTCAAGATCTTTAAATCGTTGAAGAACCTGCAATTTGAAGCCAGTTGTAGATCTAAAAACAAATCCAATAATATATCCTAATGTAAGATGAGATAATGCTTCAATTCGGATTAAACGATTTTGACTCTCTTTGATAATTTTTTTTCGTAAATCCTCAATTTCTTCTCTGAACTTATTCCAATCAATATCATTTAGGGTTCCATCTATCTGGGAATAAAAGTCGATTGAATAATCATATAAAATTTCTGATGGAAATTCGGATTTTGAGTAAAATCCTAATCTTAAAGGTACTTCTAATTCATTGATATTTAATAAAAATTGAAAATCTCCATAGGAAATTTTATTCTCTGAATTTGTGAATTTCTTTTGTGCAATCTTCTTTACCCAATTGAATACGTTTTGAATTATATTTAATGGGAGAATTGGTTTATGTTTTACCTCAAATTCAGGATTTTCAAAATGGATAAATCGAAGTCTTTTCAAAAAATCATTAAGCTCATTTCCACCACATTTTTCCTTAATTGCTTCTCTTAATTTAATTTTTTCATCTTTTTTAATGCTGTTTTTAATAAATGAATCTTCTATTCTATTTTCATTAGGAACAATTATTTCTCTTAATATTCCTGAAATTGCTTTATTTGATACATTTATTAAATAAAAATTTTCATCAGGAAATTTTTTCTTAATTTTCTTATAAGATAAATACATTTCCAAAATCGATAGACTAGACTTATCATCTAATAATTCATTTTCATCTATAAGCCCACCCTTAGTACTAACTGATTTTTTTGCTTGATAGAAAAAATAGTCAGAATCTTTATACATAAAAATATCATCAAAGATTCCAAACTCATTTCTACCAATCTCTTCTTTTAACCAAGGTGGGTTTATTGAATCTTTTGGTGGTGAAATTTTCCAGTCAATTATCAATTTCACACCATACCAATACTGAAATTCGAAGCCTTCATGAATTCCTGCTCCACTTTTAATAATTTCAGTCATTTTTTGTCTTTAATCATATGAAATAATTCAGAAATGAAAATTTTATGTTATAATTCAAATGAGAAAAAGTGATGCATTCATATTAATTTAGTTATTAAAAAGGTATTTAATATTTATAAGAGGTCAAAGGATTTTTTGATTTTCTAAAGCTATTGGGAGCTTCAAAATTTTATATTTGCTAATTTTAGACTCTATACGATCATCAATGTCAATTAGGCTTCTTGTTTATAGCTCAATTATTATCTTTAAAAATGATAAACCCTACTAATTGTTTTCATCCCTAAAATTGGGTAAAATAACTGAAGTACCCATTATCTTATCACTATTTGCCTTAAATAATTCAGCACATTTCTTCGCGTCTTCATATGTTTCCACAACACCGAATTTAGTATCATTTTCATTCAATATAATATATTTATACCCCCAATTTTCTAAGACACTGATGATCTCTTTTCGTCCTTCTTCTGCGAGATTATCTGGAGAAACATCGCGATTACCAATAATTACTCCAAAAATAGTTTCTCTCATTTTAGGTTTAATAAATGACATCTTTAAATTCCATAAGATTGATTATGATATGAAACTTAATACCCTTTTATTATTTATTTTTTCTAAAAATCTAATATAAAAATTAAATTTATTTTAGGAAATTTTATTTCTACTGGTTCATGTTTTCCTTTGCTTGTAATGAAAGAAATAACCTTATTAGAAATATATAGTAATTAGGTGACAAAATAGTACATGTCAATAAAATATGGCGATTTAATCGAAAATAATGTTATATCAAAAAAAGATTTTAAGAAGTTACTTAATGAAAAGAAAATTAGTACTCTTAAAGAACGAAGAAATAATCTTAAAATCTTTAAAAGCCTGTCAGATACTCGAAAACTCATTATTGAGAATTTTTCTCAAAGTCTCAGTGAAGTATCTAGACAAATTTTAACTGATTTTAGTCAAATTATTGTTAATTCAATTGATATTAATGTGGTTTTAAGACCAATAACTACATTGTTTGCTGAATTTTCTCAAAAATTAGAAGAAATCATACCAAAAAAATGGGTAAATAAATTACTATCAGGTTTAAACGAAATTAAGAAGCTATATACTAAGAAATTAATATTCACATTTTCAATTTTTAAAAATCAACTATTAAAGTATAAGAAAAACGAAGATAAAAGATTAATAATATTTAGTGAATTTATTCTCTATTTGAGTTCTATATTTGAAAACTATACAAAAAAGCTATTAAAGTTATTTAAAGGGCAACATCATAATTTAAAAGAGAGAATATATCGACCTGATCTCAAATCAAGCATGAAAGAATTTTATAATCCTGTAGAAATAAATTTTAGTAGATTATTTGGTTATTTATATAATATAGCAGATAATATTAAGCATGAAGATCCAAAATTTCTTAAAAGATTTTCAAAATATTCATGTTTGGATTTATTGAGGGAATCTACTGAGCTTTATGTTGAGTTAAAACTATTTCTAACCAAATCATTAGTTTCTTTCTATATACTTCAAGTAAGAATGTATCATTAAAAATATTTTTAATAAAGGATTCCCATAAAAATAATCGATATATTATGATATTAGAAAGATCTTTGTCAATGCCAATTCGCTATTATTTAATGGAGATTCAAGATATCTATTGTAATCATTTAATAAGCAAAATAGAAAGATATCTTTTTCCCCATTTTCCCAGATAATTGATGTCCCGCCGTGGTGACCTCCGAATTACTTGGGGAAAAATTATTTATATATTAATTATGATTTTAGGTTCATTAAATAAAAAATATTATAGTTAAAAGAAATTAAATAATTATGTGGTATTCCGAAGAAGATTACCGTTCATATTTCGATCACATTAGAGTGCACCCAAAGAAGAAAAATCTCCGTATTTTTCGATTCAAACTATATAATTTACTATTATTCAATAAAATTATAAATCAATATCTCTGGTACAATTCAATTTCTAAAATTACTTACAAGATTAGAGATCTTTAATGGAAGGATTAATAAGAATGGTCTTAAAGTGGATGATGTTCTAATATTCCTAAAATAAATAAAGGAGGTGAAATATTTGGGTAAAACAAAAATGAATTCAAAAGCTGCCCGAAGAATCCAATCTCATGCAGATAAAACAGGAAAGAATCAAGGTTTCAAAGCAAGAGTACAAAGTACAGATTCAAAGAATAAAGGAGAAAAATGAAAATATAGAATAAATATAAAAAATATAACCCTAATTGTATTAAAACTTTTATTTATTGAGGATAAAAGTCAAGAAATTTATTTTTTAAATTATCGTTAGTAAGATATCAATTTATTTTACAAAAAATTTAGATATATAAAAAAATGATGAGGATGACAAGAAATCAATAAATATTGAAAATCAGAATACTCAGATAATTTAGCAAAGGTTTTATTATTATATTATCGTAAAAGTACTTAATTTTTTAATATTGAATTTTCTATTTTTATATAGATAGCATTTACGAAAAACTGGAATTTTATCAATAATTGTAAGAATTTAGATAAAGGTATAAATATATGACAGCCTATTATACGGGTCAGTTTAGAGATACTCAAGATAAAACCACTTATAAAGGAGCTTATTTCTTCCTTTCAATTTCAATCGTATTTTTTATCATCAATCTTAATCCAGATAATAATTTGAGTAATTTTTTAAATGTTTTTGAAAGTTATGAGTTATATATTATCATACTTAGTGTTTCTTCAATTTTAACAGCATTTCTCTATTATTTTAAGGGGGAGATTCTTATTTTTAAGTTAATTATTATTCTTAAAAACCGTAAAGGAAAATTTCCAAAATATAAGAATGTAAAATTACACAGCGGAATAGACCATATTTTCATTTCAAGTATAAAAGATAGATTTTTTTCAAAAGTGCTTTTTACACTAACATTGCTATTTATTTCATTATCATTCATAAATGAAGCTAATTCATTTTTCATAATAACATTTTTCTTGATATTTATTGGATTATTAATTGCATGGATTGTTTATGATAATAGAGAGTTGAATTTAGTATTAAAATTGATTTATTTCATGAAATTGTTCATACAAGATAATAAAATGATAACTGATGCAACAGTGAAAGAATTTATTGATTCTTTAAAAAACAATCTATGGTTTAAAGCAAAACAAAATTTTAAACATTTTATCGAAAAACATTTGAGAGATTTATATTTATATAATAGAGAATTTGATCTTAAATTTTTAGAGGTTTTTTATGAAACATGTGAATCAATTATTGAAAGACATGATCCAAATCAAAATAATGAGAAGTTAGTTATGGAAGTATTATCGAGAATAAATACAGAAGTATATAAATCTAAAAGATTTGATTTAAATCGTGATTCATCCCTCCTAACTTTAGAAGAAAAAATTGATTTTTTTTATGTCTTTATACATGAAATAGATAGATGGGATGAATGGCTATTAAAATATGTTTTTAATACTGATGATTTTTCGATTGGTACCTATGATATTGTAATTTTAAAAAGAATATATAATAAAAAAGCTGCTGAAAAATTATATAACTATCATGTTGGTGTAGAATATTCTCAAAAAGAGAAGAAACAAAATATAATAGAATCATCAACTGCAATTATAAATAATTATTTGAGCATCACAGGAAGAACGCATTTAAAGGAATTTTGTAAGAAGACTCTTTATGATGAAAAGCTTCGAATAATACTTCAAAAAATTCGGGATAAGACAGTATTATTAGATAAAGAACTAAAATTAAAGAAACATTTAAATAAAAAATACAAGCAGAAGATTTTTGATGCACTAAACAATATCCTACAATTCTATTACAATAATATAAACAAAGATGAAAACAAATATGAAGGATCTCGTTCAATCTTACCAAATATAAAACTTTTGAGAGAATTTGAAGAAGATTTAGATTTATTAGACATAGAATGCTATTTTATTCATTCTAATGAAATTCATTTTGAACCTCTTAGAATAATTATTTATTGGAATGAAAATCCTTTAAATATTTTTGAAGAGATTATAACTAAAATTAGTCCAGATACAAATTTAGATAAAGTAGATTTGAAGAATTCCTTTAAGCTTTACCTTGAGAAAAGAGTAAATAAATTCAATCTTAAATTTAAAAATTTAGAGTTCTGGCAATAAAAAATTAATTTATTAATATACTATTTTTAAATCTCTTTAATTTTGTCTCTATTTTTTTTAAAGAGTTCGGCGCATTTCTTTGCATCGTTATAGGTTTCTACAACTCCATCTCTTGTATCCTCTTTATTCAAGATAACATAATCATAATTTAATTCCTTTAAAACATCTGTAATTGCGGTTCTTCCTTCAGTAGCAAGGTGATCAGGAAAAACATCACGATTTCCAACAATTATCCCAAATGTAGCTCTTTCAATTTCTTTATTTAGAAAGGACATCTTTTATCTCCCAAAAGTAATTTTTAACAAATTTAATTATAGTGAGTTAATTAAAGAATTTAAAATTAAAATAATAATTTATTAATGGGTTTATGAGTTTAAAAACAAGGATTCTTAATAGAATAAAAGAACTTTGGAAACATAAAATTTTTCGTTATGCTCTAATCCTTCATAGTTTTTACTTCTTCCTTTCAATTGTTTTATTTTTTTTATTTTTCAAGGAAAAAAATGATTTCATAATTTTTTATAACGTTGGAGATATATTTCTTAATGATATCGAAAACTTGTATAATCAAACGAATTATTTATGGGATTTTAGATATTTCCCTTTATCAGCACTCTTTTTCATACCCTATTCAATTTTAAGTTTTGAATCAGCATTCGTGATATTTAATATTTTTAACGTTTTACTTAACGTTTTGATTTGTGTAATCTTATATAAGATCATTCTATTAGTTAGGAATAAAGACCATGAAAATGACGATAAAAGAGTCATATTATATGTATGTATATATTTAATGGGTCTACCCCATATATTGAATTATATCTACGGACAAATTAACTTATATATCACACTATTTATTTTAGTATCACTTTACATTTTTCTAAAATATGAAGAACTTAAATGGCAATTAATAGGAAGCTTAATCTTAGGATTAGGCATAATAATTAAACCTACTGCTTTTTTCTTAATTCCATTTTTGATTATATTGAAATTTGATTTAGAAAATAAAAAAATTAAATTCGATTTTTCTATGACTTTGATAAGGTTGATAGGTGTTATTTTGCCGGTATTATTAAATTTTATTCTCTTTTTTATTTATCCTCCTTTATGGAAAGGATTTTTAGACACAAACTTCACAGGAAACAACCCTGTTGCTTTAAATTTTTCTTTTAGTATTACTAAACTAATAACTAATTTCTGTTATTTTTATAATATTCCTTTTAATCAACTTTATATATTGGTTGGAGTAGTTTGCATAGTAGGAGGTTTAGGTTTCATCACTTTTATGATTAGGAGATTTGAAGAAGATTCAATAATTTACGGCTTTGCATTTGGGATTACTATTATGCTTCTTGCGTACTATGATTCATGGGACCACCACCTCTTGAATTTAACTCCAATTTTAATTATTATAATATTTAATCTTCCTAGGCATTCAGAAATTACAAACTCTATCAAACCAAGTTTATTTTTCTTTAGTTTTTTTGACCTCATTTTTATTGGAATTTGGTATCTTATCTATCCGTTATTCCCATATAATTTTGAAGGGACTTTCTTCCTATTAATCGTATTTTACGCCGTTTTTAAGTGTTGTTTAAAAAATAAAAGGTATCAGTTAGTGGAGGACTAAAAAATTGAAGCACAGACTAATTCTATTTGGTTTTGTTATTCTTTCTCTTATATTTAGTGGAATGGTCTTACCTGCAAATGCGATTAGTTATAAAACGGGAGTCAATGAGAATGATGTATTAATATGGAAATGTAAAGTTTGTAATGAAGCTGAAATGAACCTCATTTTTGGGCCCGGTTGGGATAATTCAGGAATTCTTAAAAATTTGAGTAAAGGAACAAAGATGAAATGGGAAATAAATACAGTTGAAGTAAATGAAACAGTGAATAAGATTGAATTTAGTATTTGGTTCTGGACCCTAAATAAAAATTGGGGTGTTAAAGATAATGATTCTCAGATTACATATCTCAATAATCCAAAGGATTACACTGAAGAGCTTAACTTTTCAAAATATGATTCATTTGTCCCATTCTGGTTTCCCATTCCAGTAGGCGAATATATGGGTGGTTTAGATTTAAACGAATGGTATGATGTAGATAATAGGGTCTTGCCAACACTAAATGTCGATATCTCTAAGGATGCTATTGGACCTGGTTATCCTAATAAAGGTATTCAGATTATTGCAATTTACAATGATGAAGGAATCCTAAGCTCATATAAGCTTTATATTAAAGGAAATGTAGTAATTGTTGATATTGCTCTCGATTTTTTACCTTTTTATGTGATACCTACATTAATAGTGTTATTCACAATTTTATCTCTTGGGGTAATTGTATATATTATTAGAAAATATAAATCCATTAGACTATCATCACGGAATTTAAAATGAAATCGCAAAAATTTTTGTCTAAATTAAAAGAAAGATTTAGAGAACTCTGGAATTATAAAGTATTTAAGTATGCTGTCATCATTCATGGGGGATATTTTATATTCTCACTATTTTTAACACTTATCTTTTTTCGAAAGCAGAATGATTTTCGAGTTTACTATGAGGTTGGAGGAGTTGTTCTAAAAGATATCAATAATCTTTATACTACGCCATACAATTGGCCTTTCAGGTATTTACCAATAGCTTCATTGTTTTTTGTACCTTTTAATTTGATGGGTTTTGATTTAGGTTTTATTGTATTCAATTCTCTTAATTTAATTCTCAACATATTGATATGTGTTGTTCTCTACAAAATCATAATTTTTATCAGAGCGGAAGATCATGAAAAAGAGGAAAAAAGAGTTGTACTCTATATTAGCATATATTTAATGAGTTTACCAAATTTTTTTAATTACATATTAGGTCAAATTAATTTGTATGTTACTCTACTGATTTTATTATCTTTATATATTTATTTAAAATACGATGGGATGAAATGGGAATTAATAGCAAGTATTTTACTTGGAATCAGTATAATTATAAAACCAATAACAATTTTTATGATTCCTTTCATCCTTATCATTCATTATGATTTAATAAGTAGAAAACTCAAATTTGATGTTGCTCGTAGTTTTATAAGATTGATTGGAATAGTACTACCTTTATCTCTCAATCTTATAATGTTTTTAATACTCCCAAATTTATTAGACGGATTCATCGAAGCTAACTTCACAAGCTCAGAACCTTCACAGATAAATCACTCCTTTAGCATAACAAAGCTCATCATCAACTTCTTATATTTCATTGGATTTGCGGAAGATCAGGTACTATTGCTTCAAATGCCTTTATTTTTTTTTATTGCAATTATTTTTATCTTTATAGGTTTCACTTCATTTATAATTAGAAGAACGACTAAGCATTCTGTACTATATGGTTATTGTTTTGGGATTTCAATTATGTTCCTTTGTTATTTTGATTCATGGGATCATCATTTACTAAATTTAACACCATTGTTGATAATAATAATATTTAATTTACCAAGACAATCCAACTTAACTAAAAATTTTATCAAACCGAGTCTATTCTTTTTGAGTTTTTTTGATCTCGCATTTATGGGACTTTTTTTTATAACAGAAGGTTTTTTTCCCTTCAATTTTGGAAGTACAATCTTCCTTATTTTTATCTTTTATGTATTAGTAAAATACAGCTTTACAAAAAATAATCCGCTTTAGCTCATTAAAACTATGGAAATAATTCCTGCTATAGATGTTAGTAATGGAAAGTGCGTGCGTTTATATCAAGGGTTAAAAGGTACTGAAAAAGTATATTATGAGGATCCTTTTGAAGCAATCGAATTTTGGATTAATAAGGGAGCAAATCGAATCCATTTTATAGATTTAGATGGCGCATGGGGATCTGATATTAATAAAATGTTATTCAAAAATATAATTAAGAAGGCATCTAATAAATTAAAGATTCAGGTTGGAGGGGGAATAAGAGATATTGAATCGGCACTAGATCTAATCAAAATTGGAGTAGATCGCATAATTTTAGGAACAATTGCCATAACGGATCCAAAAATAATACAGAAATTGGTGAAAATGATTGGCTCTAATAAAATAATTATTGCAATAGATTATCATAGTGAAAAAATTGCTATTCAAGGATGGACAAAACTCTCAAATAAAAATCCGTTCTCATTTGGAAAAGAGATTGAAAATATGGGGATAAGATTCATTCTATTTTCATCAATTAAAGCAGATGGGACTTTATCTGGTCCCGATTTTCAAAATATACGGAAAATGATAAAAACAGTAAAAAAAGCGTCAATATATGTAGCAGGAGGGATTCGAAACACTGATGATCTTGATGAATTAAAGGAAATTGGTGTTAAAGGAGTTGTAATTGGAAAAGCTTTTTATGAACAGACGGTCCCATTTTCTATAATCAAAAATTCTAAATATGATGATGAAAATATATTTAAAGAAGACTAAGAAATAGAAGAAATTTAATTTTAGAATTCCATAAAGAAATATATTGTTAAAAAATGTTTCAAGAATTTTATTTACCACCATTATTAGTTGTTTTCGCACCAGCGTTTACTTTAGGAATTCTCCATACAGCAATTCCATGTGAGGATAAAGCGATCTTCTTTTTTTGGTCATTTGGTATTTCTAAAACCCCGTTAAGGAGTATTTTAATTCTAGTTCTTTATGGTTTAGGTTTAATTTCTTCTAATTTGATAATTGCTTTCATTACAGTATTTATAAGTCTTCTTCCCCAAATATTTATCCCGCATATTATTCCTGATGATTTTACTATTAATTTTTTTGGAGCTGTTGTCTCTATGTTTGCGGGCATAATTATGTTGTTTTTTATAACAAGAAGAAAATATATACCACATTCAAAGTATAAAGATGAATTAAGCGAGTTGAATTGGGAAAAAAAGAAAACACCATATCTTTTTGGCATTTTAGCAGGTTTTGCTCCATGTATTTTTGAATTACTTATATATTCTCAATGTTTACAATATTCACTCAGTGGTATTTTTATTGATGGTATTTTTATTGTATTCTATTTTTCTTTGGGAACATTTGTGGGACTTTTTCCACTGGCTTTGGCAAAACATGGAACATCTCAAATTTTAAAAGCAAGAGAACCTAAAACTAATTGGACATTACTCATTATGATATTGATAATAATATTATTTAATACAGCCGTGATGATTTTATCATTTTTGCATATCCGCGTTTTTCCAGAGGTTTCTTTTTAATGATTCTGTCAACAACTTATAAGAATTTAATGAAAAAGTTAATTATCTTTTAATTATTCATATTATTAGAAATTACTAAAATTTGGTCTATTAAAATATTTTAAGCTATATTTTTTTTATAATTATATAGATCTCAAAAAATAAAAAAATAGATCTCAAAAAATAATGAAATGCCTTTTCTGTGAAAATCAAGATATCGACTTTACTTGCGAAAAATGTAAATCTAGTTTTTGTATTAATCATATTGCGACTACCGAAATTCATGAGTGTAAAAAACATCGTATTATTTACTCAAAAGCAAAGGCTTCAGAAAGGAATTTTAAGTGTACTATAGTTGAAGATAGTGAATGCCCTATATGTAAATCTCTTTTAAGATTAGAAAGATTATCTTCAGGTCAATATTATCTAGAATGTACAAATCCTCAATGCCCGGATTCGTGGAATTCTTATTTAAAAACCCCTGGAATATTCTTTCCCACAAAGGAAAAATTAGCAAGAGAAGCATTACGATATAATCTTATTAAAGGAAACAGGTTAACTTTATGTAGTAAAAAATTAAGACATATAATAGGAAAAGAAATTTGTCCTAATTGTTTTCTAGACTTATTAAGAAGGGCAACTCTCACTAATTTTTCTACTATAATGAATTCTTTTAATATATCTGCAGAACAGATGATTAAATTCATAAACAAGTATATGGATGAAGAAAGAATATATGGAATAATTGATCAAAAGAATCAAATGTTCTATTATATTTCTCCAGAAATGAGGGAAAAATTATTATCCATGTTTCATGATAAAGGGATTATTAAAGTTGATGATTTAACTGTAATGTTAGATATGAGTGGTGCACTTGCTCGTAAGGTTATATATATGTTAATCAATCAATTCCAAATAAAAGGGTCATTTTCACAAGATAAAAATATTTATTATACTCAGAAGTACATTTTAGATAATTTAATAAACGAGATTAAGAAAAAAGGTCGTGTATCATTAAAAACCTTATCAAATAATTTAAACCTTCCAAAAGAACTTGTAAAATCTTTCTGTGTTAATTTAATGAGAGCAAAGGCAGTTAATGGTTATTTTGCTGATAGAGGTAATGAACTTATCACTGCTGGTCAAATATTTAAGGAAATTAAAGCCTATTCTAAAGAAATGGGATTATTTGAACTTAATAAACTTGCTATAAAACTAAAAATTGCTGTGGAATTAGCGAGAAAAAGTCTTCATGAATTAATTAAAACTGGTAAAATTAAAGGGTTATTCACTCAAAGAAGAGAATTTATGACAAATAAATATATGGAGACAAAAATTAAAGAAATCGCCAGAGTTTATAGGACTATGCCTTTAAGGGAACTTTCAAATAGATTGGGAGTGACTGAATCAAGCATAGAAGAAAATTTAGCACAGATTATCGCACGAGGCGATATTGATGGATATATTGATATGTCGAAGAGAAATTTCACCGCGTATTCTGTGCCTATGGAAGCAAAAATAAATGCTAAACCAACAGCTAAGAAACCTTTAGATAGAGGTAAAATCGAAGTTGTTCGTGATTATGATTTTATAGGGGGGCAATTACATTTTAAAGTTGCAGTTAGAAATAAAACAACTATGGCAATAAATTCAGTTAAAGTAATTTTGGATGTTCCCAGTTCATATAAAGTTAAAACTCCATTAATTAATATTCCCGTTATTGAAGCAAAGAATTCAAGGGGTGTAGATTTCTATTTAGAGCCAAAAGAGTGTGGGATTTCTTCAATTGGAGGTACAGTGATCTATAAAGATGCAAAAGGAAATAAGCATACTGTCCATATTAGGAAAAAGGAAGTTCAAATCAAATGCCCTCTCCTTGTATCATGTTTGTCAACTATCGAAGATGTTCAGATTTCAATTCAAGATTTACCTAATGATGCTCGAGCATTTTTAATAGCAGATTTAGATCCAAGATTAGCTTATAGAGCAGCAGTTCGAACTTTAAAACGTTTTGAAGTAAGTACAGTGACATCACATGAGGGACAAGATGCAAAGGGAAAATATGAAGCAGAATCTTGGCATTGTAGTGAAGCAAAAACCACTGGTGGTAGGATCATAACAAGACTCTATGTATCTGAGTCAAATCAGTCATTAGAAGTAAGAGTTTGGTGTGGCCATGCTGGTCAGCTAACAGGGTTCCTTGCTAAAATTATAGAAATGTTATTTGAAGAGATTAACATCATACGAAAGATTAAATCGGAAGAGCGTGAGAAGACTATTGATATTATGGCAATCACACAAAATTTAGCCGAAATGTCTGATTATTGTATGTTAAGATGGAAAGCTCAAAATATTCGGACTAAACTACATGATACATTTATCCGTGTAAGGAAAATTATCGGAGACAAAGAAGCTATTCTTGGGAGAATGGAATTTTGGCTTACCCGTTTAAACAAATATGGGAAGGATGATAAAATTTCGGATGAAGATGGAGACAAATTGCTAACAGATACTGAAAATTTTAGAAGTGTGATCGCGAGATCTATTAAATTATAAGTCATTCTACTCATAAAAAAAATTTATAAATCTTATTAACTATATTTATTATTAAAAACTACATTGCTCTTTAAATTTCAATCAATTATTAAAAAGTGTTAATATCGTGAGCCCAATAATTAGTATAAGTATTAATGAGGGCCTTAAAAAGTTCATTAATAAACTGGTTTCAAAAAATCAATATGAGAACAAATCTAAATTAATTAGAGATGCATTATTGCGATTAATGTCAACAATAGATATTTCTAGTATGGATCTTGCTAGCGAACTAGGTCCAATCCCCAAAAAGATTGTAGGAAATATGATTCTTATTGCCCCTAATGACTATTTAATACAGAAAAAACTAAATAGAATTGAAAGTGAATATAAAGAGCAAATAATTAGTAAGAATGTTAATTTTGTGAATCAAAACTCTATTATTTTTATGATTTTCGAGGGTCAGGTACAAGATTTCCAAAAATTGGTTGTTGAAATAAACAGTATCAAAGAGATTAAAAATTTTAGATATTTAATTGTTAATTAGATACATTTTTACCTAATACAAACCTGAAAACCTATTATTTAGTCGAAATATTTAGGTTAAATCAAATAAGTTGAAAATTTTATGGGAAAAAATAAATACGGGAAAGGATATCAAAAAAAAGCGAAAGGTTCTGAGGGTCAAAGATCAGGAAATAAGGGAGATCCTATCAGTGGAGGGAAAATTAAAGCAAGTCATATTTTAGTTGATAAATTTAATAGAGCAAAAGAAATCAGTGAAGATTTAGAAGCTGGGGAAAAATTTGAAAGTTTGGCTCAACAATACTCTAATTGTCCAAGTAAAAAGAAAGGTGGGAACTTAGGAGAATTTTCAAAAGGAGATATGGTAGCTGAATTTTGGAATGCTTGCAGTAGATTGAAAGTAGGTGAGATTTCTCAGCCTGTAAAAACACAGTATGGATATCACATTATTAAACGAACAGGATAAAAGAAAAATAGCCCAGCACGGAATTTCGATTAACGATAAATTCGGTAATTATTCGAACCGTGGTCCAGGGGTTCAGGGCCCCCGATGCTTGACCTTTTTACTATTGAGCAATAGTTATGCCCAATTCTACACTACTGGGCTACCTAAAATATTTTTCTAATTGTTATAATTTTATTTTTGTAAAAAATATTTGCTATTTAATAAAATCTTGATGATTAATCCTAAAGAACCAGTAAAATATAAGCAATTAGCATTTCTTATCTTCTTGTCAAATAAGATAAATTTATTTACAAAGATCGATATTAATTTACTTGGATTACACAATACGATTTGGAGGATTCAAAAAGATATCAGTTTCAAAAACTATTTTTAAACCCCGTGAAAATGCGGCTACAAGCCGTTTTTCGGGAAACTGAACAAAACCCTGTAAACTGAAAAAACTTTTTAACAATAATTCCTCCTAAGTGTAATCCACCCTCTTTCGTTAAATAAAAATATATAATATCTATATATTGATAACCGAAATTTTAATTCCAGATTTATTTTTTAGAGATGAAGTTTAAAATTTTTTAAAAAAATTTAAAAAAATAATCAAAATTTTATCATTTTAAAATAATATTACATCATTGGTGGTAAAAACGAGTTTTGATAAATTGATAAAAAATGAGTACGATGAAATTTATTGGTATGAAAAAGAAGTTATTTCTTTTCATATAATTTATCATCTGTGCAAATACCTTGGATTTGACCCTCTTACTTTCACACCATTAAATGATATTATTTTTTTCCCGAAAAATGAGATTCGGTTCTTTAGGTTTCATTTTTTAGCTTTACCCTATCGCAAAATGTCTTCGCATGTAAGGGATATAATATTGACAAGTGACAATCTCGTATCTTTATATAACACCACTTTTGAGAGTATGGGACCGAGTGTTGCAGAAGCATTCTTCCAGGGGATTTTAGATACTCTTATGGATTTAGTTTCTCTTAAATATGAAAATAGAATTTTAATAGAAATTAATGAAGTTTTTATCATTGACGTATTAGAGAAGTATTTTGGGAGTTCCATAGGTGATCCGTTATTCTATTGGAAGAGACAAGAGAATCTGGGACAGTCAATTAAAATATTTAATAAACGGAAAATTTTTATGAAAAATCAGTGATTTAAGCAACTTTTAGTGAATTGTTTTAAAAATGCTTATGATATTCACTACAATGAAATTAAAGGATTAAAATTGACTCAGGCACTTGCTACTCAAGAAGATATTGACTTTTTAAACGAGATTTATCGAAGTAATAAATTTAAATTGCAATAAATCGACCATATCCTTAATTAGAAGAAACTCTGATTATTATAAGAAAGCAAAAATCAAAATAAAACTATATCCAAACATTTGTAGCCCTTCCACCCCTTAAAAATGTATAAAAATCATTATCTGGGTAAAGATGGCCATTAAGCATTAAGAGCTTCTTCAAATGGCCAAAATACTCTTTTGCTTCCCGTAAAGGCATTTGATATTCATCTGCCTGAAAAAATAAATTATAGTTTAAATCCAAATATTTTAGATTTTCTAAGTTATCTAAGTCCTTAAACGATTCAATTCGATTATCATAAATGTAAAGCCGTTTTAAATGGAATAAACTCTCCAAATTTCTATGCTTTTTTAATAATTAACCAAATAAAATAGGAAAAAAAAAGTGTTAAATTATAAATTTAAATTCATTAGATCTGATTGAATTTCACTGATTTTATTTAACATATCAAAATACAATTGATCGGGAATTAATTTAAAACGTCTATAAATGCATAACTTATGTAAAAAGGAATTATATCTTGAGTCTAATTTTCTTAGAACACATCGAAAAGCTGTTGATTTATCAAGTATAGCGTAATTATATAAGAAAGAGTAATAATTGTCAATTACGAATAATCTAATATAAATTGAATGGTAAATACATCTCTTAATATCATAGAAATCCAAAATTCGAAATAGAGAATTATGAGTTATTTGAATTAAGCTTATATCAGTACCAGTTTTATTATTTAGAGCTATATTTATCGTTGTTCCTATGAGTAGTGAAATTTGATCGTGACAATCCCATAATTCATTTTTAACATAATTAGTAAACGTTTGATTGAAAATTTTATCGAATCTACAAAATTCACCAATTAAACTAACAAATTGTAACTTGGATCTAGAAAGGATATCAAGTAATACTGAAAAATTATAATAAAATCTCTCAAGAGAAACTAAAGATCTATTTAACAAATGTTTAGAGTAGGACAAGAAATGTAATAGAACATATTTTCTACATGACTCTGTTGCTTTATTAATATTGTTATATAGACTACTAATTCTATTTATCAAGAAGTATATCATATTTTTAGGCGTTGCTTCTATTATCAACTCCACATTGACTAATACGATTTCTGATTCGTTCAATTTGTTTATCATTATATCTCCTATTGCATGAATGGGTTCCATATCCTGCCAGAAATATGGAATATCAATATTTATTAGCAATTTTCCAGTTTCACCAGGATTAAGAGTAATGGATGGAATCAATACCTTAATCCATTCACTTACAATTGAAACATTCCATGAAAATGAGTGTAAGGAATATTCACTTAAAACATTACCTAAATTAGTAATGCTAAATTCAAATTCAATTGAATCTCCAATTTCAGCTTCAATTTTCTCAGGTATTGCATGAATTATCGATTCATAGAATTCCAATATTTTTATTTCAGTTTCAATCATTTGATATGTCTCTGGATTTTCTAATAAGGTTACATTTAAGGTAATATTATATATGCCAGGAACAGTAGTATACAACTTTGGTGGTAGAATCTCTATTTGAATTTCTGATGTTTCTCCAGGTTGTAATAAAATCGTATTTGTATATATCGATATCCATTCATTTGGAACGTTAGAAGATAAACTAATAGAGAATGTATAATTGTCATTACCAAAATTATTTATGTTTAAACATAATATTGTTATTTCTCCTGGATCAACTTCGTAATTAGAGATATCAAAATCTACAGTCATCTCATAGAAATTTAAGATTTCTATAACGCTACTCACTGTCTGGTTTATTGGCGGTGTTGAATTACTAAAAACTAAGAAATAAAATGGATAAATTCCTACTGTTGTAGTATAGATTCTAGGTGGAAATACTTCCAACTTAAACGTTTGATTTTCACCAGGATTTAAACTTACCCAACCAGTTAAATCTAATTCCGGATCTTCTTCTGTTATTAATTGAATTTCCCATGTTGATTCAGCACCGATAAAATCAATAGAATAATTGAAAAATTCACCGATATTTCCTAAATTTTGAATAGTGAGGTTGTATTGAGCAATTTCTCCAGGAATAACTTTCTCTTCTATATCATCAATTTTTACACTAAATCTAATTGATTTTAAAATTTCAATTGTAAAATCCAAAAATTCGTGATCCACAGAGGAAGTTATTGACTCTATTTTTAAGAAATTTTCATAAATTCCTGACACCAGTTTATATGTATCAATTGTTATTAATAAAATCTGCTTAGAGAATGTTTCACCAGGCTGTAAAGAGATAACTTCATAATTATTACTTAAAAGATTTGACGTAGTCCAATTTTTAATAAAATCATCTACAGATAATGAAATATTATAAGTTTCAGGTGTATTTCCTAAGTTAGTAATATTGAAATTAAAAATAGCTTCTTCACCGGGTTTAATTTTATTATCAATAATTTTTGAAGAACTGCTATATTCATAATATGGTAAAATCTCAATTGAATATAACAAACTTTTAATTATTGAACCGTTTCCAATTGATTTAACGAATATTTCTACTAAATATGTACCAGGTGTTGTAGTATAATGTCTTACTGGTGTAATAACTAATGGAATATCATAATCATTACCTTTAGGTAAAATTATTTTATTTAAAGTATATATCCATGATATAGGTATTTCGCTAACAATCTGTAATTCATAAATATCATATACATTACCTAAATTTTTCACATTCAAATTTGTTTTTACTGTTTCTCCGGGAACTACAGAGATAGATTTTGCTTCTGAGCTTATATTAAAGTTATAAATAGGGATGATAATTGAAAAATCAATTTCATCATACTTTAATGGATTTTCAAGTGAATAAACTCTAATTTTACCAGGATATTCTCCAGGTGTTAATATATGATTATCCGAAATTGAGAATTCTATCTTTAATTCATGGATCTGTAAAGGTTCTACGAAAATTTGTATTGAAGAAATATCGGGTGATATGCTGAAAATTCCAATAAAATCAGATTCAACTTCAAAACCAAATGTACTATTAATAAATCCATTGTTTGTTATCTCTAGATTTAAAGTCTGAGGTGTAATGTTCTCGTCAATGATTATTTGATTAGGATATCCAATTGCTCTTACACTTATGTAAAATTTAAGAGAATATAATGTTTGGAGCGCAAAATCAGCGTATTTCATATAAAGTGTATTATTAGTTTTATAAAATAATTCCCAAGCAGATTCATTCAGATCTTGACATAGGGTTTCTATATTTGTAAAATTTTCTGATTCTAATTGATTTATGATAGTTTTATTTAAATTAAAGGGAACGTTTAATTCTTGGGTAGTAGCATTTCTTATTGATCCCTCTAGTATTTCTGTTCTTGCATATACAATTCCATCTAGAGATTCATCTCTTAGAAAGTGAATCCTGTCATTGAAAATAAGGTATCTAGCATACATTTCGTCCATTGTATGATTTCGATTTAATAAGCTGATTATCTGAGTAGAATTCATATTATAGATTTCTTCTTCGATTACATCAAACGTATCATTATTCACTCCTGATGAGATCTCTCGTATTTTATTTTCTACTTCTGGAGTTATTCCTTCATTTTTTATTTTTTCAATTAAAATATTGGCGGTTTTATTATCAATTAAGCTTCTGTTATAATTTAATAATGCATTGTAAAGTGATTCATATAGAAGGTCGTTATTGATCCTTTCTGCTTCTACTGTATATTTATATAATGCTTTTGATTGTAATACTGTATAAGTTTGATTATTTTCAAGTTTTGCTTGATATAACCTAAATAATGAAGTTTTTGAAGCATTCAAATAGCCAAATAAATCTGACATTAATTTGATTTGTTTTAGGTGAGAACCTCCGTCAGAACTATTAGTAAATATTTCTTCTAATTCGTAAGGTATGGGTTCATCTATCACTGTATAGTTAGGATCCGGATCACTATATAAAATTGCTGCTATAATACCCATTATTGTAACTGAAAGGGCTAACATGAGCAAATTCATTGCAACAGCAGCCCAAGTCCACTGCATTCCTGGTAACCACCCTAGGGCAGATAAAACAATTTCAATAACTAAAGTAGCTGAAATCGTTAAAAACTCTACCCAACAGTTATAATATACATTAAAACCATCTTTCATAAAAACACTTAATTGAACTGTAACCTCAACATTATCCAAGTTTGATACTTCCTGACCTTCTTTCTTAAGTTCCACTTCAGAACCAGTCCAAACATTTCCATATTTATCTGAAAATGTATAATCGAAATCAATATAAATTTGAGATCTATGAAATCCTCGAGCTAGATAGACTAACCAAAAGTCATCAATGATGTTAGGACTATCTCGCTTAAACTTTAATATTAAATCTTCATCATCTATAACTTCTGAAGGCTCATATCCACCAGATTGCGCATAATAAGTACCTTTCAAATCACCAAGAAAAGATCCTAATGGTGTATTAATATTGTAAGGACCCCATGAAAAATATAGTGTATAAATTGCCCTAATAATAATACCAACTCCTATTCTAATTAGAAAATCAGCAACGTTATATTTCATTTCATCCCCTAACCTTTTAAAGGACGTTATAGCTGTGATAAGAGCTTTTAACCCTTCCCCATAAGATTTAGTTGCGAAAGAAGCTATGTCAGTTATTATATTCGCTGCATCAGTAAACCATCCAAATATATTCATCCCATCATTTTCATATTTGACTCCAATAGCTTTATATGAGATTGAAAATGATAAATTATCAAATTGAGCTCGATTCCCTGCAATTATTTTTACAACTGTATAACTATCATCAGTAATATCTACTTCAAGATTAATCATAGGTCTTGATCTCAGATTAATTACCATATTGTAATCTTTATTATTATATGGGTCTGGAAGAATTAAACAATTATCTTGATCTTCATTTTGATTGTATATAAATAAACTTGTATAGGTTTTACCTAAAACTTCAAATGAATAGACAATTCCAAATCTAAAAGTATAATCTCCCTTAATCTCTAGATTCGTAGAATATGTAAATAATTCAATATTACTCCCTGTAATATTTGCAATTCGATCATAAGTTAAAGTATCATAAGTATCAAAATAAGCAGAAGAGGGATATTTCAAATATAGATAAAATTCAATTAATTGTGCATCAATTCCTCCTAGATTTTCTAATGCAATATTTAAACTGAATTCATAACCAGGTTCACTTCTTGAAATTAATTGGAATTGATGAATTGGTGTAAAATCTTTTATTATTATATTTGCAATTGCAGGTAAATTTGTGATATCTTGTGTTTTTTGTATAGAAGTCGAGGAAATTGTTATTGTAACATCCGGATTTGCATCAATAAAGAATTTATAGCCTAAAATTTCGATTTTTAAACGAGCATCCCCCATTTCGTCTAGAATAGGAATAATTGTAAATGATTTTTCACCAGAGTCTGAGATGGTAGTGAATTTATGAGTTGCATATTTAGTTCCAACAGAATTAATATCAAATTTACTGGGATTTAACACTAGAGATACCTTAATTATTAGATCCTTTAATTTTATTGAATTTGTATCTGAATTTTTATTTTTGACAGTTACTTTTAAGTTCCCATTCACTCCAGCAGTCATGGCAGTTCTATCAATAACATATGTCAATTCAGGTACTTTTAAAATCCTAACGTATTCTAAAGTTACTGAATCAGAGTCTAAACCAGAAGCACCTAATCCAGAACCAGATAAAGTTGTTGAAATAGTAACAGTTCCTTTATCTTGTGTATTTGAGCTTTTAGAAATAGTCGCATATCTATAATATGGACCACTATAAGGATTATAGTAACCCCCAGGAGTCGTGTAAGACCAATCATTTATACTAGAAATTGTATCACCTCTTGACGATGATGTTGAAAATGAAACTGCCCCTGCTTTTTCAGAATTTCTCGCATCTTCAGAAACTACTGCAAACCAGATTGCAAAAGCCAAACCAACAAAAGGTATGGCTGCAACGAGATAATGAACTGCTTCTAAAGTTGAATACTCCGTTTCGTGAGCAAAGTAAATCGCAAGACTTATACTACCATCTTTAGGAGTTAAAGAACTTGTATAAAAGGGTATAGCTTCGATCGAGCAATAAATATCATAAGTAAATTTATACGATACTATGGGGATAGGAATGCCCAAAAATGATGGATTATATAAAACTCCGACATATAGATTTATAGTCGCCTTATTGGATATTGATAAATTCCTTTCGATTACTATAGTTTTATTTTTAACTTGGTATCTTCTTGAATTAGATAAAAAATTATCAAATAGTACTTGACAATTATCCTTGTCGTATATAACTTTTGATAAAACATAATTTCGGTTATTAATTGGTCTTTCTAATTCATACTTAAGTGTTAAAACACTCTGACCAGTTTTTAAGTTATTATGGAATAAATCAAAGAAATCCTTATAATAAGAAGAAAAGTCTTTAGAGATTAATTTATTTATCGATAATGCTTGAAGATTTCCAGCAACTTCATAAGCTAGATTTTTTTTATTGTAATCTTTTACGTTTTTTACGTTTATAATTTCATAAGATTTTATATTTTCAGTATGTAAAATTTCATACTCTATAGCATCTGTTAAATTCACAGGCTTAGTGTCTATATATTCAATGAATTTTATTATACGTTCAAAAGTCCCATTATTATAAACTGATGTGTAAATAATAGGTTTCCCTCTTATTTTAATAAGATAAGTTTCAAGAGTAATATTACCTGCTAAATATTCATTTGTTAAATCTTCTATTGAACTATAATCCACATCCATTTGAGATTTATTGATATTAATATCGTTTAGTCTAGTAGTATAAACATCTTGTGCATTTTCTTCATCATTAATCAACCTTTCTATTTCAGAATCTTTTTCTTCAGTATTAATTATGTCATCTTCAATATTTTCCCTCTCCTTTTCGGTAATTGATTCCAAAGTATCATCAGAATTACCTTCTAATTTTTCTTTCAGATTAAAAAGATTCAATGTAAATGCTGGTATAAACCCGCCAAATATAAAGAGAAAAATTAACCATATGGTTGAGAATTTTCTTGAATAAGGCTTCATCTTATATCATTTTTATAATAGATATTGGATTTAATTTATAATAAAAAAGGTCAAAGATTTAATAAGAATACTCTATTTTTAATTCTTTCCATTGACAAAGTTGAAGATTCGCAATTTTAGCTCTAAATTAATACTAAATCCAATAGAAAACCTTTTTAGATTGATTTTATATCTTTAAGTCGAGAATTTTTAAAAAATTTGAAATAAGTGAAAAAGTCTTTAATTTGACTGAAAAAGTAGAAGAGTTTAATGAAAATTTGCTTAAGGATGAGAAGATTTTATGGTGTACTAAAAAAACAGTAAATCTAGTGAACTTTATTCGATTAGGAGTGTTTCTTATTATGTTTTTTATAATTTTATATAAATTATTTTTCTATTATTATATGATTCAAGGAAATTTTTTCTCTTTGATGTTTCTTATACCTACCTTAACTTTAGGAACTTTAACTGTTTCATTGATTTTATTAAAGGAGTATAAAAAATTAAGTAAATTATTAGGATTATCATATAAACAACTTAAATATTATAATTATTATAATATTTTGACCAACAAGCGATATATAAGAAAAAATTTCAAATTAAATCATAAAACTGATTTTTCAGTATATCCTGTTGATGTAGTAGAAATAATTAATTATACAATATTCTTAAATTATGAAAAAATTGAAAGGGTTGTTTTAAATTTAAACCGCAAAATAATTGACTTCAAAATAAAAGGATTCACTGGGATATCTAATGCAGAATTCTATCTTGAATATTCTAAAAATGATTTAAATGAAATAATGCGAGTTTTAATAAATACTTTAAAGCTTGTAAAAAAGCAAGAGACTTCAAAATATATTGAGTATGTTAGGTTAATTATATAAAATTTTCTAAATTGAGTTTTTTTATAAAATAAAATTAATACTTTATAGTTTAGTAATTCTTAAAGAATGCAAAGTATTTACTTATTATTAATGAAATCAAATAAAATTTTTACTTTAACTTAAAGTGTTTGACGAAATATATCCATTATAGTTTGCCAACTTAATTTCATTAAAATAATAAACATGAACAAGAATCCAAAGGATATAATATCACAAAGACGGTAAACAAAACATCCAAAGGAATTGTAAAAATAACTGGCATTTCTGTAAAAAGAGCCATATTAGTCTGGAGTAAATATGATATATTAAATTTTTTAATTAAATTAAATTTACTTGATTATATTGTAAGGACTGTAATATTTTTTTCTTTTTCATTTTTTAAATTTCCTCGCGACTAACTCTATTGTAAGTGGATCTTTACTTGGAAATATATAATTATGAGATTTATAGGAGATCTAAATGAACTAAATTCACTTCGTATTCACGAAGTGATTTCAAAATGAGATCAATAACACTTCAACAAAAAAGTACAAAAAAATATATTAATATCAAACTTACTAATAATTTGTATGACAAAAACCAATAATAATGCAAGAGTTCAGACTTTAAAGCGAATGTTGTCCGTGGCAAAGATGTTAGTAGAAAATGAATCTAATGAAATTTTTGAGTTAGCACATCATATTGCAGATAATGTCTTAGTTAAGGTTTGTATGCTTGTAGGGATTAAGAAAAAGGGAGAGGAATTTATTTATAAAGATTCTAGTTATAGTAGGCATAAAAGATTTTTTATTTTTTTGCGGGAAAAATGTAAGGAAGAAATTTATTCCGATGAGGAGTTTTTTTTAGATTTGGTTAGTTTCTATGAGCAGTTAATTGAAAGAGTGAAAAGTGATGGTGAAAAGATCAAATAGGAATGGTAATAGGCAATTTAGCTTGTTCCGGGTAAATTATTGCAAAAATATTAAGTAGCATCTTTTCATTGACAAAGTGGTAAATATATTTTTATACCTTGGTAGAATAATAGATCATAATTATCACATTTGGGCGTTATTTTATGAAAAAAAGTCTAAAGTCAGTTTTAATACTACTTTTATTAATGCTATCTGCTGTATTCTTTTTCGATATAAGCACACAGAATAATAATATGCATCTAGATTCAAATTTACGGATGAGCAGTAGTTCTACAATCACTCCCTTTAAAGTTGGGGTAGCTTATGGTCCGAGTTATCTTGATCCACAACTTGCTTGGGAATCAAATTCATTTGAAGTAATTGACCAAATCTGTGAAGGATTATTTACTTATGACTTGGCAGATCCAGAACTTAAAATAATTCCTCATCTTGCTTCCGATTATGGATCATGGAATCTAAATGGTACAGAATATACTGTTCTTCTCAGACAAAACGTTTTATTCCATGACGGGACAATCTTTAATGCTAGTGCAGTGAATTTTACATGGCAAAGAATGGCTTGGGCTTTAAACACCACCGGTACTAATTATGAGTTTAGAACTCAATTAGAGTACTTATACAAATTCCCAAGTGGGATTCCAATTGTAAAAGAAGTTAGAATAAATAGTGCTTACAATGTTACCTTTATTTTAAATGGTCCGTATGCTCCTTTTGAGGCTTTATTATGTTTTAGTGGTTCTTATATTTTATCACCCTTTTCTACTCCCGTTACCGAATATATCGACACTAATACAGGAGATTTAGTAGGGACTGGTCCATTTGTTTATGATTATTATGTAAATAATTTTGAAGTAAGTTTCCATGCATTTGATAACTATTGGAGGGGGAAAGCAAGTATTGATATATTAGTGTTTTCAATAATCAGCAATTCAAATCTGAGAAATGAAGCATTACTGAAGAATGGGATTCATTTTTTATCTAATCCTTCATCGTCGTTTTTAGAAAATTTTACAGCTGATCCTAATATAACTGTTTTAGATTTCAATAAGACTGCTGGAATAATTGAATATTTAGGTGTAAATAATATATTAATAAATAGAACATTTAGAGAGGTGATTTCTTACAGTATTAATTACTCATATATAATTGATGTATTAAAAGCAGGAAGAACAATGAGGATGAGTTCACCCATACCCACAGGTATTAGATATGCCAATGATTCATTCAATTTACCTAACTTCAACATTACACATGCAAGGATGATTATGCAATCGATGGGGTTTGGGGTAGGATTTGATCCAACTTTTCCCGGAATTACTGAGGATAATTGGACAAATAATGTGTTTGTTTCATATAATTTTACCTATAATGCTTTAAACTTTTATCGGGAGAGTATATTTCTATTGCTACAGAATAATCTAAATAAAACAGGAATTCAAATAACAAACGCCAGTACCTCATGGCTTACGTTTATAGAAATATTAGAAGAAAAGGGAGCCCATCATAGAAATGAATTAGAACTCTATATTTTTGGATACATGCCAGATTTTAATGATCCAAGCCTTTTTATAGACAATTTTTATACGAATAGTTCTATAAGAATGAATGGAGCGCAGTATAATGGTTTCACAGAAGCTCAATTAGCTGGTAGAAATCCATATTATCTTTGGGATAATGTTCAGCTTTTGATGGAAGAAGCTCTTATAGAAAGAAATCCTGTATTAAGAGAAGCTCTATATGATGGAATTCAAGAGCTTTTGATTGATGATATGCCATACATCTGGTTAAATGTCCCAAAATTATACCATGCTCATCACATAAACTTGACTGGATTTCAGCAAAATGCTCTTAATAAATTAGATTTTTACTCATGTACTTGGGAATCTTATGATATAACAGTATCACCTCCATGGCCATTTATTCTCGCATTCGTAGTTACCTTATTAGTTCTTATTGGTTTTGTTGCTTCAACTGCAAACTTTATTTCACTCCGTAAATGGCATAACCAAGAATTTTTGAGAAAAAAAAGACGTAAACTTAAAGAGCTTTCTAGAAATATTGAAGAAAGAGAGAAAGAATTTAACGAATTTTTTACTGACTACAAGACTAAAACTTCTAATATCGACGATTACTCAAAAAATCTTGAATACGCATGTAACCATTTAAAGAAAGATAAAGAAGAAATAGTTTCATTAAAATTAAAACCATTAGAATATAAAGATGACTTACCAGTTCCTCTAAATAAAAGTAATCGAGGTTTTGGAAATGCGAGAATCTATCCAGATGAATACAAGGACCTCAGAGAAATTGTTAAATCTAAGAGTTATATTAAGGATAGTAAGCCTCTTTGCTTAGCAGAATGGAAAAATGATATTGATAGTCTGAAGTTTTCTCTAAATACGCGTGAAATCTTATTATTTGAGCACGAATCCGGATTAGAATTATATTTTCATTATGTAGGTAAACTTATGAAAGAGCTTCTCGTAGATTTTATTGAAGAGATAGTAGGAAAAAAGATAGAAGACTTTTTGGTAGAATTACTTGATGAGTTAATAGAATTAATAGATGATTATATAAAGAAAAAGAAAAAAGGTAAAAATGTGGATAGAGCAAGTATACCAGACAAATATTGCATCGAATTACGGCATTCATATCAAGAGCAAGAGAAAGAGCAAGGTCAAGTGGTTAAAATCCTTAAGAAAAAAAGAAAGAAGAAGAAAGATGAAAAATTATCTTTTATCGATCAATTAAGAGAAGCTCTTTCAAGTAAACAATCAAGGAAAAATAATAAACCAGTTAAAAACTAAATCTGTTTGGTACTTTTTATCAATTTCCTTTGTGAAATCTTTCAAATGTTTCACTAAAGTATTTATCAGACATACCAGCAATGTAATCTCTAACGATTAAAGTTAGTTTATTATTTTTTTTGAGAAGCTGAAAATAAGATCTATAATTTTGATCATCAATATATTCAATATGGTCTCTAAAAATAGGAGAATCATAATTATCTTCTTCCAAATCTTTTAAACATAGAGTAAAGATTAATTTAAACTTATTTCTTAAGTTATCTACGAAGGTCTTTTCAGTTGAATTTTTTTTAAAGAGATCTCTTCTTGTATATATTTTATCATAGTTGAAAGCTTTAAGTTGTTTTAATGCTTTAAAGATATTGTCAGAATAACCAATTACATCATTATCAAGGCTATAGTTTAACAAATCTGTTATGAGAGTATTGATTATCTTAGCGTTCGTATCCCCTAATACTTCTTTGCAAAATTCAGGGATTTCTTTTCGACTTATAAGTTTTAACAAAATGGCATCTTCAATATCTCTACCAATATAGCTTATTGTATCAGCAAATCTTACTGCTATACCCTCATAAGACATTGGGATTCTATTGATTTTGTTTTCATTAAAGCAATCTTCGTATTCTTTAAGATGATCTTCCCATTTTTTTCCATTTCGTTTAATTGGCTTTAATTTTTGCTCATTAACTTCACCATCATGACAAAGAATGCCATCTAGAACTTGTAAAGTCAAGTTTAGTCCCTTAGCAGGTTTCTCTGGAAATCTTTTTTCAAGATAAGAAAGCCATCTTATACCTTGGGCATTATGGCTAAATGTTCCCATATTATAATCTCGACTAAGATCATTTAATAATTCTTCTCCGAGGTGCCCAAAGGGAGAGTGCCCAATATCATGTCCCAAAGCTATCGCTTCTATTAAATCAGTATTTAATCTTAAAACACGTCCAATCTGCCTGCTGACTCTTGATACTAAAGTTACATGAAGAGATCTATGAGTGATATTGGCATTATTGATATCAAAGAAAACTTGAGATTTATCTATATAACGACTAAAAGCCTTTGAATGAACTATTCTGTCTACATCTCTAAAGAAAGGAGGTCTGATATCTTCACTTTCATCTTCAAAATATCTAGTCGCTTCTGCATCTAATATCCCGTGAATTCCCACATTAACGTCTCTCTTCATCCTTGCTTGCAGTTGCTCAGTTGTTTTCTTATCCATTGCTTAATTTAACCCTTATAAGATTGTTTTTAATATAAGATTAGTACGATCAAAATAAAGGTTTATCTTATCTAAAAATTTCACTTGTGAGAATCTTTATATTAGATTTTACCCAAATTTCATATCAATAGCATCATAGGGGCATGATTCTTTACATTTCAAGCAAAAATTGCACTCTCCTTTACCAGTAAAAAACTCAAAAGGTTCATCCAACATTCTAATTTGTTTTGGACATACCTTTTCACATATTCCACACTCAGACCTTCCTACACATCTCACAGGATTTCTTGTTAATTTTAAAAAGGAATATTCTGAGACTGCTGAGGCAATCGCGGCAAAAGGGCAAAAGTATCTGCAATATACTCGTGGATACCATACTGATAAGACGATTATTATAAAATAAAAGAAAAATGTAATAAATGTCAACATATTAGAGAATAATGGTTGTATACTCCCTGTCTGAATCATATCTATAATCATATTCGGAAAGAATACAAAAATATATTCTGATAAGGAAAAAAAACCCATAGGTTTATCTCCAAACTCCCCTATATTTGCTCTATAATCTAAATAAAATTCATAATTAGTCGTCGCTGTAATTGCAAGAGGAAAAACTATAATTGTAATTAAAATTACAAACACATACTTAATTTTTAACAATGATTTATGAGTACTGATTTTTACCCTCTTTTTAGGTACTGGAATAGCTGCACATGCATCTTGAATTGTACCGATAGGACAAATCCATCCACAAAAAACTCGATTAGTAAGTAATAGAATAATTACTAATACCGCAATTAAAAATATTGGAAAAATTCCTTCCACAATAAAATAAAAAATATACTCCATAATTCCAGCTCCACTTGAAATTGGATTTCTTGGGGAATTGATAATAGGAAGAATTTTTACGAGCCTATCTAAACTTAATAGATTTATCGAAAAAATTACTTCTAAGAGAATATAATTAATTATGATGAAAGCAACAATCTGAACGATATGTCTAGATATAGTCGTTCGATGATTTTTTATTTTTAATAGAAAGCTTTTAATATTCAAAAATTACCACTAAACATTTATTTAAAGAAGTTAATTAATACTGTTTAAAAAAATTAATTCTTCTTTTAAGAAATGTTAAAAGGAGAAAAAGAGCTATTTAAGCTAATTCATTGCAAATCTTAGATTTCTTCTAATCCGCTAATTAAAAACTATGTTTATAAAAGATTTGTTCATTTCAGTAAAATTGTTTCCAAATTCAGTGGACTTCTTGTTTGTTTCCTTAGTTTTTTATGTATCATCGTTGACAAGCTTACACATTTAGAAGCTTCTCCATGATTTACTATTATAGATTTAGGTCTTGGTTGAATTCGTCTTAAAAACTGAGAAATTTGACTACGTGAGGAATGTCCTGAAAACCCTTCAAGGGTAAAAGCTTTTAGGTTTATTTTTACAAGTTGGGTACGACCTTTCGCATTTACATAAGTAAACTCACGAAATCCCTTTTGTATCCTTGAGCCTAAAGTTCCATTAACTTGATAAGAAACGAAAATAAGCGAATTCTTAGGGTCATTTGCCAATTCTCTTAAATATTGTACAGATGGACCACCTATAAGCATTCCACTTGTGGCCAAAATGATACAAGGTCCACCTTTTATAATATCCCGTCTTTCTTCTTGAGCGGAAACAGTCTCGAAATAGTCGCTCAAAAAAGGATTTTTCCCTTGATGCAAAATTTTCTCCCTTAAATCACTACTAAGAAAGTCCGGATTAGCTGTATGTATTGCTGTAGCTTCACTAATTAAACCATCGATAAAAATGGGCACTTGATCAATAAAACCCTTTGAGATGTATTCCTCAAGGACTATTAGCAGTTCTTGAGCACGTCCTACGGCGAGAACTGGAACTAAAACTTTTCCACCTCTTTTAATAGTAGAATTTAAAATCTGTTTAAGTTCTCTCTCAGATTCTTGTCTACTTGGAATACGATCTTGAGGTCCGCCATATGTTGATTCTATTAATAAACTTTCAACTCTAGGAAACTTAACGGCTGCTTTTTCTAATAATCGAGTTTTTTGAAATTTAAAATCACCTGTATAGACAAAATTATAATCTCCTTTACCAAAATGCAAATGAACCATTGAAGATCCTAAAATATGACCTGAATTATGAAGTGTTAATTTAATATCAGGAGCAATATCAGTTACCTTTCCCCAAGAAAGTGGAATTGTATGAAGAACTGTTTGTTTAACATCTCTTTTAGAATACGGTAACGGTGATCCTTCCTTTTCACATATTTGAATAAAATCTAGTTGTAACATTGTAGATAAATTACGTGTAGGTAACGTACAATAAACTGGACCACGATACCCATATTTATAAAGAAATGGAACTAGTCCACAATGATCTAAATGTGCATGTGTAATGATAACAGCATCAAGATCTCTTAAAGAAAATTCAGGGACATCAAAAAATGGAAATTTATCATTAGGACTCCCTACATTTAAGCCTACATCTAATAATACACTACTATCTCGGGTCTGCATTAATATACAAGACCTTCCTACTTCACGAAAACCTCCTAATGCGGTTAATCTTATGTTTAAATCTTTGAATAGAGGTGGTCTATGAATTCTTTTTCCAATTTTTAATAATATATCTTTTTGAGTTTGTCTCTCTTTTTTAAGCATACCCCTAATTAATTGAATAGTTCTAGATGCAAGTGGAGGAGTTCTAATAGTTCTAGGTTGCCAAAATGTATTTGATCTTATGTCCTTTAAGTTAACTCCTTTTTTACCAATTACAAGTCCAGGTTTTACTGATTCAATGATTACCTCGCCGCGTGTGTGATCAAATTCAATATTAGTAATTTCTGCGTCTTCATTGATTAAATTTGTTATGTATTCTTTAGTTTCAACGGGATCTTTACGTTTTTCTACATTCCAACGAAATACAACACGTTTTCTCATAGTTTTAGCTAAATCCTTTAATATTGTAGAGTTTTCGACAGCATCTACATCAGAATTCTCAGAATAAACAGCAATTTCCGGACCCTCAAATTCGATCTTATGAACCTTTATTTCGGGTGGAAGGATTTTAACAATCTCATCTTTAATTCGTATCAGTTCTCCTTCGAAACTCATAATTCTTCATTCTTTTTTAATTAATTTTTTATTTCTACTAAATTAGTAAATTTAGAATTTGATTTCTTTCTCTTATAATTTGCTTTTAAGCAACTATCTCAGTATATTAATATACCTATTAATAACACTCGAAATTTTATTTATTTATATGTTCTAATTTTTTATAAACGCTATTTTGAATAAATAGAATATCTTTCTCTCACGATATAACTCAATTAAAGAAGAGAATAATTTTTAGAATGAAATATTTCTAAATTTCTAAGATAGATATGAAATAATCAAATAAAAATTTTATGATTATGAAAAAGACAATTAATTAAATAACTACAATTTATACAGTTATTTCCTAATAGGTAATCTTCTCATTATTAGTTAATTTTTTTTGAAAGCATTAATTGGAGTAAATTATGGGAAAGGTAAAAATTGGAGCTATTGCCAGTGGGTCGGGTAGTAACTTCGAATCAATAGCTAAAGCTTGTGAAACAGGAATTTTAAAAGAGAAAGCAATAATAGAGGTTTTAATTTGTAATAAAACGGGAGCATATTGTATGGAACGCGCTAAAAATCACAATATCCCATACGTTTTAATAGAATCAGATAAACATAAGGGAACCAGAGAAGAATTTGACCAAAAGATGATTGATATTTTCGATAAATATAAATGTAAGCTTATAATTTTAGTGGGATATATGCGATTTGTTTCACAAATGTTTATTGAACATTTTAAAGGAAATATCATGAATATCCATCCTGCTCTCTTGCCTTCCTTTAAAGGGATGCATGCACATGAAGATGCTTTGGCATATGGAGTTAAAGTATCAGGAGCTACTGTTCATTATGTTGATCCTATGACGGATCATGGACCGATTATTATTCAAAAATGTGTTCCTGTGTATGATACTGACACTAAGGAAACATTAGGCCCCAGAATCCTTGAGTGGGAGCATAAGATCTTTCCAAAAGCGATAGAACTTTTCTGTGATGGACGTTTGCATGTTGAAGGAAGGATGGTAAAAATTGATGGAGAAGTCAAATTATAAAGTTTACTTTAAAAATAAGGGAAATGATTTTAATGCGCTTTCTGACCCAACGGATTAAAATAGTTTTTAAACTGTTTTCAAAATGACGAAGATCTTGAGTAGCGAGAAATCATTTCCCTCCTTTTATTTGTTAAACTTAAAAGTAAGTAAACACTAAAGTTTTAATCAAATTAATTATAATCCTAAATAAATATTTAGATACTTTTACATTTGAGTATGCCTCGTAGAAAGGAAATCACTGAAATACTTAATTTAATGGAATTAACTAAGAATATTCGCAATACTGCTTTAGCGGGTCATATAGATCATGGAAAGACTACGCTTTCAGATTCTTTACTAAGTGAAGCAGGTTTTTTATCACCAGATCTGGCAGGTGAAGCACGTGCTTTAGATTATCTTGAAGAAGAACAGCAACGCGGAATAACAATGAAATCTGCTAATATTTCACTATATTACGAGAAATCCCTTGAAGGTCATGAACCTTTTCTTATAAATTTAGTTGATACACCAGGTCATTTGGATTTTAGTGGAAAAGTAACTCGTGCGTTAAGGTTAGTTGATGGAGTTGTAGTAGTAGTGGATGCTGTTGAGGAAGTAATCACACAATCTGAAACTGTGATTAAACAAGCTTTACAAGAAGGTGTTAAACCTGTTCTTTTTATCAATAAAGTCGATCGTCTCATAAGAGAACTAAAGCTCTCTGATGAAAAAATTAAAAAAAAATATACCAGAATAATAAAATCCTTTAATACTTTAATTGAAAGATATGCGGATCCTCCTTTCAATAAGAAATGGAAAGTATCACCCCTAGCCGGAAATGTTGTTTTTGGCTCAGCTCTTCACAAATGGGCATTCACACTAAAGATTTATGAAGGAGGCATTTTAAAGTTTAAAGATATTAGAGCCAGATATAATAAAGAGACTTACACTAAAGAAAGTTATGCAGATTTAGCAGTCTATTATCCAATTCACAAGGCAATATTGGAAATGGTTGTTAATCATTTACCAAATCCAATAGAAGCGCAAAAATACAGAATTAATAAAATTTGGGACGGGAATATTAATTCTGAATTAGGAAAAACTTTGGTTAATTGTGACCCAAATGGCCCCTTAATAGTATGTTTAAGTAAAGTACAAGTTGATAAACATGGATTAGTCTCAACAGGGAGAATCTTTTCTGGTAGTTGTAAGAATAAAGATGAAATCTTTCTGCTAAATGAAAAAAGTTATGATAGAATTCAACGAATTGCCATCTTCATGGGACAAAGAAGGGAACAAGTGGAAAGAATACCTGTTGGGAATATAGTAGCTATAGAAGGACTCAAAAAGATCAAAAGTGGTGAAACCATAATAGATAGCTACAGCATTGATGATATGGTGCCATTTGAAAGCGTGAAATATGTTACTACTCCAGTCGTTACAGTTTCAATTGAACCAGAATATCTAAGAGATTTAGATAAATTGAAAGAATTAATTGAGAATATGTTAATTGAAGATCCAAATCTGAAATTTGAAATTAATGAGGAAACTGGAGAATTCTTATTATCTGGAGTGGGCCCTCTTCATCTTGAAGTCACAGCTCATGAATTAGGAAAGAGGGGAGTAAATGTTTCTACTTCAGAACCACGAGCAGTTTTTAAAGAGTCTTGCCGATATAATTCTTCTTCAATAGAAGTAGTATCTACGGATGGTAAAAACAAATTAAAACTAAATGTTGAAAGATTAGATAATAAAACTGTTAGATTTTTCCAAAATATTGATTACAAAACAATAAAACCTTTCAACAAATTAAAAGAAGTTTTAAAGGAAAATACTGGGTTAAACGACGAAGAAGTTGAAAATTTTTGGATATGTGATGAAGATCAAAATATAACAATTTACAACGCAAGTAATGAATTAGATGATTTATATAAAAATGCAATAATTGAAATTATTGAAAAAATCCACTTAAATGGACCGTTATGTGGAGAAAAACTCACAGAGCTTAAAATTAAAATTGAGGAATTAATTATAGATACTACTCAACAAGAAAGTGCATTCACTGAATTATCTACTATGTTCTATGATGCAATAAAAAAAGGATTAACGGAGGCAGAATTAATTCTTTTGGAGCCTATTTACCATACTATCATACAACTTCCTCCTGATCACATTAAAAACACCATCTCACTACTTTCAAAATATTCTGCGAAAATTAAGAGTATTGATCAAGAAAAAGAATACCAAGCGATTATTGAAATACTTTTATCAGTCCGAAATTCTATAAAATTTGCTGAAGATATACGAAGCTCGACTTCTGGAAAAGCTTTTTGGCAGAATGAATTCTATGCATTCATGGAGGTTCCAAAACAAGAATCTCAAAAGATTATTCAAGATATAAAGTTTTTAAAAGGTTTATCTTGGTAAAAGATTCATTTTCTGCAGAATTTAATAATCTCCGGGTAGATGGAGTAATTTGGCAGAATTTGATCAGCATAACCCTTTTCTGCGGCGAATTTTGGCATAGCAAATAAAATACATGTCTCCATCGATTCTGTGATTGTTTTTCCACCTACTTTTTTAATAGAGCCTAAACCTTCAACACCATCAGAGCCCATACCGGTTAATAATACCCCCATGGTTCGATCCTTGTAAACTCTTGTTGCTGAAAAGAATAAGATATCTATGGAAGGCATACAAAATTTAACTGGTGTACCCTTATATATTTTTATGCAAGGTCTTTTATCATCTACAGAAATTTCCATATGTTTTTCTCCGGGAGCAATATAGACTACTCCAGGTTTAAGATACTCTCCATTAGTCGCAACCTTAATTTTTAATTTACATTCCAAATCTAAATTATCAGCAAAAGCTTCCATAAAGTGTGCTGATAAATGTTGAACGATTAAAATTGGAGCAGGGAAATTTCTAGGTATTTCTTTTAATATAGTAGTTATAGTTCGAGGCCCACCAACGCTAGCACCAATAACAATTATATTTGATGAGATAGAAACTCCTTTAATAGGAGTAAGGTTAGGAGTGTAAACTGGTTCTTTTCTTTTTTGTAAACTTGGTAGAGATTTTTGTAATAAAGTTTTTAAAGTAGGTTTAGCAACATTTATTTTAGATAGTTTTGCTGATTCTTTATGCTTAATGGATTTCTTTATGCTCAGTTCATTTATCTTTTCAATTTGCTTTATTTCTGATTTACCTGTTGCCTCTTTCTGCACTTCTTTTGTTTTACCAATGTCTATTACTTCTTGGTTTTCCTTAGCTTCTTGAATGGGTATTAGTGTATTTAGGTATTGACCAAAATCAAAGATTTGATCAATTATTTCTTGTCGAAGTGATTTACCCTTTCCGTAGTCTCCATCTTCCTTTTTAAAAATTTTTTTTATTTGTGATTGAGAAGCTATAAGCACTTTAGCTAGTAATTCTTCACGGAATCGTGGTAGATCTTTAGCACCTATGCCTCCCGGTTTTATAATATAATCAAATGCCCCCATTAAAAGTGCTTGAATAGATGAATCAAGGTTTTTGGGACTAATAGCTGAGAGAATAACTGTTGGGGTTGGACATTCTTCCATGATCACTTTGAAAGCATCTAATCCATTCATTTTAGGCATTAATAAATCTAACACTAAAACATCTGGGCTGTATTTCTTGACAAACTTAATGGCTTCTTCTCCATCTTTAGCAAACTCTATTATATTTACCAATTCGCTGCCTTTAAGAATCTCAGCAATATTTTTTCTCAAATACGCAGAATCATCAGCAATTATAACATCGATTGACAACTAAATCTCCCTTAAAAGTTTAATAAATAGTAGTGCACTGTAATTTATACTTATTTAAATGTTAAAGTAAGGATGATATTAAGTAAGTAAACAACTCATCAATTCCCTCTCCAGTATATGCTGATGTTTCAAAAAATGGAATATTATATTGGTCTGCTAGATTTTGGGCTTGAATCTTAAAATCCTCACGATTTTCGGCTAGATCGATTTTGTTTCCTATGAGAACAATTGGGATTGATTTATCTTTGATAAAATGGCGCGATTCTTCAATCCAATCAGAAATTTTATTGAAAGTTTCCATTTTAGCATAATCAAACAAAATGAGAACCGCATTTGAATAATTATAATAAAATTTGCGGATTTTAGCAAAACTTTTTAGACCTCCTAAGTCAAGGAGATATAGGCATAAATTGTAGTCTTTGGAAATATGTAATTTTTTCTCTTTAATAGAAATTCCAATAGTTGGTTTATAAATTTCTTCAAATTTTCCCTTCCTATACATTTCAACTAATGTACTTTTCCCAACTGCCTCAGATCCAACAACAACTATCTTATTTATATTATTATTGCCATAATGGACATTAGGGTCTGGATTAAATATTATTTCTGCAGTATTACTTAATTTTGGGAGATTTACAGGGGTTTCTCGATTATTTAAAATTAATGAAATTTTTTCCGTCACTATATATGCATAAGGAATAAATTGATTAATGTTTGAGTATTGATCTCCAACCATGACAAAGATTGCGGGAGTGACTTTACTTAATTCTACATAAAATAATTGAAATTCATTAGTGTTGAGTGTTCCACTTCCAAATGATGTTTCTGTATACTTTTTTATCCTACTTATTGTTTGTTCAAGAATGCCCATAATAGCACCAATCAATTCTTCATCAAACCCACCATTTGACTTTTTAGCAATAATCAAACCATCTAAGTCAACAACTAGAGCTGCGGAAAGGTCTTTTGCCTCATTTAATAGATTGGAAAGCAATTCTTCTAATATGGTTAATCTTGACATTTCTTATTATAGATTCATATTATATTTTATATTTAAAATTTTAAATAGATTTTTTAGTATATTCATACAAGGAATAAAACACATTATACAATTCAGTTTAATTTCTGGTAGTGCTATTTTAGTTTTTATTAGTACTAAATAATCTGATAGTTGAGAATATTTAGCAATGATACCATTTAACATCGCGTTTAATGTATCTAGTGCTACGATTGGAACATTAGGAATTAGTTGAGTTGATAGTATATCTGCCAAAGCACTTGCATAATGTCCAGTTAATATATTACCAATTTCAGTTATTATACTAATAGAAAAATCATCTAGATCCTCGATATTTCTTATATTTTCAATGAAAACCTTATCATTAGTGTTAAGGAGATTAATTAAATTAACAAGTGATTCTTTAGTAAATATTTGAATTATTGATAAATCTGAATTGAATGGAATCTTAGAATAGATCCCAAATACTTCAACATTAGGAGTATCGAACAATTCAGGAACTTTCCAAAAAGGAATAATATCGGCAGATGTTAGGGAAACTTCTATTTCATTGTTTAGTAATTTTGAAAGGGCCGTAATTGCATGTCCGGAACCAATATTTCCTAGTTCCTTTAACGTATCTATTTGTTCTGGGGTTAGTTTAAACTCACCCGGTTGCTTATCGTTATTATTATTTCTTTTCATTATTAGTTTCTCTTTTCATTTTCTAATTTTTTTTATTTTGAATTTGTAAATTTATTGAAATCGTTTTGACCAGTTGATTTAAAATATAAGGAAAAATCTTTAGAATCAAAAATAACAATTCTCCCTTTAGATCCACCTGTATCTTCTTTAATAATTTCTATTTTCAATTTATTCAATTCTTCTTTAATGGATCCTATATTATCAACTCCCATAATATTATCATCTAAATCAAAGATCCTTGAACCTCCTACGATAATTGCCTTTATATTATCTCTCTTAGCACCATGATTTATTAATTCTTGCATTAAGAGCTTAGCAGACAAATTAGCAAACTTATGAGGATATTTTATTATTTTCTTTGTAGTTTTGGGAAGCAAAATATGAGACATTCCACAAATATTATGAACATAATCACAGAGAATTAAAGCTATACATGAACCTAATCCATAAATAGAGAGTTTTGGATATAAATTACTTAATCTATGTTTACTATTTACAATAACAAAATGACCTATAGGTAAATTAATAACACCTTTTTTGTCTATATCTACAATTTTACCTATTTGGGTGTCCTCGATCATTTTCAAACTACCTATTTAGTTAGTTGTTAAGTTCAATAGAAAATTTCCTAGCGAATCGGGTAATTTCCTGACAGATTTTATAGCTCGGGAGAACTTGTTTAGCAGCACCTATTTTCACAGCCGCTTTTGGCATACCATATACGACGCATGTTTCTTCAGATTCGACGATTGTGTTTCCTTTAGCTGATTTAATAGCATCTAGACCCGCAGCGCCGTCATTCCCTAATCCTGTTAAAAGTATACCCATCGTATGTTGTTTATAAACTTCTGCCGTTGAAAAAAATAATACATCTACGGATGGCATACAAAAATTTACAGGTTTCCCTTTAAAAATTTTGATGCAAGGTATATTATTTCGCAAAACGACTTGCATATGATTAGCTCCGGGGCTAAGGTATACTTTTCCAGATTGAATTTTTTCACCATTTACGGGGATTTTGATTTCAATTTCACAGACGTCATTTAATGACTTAGCAAGTTGCTTCATAAAAAAGGCATCTAGATGCTGCACCATTAAAATAGGACTAGGAAAATCTTTTGGAATCTTTTTCAGAATAGATTTTAGGGTTCTAGGGCCTCCAGTACTAGTCCCTATTACTATAATATTAGATTTAAATTTTTTTATATCTAATGAAGTTATTTTCGGAACTTCAACTGTTATTGGTTTTAAACTCTTTTTAGTAACTTTTTGCTTTTTACCAATATCCAAATTGAATTGAGTATCAATTGATTCTTTTATTAGCGTATTACGTTTTTCATAAGTTTTTTTTATTTTACCAGCATATAGAATGCTAGAAATCAGCTTTTCTTTAAATTTAGGAAATTCCTCTGCCCAATAGCCACTTGGTTTTATGATAAAGTCAAAAGCACCCAAAAGTAGTGCTTGAACAGAATCATCCAAAGATTCAAGTTTAAGACCTGTAAAAACAATTGTCGGAATTGGATAATGTTCTGAAAGGAATTTGAGAACAGATAATCCATCGACTTCAGGCATTATAAGATCTAATAAAATTACATCAGGATTATGCTCTCCAATCTTCTGAATTGCCTCTCTTCCGTTTTTAGCAACATCTATGACTTCAATTTCCTCATTAGATGTAATCATTTCAGCAATAACTTTTCTTTGATATGCGGAATCCTCGGCAAGTAATACTTTGATTGACATTTACTAAAATATTCATCTTTAATTGATTTTTAAATAAATATGATTACGAGAGTCAATTAATTTCAGTGTGTTGTATGAATTAAATAGGGTTTCAGTTTTACCTAAAATTAATAACCCACCAGGATTTAATTGTTTTTCAATAATATCCAAGAAGTTATTTCGTGCCTCTCGACTTATATAAATTAAAAGATATCGACAAAATATTATATCATATTTCTTGGTTTTTTTATGTCCATTTGTGATATCTTCCTCAATAAATTCAACATATCTCTTAACATCTTCATTGATTAAGTATCTATTACCAAATCTATTTTCAGCTATTATAAAATAATTCCCTTCGTTGAATCTTGAAATTTCTTGCATGACATTTTCATTATAAAGTCCAATGTGTGCTTTATTAATAGCATCTTTATCTATATCTGATGCGATAATCTTAAATTGAGGAAATTCAGGTATCTGTTTTTTTAAATTATCTAAAATTATTGCAATCGAATAGGGTTCTTCACCAGAAGCACAAGGACAAGACCAGATATTTACAATTCCCTTCGATCTTGAAGTACCATTAATTTTTCTATATAAAGATGTTTTTTCAGAAAATTCAAGCGCATTTTGAGATCTTATAGTCATTAATTTTCTATATGAACTTCTATTTTCTGAATTCTCTATATTTTTTAACGAGTCTCTAGATTTCTTTATAGAACCCTTTTTACTTTTTGGTTTTAAATTAGTAAGAATGTCTTTTTTTTTATAGTCTAAACATTTTAAAAAGAAATTTTCAAATTGTTGAAAAACTTCCCAATTTCTAAAAAAACAAGAATAATTAATGTTAAAACTATCTAAGAATTTCTCAATCTCAAGGATATTACCCTTAACATAATAATAATAAGAATGAAGAGTGCTACAATTTACACGAATCATTCTTGCTTTTAATCTTCTCTCCACAAAATTCCTACGATAATATTCAAAATTTAATCCTGTTTTATTGCTCAAATATTCAAGCAGTAAAGAATAATAATCTCCATCCATTTGAATATTTTCAATTTTGATCAATTTTGAACTCACTATCTTCCTAATATTTTTTCAATTACAGTAAAACGTTGTTGAATATGTTCAATAGAATATTTGATGTGGCTTTGCATTTCCTTTATTTCAACTAATATTTTTTTTATTCTAGATTTATCAGATTTGGATATTACAATGCTATCTGAAAGCAAATCCATTGTTTTAATTCGAGTAGTCGAAGTTCTTGAGACATATTCCTCTAACGGTTTACTTTTAATTGAATCCTTTCTCGATTGACCTGGATATGTTAAATCCGTTCTATTTTCTTTGATTTCTTTATAAATTATCCTGAATTCAGAGGGTTCTAGCCCTTGTTTAATTACTTCATACTTGAAATTATAGAATTTTTTTTTAGTTTTTAATTTCCCGGCCCAATTCGCAGCCATATATCTATGAAATAAACGAGAATGACTGCCCGACCAAATCCATATGAGTTTTAACTCCTTATCTACGATTAAATATACTCCTGAAGCATCAAAAATCTTTTCTGGTTTTAATTTTATTTTCTCTCCATCTACTTTATATATATAATCATAATAGCCAGTTTTTAACATAATTCGTTCATTTTTTTTTAGGCTTGAAAATACTTATTAAAAGTTTCAATAAATTTTCTTAAAATTAAAAAAAAAAATATATTAAATATATTTTTAGAAAAGAATAAATTTAAGAGTAGAAATTTAATAAGGCATCTAAAAGATTTTGTAGAGTATCGAGACTTGGAATGAATAGGAACGTACCTACAATTTCAATATCTTTAATAATAACACTTGTGGTAATTACTAAAGATAACTTCTTTAAGAGCCCAATTTCTTCTTTTAATATGTTAAATAAACCTGTAGGTTTATCTACACTGATATCAGGAGGTTCAGTCATTAATCGTATCCCTAATAGGTCTCCTATTGCACTAACATAATGGCTTCCTAAAATGTGTCCCAATTCTGAGACAGCACTTTTATAAAGCTCTGGAAAATCATCTGCCTTTTCAATTGCTTTTCTTAAATCAATTTTCTTTTTACCAGGATCATCAACTATTATTGAAGTTATGTCAATTGCATCTTTAATATTAAACATCGTAAGAACTGTAGCTCTCGTCTTTCCGACAATATTGCTCCATGCAACTAGAAGTTTTTCATCCTTTTTACTGATCCTCTTCGCATAGTCATCTAATTCTATCATCTCTACTGATGGAATATTAATGTCAACTCTTTTATTAATCATTTGAGCTAAGGCGTTCGCTGCGTTGCCAGCGCCTATATTTCCAACCTCTTGTAAAGCATCTCTCTGAAGTTCTGTGAGTTTCAACTTATCAACATCTAATAGTTTAGGTTCTTGATTATCCACTAAATTTTCAACATGTAAATCATGATCAATTCCAAGTTTATTGAAAAACATATTTAAAGTCTTAATGTCTGGGATTAAAAAGAAAATACCTTTTAACTTTAATTCAGATATATTTATAGAAGTTTTAATTATTAATATAAATTCAGCAATAGATTTAAGTTCTTGAGAGAGAAATTCTCCTAACTCTCCGGCATTGCTCATAGCAAACTCTGGTATATCGATCATTAATTTAGTTTCTAATAAATCTGCTAATGCAGATGCATAGTGCCCCGCCATAATGTTTCCCATTTCAGTAATTGTTGAAATTGCGAATTCATCAAGGTCTTTTTTGGATTTTACTTTATTAGGATCTATCTTTGATTTTTTTCCTGCTAAAGATGCGATTAGACTCATTAAAGGTTTCATATCAAATATGTTCAAGATGGTCGATTGCGAAGGCTCATCTATATGACAAAAAATTCCACAAACACGCTCCTTAGGTCCTCCAAATTGATCAACTAGTTGATCAAAAGATATAATTCCTACATCTGTAAGAGTTACATCGATTTTCTTTTTGATCAATCGAGATAATGCTGTAACCGCATTTCCTGTTCCTATATTCCCCATTTCTTTAAGGGTATCTTGTTGTTCAGCTGATAATACAACTTTTGCATCATTAGGAATCTTTGTTAATTTTGGCATTTTAGGTGATTGTGGGATAATGACCGTAGATTCTATATGACTTATTTCAGGCTCTTTAGGCTTTTTAGCTTTTTTAGGTACAACTTTTGGTTTTTCAGGGACTATTGGGATTGTTTCAGTTTTCTTTTCTATTTTTCTTTCGAAAGTCTTAGTATAAGGTTGGATTAAAGCACCTAAATCTAAAAGAATAAGTGGTTCATCTTGAAAAACACCTGTTAATTTTATAAATTTAAAATCTATATTAGTTTTTACAATTGTACCTTGCTGTTTAAAAATTGAAATTGGAAATTCTCTTACACCGATTACAGAGTCTACTAGTAAGGCAATATTTAAGTCTCCCCATTCTAAGAGTAAAATCCTTGAATAGTCATTTAAGGCATAATCTACACTATCTTCATAGATATTATGCTTTAATGAGATAATTGAATAAATTTCTCCCCTGATGTTAATAACTCCTACAATTGATTTTTCTGATAATGGTACTGGAATTATAGATTCTCCAGGTACATATATCTCTTTAACTTTTTCAACTTCGATAAGGTATTTCTCATCTTGAACTTTTAAAATGACAGCGGTTATATTTTCTTCATATTCTAAATTTTCATATTCACTTTCTATCATTATTATTACCCTTTATCTTTTCATATTGTATATTATTTTATCATAATTCCTTTCCAGACTAATTCTATTTCAGCTTCATTATCAGAGGCTTCAGTAAAAAAATCTGATTGTTTAAAAATTGAAATTTGACCACCATTTGAACTATGGTATATGTAATTAAGTAAATCTTCTGTACTTGTGAAGTTAAATCCTGCTAACTTTAACTCTGAGTTATTGACTATTAAAAGATCCTCTCTATCATAAGGGAGATTTTCTTCAATCCATTCGATCCACAACTCTGGAGTTATCTCTGTATTGCCGATTTTGAATGATTCTTCAATGGGTATGTTTCGAAATGATTTACAAGCAGAAAAAATGATTCTATTAGGGGATAAATTTTGTTTCTTAGCAAACTCAGCTGTTTGATTTAAAACCTCTTTAAATCTATTTAATTCCAAAATATCATGGCATGAAACAAATATTATTTCTTTTTCATCTGTTTCAATAATGAAATCAACAAAATGTTTAGATGCCCTATTAACCTTTACAGTTTTTATATTCAGGCCTAAGTGATATTTTATATATTGATAAAAACGCCATTTTACTGCCATTTTGTCATTTACTTCCCTACTAATGAAAATTTGAAATAGTATTTTTCTTTGGCTTTCATCTAATTTTGATAATTCTGCAAATTTTCCACCATCATCTCCGATTTTAATAAATTCCTCTGTTGATTTAGTCTTTTGTCCCTTAGTTCCTTTACTAGTTTTAGTGGTATTATTTGTTAAATCTTCTAAAAAATACTTAAATTCACCGATTGTGAATTTTGGTAGTATCTGGTCAATTAGATATGTCAAATATTTTTTTGACTTATCTTGTATTGTTTCATAAAACTGTAAATTCATTATTTTTCCTCCAGTTTTTTCTTCTTTTTTTTTAAATAATTTAATTTAACCAATAAAAAATGATTCTAATTCTGAAAATCTAATCTCCTTTCCTGCAATGTTTTTTAAATAGTACATTATCTCTCTTTCTTGATATGGTTGTAAAATATCAAGACTAAAAGATATTCTACGCTCTCCTGACTTATCAACTTTACTAAGTTTATGGTCAATATTTGAAGAAACTAATTCAAATGAATCTGGAAATGTATCAGTGACACTCACATCTGATAATTTTATGTTTGAACCATTTTTTGCAGTGATATAAATTGCAAACTCATTGCTGCTTCTTCCAGGGAAGATTTCCTTTCCTATCATTATTTTACGACGTTTATGAGTAACTTTTAGAGAGGATTTTTCCATATCAGCGATATTATTAGTGATTACATAATATTCCTCTAGCTCAGACTCTAAAAATTTCGAATAATAAGATTGTATCTCTAATGGAAACTCATAATGATTTTCATAATTTGGAGTTACAGCAGTTAAAGGGTATTTAACTTCTAAAAAGTCATCTACTCCTATTAGAGTACTCCCGTGATTAGTTTCCAAATTAACATTCAATTCTAAAACGTGCTCGTGTGTTGGATCGTCATCATCAGGACTAATTCTTAAATATATATCCTCAAGTTTTAATTCCCCAGAAGAATTTAGGAATTTAAAATTTGAGACTTCCCTTGGTGGTAAAAAGTCTGCAGGTATTCTTTCTTTAGCAATAATTCCCTTTATTGGCATGGTGCCTCGATTATTCACTATGAACTCTGTATTAACTTTTGATTCTTCAAATGACTTAATTTCCCGTTCAGCAATTTTCTTTTTGATAATCGCATTAGCAACTTTAAACATATTATCTTCAACTTGAACTGTAATCATAGAATTTTTCTCAACTTTGTAATCTACTGAATAATCTACTTTTCTTGAAAAAGTTGGTTCTCCTTCATCTTGATAATCAAAATGCTCTGTTTCATAGCTCTCTCCTGGAGCCATCATTACCACTTTATCACTAAAATCAAGTTCTAATAGTTTATTCTTTTTAGTTTTATCTAAAATTAGAATTGAATTTAATTTCATCTTAAAATCGCTATGATTTCCGAATACTAAAGAACAATCCCATTGATTAGGAGCAAATTCTTTCTCTGTTTTTCTAATAGCATGCATAGCATGAGAATAAGCAGAGAAATGGTTGATTTCTACTTCTGAAATAGTTTGATTCTTCAAATTAAATGATACTTCTATTCTCCCAGTCTTGATATTTTCTTTCTTTTTTGGAAATATGTTCGCAAGAAGAATTATTTCTACTTTCTCTCCGGGATTTAGATTCTTAACAGGGTATTCAATGTAATTGTTAGTAATTTCAATGTCTTTACTCAATGAACCTTTAAAATCTAAATCATAGAAATTATTTGAGAATTGTTTTTTTAGTTTTACATTTTCTAGAATTGTGGAAGAAACATTTTCTACTGATATAGAAAATTTTACTTTATTTTCTATTCCTAATAGCAACATATGATTTATTTGATTATCATTTATTGTGTTTTCTTCCTCAAAATCACTATTCTTTACATTTTTAATGTCTTGGTTCAAATTTTCTATACTTTCATTTACAGTTACTAAATCAGGTAATATTTCTGAATTTACAATTTCATATTTCAAAATTTTATTTGAATTGGGTTCAAAAATTACCAAATGCATACCTTTTTCTGAATCCTGATTATCAAATTGAGTTCCTGTAAATTTTAAAAAAGTATCCCAAATTCTATCTTTAAGTGAGTTGTTAAAAACTACTATGTTTCCATAGCCTGCTAAAGCTTTCCTTTTCCCATTGTCATGAAATTGATATTCTAAAAATTCTTCATTAAGTATCAATATCTCTGAGATTGAGCCAAGTGAACTTGAATCAATTTTTTTCTCTCTCTTTTTAGTTTGTACTATCTTTCCTACTTCTCTTATAGGCATACCGAGAAAACTTGGACCACCATTTGTTTTTAATTCGTCTTGGTTAACCTTCTTAAAACCCATTTCTTTTTCCTCCAAATTTTTATTAATTCAGTGAAATTTTTTATTTATTTTTTAAAAAAAAATTTAATTTATTTTATTTATTAAAGATATTTCATATTCAGATGACTGTCTTGATATAATGTTCAATACATCTAGGATGAGACAAATTGAACCTTCTCCAGTAATTGTAGATCCCAAAATATCACGAGAATCAGAATAACTTGATGTAAACGGCTTCACAACTACATCTAATTGTTGAAGTTGTTTATCTGCAACAAGTATAGCAGAATTATCCTCATCTTTTTGGCACCATACAGCTATTTTTTTATGAGAATTTGTATCAATTAGATCAACCATTCTTAAGTGTTGGTCTAAGAAAATTACAGGTATTAGTTTTGAATCTATTTTATAATATTGTTTGCCTTCTACGTATTCTATTTTATATTGATTGAAGAAATATATTTGTTTAATATTCTCAGTTGGAATAGCAAATAAATCCTCTGAAACTTGTAATAATTGTGCTCTTAGTATTGCCTTTGTAAAAGGAACTACCAAAGTAATTTTAGTTCCAGTATCTTTTTGCGATTCAATAAGAAAATCCCCTCCTAATTCTTTTATCTTCTCAGCAACTATAGCCAGTCCCATTCCTCTTCCTGAAATTATATCAGCATCAGATAAAGTTGAAAATCCGGGCATTATAATAAATTTATTCAAAGCTTCATTAGTTAATTCTTTAACTTCTTCACGATCATAGTAACCCTTCTTAACGATTTTCTGTTTGATTTTGTCATAATTTATACCCGCCCCATCATCTTGTACTTCAATATAGATAGAACCTGCTTTTCTGTATGTTTTTAACCTTAAAATTCCTAGTTCATTCTTACCTTTTCTCTTTCTTTCTTTTGGTAATTCAATGCCATGAGAAATAGCATTTCGTATTAAATGAACGAAAGGAGAATTTAGTTCTTCTAATATCTTTCTGTCAATCTCTACATTTGTTCCTTGTAAAATCAGTCTTAATTTTTTACCTGTTTCGTTTGCTACATCTCGAACAAGCCTTTTATACTTTCTAAAAGTTGATTCAACTCTAACCAACTTCAGTTTAAAAAGTATTTCTTGAATATCTAAAAAGGGTTTGTCCATTTTATCAAAAAGCCTATTTATTGCTCTATCATGTTTATCTTTTAAAAGTTGGCTGATATGATTTTTCATTATCACCAGTTCTCCAAAATAATTCATTAATTCCTCTATATTTTCAATGTTTACTTTTACACTTGTAATTTTAACGCTTTTATCCGAGTAATCTTCTACAATATTACTAACTCGCTCAAGACCTTCATCAATTAATACCTCTTCATATATGCTTTCTTCCTCAATTTCTTGGCTCGCTGTTTCTGCTTGTTCATTCTCCCATTTTTCCTTAAGATCTGCAATTATGCTTTTAAATTCCTGAGGTTTTAATGTTGAAACAACTATATTCTCAATTTCTAAAATCTCGTCTAAAACTTGAGAAATTTCAGGTTTATTTTTTTGACTAATATAAAAGATTTCAAATTCATTCTTCAAAATTGTTTTTTCTAAAGATTCCGGAGCTGGATTAGTCCAACAAATTCGACCAATTCCATTCAAGGCTCGAAAAATGATAAATAATCTTACTTTTTTGAATACGCATGTATCTTCTAAGCGGATGTATATTTTGTAAGGTTTTTTTTGCTTATTGCTTAATATTTTCGTAATTTCATCTATAGAAATTGGTTGGATAAAAGTTATTTCGAATTCTGCTTCAAAATTATCGAAACTTCCTTTTATTTCATCAACAAACCTATCATCAATATCTGTTAAATCTCCTTTTTTTACTTTTTTTATGAAATTACGAAGCACATCTAAACTTTCAAATAGCATATCAATAAAGTTTGTACGCTTTTTCGCTGATACTTTTTTATCTTTAGTATGATCTAAAAAGGTTTCAAAGTGATGACAAAATTTTGAAAGGTTTTCAAATCCAGCCATAGCTGTAAGGCCTTTAAGCGTGTGAAAAGTAAAAAAAAGTGCCTGAATTGGTTTAGGATTTTCTGGATTCTCTTCTAAATTAAGAATCTCATCCTCAGTCTTTTGAATAAGATCTTCTGCTTCACTTATAAAAAGCTTAATATCGTCGTTAGATGCCACTTAATCACCCCATTATTTAATTTACTATTTATTTTTTAACAGCTTTCTTATTCTTTAGTATACGATCCATTACCTCAAGTATTTGTTCAGTCTTGAAAGGTTTTTGAATAAAATCTTTTGCTCCCTTCTTTGCTGCTTCAAGGACTAAAGCTTCTTGTCCTAATGCTGATACTACTACAATTAATGCTTTCGGATTAATTTTTAAGATCTCTTCTGTTGCTTCAATACCCCCCTTTTCTGGCATAACTAAATCCATAGTAACCAAATCAGGATTTAATTTTTTATACAAGGAGATTGCCTCAACACCATTAGCAGCTTCACCAATAACTTCGATTAATTCAATCTTGCTAATGATGTTCTTTAGCATATTCCGTGTAAATTGGGCGTCATCCACAATCAATACTGAACGTTTTTCGTTTGTCATTTAATCAACTCCATTTTTTATTTTAAATTTATTTTTATGTCAAAGATGACAAATCTTGTTGGATTTTAAATTTCTCAACTTCGTAAAGAATCTTGCCTAAATCAAGCATGATTCTTGGTCTTTCTTTAAAATTTATGACTCCTTTTATGTATTCCATAGCAACACTTGTTTGAAATATTGGACTTAGTCCTATAATTTCGCTGACATCGATGTGATCAATGTTTATGATGCGATTAACATAAAATCCAATAAGGTTATTATCCACTTTTAGAATAATTATGTACCTCTTTGTGTTACTGTAATTTTCTTCTTCTGTAGAGGAGTTCTTAGAACGATATAGCATGTATTCATTCAAGTTTAATTTCTTTTTCAAATTAACGACGTGTATTATCTCTCCTCTGTAATTGTAAATTCCATCTATGTAATCTAAGCTTTTTGGCAATTTTCTTATTTGTCCTGCTTGAATTATTTCTTTAACATCAAGAAGGTCAATAACAAATTGTTCCCATCCAATTTGAAAAATAAGGATGGAAACTTGATTTATATCTTTATATTCCTGGTCTTGAATCATTTTCTTTATACCTCTTTTTTATATTATAAAATATTGATTAATTTTTTCTTCAAAACAGTTGAATGGGGTTATATCCCCGTTAAAGTCTTTTATACGATTCTTAAATTGGTAGAGGAATTCGTCAGCAAGTAAGTACATGTATCTTTGAATTAATGAGTTCATGTTTTCGACCAAAAAAGCAAAAATCACGTTGCTCTTCGATATAACATAGAATTGTTGATTACCAAAGTTAATTTCTTTTAATTTTGCTCCAGTTTCTTCTCCAATAATCGTGTTTGAAAATGATAATAAAGCAGAAATGAAACCCCCTATGTGAACTTCATGATCTGCGATTTCAGATCTATCCTTATTAATTTTAGATATATATGGACTTCCTGTTGAACCTATAATAAAAATTGCTATGATCCCATCTGTTCTGGGAACTTCCACAACTGTATCAAAATCTTCTATTATATTTGAGACAGGTTCATTTAACTGAAATTTCCTATTTATTTTTCTCGATAAGAAATATAACTTAGAAAAATTTACTGAACTATCTTTTTTTTCCATATAAATTATAACTAATATATTATGATTGTGATTTTCAAAATAGTGAATAAAGATCGTGAATTTTTCTAAGGGAATTATCGAATTCCCCTGCTTTTTATGAATAATTTCTTTTTTATATAATTCAATAATATTTTGAATAAGTGGTACCCCTATTCCTTTCTGGAATAGCACATTAAATTTAGCTTCTATATCTATTTGTGAAATTTCAACTAAACCAATACCTAGCATTTCCATTGCTAGTGGGTTTTCCTTAGAATTTTGATAATTATCCATGATTATCATTAACTTCATGCCTAAGCTTGTCTATATTGCTAATTTTTTTGTAAAATTTTTTATTATTTTTGTGGTAAATATTTTATTTTTTTGTGTCTTTATACATGCTGTAATAGAAAAGTTATAATAGAATCTGTATTTAAATCTTTTTGTTGTAAGACTATTTTGTGCTTTTGAACGTTTTTAATTTTTAAGCATACTATTTATATATAAAATCCTAGCTTTTACCATTAAGATTTGTTTGTTAAGACAAAAATTTAAATAAATTGAAGAAATTACATATTAAAGTAGTTTTGAACACAAAAGACTTTTTTAATAAATAAGGAAATTTTAGCCTAAAATTCCTAACTGTGTTAAAACTTTTAAATAAGGAAACGACCTAATAATGACATTGCCAAATGGAATGAATACTGATTCTGCTGGATTTTTTGAAGAAATCCTTACGAGATGCCCAATATGTAAGGAAAGTCGAAAATTGAGATTACCAGTTAAAATTATTAATCAAAGCAAACAATTAACTACTGTATCAATACCTTCAGGATTGAATTGTGAACATAGCTTTCAAGCATTTGTTGACAAGAATTTTGTTGTTAGGGGTTATCAGACAGTAGATTTCGAATTTACAAATATGGAACTTTATGAAAGCAGTATAGATGTACTAGAAGAAAAGAGAGATAGTAATGTTGAAGAAAAGGATTTCACATCTATGGCGATATTTCAAAATATAATCCAACTCTTAAGAGAATGTGTTGATGATAAAGAGATAATTGGAAGTGGCATATTCAATGAAGAAGGGAAAGTTTTATATTCTTCATTACCTCAAACAACTTTATTTAACACGATGAAAGAATTAGGTTAGAAGTGAAAGAAACTTAGTGAGTGTAACAAAAATGTATTTAGAATTAGAAAATAGTGAGAAATTCATTTCTAATTTTATGGAGATAAATGGAATAAAATTCAATTTGGTTTTAATGTTTTCATTTAGAGTAAAATTCGGGATTGGTAACTTACACTTAAGGGATTTACTAAGAAAAGTGGAAAAATTAAAATAATCGTTATAAAAGTAATACTCCTTTTACTTATCTTTTTTCCCCCAAATCACCATAAAGTTCCTTTGATGTAAAAAATTCATAGAAATATGTGAAAAATTTAACAATTTCTTTCTTAATAAAATATCTCAAAAATATAATTGGATTGTTATTTTTCCCACAAATATAATTTCAAATTAGAACATTAGATTTTTTTGCATACAAACTTATTCTTGGCAAAATAAAACCGAAAACATTTAATAAGTAAAATATAATTATTATTCAAACATAGTTTTAAGTAAAAAATATGTTGTGAATTGTAATGTCGACTATGGATGATAAAATTAATAGAAAAATTCATCTTGTGAAGGATATCTTAAAGAATGTTTATGAAATTCTAGAATTATTTAAACCGTTACTAGAGGTAATGTTAGAAATGGAAGAAGCTGAACATTATAAGAAAAGTGGTGTTTTTGAAAAAGTAGCTTCTCTATTTGGTGAAATTTCTATACTATGCAAAGAAATAGAAAACGATTCACCTTCGCTAAACCTATTCTTGGACAATCTAGGAAATTAGATCTCTAGTTTAGAGTTAATTATCCCCATTTCAAAAGTCTTGTTAGTAATATTAGTTTCATTTAATTAGAATTTGTTTTGAATATTTAGGATTTTTTCTATTCAAAGCATTAATATTTATGATGCGCCCGCCGGGAATTGAACCCGGGACGCTGACTTGGGAAGCCAGCATATTACCACTATACTACGAGCGCTTAAATTATAATATAAGCTTATTTTATTATAATTAGGATTATTAATTAAATCTTTTTGAAATGATAAAATAATATAGTTTTCAAAACCTTATGACTTTTTAAAGTATTTCCAGGAAATCACTTAATTTAAAACAATAAGTCTTTTCCCACACCCTTCCCATAAAGAAAATTCTTAAAAAAATGTCAATTAAACTCAGATCAAAAGTAAGTACGTTTCAAATCATAGAACAAACGACATTCTCATCAATATTAAAACGAATAACACTATTAAAAATATAGGAGTGTAATAAGAAAACAATAATTTTGTAAAATCTTGTAAAACAGATTTTAGATTGCTCCATCCGAACCAATCAAAGATCCAAGTAAAATAATATTAGTTAACTTAATCTAAATGCAAATCTCTACTTTAGAGAAAAAAAGTGATATATATGCCACGAAAAGCAGAAATCAATCTAAAGGATATCCCTGGTGGTATTGAAGATACATTTGATAAATACCAATTAATAATAGAAAATACTAATGATTTAATTACAATTTTAAATCACAATTTTGAGCATGAATTCATTAATAAGAATGCGTATTTTAATACATTAGGCTATACAGAAGAAGAGATTATTGGAAAGAAACCAAGAGAGTTCACCCATCCGGATGATCTTCTTAGAGCTGCGAAAGCTATAAGACAAGGGTTATTGCGGGGAGAAGTGAAAGAGCAATTTCGAATAAGACATAAAGATGGACATTATATCTGGTTAGAAACAGAAGGAAAATTTTTTACAAGTCAAAATGGTGTTTTAAAAACAATTTTAATTTCAAGAGAAATAACTGAACGTAAGAAAATTGAAGAGAAACTTGAGAAATCGGAAGAAAAATACAAACTAATCCTAGAAAATGCGAATGATTTAATTACGATTATTAATGAAAAACTAATACATGAATATATCAATGAAAAAGCTTATTTTAATATATTGGGATATAAAAGTGAAGATATAATTGGTAAGACTCCATTAGAACCTTTACATCCAGAAGATATTAAAGCTGCTACTAAGATTTTAAGAAATGGTTTTAAATTTGGGGAAGGAAGTAGTGAAATGAGGGTTAAACATAAAGATGGACATTATATATGGTTAGAAAATAGAGGGAAGACATTTACTGATTTGGATGGTAAAAAGAAAGCATTAATCATTTCTAGAGATATTACAGAACGTAAAAATGCTGAAAGACTTATTATTGATGAGAATAAGAAACTACTAGAGATAAATCAAATTAAAAGTGAATTAATAACAACAGCCTCACACGAGCTTAAAACACCATTGATTTCTATTGCTGCAGCCTCTCAGTTTCTTTTAAGTACTTTAAAGGAACAAATTGGAGAAGATGCCTTAAAATTTGTTGAGATGATTCATAGAGGGGGACAAAGACTAAAGTTATTAATCGAAAATCTACTTGATGTGTCTATAGTTGAATCTGGCAAATTAAGCTTACATCTGCAAGATGAAAATATTGTTGAAATAATAGATGAATGTATTAGTGATATAAAATATTGGGCTGAACAACGAAATATTATTATCAATTTTGAACAACCAAAAGAACTTAAAGTAATAATTGATCGAATCAAAATTGACCAAGTAATTACTAATCTACTTTCAAACTCTATTAAATACACTCCTCCTAAAGGGGAGATCCATATAATTCTAAATGAGACCGATTCTTGGATAAAGATTTCTATAAAAGATGATGGTATCGGTTTAACAAAGAAAGAAAAAGAGGGTTTGTTTAAGAAATTTGGTAAAATTGAACGATATGGAAAGGGCTTTGATGTAGAAAGTGAAGGATCGGGTCTTGGATTATATATCTCAAAAGAAATTGTGGAACTCCATGAGGGAAAGATTTTAGTAGAATCAAAAGGACGAAATCAAGGTTCCACCTTTATTATAAGATTACCTAAATCTTAATATTCTAAAATGTTAGAACCCTGATTTTGTCTTGTTTTTTTTCTTTAAATTGTAATTTTTAAAGTATAAAATGGTTTTTATATTATAGGAATTAAATTTATAATTATTATCCAATAAATTGTTATAAAACCGCTACTATCAATTTCAACTAGACAATTATGGAGAAATTTGATTTGATTTCCAAAAAACTTAATCGCTTCATTCCAGGAGCGTTATTTGGGTTATTATCTATAACATTTAGTTTTTTAGGAGATTTAATAGCATATTTAATGTATCCAGGGTATGATTTCACAAAAAGGGCTGTAAGCTCATTGTGTAAGGGACCTGGAGGTTTGTTTTTTCAGGTTGGTAATGTTTTTTCCGGGATATTTGCTTTTTTCTTTGTAATTTATCTAGGCAGCACCTTTAATAAAGAAGAAGTTAGTGAAAAGTTAAGAAAAAGTGCTGTAATCTTAGCGATTATTTCATGTGTGTGTTTTATCTTTTTAGGAGCATTTTGTGGATCAAATCCTATAATTGCTCTGATACATGGTGTTTTTTCTATAGTAAGTTTGCAAGCGGGATTATTTTATATCACATTTTTCAATATTCTACTCCTTAAAGATTCCAAATATCCAAAATTACTGGCATTTTTTGGTTTTTTGGTTTCTTTCACTCTATTATTATTAATGATTATGTTTTACTTACACCTTTTACCTACTTTGAGGTTTTTAATGATAATCTTACCCTCACTAGAATGGATAAATGCAATTGGAATGATCTTCTGGTATTTAATCATTTCTCTTTATATGATATACAAAAAAATCTAATTCTAACTCTAAAAAGTAGAGATCCTCTTTGTATTTGATTTTAATGGAAATTTTTATTAAGAATAAAAGGTTGACAGAATATTATGAAAAGGATAAATGAATTCTTTGACAATCTATTCAAGATTATACCCGGTTATGTCTTTGGGCTATTAACATTTGTTGTCGGCTTTTCTGGTTTTATTTTAGCCCTTTTATTCTCTCCAGAATATGTAATGTGGGAGAAATCTATAAGTTTGCTAGGACACCAAACCGGGGGAATTTTTTCAAGAATTGGGTTAATAATTTCGAATACCATTGCAATACCTTTTATAATCTATCTTGGGAGAGCTCTAAAAGATGAAAATGTGGATGAAAATGTTAGGAAGATTGCAATAGGCGCTGGAATTTTTATTTCAGTAATCGCTGCATTAACGGGGGCTGTGTCGGGTGGAGGTCTTAGTAGTTTGCATGGTTTATTCGCTCTTTTAAGTTGGATGGGGGGGATTGTAGTTTGTTTACTTTTTGGTCTTTTGATGTTAAAAAGTTTAAAATATTCAAAATCTGCAGCATATTTTAGTTTTATAATAGCTATCATTTTTGGTTCTTTTCTTATACCGTTTTTCATCACCAATTTTTGTAACGCCCTTCCAGATATATGTGGCGAATTTGGGAAAAGTGTATACACTATTATGCCTGTGTATGAATGGGTCGTCATGTTTTCCATTCTCATTTTTTATTTATTTAATTCGATTTATATGTTATATAAAAAGATATAATTATCATTAATATGAAAAAAAATTAGTGTTTGACTCCATGGAAAATTTAAATTATGGAAATAATATAGAAATTGACGAGAAAGATGCACTAATAATTGTTGATATGCAAAATGATTTTTTACCTGGAGGATCATTACCTGTGGAAGAAGGAGATTTTATTATAAAAGAAATAAATATGACTGCTAAAAAATTCAAAAAAAGTGGAGGGTTTGTGGTATTAACTCAAGATTGGCACCCAAAAAATCATCTATCTTTTGCGAGTAATCATCCAGGAAAAATCCCTGGTAATGAATTCACATCTGAAGATGGAGCTATAGGTCCTGTGTTATGGCCAGATCATTGCGTCCAGAATACAAAAGGAGCTGAGTTTCATAAAGATATAAAAATCGATTTGGGAGATAAAATAATTAAAAAAGGAATTAATCCAAATGTAGATAGTTATTCTGGTTTTCAAGATAATGATAAAAAATCAGAAACAGACCTTAGAGAATATTTAAACTCAGTTAAAATAAAGCGAATTTTCATATGTGGGTTAGCATTAGATTATTGCTGCTATTTTACTGCTATGGATGGAGTTGATTTTGGATATGATGTTTATTTCTTAGTTAATTTGACGAGAGGTATTGACGTACCAGAAGGGAACGTAAAAAGAGTTTTTGAAAACATGAAAAAGAAGGGGATAAAATTTGCAAATAAGGCTAGTTTCAAGTAAATAATAAAATTTTTCTTATATCTTACTTTTAATTCTAATAATGGAAAAAAAATTCCCCTACAAATCAGTTTTACTAGTATGCAGCGTAAACACCGCCAGGAGTAGGATAGCTGAGGGATATTTAAGAGATTTTTTTTCCAAAAACAAACTGGATGTAGAAGTTATATCAGGGGGTATTTCCTCTCACGCCAGAGATGGCATGCTTATATCGATGGATGCAAAATTAGTGATGGAAGAAATCGGGATTAAATTATCCGATACAGCTCTCTCCATAGACTTAAAAAAATATCCAGAGATTATAGAAAAAGCAGATCTTATTCTAACGCTAACAGAGAAACATAAAAAAGAAATTCAAGAATTCATTGGTAAAGATCACAAGGTAATATATACAATAAAAGAATTTGGTGGAAAAAGCGGAGATATTGAAGACCCAAGCATGAAAGAAGTGATCTTTGAGAAGGTTAGAGATGAAATTATTGAGTGTCTAATGGAAGGGTTAAAAAAGTATTCATTTTAGAAAATGATTGAATATATTATCATTGCATTAATCCAAGGAATATTCGAATGGCTTCCTATTTCTTCATCAGGTCAAGTTATAATTGTATCAACTAAATTTTTTGGTATTTCTCCTGAGAACGCTTTTAGTCTTGCTATATGGTTACATTTAGGTACTACCATCGCGGTTTTGTTAAAATTTAGAGGAGATTATCTCAGAATAATAAAAGCAATAATTCAGAAGGGATCTAATGTGGAGGAGAGTGATATTAAAAAAAGGAATTGGATAATTTTTGCAACAATTGGAACTAGAATAACAGCTTTACCTCTTTATTTCATATATCAAACTTATATTTTTAGATGCTTTTACAGCTATTCAAGGAGACTTAATTACTCTTTTTATCTCAGGATTATTAATATTAACTGGCATAATTATAATTAAGACTAGAAAGATATCTGGCAACCTAAAAATAACGAATATCTCTAAAAAAAAAGTAAGAAAAGATAGTTTTTTATCAGGACTCGTTCAAGGATTTTCAATATTACCAGGTATATCTCGCTCTGGTGTTACTGTTTCAGCAATACTGGTAGAAAAATATGAACAAAATGATGCCCTTAGATTAAGTTTTTTAATGTCTGTTCCTGTCGTTATCGCCTCAATTATTGTAGATATCTTATTTGGCGAAGGTTCAATATTTGGTACTTTAGATTTAATTACTATTATTATAACGACTTTAGTCAGTTTTTTAATAGGATATCTAACAATAGAATTATTACTACGAATAGCAAAAAAAATTAATTTTGGTTATTTTTGTGTTTTATACGGTGTAATTGCTTACCTTATTATCATTCCTTTTATAATAATCCTTTAAAGAGCTAATACATAGTCTTCTATAAATCTACTTAACGTATTTTCAATATTAGGTATCCCTTTAAAACTTGGAAAATCATTCAAATCAATGAGGTATAATTTTTCTTGATCAATAGGCTTAACAAAGTCGAAACCAAAAATTTTAAGCTTCAATTCCATTGATAATATTTTCGAGAGTTTTATTATATCTTCTGTAATTTCAAATTTTTCCCGTTCAATCGAACCTACATCAATATTATCTGGTTTTTCTCTTAAATATATATATATAGGATTCTCTCTTTTTATTCCAAAAACCTTATCTCCAATTACATAAATTTTATATTCAAACCCATCGCACTTAATAAATTGTTGAATATAGACATCATAGTATAAGAATTTATTATATCTTTCACAGAATTTATCAACGTCATCAATTTCTTGTGCGAGAAAATTAAATCTATTATATTTATCATGTTGATAATGACTTTTAATAACAATAGGCAATTTTGGAAGAGCCCATTCTTTAAATTTATTAACATCTGTTAAAGATTGGTTCCAAGAATTGGGCATAAGAAACTTTCCCAGTGCATCTTCATGTTTTTTTAATGCTGTTCTTAGCGAATAGTCAAGAGCAATTTTATTTTTGCATATTAAAACTGTATCTACATCATGGAGAGTAGGAATATTATAGAGCTTAGCAAAATGCAGCACATCAATTGAGCATTCATTTCTAACCTTGACAACTATCAAATCAGCATTCTTAAAAGACTGAGGCATATCGGAAAGGCAAAAAAAATCTTGTGTAGGATCATGGAGTATCAAATTCAATGTTTTTACCAGTTGAAGTCTGGTAATGACTCTTTTAATTATATCATGATTTTGAATTACAGAAAATACAATTTTTTTTACCATTATAATCAAAAAAGTGGGGTATATTCTTAAATTTAATTAGTTCAAATGCCTTTTAAAAGTTTTAACTAAAACCTTGATAATAGATGATAAATTGTTTTTTTAACGAGGAGAAAATTAATAAAAGTTAAGAGAATTGGGTTCAAGATAAAACCATTTAATTCAATAGAACCACAAAGATTCAGTGTTAACCTCGACTAAATACGAAAATTCAATTCCTTATATTAAAATGATTTAAATATGATAATTTTATATAAACAATAATATGGCTGATAAAATTAATTGTGCCATTGTTGGAGTAGGCGATGTAGCATCAGCCCTTGTTCAAGGTGTTCAAAATTATAAAGAAAATCCCGACAAAATTATGGGAATTCTTCCAGAAATTAATCAATATGATATTAATGACATTAATTTTGTCCTTGGAATTGATGTCAATTCAAATAAAGTTGGGAAAGATTTGAGTGCTGCTATTTTTGCTGAACCAAATTGTAATATGGAACTTTTCAAACCCGATTTCTTAAATGCTCCAGTGATCAAAGGTCCGATTATGGATGGATTAGACAGTAATATTAAAAACATAATACCAACCGATGAAAATCAAAAACCAATGGATATTATTAATGAAATAGAAAGCAGAAATGTTGATGTTACTGTAATCTTACTCCCCACAGGAACCCATAAGGCAGTAAAATTTTATGCCATGAGCGCTCTTGACGCAGGATCATGTGTAGTAAATGGAATGCCCTCATATGTAGTAAAAGATCCTGAAATTGTTGAAAAAGCGGAGAAATTTGGACTTTCTTTAATAGGAGATGATGTAAAATCACAAATTGGAGCTACAATAATCCATAGAGCTTTAACTAATCTCTTTCCAATGCGAGGGGCCATATTGGATAAGACAATTCAACTAGATTGGGGTGGTTCTAGTGATTTTTGTAATTTATTAACACCCATGCCAAACGGTTCCTTAAGATATGAGGAAGGAAAAAGACAATCTAAGACTGAAGCTGTGATCGCAAACCTTCAAAATAAAGATAATATAGATTGTCAGATTTCTGCTGTAGATTATATTCCATTTCTAAAAAATCAAAAAGAAGCGTATATGAGGCTGGAAGGACGCATTTTTGGAGGAGCACCAGTAAGGATAGACATCACCATGTTTGTTGAAGATGGAAACAATTCAGCGGGAATAATAGCAGATTGTATTAGGATAAGTAAAATTGCTAAAGATAGAAATATTGGAGGAGTACTTTATTCAGCTTGCTCATTCTTTGCTAAACATCCTCCAGAACAACTAGATGATTTTACTGCTAAGAAAAGGCTAATTGAATTTATTGAAAATAGAAGAAATCAATAATCTCAAATCTAAAAATTTTTATGATTTATAATTTTAAAAGTTAATACCCTAACTCTAAACCTTAACTAGAGCTTTAGATAATTCTTGTCTCAATATTAGTATGTTATAAATGTAATCTGAAATTAGACTTATTGCTTCTGGGATGCTTCTAAAACTTGGAAAATCATTAATATCAACTATAAATGGTACTCCTTCTTTAGTTAAAACATAGTCTATCCCAAAAATAGCCATACCTAATTTTCTGCCTAATCGTAATACTCGTCTTTTCAGTTGTTTCTCTATAGGTACCCTAATATGTATAAGTTCTAGTGGAGATAAGCCAGTTCTATCTTGTAATCGATTATAAGAAGTTATAGAAACAGCCCATCGATCAATTACATAAATTTTGTAAACTATATCTAATTCACCTATGTATTCTTGAAAAAACAGGTTATTATTCTTATATTCCGAAGTTAACTTCTTAAATTGGTCTAAATTTTTAGCAATTCCAACAATTCTATCATTTTTAGGAAGAGAAGGAATATTATGGGTATCTAATTTAATAATAATATTCTTTCCATTATTACAAGCTTTACATGCTTCATAAAAAGAATGGTAAATTTGGGGAATATTTAACTTCTTACATTTTTGATTGATGAAGTCAAAAGTGTTAATTCTACTTTCGCAAATTTTAACTGAATTCAAACTGTTTAATAAAGGAATATCAGGAGCATATTGGTTTATAGCATTATAAATTGTTTGATTTGAATCTTCTGATAATAATTTTAAAATAATTAATGAAATAGGATACTTCTTTATCTTTTTCTTAAAATACTTAACATTAAAATTATCAGAACCGGTTTTAAAAAGGTTTATAACAGAGAAGTTATAGTTTTTACTACAGAATTTCTTGATCTCTTGAAGAATATCAAGATCACGATTACAAATAGCGCCAATATAAATCCTATTAAACTTATTTGACACAGTAAAAACCCTATTATTTGATAATTTATGAATAAATTATGGTATTTAAATATATTGATCGTTCAAGGTACTAACAAATAATTAAATTCATTATATGAATTGGATTTAAATTACTATTTTATTTTATAATTATTAAAGAACAGACCATTTTCTAAAGAAAAGCTTTAAGGTAAATTTGTTGAAAAAAATAGGAATAATTATTGATAAATACCATTTAACGTATAAAGTATCTGAATTCTTGAAGTATTTAAATAGTAAAGCAGATGTAAAAATATATACTGAAGAAACTTTTCTCTTAGATAGTTCTAAAATAGAGTTTGACGAAAATCTATTTTTCGTTAAGGCAAAAGGTGAGTTAATTTTAGGATTAGTAAAATTGATTGAGGAAACTACTAGTATTCCTGTAATAAACTCCTATAAGGGAATATGGTTAGCAATTAACAGGTTCTTGAATAGCACATATTTAAGAAAAGCAGGCATTCCAATACCAGATTTCTCTTTGAATCCTAAAGGAAGTATTCCCCCATTCAAGGATTATATCATAAAAAATATTATTGACCAGAAAAATTGGAAATTTAAACCAATAGTACATAAAGAGAATGGAAGATTAAAAGTAGCTGATGAGAGAGCCTTGAATGAAGTTGATAAAGTTGATCCAAAATATAATTATCTTTATTATCAAAAATTTATTAAAAGCAAATGGGAATATAAAATTTATGGAATTGGAGAAGATGTTTATTTTTATAAACAGATACCTGTTTTAATCAATCCTAATAAAATAGAATCAAGAAGAAAAATTGATAGGGATCCTGAATTAGAAGAATATTGTTATAAAGCGATGGAAGTAATGGATCTAAAACTAACATCACTGGATTTTTTAAAATCGAAAGAACAATTCTTTTTAACAGACATTAACTGTGGCCCAAATTTTAATTACATTAAAGGTGGGCATAAGATAGTTGCAGATTTTTTATTAAAACAAGCAAAAATATAATAATTGTAAGAAAAATGAAGATTGGAATTTTATCAAAAAGAACAACAATGTTTGCGGGCAAATTAAAGAAATATTTAGAGAATAAAGGATTTGTAGTTACATTTTATACTTTAGAAAATCTAATCATAAATGAAAATCTTTTAAATAATGATTTCTACATTTTAAAGTCAAAAAACCTTTTTTTTCTTTATGCTGGTTATTATTTGGAAGCCAATAATATTCCTGTTATTCCAAAACCCCATGTTTCCTTTATACAAAAAAATCGAATACAATCGCATTTCTTAATGAAAAGAATAGGCATATTGACTCCAGAGATCTATTTAGGCACAGTAGATACATTAAAAAATGAATTAAGTGAATATCCTTATATTTTAAAACCAATTATGGGTTCAGGGAGTAGGGGGGTTCAGATAATTAGATCAAATGAAGATCTAAAAATAAGCAATAATAGAATATTATACTTAGAGAGATATATTAAAGGTGTTCATTATAATGCTTATTTCATAGGTGATAATATCTGTACTTTGATTAAACCTCCATTATCCCATGAACATGTTGATATGAAAAAAATTGATACACCTAATGATGTTGAAAATCTAATTAAAAAATGGAAGACTTATTTCAATGGAGATGTTCTATTTGGACATTTAGATATTGTCAGAGAAGATTCCAGTCATAAATTATATGTAGTAGATCCTGGTTCTTTTCCTGAATTCTCTAATTGGAAGTGTGATGGTTCCCCGGTTGAAAAAGTCTGCAATATAATATTAGATCAAGTTGAGATAACCAGAAATCATAATAGGAGATAATTAGTTAAAATTAAATATGAGTTCTCAAGAAGAGATTGAAAAATCTAAGATTTACGGAGAAAAACAGAAAGTTAGATTATATAAAATAAAGCATTTTATATTTGATTTTGGAGGAGTGCTAATTGAAAAAACATTTGTATTGAAAAATTTACTTGATATGGTTGAAGCAGATTTAAATATTACCATTCCTCGATTAGAAAATTCCTATATTAGAAAAATTAAGCGCAGTTTAAGTTCTGGGAGAATCTCGTCAAAAGAATTCTTAGAAAAAATATTTGATAAATATTATTATCCATTTCAAAAAACCGATGGTGCTTTACCTCCTAAAAAAGTAAATGCAGAGTACTATATAGAACTATGGTTTGATTTATACTCACAAGTCACTCATATCTCCTCAGAGATGGCAGAAATAATTGAGAGGTTACATCAGGCAGGATATACAGTTAGTTTAATGTCAAATACTCACGATATTCATGCTAAATCAAATAAGTTAAAAGGATTTTATGATATTTTTGATAACATTTTCCTTTCAAATGAAATTGGATTAATTAAACCTGATATGGAAAAATATAAATACGTCATTAAAAAATTAGATACCTCCCCAAAAAAATGTGTCTTTATTGATGATAAAATGCAAAACTTAGTTCCAGCTAGAGAATTAGGAATTATAGTTATTAGGTTTGAGTCATTTGAAAGATTCAAGGAAACTTTAAATGAATTAGTAATAGGAGATATAAGTAAAGATCTACGATATGAGATAAGGCAAAAATATAAAAAATATAAAAGGACGAAAAAAGATTACAAAAAGGCTAAAAAAGTATACAAAAAAGCAAAAAAAGAGTACTTAAAAAAAAAAGGAAAATCTCTAAAAAGAAGATTAGAATTTCAGCGAAAAAGAGCTCAATATCATAAGATAAAATCTAAGTATAAGAAAGAACGGGAAATAAAAAAAGACGAACTCATAACTAAAATTAAGGTTACATAGAGGTTTTTATTAGTCTAACCTTCTTCCTCTTTATCTTCTTCTTTGTTAAAATCTTCAACTTTTTGCATTACTGATTCAGATGGAGTTGTAGGTAAAGGTATCTTTTCATAAACCTCAATAAATTTAACGTCGTCAATTTCTTCAGCCATGTGAGTTTGTAGGTCCATTGCAAGCCCAAATTTAACATATGTTAAGTTTTGAAATAGAAACATCTTCGGAATACTAATCTCAAGAGTTTTACTCTTGGGAATATAGCTAACATGAAAATCAGAAACATTCTCAGATGGAATTCCTTTGTTAATCATAAAGTATTCTATTTTTTTATTGAAATCTTCGATTTTATCTACAATTTCTAAATTATAATCTATACTCTGTCCTGCTAAAGGATGGTTATAATCTACAATAACTCTTCCTTGCATAACATTTGTTACAGTTCCTCTCTGCATTTGTCCTTGAGACTGTTTAACAAATTCTTTACCAAGTTCAGGATTTTTTCCCTCATTTAATCTTCTAAATTTTGCTATGCCTATTCTTTCTATTTTTTGAGGATCCCTTTTACCATATGCTTTAGTAGGAGGAATTCTTACTGATTTTTTCTCAAAAAAATTCATTTCTTTAATAGTTTCAGTAAGTCCTTCGTTTAAGAATCCTGGTTTACCCATAATTACAAATTCAGGATTGTACATCCCTTGTCTGGCTTTATTCTCATCATATATCCCTGCTTTTTTAGCGTCTTCTTCGGAAGAAACCCTAAAAATAGTACCTTTTTGAGTGCGTCCAGTTATTTTAATTAAAACGAAATCTCCTTCTTCAACTTTTTTTCCTTGTAATTTTGTTTTCCTTTCTTCTAGTTTTTTAAGTTCCTCTTGTGCTTTTTCTTTTTCTTTTTTCTCTATAGCGTCTTCCTGTATTTGTTCGGCTGAATCATCTTTAGTAGATTCATTTAATAAACTTCTAGCGTTTTCAACTATTTTTTCAGCAGTTGCTTTCCCAATTCCTTTTAACTCAGTTAAATCTTCTAATTTAGAGCTTGCTAATTTTTCAACAGAATCTATTCCAGCTTCTTTTAGCGTATCTTCTTTCTTACCTACACCTTTTACGTCACTTAAATTAAGACTCATAGTTAACCCATTCAATTAAAATTTAATAGATATAGAATAAAGAGTTAGGTTTTCAAATATACAATTACTTTTAGATTTTTCTAATTTTAAAATGTCATTATGATACTGGTTTATATAGAATTCCCAAACGGCTTGCATAATTTTTTACCTCATGCATTTCTTGAGATGTCGGTTTTCTATTTATTTCTGGGTAATTGAAACTATGATATTGAGGTCTATATTGTCCCATGATGTTTACAACTGCATTTGATAATTCTTTAGCTACATAATCCAAAATCGGTTTAGAGCAACAATTAATGTGTCCGGGCATAACAAGATGACGTATTATAATTTCACCGCTACCTTCGTCATGCACCCGTTTATGATTCCGTGATACAAAATCAAAATAATTTTCGATGCCAGAATACTTTTTACCACAGGTATTGTTTCCATATTTAAAATCTGGAAGCCAAAAATCCATTAAATCAATAATTAGAGATAAAGCCTTATCCGTTAAATAGAAATTTGAATTCCATAGTTGTGTTATGTTAGTAGTTTGAAAATTTAAACTACCAATTATTGTATGAATATTTGGAATTGGATCTCCTCCGACATAGTTGATGTTGAGTGCTCCACGTTCAGCTAGTTTTTCTGCAATGGAAGATAAGATTTTAACGTCTACTTTTTTTGCGATATCCTCTAACTCTCTCTTTTCTTTCCATGATTGTGAGATATCGTAATTTTGACAGAAAACGCACCCGAAATTACAACCTTGAAAGAAGATTGTCCCACTTGGGACAAGAGGTGCTTCCTCTCCCATATGTAGGAATGCCGAAGAAATATATGAATCCTTAGAAATTAAACAATAACCCTTTTGTCCATCAACCCTATTAACTTCACATTGGCGCTCACAGAAGATACATTTTTCAAGGTATTTATTAGCTAGGGTTTCTACCAAATGGATATAAGAATTAGAAGAAAATTTACGATGCTTAATTTCTTCGATATCTTTCTTTAAAATATCCTTGAATTCCAGTGATTTTTCCTTTTGGAGGATTTCAAGATTCTCAATAGTATCACTTGAATTATAATCACAGTCGATAGTTTTAGCGATTATATATCTTGCGATTTGTGTCCCATCAATAATTCCTTTATATCTTGGGAAACGCTTTAGGACTTCATCGTTTTGCCAAATAGAATTAGTATCTGGTTGAAGGATTCTAAAAACCATAATATAAGAAAATAACCTTTGTTAGCTATCTTTCAAAAGATAACCATTCAATAATATTAGATAAAAATTTTAAATTATCACCAGCATCAAGCCCAAAATCACTATCTTCAGTTATCCAATCAGAAGAGCCAATAGTTACACATCTACCCTCATAAAAACGGGAAACCGCACAAATCGGTACCGGTCCAATTGTTCCTAAATCCTCATCCATGTAATATTTAAATTCAGCTTTTTCAGAAGTTAAGATTATATCATCAACATCTTCTTCTGAAATAGTAAGAAAAGTACTGTTTGGTAATATTAACTCTGAAATCCCCTCAGTTATTGGATGTTTAAATAGTTCAGTAACTAAGACGTTTTTCTTTTTAACCATAAAATTGGATGATGATTCTTGGATCAACCCATTCCAAAATCTACGAACACCTGTAATTTTATACAAGACTCTAATAGAACCTTTTTTCATGGGTATATCTTTATCCCCTCCATCTCCACTTGTTAAAAAGATGCTTCCCCCTTCTCCAACAAATTTTTTTATTGCTTTCAATTCGTCCTGAGTAAATTTGTCATCCTTTCCATCTATTGTATGTTGAATGTTTCCAATAAATAAAATATCAAAATCTTCAAGATTTACGAACTCAATAGGACCTTCATTCCTATCAATATAATCTATTTCATAAGCGTCCTCTCCTAAGGAAAATTCGGGAAATTCTTCAATTTTCTCCTTATGAGATAAATCTACTATTATACGGAATGACATTGTAATAATACTGGAACTAAGCGAGGTTTTTCTATGTTATGATAAAATAATTACTTTATTAAACGTATGTAATTTTTATAAAGTTTATCTAGTATAATTCTATTTCTTAATTTTCTCTTTTAAATTTTATTAAAAAAGAAATAGAGAACATAAAATTTAAATAAGAGGAGAATGATTTCATTTAGATTTAATATTTTCAAATAGAATTATATTGGGATAAATTCACGCTCGGTTAGACCTTCTTTTTTAATAACTACAATATCTATACCGTTTCCAGAAGCCATATCTCGAATAATACTGCTGGTTACAGCCTTTTTAATGATTTCTTTAGCCTCTTCTACAGATAAATTATCTTTATACTTCGCTTCTAAAACACCATAGGAAAAATTTTGTCCACTTCCAACTGCACAGAATTTTTCATTTAATATGGAACCGTAAGCCCCGATATTTAGAATAGTTGGACCTTCTTCTTCGGTTACCCCACCTAACATTAGTCCTACTTGAAAAGGAAACATCTTATTAGAATACAGTATATTCGATAACATTTTTCCAGCAATTTTTATTCCTATTGGATTATCATTATGTTTTAACTGGTATATCGTAGTTTCTGCACGTAACACATCTACAAGATATTGAGCATCCGCTACACCACCTGCGGTGGTCATCCATAGATGATCTTGAATTTTATAAACTTTTTCCGAAGTTTTGCTTGCAACAAAATAACCCATCGATGCTCTTTTATCTGTCCCAAAAATAACGGC